>FR895316.1:44766-104795 GCA_000434995.1 Firmicutes bacterium CAG:341 | reverse complement strand
CCGCCTGTATCCGAACCTAAGCCGTAACCTGCAAGGTTGGCACATACAGCAGATGCAACACCGCCTGATGAACCGCCTGTTACATGCTTTGTGTTTCTCGGATTTAAAGGTGCGCCGTAAACACTCGTTTCGCTTGTTGAACCCATAGCAAATTCATCCATATTGGTTTTGCCGAGCATTACTGCACCCTGTGCCTTGAGCTTTGACCATACTGTTGAATCATAATACGGTCTGAAACCCTCAAGTATTTTTGAACAGCAGGTCGTAAGGTCACCGTCTGAGCAGATATTATCTTTAAGAGTCATCGGAATACCTGTAAGTGCTGTTGCTTTACCTTCGGCTATAAGTTTATCAGCAAATTTTGCGTTTTCAATTGCCTTGTCAAATGTGGTTGAAACATAGGCATTGTACTTTGGGTTATCATTTTCAATTGCTTCAATATATTTATTTGTAAGCTCAACTGATGATATTTCGCCGCTTTTAAGCATTTGTGATAAAGGTGAAATGATTTCTCTCATTTATATACCTCCCTTTACACAGAAGCATCCTTTTGATGCATTTACATTTGAAAGTATTTTTTCATTTGGAAGTGACGGTTTAACTTCATCTTTCCTGAATTCTTCGGCCGGAGTAGCACAAGAAGCAATGTTCCTGATTTTATCTGCGTCACCTTCAACCGAGTTGTTAATGGTGTCGGCAAATGCAATAATATCTCCCATATCTTTGATTATTCTGTCAAGCTCATCATCAGAAAAGTCAAGCCTTGCAAGGTTTGCAAGCTTAATTACTTCTTCTTTAGTAATCATAATTTTATCCTCTGTTACTTTCTAAGCTTAATGTGTACTTCACGAAGCTGCTGCTCAGTGATTTCGTTTGGTGCTCCGCACATAAGGTCTTGCGCCTTACCGTCCATTGGGAATGCGATTATTTCTCGGATGTTTTCTTCATTTCTAAGAAGCATAATCATTCTGTCAATACCAGGTGCCATACCTGCGTGTGGCGGTGCGCCGAATTGGAATGCAGTGTAAAGTGCGCCGAATTTTTCTTTAAGCACTTCTTCATCATATCCTGCAATTTCAAATGCTTTTTTCATAATATCAATATCGTGGTTACGAACTGCGCCTGATGAAAGTTCAACACCGTTGCAAACAATATCATACTGATAAGCAAGAATTGAAAGCGGGTCTTCATTTTCAAGTGCTTCAAGTCCGCCCTGCGGCATTGAAAACGGATTGTGAGTAAATCCGATTTTCTTTTCTTCTTCCTTATATTCAAACATAGGGAAGTCGTTGATAAAGCAGAAACGATATGCGTTCTTTTCAAGAAGGTCAAACATTTCGCCAAGCTTTGTTCTGATTTGGCCTGCATATTCGCAAGCTTTAGCTTCGTTATCAGCAATAAAGAATATTGTATCGCCGATTTCAAGGCTTGCAATTTGTGCAAGTTCTTCTTTCATATCGTCAGGAATGAATTTATCAATAGGGCCTTTATAAGTTTTATCTTCTTGTACAAGTAAGTAGCCAAGGCCGCCCATACCGATAGATTGTGCGAATTTAAGGAGCTTTTCGTGCTTGCCTTTTGAAATATCTGCGTGTACTTTGATAGCTCTTACTGTCTGTCCATGGAAAGGCTTAAATGTGCAGCGCTGGAAAAATTCTGTTACATCTACAATTTCAAGCGGGTTTCTAAGGTCAGGCTTATCTGTACCGTATTTAAGCATAGATTCTTTGTAGCTGATTACAGGGTACGGTGCTTTTGTTACGCTGTAACCTTTTGGTGCAAATTTTTCAAATGTTTTTGTAAGCACTTCTTCGCCGACTTTGAATACATCTTCCTGTGTGGCAAATGCCATTTCAAAGTCAAGCTGATAGAATTCACCCGGTGAACGGTCAGCTCTTGCATCTTCATCTCTAAAGCAAGGTGCTACCTGGAAATATTTATCAATACCTGATACCATAAGAAGCTGCTTGTATTGCTGTGGTGCCTGCGGAAGTGCATAAAACTTACCCTTGTGAACACGGGAAGGTACTACATAGTCACGCGCACCTTCAGGTGATGAAGCACAAAGAATAGGTGTTTGCATTTCCAAAAATCCCATTTCGCTCATAACCTGGCGAAGATATGCAATAACCTTGCTTCTAAAAATGATATTATCTTTAACTTTTTCGTTTCTTAAATCGAGGAAACGGTATTGAAGTCTTTTATCTTCACGAATTTCTTTAGAGGTTTGAATTTCAAAAGGAAGCGGTTGCCTAACTTTTCCAAGGGTGGTTACGCTTTTTGCTTCGACTTCAATTGTGCCTGTTGCAATTTTAGGGTTGATTGTATCTTCATCTCTTTTTTCAACAATACCTTCGATTGAAAGGCAATCTTCCTTGCTGATTCCGTCAAGAAGGGTTGTGTCACGCATTACAACCTGCATAACCCCGTACATATCCCTAAGGTCAATGAAAGATACGCCGCCGTGGTCACGAATGTTTTCAACCCAGCCGGCAATTTTAACTGTTGAATTGATGTCTGCCTCTGAAAATTCATTCATAGGTTTTGTTCTGTAATTTGTTGAAAATTCCATACTGTTCTCCTTTGTCAAAGTGTACTTAATAAAAAAATAGCAGCCTTAAGTCCAATAGGACGAAAGACTGCTTCCGTGGTACCACCTAAATTAGCCATAATCGGCTCACTCAAAAGATTAACGCTCTTGCACGCCCGAGTCTACTTGCAAATAAATAAAAATGCTTTCTTTCGGGAACTCATAGGTGTTTTTCACTGCCTGCCTGTATTGCCTTGCACCACACGGCAACTCTCTGAAACAAAACTTAAGCAGTTACTCGCCTAATCACAGTTTTAATATTACGCTAATAATATAACACTAAACCTTCAAATAGTCAACAATTTTCTTTTCTTATATAATTGTAATAATTATTATTCTATGTTAAAATATACTATATTCCTTATAATTTTATAATAAAGTTAAAATTGTTATTGAAAAACACCTCTGTATAATATATAATACTAAAAAATATATTTTATTGGGAATTTTTGTATGAAAAAAGTATTAAGTTTGTTTTTATCATTATCACTTATAGTTTGCATAGCTTTTGCCGGTGCTTCGCCGGCAATGGCTGATGAATGGCATGATATTTTATTTGAAGATAATCAAAAAGAAGAAATTGAACACAGCGTAATTGATGAAATTATAGTATCGCAAGTCGGTAAAACGGAAGTGTCTGTTTATTGGAACTGCTCATATTACGGTTTTGTTGACGGATACGAAGTATCGCTTTATGACGGTAAAACAGATACTTATCTTCCGCAGGCTTATGTTGACTGTAATACATATAGTTATGTTTTAAGAAATCTTAAGCAAAATACCGGCTATCAGGTTTGCGTGCGCTCATTTGTTTTTGATAACGGCACTTATAATTTCGGCCAATACAGTACCCCTGCAAAAATTTTCACATGCCCGGTTGATGTTAAGCTATCATCGGTAAAATATAACTCCAAGGGCAAAGCAACGGTAAAATGGAAAAAATGCAAAAATGTAAGCGGCTATGTTATTGAATATTCACCTAATAAGGATTTTAAAGATGATGCTTCAAAATCAACCGTAATGGTTTACGGTAAAAGCAAGTCAAGAAAAGTTATCAACGGGCTTGCAAAGGGCAAGTATTATTTCAGAATTGCGGCATTTAAAAAAGTTGATGATACAATTTATGTGGGTACATTTTCAAAAAAAGTAAAAAGAGTTCATATTAAAAGAGGACTTAGCGTCAAAGGTATGCTCAATGCCGTTAAAACAGATAATTCAGGTGCACAAAGAATTAAAAAATATACCGACGGCGGTGTGAATATCGCAAAATATAAAACCACTTATGATAAGGTTAAAGCTATCTATGTTTGGCACGCAAGGAACTTTAAAAAGCACGGTTGGGATTGTGTAGGCTGTAACAGTAATTTTAATAACTGTATCAGCGCACTTTTTTCAAACAGTGAAAAGAGATATGACGGTTTTATTACACTTAATGCCGGTAAATTCAAAAATAATGACGGCTCTAAGGTTATGCACAAATGGTCTGTAATTTACCTTGCCGGTAAGCCATATATTTTTGACCCGAGGCTTCAGGGTTATACCAAAAATTATACTGCAAATACATATTTTGCCTTGGCGAAGAATTCAAGATCGGCAAAACCGTATATTTATGAGTATGATTACGGTACTTTTTATCCGGATGAAAGCAATGCGTATTTTGAATACTGCGTTGAAAGTATAAAATAAACTTTTTTGAAAGGATTATTAACTATGAAAAAAGTTGCAATTATTATGGGTTCAGACAGCGATTTGCCTATCGTAACCCCTGCAATCAAACAGCTCAAGGAATTGGGTATTGAAACCGAGGTTCGTGTAATGAGTGCACACAGAACACCGAATGAAGCACACGAATTTTCGGCAAATGCAATTAAAAACGGATTTGGTGTAATTATTGCCGCAGCAGGTATGGCTGCACATTTGGGCGGTGTACTTGCCGCTTCAACCACTTTGCCGGTTATCGGTATTCCGTGCAGTGCAAAGGTGCTTGACGGAATGGATGCAATGCTTGCAACTGTTATGATGCCACCGGGTATTCCGGTTGCAACAGTAGGTGTTAACGCAGCTAAAAATGCGGCTCTTTTGGCGGCTCAAATTCTTGCGGTAGGGGATGATGAACTTATGGCAAAGCTTATTAAAATGCGTGAGGATATGGCAGAGCAGGTTCGCCAAAAGGATATTGCACTTCAAGAAAAGCTTAAAGAAATTTAACAAACATTCACGATAAAAAATAAGATTGCGTAAAACGCGAACATTTAAAAGGAGATTATATATGGAGTCATTCAGCGAAAGTTATGCTAAAGCAGGCGTAGATGTTACAGCAGGTTATGAATCTGTTGAACTTATCAAATCACATGTAAAGCGCACTGAAATTCCGGGTGTAATGGGTTCAATCGGCGGTTTCGGCGGTATGTTTGAACTTTTAGGCGCAGGTAATTATAAAAATCCTGTGCTTGTTTCAGGAACAGACGGTGTAGGAACCAAGCTTAAAGTTGCTTTTCTTCTTGATAAGCACGATACTATCGGTATTGACTGTGTAGCAATGTGTGTTAATGATGTAGCTTGCTCCGGTGCAAAGCCGCTTTTCTTCCTTGATTATATTGCTTGCGGTAAAAACTATCCTGAAAAGATAGAGCAAATTGTAAGCGGTGTGGCTGAAGGTTGCGTTCAGGCAGGCTGCGCACTTGTCGGCGGCGAAACAGCAGAACATCCGGGCCTTATGCCAAATGAAGAATATGACCTTGCAGGTTTTACGGTAGGTATCGGCGAAAAGGATAAGCTTGTATCAGGCGATAATCTTGCAAGCGGAAATGCACTTATCGGCGTTGCATCATCAGGTGTTCATTCAAACGGTTTTTCACTTGTAAGAAAAGTGTTTAACATCACTGAAGAAAGGCTTGGCGTTCATGTGGCAGAGCTTGGCAAAACTCTTGGCGAAGAGCTTTTGACTCCTACAAGAATTTATGTTAAGCCGCTTCTTAATCTTATGGACAGCGTCAATGTCAATGCTATCAGCCATATCACCGGCGGCGGATTTTATGAAAATGTACCGAGAATGTTAAATGACGGTTTCAAGGCTGTTATTGAAAAAGATAAGTGCTTTAAAAAGCCTATTTTTGACCTTATCGCAAGTGAGGGTAATATCCCTGAAAGAGATATGTATAACACATTTAATATGGGTACAGGCCTTGTTATCGCAGTTGATAATGATAAGGCAGATGAAGCTGTAAGAATACTTAAAGAAAACGGCGAGGACGCTTGCGTTATCGGTGAAATCAAAGCAGGCGAAAAGGGTGTTGAACTCGTATGATGAAAAACATAGCTGTTTTAGTGTCAGGTGGGGGTACTAATCTTCAGGCACTTATTGACGCACAGGCAAAAGGTGAAATAATCGGCGGAAAAATCACGCTTGTTGTTTCTTCAAACCCTGATGCATACGCTCTTGAGAGAGCAAAAAAGAACAATATAGCAACTAAAATTTGCGAAAAGAAAAACTATAAAGACAGGGCGGAATATACCCGTGCCATTAGGGATATTTTACTTGAAGCAAAGGCTGACTTGGTAGTATATGCCGGCTTTATGACTATTCTTGATGAGCAGATAGTTAAGGCTTTTCCAAATAAAATGATGAATGTTCACCCTGCGCTTATCCCGTCTTTTTGCGGGCCGGGATATTGGGGGCTTCATGTGCATGAAAAGGTTATTGAAAGCGGAGTTAAACTCACAGGTGCAACAGTCCATTTTGTAACAGAGGAATGTGACGGCGGTCCTATCATTTTGCAAAAGTCAAGCGAGGTTAAATTTGATGATACCCCTGAAATTTTGCAAAAGCGTGTTATGGAAGAATGCGAATGGAAAATTCTTCCAAAAGCAGTTTCTCTTTTCTGCCAAGATAAAATAGAAGTTGTTAATAATAAAACTAAAATTACTGAATGATATTGAGGTGTAATTATGGAAATCAAATCTCTTGCAAGTGAACTTAATACGAATTCATATCCGGGCAGAGGCATTGTTCTCGGTCAAAGTGATGACGGCAAATTTGCAGTTTGTGCTTACTTCATTATGGGCAGAAGTGTAAACAGCCGTAACAGAATTTTTGAAGAAAATGAGCGTGGCGGAATTCGCACCAAGGCTTTTGATGAGTCAAAAATGGAAGACCCTTCACTTATTATTTATAACCCTGTTCTTAAGTTCGGCGGTGACACAATCGTTACAAACGGCGATCAAACCGATACTATTTATGATTCTTTTGCAAAGGGTGATTGCTATCACGATGCACTTATCACAAGAGAATTTGAGCCTGATGCACCAAATTACACACCGAGAATTTCAGGTATTTTAAAGGAAAACGGTAATTATAATCTTTCCATACTTAAGTCAAACTGCGGTGAACCGGAGTGTGTTAGATTTTTCTATGAATACCCTGCAAGAAGAGGGCTTGGCCATTTTATTCATACATATAAATGCGACGGCAATCCTATTCCGTCATTTGAGGGTGAGCCTACTCCTGTTGAAATCAATAGCGATATTGATGAGTTCACCAATATGATTTGGACTAATCTTAATGAGGATAATAAGGTTTCTCTTTTTGTTCGTTTCATAAATCTTGAAACAAAGGAAGAAGAAACAAGAATTATCAATAAAAACGAAAAATAATTATAAGGGGTGATTCAGTTCACCCCTTGTTTTGCTATTGCATTTACTATATTATTTACATATTTATTACAAATTCGGAGGAAATTATGAAAGTTCTTGTTGTTGGCGGCGGCGGAAGAGAACACGCCCTTATCAGAAAAATTAAAGAATCAAGCAAGGTTGATGAAATTTTTTGCACACCGGGTAACGGTGGCATTTCATATGATGCAAAATGTTTCGATGTTTCGGCTACGGATATTGACGGCGTAGTTGATTTGGCTAAAAAATTAAGCGTTGATTTAGTTGTAGTAGCACCTGATGACCCGCTTGTTGCAGGTATGGTTGATGCACTTAACGACGCAGGATTTAAAACTTTCGGCCCACGCGCAAATGCCGCTATTATTGAGGGCTCAAAAGTTTTTTCAAAAGAGCTTATGCAAAAATATAATATTCCTACCGCTGAATATAAAGTTTTTGATAACGCAAATGACGCTATTGAATATATTAAAGAGAAAAATGAATTTCCTACTGTTATCAAGGCGGACGGTCTTGCTTTGGGCAAGGGTGTAATTATTCCTGAAAATCTTGATGACGCTGTTGCCGGTGTCAAAGAAATTATGGAAGATAAAATCTTCGGCGCTTCCGGCAACAACATTGTTGTTGAAGAATTTTTGACCGGTCCTGAAGTTTCCGTTCTTGCATTTACAGACGGCAAGTGCGTTAAACCTATGGTATCTTCTATGGACCATAAGCGTGCACTTGACGGTGATAAGGGACTTAACACAGGCGGTATGGGTACCGTATCGCCAAATCCGTATTATAACGAAGAAGTGGCAGCTGAATGTATGGATAAAATCTTTATGCCTACTATAAATGCTATGAACCAAGAGGGCAGAACATTTAAGGGATGTTTATACTTCGGACTTATGATTACACCGAAAGGACCAAAGGTAATTGAATATAACTGCCGCTTCGGTGACCCTGAAACGCAGGTTGTTTTACCAAGACTTAAAACAGATATTATTGATATTTTTGAAGCAATAAATAACGAAACTCTTTCTGAACTTGATATTGAATGGAGCGAAAAAGCCTGCGCTTGTGTTATTATGGCTTCCGGTGGTTATCCGAAATCATATAAAAAGGGTGTTGAAATCACAGGCCTTACATTAGGCCAGCTTGACGGTGTTACCGTTTACCACGCAGGAACTAAAATTGAAAATGATAAGCTTGTTACATCGGGCGGCAGAGTTTTAGGCGTTACCGCTTTGGGTGACAGCCTTGCAGACGCACTTAAAAAATCTTATGAAGCGGTGGAAAATATTCATTTTGATAATGCACATTACAGAAAAGATATTGGAAAACGCGCACTTGAAGCTAATAAATAATTTATATAAATTGTTGTAATTTAACAAATTGTGAATTTTTTTCGATTTTACAAAATGTTATTGACAATTATACAAAACGGAATTATACTATCCGTGTAATTAAAATTAACTTTTAGAATAGACAAGAGGGTTAAGTTATGGCAACAGTTAAAAAGAGCAAAAAGAAGATTATTGTACCTATAAGTATAATACTCGTTATTGCGATTGTAGCCGGTTGCATTTTCGGTATAACTAAATCGAAAAGCGGCGAAGAGGTTAAGCTCAACACAATTTCAACGGGGGATATTTACGAAAAGGTATCATTAACAGGTGATGTTACTGCCGGCACTTCAAAGGATTATAAGGTTGGCACAGTTGCAACCGTTAAAAGTGTTAATGTTAAAGTAGGCGACCAAGTTAAAAAAGGTGATGTTCTTGCAACATTTGATACCACTTCACTTGATTCGCAGGTATCTTCACTTCAAACTTCTTATAATGACGCTTTGAAAAACTATAACAATGCTGTAAAAAATCAAAAAACAGCAAACAACAAGGCATCTACATACAAAAAGCAAATAGATGCGATTGAAAAAAAGATTGCAAAGCTTAATAAGAAAATTGCTAAAACGACAACTACTAAAAAGAAGAAAACAACAACTACTAAAACTACGACTAAGGCAAGCACAACTAACCGTGTTTCACAGTGGCTTGCAACTACCACAACTAAAGCAGCAACTACTACCACCACTACTACAACTACAACTCAGCCTACCACAGATGATGGCTCACCGAAGTATACAGTAGCACTTTCTGCTTATCCTACTTCTGTTTCGGGTACGGTTTCAGGTTCCGGCAAGTACAGGAAGGATATTGGTAATGTTACGATTAAGGCAACCCCAAGTTCAGGTTGGCTCTTCCTTGGTTGGTATTCTTCCCGTGCAGCATATTTGGCAGGTAATTCACCGCTTTCAAATTCACAGTCTTGGACTTTCCATTTGACAAGCGATGTTAACTATGTAGCAGTATTTACAGAAGACCCAAATGCCACTACCACAGCTGCAGCTTCTATCAACGATATTTCAAAAGCACTTGTTGAAATAAACAAAAATATTGCGTCAATAACTAATGATGTTAAAACATTAACTACTATTTCGGGAATAGTTGCAAATTCAATTTCAGGTGCAATTGCTTCAGGTCAGCTTAACAGCAAGACCATTGCTGATTTAGTAGGTAAAGATATTCAGACTGCTATTACAAACGGCATTGTTGATTCAACCAAGCTGGTTGTTGAAAGCGGCGTTGCCGTTGATATGATTAAAGCCGCTGTATCTTCAATTGATTACAGGGCACTTGCCAAAGGTGTTTCTGATTCTGATAACGCAGTTCTTACAGGTTTGGAAATTCAAAAAGCATTGCTTTCGGCTCAATATGAAGTATATAAAACACAGGGCGATCAATCAATTGTTACTGCCCAAAAATCAGCAGTTACCGCTACAAAGAAGGCTCTTGATGCAATGAAAGAGCAGCAAACAGCACTTGCAAACGGCTGGACAGCAGATTTTGACGGTGTGATTACAAAGGTTGACATTTCACCTGACTCTCAAACTACTGCACTTCAGGCAGGTATCACGCTTGAAAATCACGATGTTCTTGTTGCAACAGTCAGCCTCAGTGAATATGATGTTCATAAAGTCAAACTCGGTATGAAGGCAAAGGTTACTACTGCTTACGGTGAATATGAGGGTGAAGTTGCCTCTATTGCACCTACTGCCACAGGTGGTTCATCAAGCTCAATTCTTGACAGCGTAGGTTCAATGGCAGGTGTCAGCGGTCTTTCATCACTTACAAATTCAGGTGCAGGTGTTGAATGTACAATTGAAATTAAAAATCCTGATGAAAACATTATTGCAGGTTTTGATGCCGATGTTGAAATTCAAACAGGTCAGTATCTTGGTGTAACAGTTGTTCCTATTGAATCAATTACACTTGAAAAAACAGGTTCATATGTATATCTTTATAACGACAAGGATAAAACAGTTACCAAGACTGAAATTAAGACAGGTGCAATTTCAGATACAGCTTATGAAGTAACTTCGGGTCTTAAGCCGGGTGACAGAATTGTTGCATCACCAAAAACAGATTATAAAGAAGATACCTTTAAAGTTAAGGTAGTAGACAGCACAAATAAGTAAGGAGACTTTACAGTGAATATTACAGAAAGTCTGAAAATCGCAGTCAAGTGTATTAAGTCAAATTGGATGCGCAGTCTTCTTACAATGCTTGGTATTATTATCGGTATCAGCTCCGTTATTATGATTATCGGTGCAGGTACCGGTGTAAGAGATTATATCGTCGGCCTTATTGAAGATATGGGTTCAAACGCAGTTCTTGTCAGCGTTGATGCCACATCTGCTACTGATAATGACTATATTACTCTTGATGATGTAGAAAATATTAAAACTAAAGTAAACGGTGTTGAGCGTTGTTCACCTATGCTTATGGGCTTTGGTCGTGCAACAATTGATTCAACTGCTACGGAAGCTACTGCAATGCTTATCGGTGTTAACAGCGATGTTCAGTTTGCACTTACCAATACTTGTGAATATGGGCGTTTTTTCACTGATGAGGAATATAATGCAAATGCTCCAATTGCTGTAATGGGTACTAACTCGGCACAGCAGGCTTATGGTTATGAGGATGTTACTAATGAATATGTAACCGTATCTTCAAGCGGTAAATCAATGAAAATCAAAATTTGCGGTGTTGCAAATATTGATACTCTTGCAAACTCACTTGGTGGTTCAAGCTCAATGAGCAATATATTCCAAAGCGCAGGCGGGGATAAAACTGTTATTGCACTGTTTTTACCTTGTACAACGCTTACACAGATTACCGGTGCTGAAGCGAACCTCGGCAGTGTATTTGTTATTGCTAAAGACGGTTATGATTATGATGCAGTCGGTAATGCAGCCGTAAACTATCTTAAATCCGCACACGGTAACTATTCAAATAGTATGTATACTGCTCAAAATATGGCAACATATGTTGATATAGTTAATATAATTATGACTGTTCTTACAGCATTTATTGCCTGTGTAGGTGCAATTTCGCTTATTGTAGGCGGTATCGGTGTAATGAACATTATGCTTGTTTCGGTAACGGAGCGAACGCGTGAAATCGGTATACGAAAATCACTTGGCGCAAAAACAAGAGTTATTACAATGCAGTTTTTGACGGAGTCGATAATTTTGTGCCTGATAGGCGGTATTATCGGTGTTTCAATTGGTGTTGCAGGTGCGTTTGCCGCATGCTCGGTAATAAATATCAAGCCTAATATTACATGGTGGCTTATACTTGTTGCACTGCTGTTCTCAAGCGGCGTAGGTTTGTTCTTCGGTATTTATCCTGCAAGAAAGGCTGCACAAATGAGTCCTATTGATGCACTCAGAAGTGAATAATTATTTAAGAGGGGTTTTTGCCCCTCTTGAATTTTGTTATTATGTATGATAAAATAATAAAACTATCTTTTAAAGAGGAGCATTTGATGGAAATTAACGATATACTTGAAAAGTTCAATTTTAAAGGTGAACTTGAAGAATGTAATGTTTTCGGCTCAGGTCATATAAATACAACTTATCTTGCAAAATATATTGAAAACGGAAAAGAAAAAAAATATGTTGTTCAAAAAGTAAATACAAATATTTTCCCGGATATTGATTCACTTATGAATAATGTTTTTTCCGTTACAGAATTTTTAAGAAAAAAAATCATAGAAAACGGAGGTAATCCCCACAGGGAAACGCTCCATTTTATCAGAACATATGACAAAAACAAGTATTTTAAAGATGAAAACGGTGATTGTTACCGTGCATATCGCTTTGTTGATAATTCAAAGGCTTATGATACTGTTAACAGCGCAGAGATTTTCGGCAAAAGCGGTAAAGCATTCGGCAGATTTCAAAAGTATTTAAGTGATTTCCCTGCTGAAACTTTGAGTGAGATAATTAAGAATTTTCATAATACCATTTGGCGATATGAAAATGAATTTATCCCTGCTGTTCAAGCTGATAAGGCAGACAGAGTTGCCTCTTGCAGTGATGAAATTAAGTTTGTTATGCATAGAAGAGAAGATTGCAAAAAGCTTGTTGAACTTATTGAAAAGGGTGAACTTCCGCTTCGTGTAACGCATAATGATACCAAGCTTAATAATGTCCTTTTTGACAGTGAAAGTGATGATGCAATTTGTGTGATCGACCTAGATACTGTTATGCCGGGGCTTGCACTTTATGATTTTGGTGATTCAATTCGCTTTGGCGCAAATTCCTGTGCAGAAGATGACGATAATTACGATAATGTAAAAATAAATCTTGATTATTTTGAAGCTTATGCAAAGGGATTTTTGAGCGAGGCGGGAAGCGCACTTAATCAATGTGAAATTGATAATCTTGCTTTTTCGGCAAAGCTGATGACTTTTGAATGCGGTATGCGCTTTCTTACCGATTATATTAACGGTGATACATATTTTAAAACGGCATATCCTACTCATAACCTTGTGCGTGCAAAAAATCAGTTTGCACTTGTAAGCGATATGGAAGATAAAATGCCTCAGATGGAGCAAATTATTAAAAACATAACTGAATAAGAATTATAAAAAGGAACGAAAATCGTTCCTTTTTTATTTATACTTTTCACTTATCTTGGCAATAATAAACTGTACATAAAAAATTAAAGGGTGATTATGTGCAGTATAATAAAGTCGAAATTTGCGGGATAAATACAAGCCAATTAAAAGTGCTGAAAGAAAAGGAAAAAATGGAACTTTTAAAAAAGGCTCAGGCGGGGGATAAAAACGCAAGAAATGAGCTTATAGAAGGAAATTTGCGCCTTGTTTTATCAGTAGTTCAGCGCTTTTCAAACAGGGGCGAAAATATGGATGACCTTTTCCAAGTCGGTGTAATAGGGCTTATTAAAGCGATAGATAATTTCAATACAAACCTTGATGTCCGCTTTTCCACTTATGCTGTGCCGATGTGTATAGGTGAAATCAGAAGATATTTGCGTGATGATAACCCGGTGCGAGTAAGCAGAAGTATGCGCGATACAGCATATAAGGCAATGCAGATTAAAGAACAGCTTATTAACGAGCAGGGCAAAGAGCCTACTATTGAGCAAATAGCTGATCGCCTTGATATGAAAAAAAGTGATGTGGTGCTTGCACTTGAAGCTATTGTTGACCCTGTGAGCCTGTATGAGCCTGTTTATAATGACGGGGGAGATACAATATATGTAATGGACCAAGTTGGCGACAGTTCAAGCGACAAGGACTGGATAGATGAAATTTCAATCAAAGATGAAATTAAAAAGCTTGATGACAGGGAACGCAATATTATGTATCTTCGCTTTATGCAGGGTAAAACGCAAATGGAAGTTGCAAAAGAGGTGGGAATATCGCAGGCACAGGTTTCCAGATTAGAAAAAAATGCCCTTAGGCGAATTAAGGGCGAATAACACATATCTGCGACGGTTAACCTGATTACAATAATCAAATAAAAAAATCAAAATAAATTTTGACATTTGTATAAAATGGTGGTATTGTTATATTGAAAGGGTGATAGTGATGAAGAAAATTTCAAGTGTGATTTTGGCTGTATTATTAGCTTTTTCAAGCATTTTTTGTGTTAATATTGCATTTGCGGATGAAAACGCGTCTACATTAACCAAGGAACTTAAATTAAACGGAGCTTGGAGTGAAGAATACGATTCCAAGATTACCGATGGAGCAACTTGGTTTAAATTTCATATTGATTATCAAGGCAAATTTAAGCTTCAAATGAAAACTTATGACGCACTTGATGTTAAGCTTTACAATTCTGAATTTTCTAAAACTTATTTTACAACCGTAATTAAAGAATTTAATGATACTAAAACCAAAACTAAAAGCGAAAGCGTTGTTTTAAATCCGGGTGATTACTATGTAAGAGTAGAGGCAAACGGTAAATATGCGCTTAATGCAAGCTTTGGTTTAAACAGCTATGTTAATCCTGAAGCAGTTGAAATCGGAAAGGTTTACAGCGGTTTATCAACCGATGATGACGGCTCATATTGGTACAAAATTGATTTGAAAAATAAGGGAAAATATACCTTGTCACTCACTTCTTCAGGCATTGCAACTGCTGAAGTTTATAACAGTGATATGTCTAAAAGCTTGGATGTTATCTATATTTTTTCAAGCTCCGATTTGGCCAAAACTTCAACTAAAGATATTGATTTGGATAAAGGTACATATCTTGTTAAAATCGTAAGTACTAAGGAATATAGATTTTCATTTTCAAATTATGTTTGCAGCCATATTTATAATGTAACTACAACAGCACCGACTTATTTTGCCGGCGGATATAACACTTATGTCTGTGCTAAATGCGGCTATTCATATAAAACAAAGGGCAAACCTAAAAAAATACTCAAAACGCCAAAGATTTATTCGCTCAAAGGCGGTAAAAAGAAAATTACCGTAAGTAATTCAAACAATAAATCGGCAACAGGGTATCAAATAAAAGTATCAACAAGTAAAAAATTTACTAAAAAAACCACTAAAACAGTTAAGGTGACTTCTTCAAAAACAACGGTTAAAAAGCTTAAAAAAAGCAAGAAATACTATGTAAAAGTCAGAGCTTATAAAACAAAGAATTCAAAAACTGTTTATTCAAAGTGGAGTAAAGTAAAAAGCATAAAAACAAAATAGTTTTTCAGAGAGATGAATTTTAATATTTATCTCTCTTTTTTTATTTTAGGTATTGAAATTTTTATACATATAATGTAATATAATATAAAATTATAATATAATAATGCAGTCAGTGATTTCTTTAAACGAATGTAAATTATTGGCACACTTTCTTGGAGTTGTGTATGGAAAAAATCACAGGTAAAAATAATGAAATAATAAAGGGCGTTAAAAAACTCTTTACCTCTTCCAAGGAGCGTAAGGCTCAAGGCTTGTTTGTGCTTGAAGGGGCAAGGCTTGTTTTTGACGCCCTTAATTCGTCTTATGAAGTTGAAACTTTTTTAATAACCGAAAGTGCTAATGAAAAGTATTTTGATGCGTCTGTTCAAATGCAAAGGAAAAGCAAAAATTCATATTTTATAAGTGATACACTTTCACAAAAAATAAGCGAAACAAAAAATTCGCAGGGCGTATTTGCAGTTTGCAAAATGAAAAATGAAAATATTTCATTAAAAACAGGTCAAAAATATATTGCACTTGATAATCTTCAAGACCCGGGCAATCTCGGCACTGTTATCAGAACAGCCGAAGCGCTCGGTATTTCAAGTGTAATAGTAGGGGGCGGATGCGATGTTTTTAATCCTAAAGTTTTGCGTGCGTCAATGGGTTCGGTTTTAAGGCTTGATGTTTTTGAATGTCAAAGCCTTGCGCCTGTTTTGCAAAAGGCAAAATCTCTCGGCATTAAAACTTATGCCACTTCGCCTGATTCATCGGCTAAAAAAATAAATGAAACGCAATTTCCGAAATCATCACTTTGCGTAATCGGAAATGAAGCTAACGGTGTAAGCGATGAAGTTATGAACATCTGTGACGAAACAGTAACAATCCCTATGCTCGGTCGTGCCGAAAGTTTAAATGCACATGTTGCCGGGGCAATTGTAATGTGGGAGATGTTAAGATGAGTGAAAATGCAAAGTATTGGATATGGCTTCAAAATGTATTTGGATACGGGGCTAAAATATCCAAAATCATTGATGAATTCGGTGGGGCTAAAGAGCTTTATAATCTTGGCGAAACCGAGTGGAGAATGAGTTCGTTTTTAACAAACAGGCAAGTCGAAAAACTTATAAGCACGGATATTGAAAAAGGCAATGAAGTAATTGATTATTGCTTGCAGCAGGGATATAAGATTGTCGATTATGACGATGAGTCTTATCCAAACAGGCTTAAAGATATACCTGATGCACCGGCTGTTTTGTATGTTGACGGAATTTTGCCTGATATTGATAATCTTGTTACTATCGCAATGGTAGGTTCAAGAAAAGCGAGTGAATATGCAGTTAGGGTTGCACGGGTTTTCGGAAAAGGGTTAACCGAAGCCGGAGCAAGTGTTATCAGCGGCGGCGCACTCGGTATTGATTCTTATTCGCACGAGGGTGCGCTTGAGGGCGGCGGTCAAACTGTTGCGGTTTTGGGTAATGGCTTTGGCGACAGCTATCTTGATACAAACAGAGATTTGCGTAAAAAAATCAGTCAAAACGGTGCGCTTGTTACAGAATACCAACCTTTTACCAAAGCAAGCGGAAGAAACTTTCCGGTAAGAAACAGAATTATAAGCGGGCTTTCACTCGGTGTGCTTGTGGTTGAAGCAGGTGTAAAAAGCGGTACTTTTGTTACCACAAAGCGTGCGCTTGAACAAAAGCGTGATTTATATGCTGTTCCGGCTCCTGTTCTTTCGGTTGAATACGGAGGAACAAATAAGCTTATTGAAAACGGTGCGGGCGTGGCTATTAACCCTGTTGATGTTGTTAAAGCGTATGCCGATAGGTTTGATACGCTTGATATGTCAAAACTTAGGGAATCAAACCAAATTGCTCTTGATAAATCGGAGCAAGATGTAAATATGGCACGCATTAAACCGAGAACGCAAAATCAAATCAAGCAGAGCAATCCCGATGAAGAAAAATATTCGTTTAAAAATGTTGAAAAAAGCAGAGAACACAGAGCAAGAGTTGAAGAAAAAGCAATTGAGCTTCAAGGCAATGTAAAAATTGTGTATGACTGCTTGGATGATGAATATAACTTTATTGATGATGTTATTGCGAAATCAAATTTGCCGGCGTCATCGGTGCTGGCAGCATTAACCGTTCTTGAAATAAAAAAATTGATTATAAGTGCCTCGGGTAAGAGGTTTAAAAAATCTTGAAAGGCTATGGGAATTATATATGTCTAAATTAGTAATTGTGGAGTCACCTGCAAAGGCAAAGAATATTAAAGGCTATCTTGGCAGAGGCTATGATGTAATTGCATCAATGGGCCATGTACGAGATTTGCCGGCAGCAAGGCTCAGTGTTGATATTGCAAATGATTTTGAACCTAAATATGCTGTAATAAAAGGAAAGGAAAACTTTGTAAAAGATCTTAAGAAAAAGGCTGATAGTGCAGATTATGTATATCTCGCAACTGACCCCGATCGTGAGGGAGAAGCAATTTCTTGGCACCTTGCCACTCTTTTGGGACTTGACCTTAACGATGAAAACAGAGTTACCTTTAATGAAATTACTAAAAACGGTGTAAAAAACGGAATGGCAAATCCGCGTAAAATTGATATTGATTTGGTCGATGCCCAGCAGGCAAGAAGAATTCTTGACCGTCTTATCGGCTACAAGCTTTCACCGTTTATTTCACAAAAAATCAGGCGCGGTCTTTCAGCAGGCCGTGTGCAGTCGGTTGCACTTCGCCTTATTGTTGACAGGGAAAATGAAATTCGTGCATTCAAGGCTGAAGAATATTGGTCAATTGATGCTAAATTTACCAACCCACCTGAAAGAAAAGTATTTTCAGCCGCACTTTCAACTAAAGATGGCGAAAAAATCAAAATTGAAAATAAGGAGCAGAGTGATACTGTTCTTACTGAACTTGAAGGTGCAAGTTATGTTGTAAAAAGTGTTAAAAAAGGCAGCAGAAAGAAAAATCCTACACCTCCGTTTATCACTTCCACACTTCAGCAGGAAGCGTCAAGGCGTCTTTCATTCCAGGCAAAAAGAACGATGAAAGCGGCGCAGGAACTTTATGAAGGTGTTGAAGCAGGCGAGCTTGGCACAGTCGGTCTTATCACTTATATGAGAACAGACTCACTTCGTATTTCAGAAGAAGCAAGGCAGGCAGGTAATGAATTTATTACCGAAACTTTCGGTGAAAAATATCTTCCTAAAAAGCCGAGATACTTTAAATCGAAAAGTAATATTCAAGACGGACACGAAGCTATCAGGCCGTCAATGCCAAAGGTTACACCTGAACAGGTTAAGCCTTATTTATCAAATGACCAGTATAAAATTTATAAGCTTGTATGGGAAAGATTTATTGCTTCACTTATGGAATCTTGCTTGCAGGAAACTATGAAGATAGAAATTGAAGCTAAAAATTATATCTTCACAGCTACGGGATATACAGTTAAATTTGACGGTTTCACAAAGCTTTATGAAGAAAAGGTTGATGATGAAAAGAATGACAGCGCATCTCCGCTTCCGGTACTTGCCGAGGGTGATGAACTTAAGCTAAAGAGTATTCTTGGCAATCAGCATTTCACTCAACCTCCTGCAAGGTATACAGAAGCTTCGCTTACAAAAGCGCTTGAAGAAAACGGTGTAGGCAGGCCGTCAACTTATGTTACTATTACATCAACTATTATCAACCGTGAATATGTTAAGCGTGAGGGCAAGCAGTTTGTGCCTACTGAACTCGGCGAAGCAGTAACAAACCTGCTTAAAGATAAAATGCCAAACATAGTTAATGTTAAATATACATCTAAAATGGAAGCAGATCTTGATAAGATTGATTCGGGCGATAAAGATTATAAAGAGATGATTCGTCTTTATTATGATGATTTTGAAAAGCCGCTTGAAAAAGCTAAAGAGGAAATGCAGGGTGTTAAGATAAAGCTTAAGGAAGAAGAAACTGATGAAATTTGCGAAAAGTGTGGCAGAAATATGGTTATCAAAGTCGGCAGATTCGGTAAATTCCTTGCTTGCCCGGGTTATCCTGAATGTAAAAATACAAAGCCGCTTATTTTCAGAACCAAAGCAAAATGCCCTGAATGCGGCGGTGATGTAATTGAAAAGAAAACCAAGAGGGGTTCATCTTTCTATGGTTGCTCAAATTATCCTAATTGTAACTTTATGACTTGGGATATGCCGAGTGATGAGGTTTGCCCGCGTTGCGGCAAATCGCTCTTTAAGCGCAAGGGTAATGTGCTTTATTGCCCTGATACAGAGGGCTGCGGCTTTACAAAGCCTGCCCCAAAAAAGAAGAAAACAGAAGAATAATAAGTAATATATGAAATTTAGAGTTATAGGTGCAGGCCTTGCAGGTGTTGAAGCTGCTTGGCAAATTGCAAATAAAGGTTACAAGGTTTCGCTTTATGAGATGAAGCCGATTAAAAAAAGTGAAGCGCATAAGTCGGATTTCTTTTGTGAACTCGTTTGCTCAAATTCGCTTAAAGCTTCACGAATTGAAAGTGCCGCCGGACTTTTAAAAGAAGAAATGGCAAGGCTTGGCTCGCTTACCGTTCCTGTTGCAAGGCAATCGAGTGTTCCAGCAGGCGGTGCATTGGCGGTTGACAGGGATATTTTTTCTTCCCGTGTTACCGAAAAAATCAAATCACATCCCAATATTGAAGTGATAAATGAAGTTGTTGAAAATTTAGAACTTGACGGTGATACCGTTACAGTTGTTGCAACAGGTCCGCTTACAGACGGTAAGCTTGCAGAAAGTATTTCTGAAATAACAGGCGAATATCTTTCGTTTTATGATGCGGCAGCTCCTATTGTTACAGCCGACAGTGTTGATATGACCAAAGCTTTCGGTGCTTCACGCTATGAGCGTGGAGGGGATGATGACTATATCAATTGCCCGTTTAACAAGTCCGAGTACGAAAATTTTATAGAAGAGTTAGTTAATGCCGAGGGCGCAGTCGTTCACGATTTTGATGTTTATGAGGGATGTATGCCTATTGAAAAGCTTGCAAAAAGGGGGCTTGATGCTCCTCGCTTCGGCCCTATGAAGCCTGTCGGCTTGGTTGACCCAAATACGGGTCATAGGCCTTGGGCGTGCGTTCAGTTAAGGCGTGAAAATTCAAAGGGTACAATGTTTAATCTTGTAGGCTTTCAAACTAATTTGAAATTTGGTGAGCAAAAGCGGGTTTTTTCAATGATTCCCGGGCTTGAAAATGCACAGTTTGTAAGATACGGTGTAATGCACAGAAATTCATTTCTCAATTCACCGAAGCTTTTAAATGCCGATTTCTCATTCAAAGAAAAGGATAATCTTTTCTTTGCCGGTCAGATTACCGGTGTTGAGGGATATATGGAGAGTGCGTCAAGCGGCATTATTGCAGGAATAAATGCGGTAAGAAAGGCAGAGGGTAAAACTCCTTTTATTTTGCCTGATATTACTATGATAGGTGCGCTTTGCGATTATATCAGTGATGAAAGCGTTAAAAACTTTCAGCCAATGGGTGCAAACTTCGGTGTGCTTCCTGCTATTGAACCTAAAATAAGAGATAAAAAGGAGCGTTATGCAGCACTTTCAAACAGGTCGCTCGCCTATATAGATGAAGTTGTTAAAACGCTTTAAAAATAAAGAAAGGGTGGAATATATTGCCAAAAATTAAAAGAATAATTATTGACGCAATGGGCGGCGATAATGCACCGCTTGAAATACTCAAGGGTACTTTTCTTGCAGTAAAGGAATATGGGATTAAACCTGTTCTTGTCGGCAATGAAGAAGTAATAAAAAAATGCGCTAAAGACAATAACATTGCACTCAATAATACAAAAATAGTTAATTCAAATTCAGTGATTTCAATGCACGATGATGCAAAGTGCGTACTTAAAGAAAAAGCCGATTCATCAATGGCAGTCGGTTTTAAATTGCTTAATGACGGTGAGGGCGATGCTTTTGTAAGTGCGGGAAATACAGGCTGTGTAACAGTCGGTGCAACTCTTATTACCAAAAGAATTAAGGGTGTTAAAAGGCCTGCGATTGCATCTGTTATGCCAAGCGCAAAAAAGCCTTTTCTTCTTATGGACTGCGGTGCGAATGCCGAGTGCAGAAGTGAATTCCTTTACCAATTCGGGCAAATGGGAAGCCTTTATATGAATAAAATTATGAAGCTTGAAAATCCGAAAGTTGCCCTTGCAAATAACGGTGAGGAAAATACAAAGGGTACGCCTGTGGTTAAGGAAGCTTACGAACTTATGAGCAAAGCACCTTATAACTTTATCGGTAATATTGAGGGCAGGCAAATTCCGTTTGGAGATGCGGATGTAGTAGTTGCCGATGGATTCACAGGTAACCTTATACTCAAAACTTATGAGGGTGTTGCAAAGGTTTTGATGAATGGTATTAAAGATGCCTTTATGAAAAACACCTTATCAAAGCTTGCATATCTTGGTGTTAAATCGGGTATTGATGATATGAAAAAGCAATTTGATTATAAAGAATACGGCGGTGCGGTTATGCTTGGTGTTAAAAAGCCTGTTGTTAAGGCACACGGTTCGGCAGATGCACGCACTTTTAAAAATGCAATCAAACAGGCAGTTTGGTTTATAGATAATGATTTAATTGAAACTATGGAAACCTGGTTTTCTAAAAATTTACAAGAGGCTTAACAAATATTATGGCAACTATTGAAGATAAAATAGGATATACCTTTAAAAATCGTGAATATCTTATGGAGGCACTTACACATTCCTCTTTTGCTAACGAAAGACATAATAAAATCAAGTGTAATGAAAGAATGGAATTTCTCGGTGATGCAGTTCTTTCCATAATCTCGGCTGATTTTTTGTACCACCGTTTTCCTGATATGCCGGAGGGGGATTTATCAAAGCTTCGTTCATCACTTGTTTGCACGCAGTCACTTTCGGATTTTGCAAGGCAAATTTCACTTGGCGATTATCTTTTTTTGGGCAAGGGTGAATCAAATACCGGCGGAGCTGACAGATCGTCGATTTTAGAAAATGCTTTTGAAGCACTTATTGCCGCTGTTTACCTTGACGGCGGAATGGAAAATGCTGAAAAATTTGTGCTTGCTTTTCTTTCTCCCGCTGTTGAAACACATCATATAAATTTTAAAGATTATAAAACCACTTTGCAGGAAGTAGTTCAGCAAAATCCTGATGAAAATGTTAACTATGTGCTTGTGGGTGAAAGCGGGCCTGACCATAACAAAGTATTTGAAGTTGAAGTTCATCTTAATTCAAATGTTATCGGCAAAGGCAAGGGAAGAAGCAAAAAAAGTGCAGAGCAAGAAGCTGCAAAGGAAGCACTTAAGCTTATGGGTGTAATATGAAAAAAGGTAATATCAGTATTTTCGTTCCGCATTTGGGTTGCCCGTGCCAATGCTCATTTTGCAATCAAAAAACAATTACCGGGCACAATAACCAACCGAGTACGGCGGATGTGGATAAAGCAGTGTTAACGGCACTCAAACATAAAGGCTACGATTATGAGATAGCTTTTTTCGGAGGTTCGTTTACTGCAATAGATAGAAAATATATGCTCGCCCTTTTGGAAACGGCGTATAAATATGTAAAATCAGGTGAAGTGAGCGGTATAAGAATTTCAACCAGACCTGATTTTATTGACGGTGAAATATTATCACTTTTAAAAAAATACGGTGTGACAAGTATTGAACTCGGTGCGCAAAGTATGGATGACGAGGTACTTTTGGCTAACAGGCGCGGTCACACTTCAAAAGATGTTGAAATTGCATCAAAACTTATTAAATCTTTCGGCTTTGAACTTGGGCTTCAAATGATGACGGGTTTGTATAAAGACAGTGAGGAAAAAGCAATTGAAACTGCTAAAAAAATCATTTCGCTTAAACCGCAGACTGTCAGGATTTATCCTACTGTTGTGCTTAAAAATACATATCTTGCAGATTTATATTTAAGCGGTGAATACAATCCGCCGAATGCTGAGCAATCGGCTGAACTTGTGGCAAAGCTTGTACCTCTTTTTGAGGAAAATTCAATTAAAATAATTCGCTTGGGCCTTCATTCAAGCGAGGATATAAAGAAAAATATGCTTGCCGGCGGTTTTCACGACAGCTTTGGTGAGCTTGTTAAATCAAGAATTATGCTAAATAAAATTCTTGATTTACCCCCGGCTGATTACGAAGTGGCTGTTAATTCAAAGTCACTTTCAAAGCTGAAAGGCAATAAAAAGTCGAATATTTATCTTCTTATTGAAAGAGGATATAACATAAAAATTGTTATCAACAATAATCTTGATGTTGATGAATTGGAGATAAAATAATGGTATTAAAATCACTTGAAATACAGGGTTTTAAGTCTTTCCCTGACAGGACAAGTCTTAATTTCGGTAAAGGTATAACTGCTGTTGTAGGTCCTAACGGTTCAGGCAAAAGTAATATTTCCGATGCTGTTCGTTGGGTTTTGGGCGAAACAAGTTCAAAATCACTTCGCGGTTCTAAAATGGAAGATGTAATTTTCAGCGGTACTTCTACGCGTAAAGCACTCGGTTTTGCACAGGTTCAGCTCACCCTGGATAATACTGACCAAACCCTTAAAGATAAAGGTGAAATTGTAACGGTTTCAAGAAGATATTATCGCTCCGGTGAAAGTGAATATAAAATTGACGGTGAAACCGTAAGAGCAAGGGATATTAGGGAACTGTTTATGGATACAGGCCTTGGTTCTGACGGATATTCTATGGTGGGTCAGGGTAAAATCGACTCTATCATATCTCAAAAAAATGAGGATAGGCGTGAACTTTTTGAAGAAGCGGCAGGTATTTCACTTTTCCGCCATAAAAGAAAAGACGCAACCCGCAGGCTTGACCAGGCACAAGAAAATTTAGTAAGACTTCTTGATATTTTGGGCGAACTTGAAAGCAGAGTTGAGCCGCTCAGAAAGCAAAGCGAAAAAGCACAAAAATTCATTACCCTTTCGGATGAAAAGAAAACACTTGAAATCGGTGTTTGGGTAAATAAAATAAATCGCTTTACAAATGAGCTTCGTGAGCAGGAGCATAAAATTGACGCGGCAAACGCATCATATGATATTTGCGAAAAAGAACTTAAAGCTATTGAAGAAGAAATTGAAGAAATTGCGCAAAAAACCGTTTCAATCAATACCCAAATCGAGCAAATCAGAATGGGCTCAAAAGCTTATGAGGAAGAAGCACTACGCAAAGACGGTGAAGCTTCGGTTTTAGAAACCACATTAAACCATAATAATGAAACTATTGAAAGACTTAAAAATGACATCGGTGATGTTGATAATACAAATCTTTCAATTGATGCTCAAATTGAAGAAAAGCAGAACTTCATTTCCGAAAGCGAAGTAGAGATAAAAGCAAAAAAGCAGGAACTTAAAAATGTTACAGATGAAATGAATAATCTTCTTTCATCAAATGAAGAGTTTTCAAAGCTTACTGTTGAACTTAATCAAAAAATCACTTCTCTTACACTTAAACTTTCCGATTGCAGGGTTAAATGCTCACAGGCACTTACATCCGCACAGGAAATTAAATCAAGGCAAAGCATTGTTGATTCATCAATTGAGCAAGGAAAAAATGACCTTGAAGAAGTTGAAAAGCTTAAAGAAAAAAGTGATGAAAATTTAAAAGCTTTGCAAGCTCGTATTGATGAAAATAATAACTCGATGCAGGGTTATAAAATTAAGCTTGAAAATAAAAACGCTAATGCCGAAAAGCTTAAAGCTGAACTTGAAAAGGCTAACAATGAATATAACCAAAAGACGCAAAAAGCTAAAATGCTTCTTGACCTTGAAAAAAATATGGAAGGTTTTTCAGGTGCTGTAAAAGCCGTTATGCGTCAGGCACAAAGCAAGGCACTTTCAGGTGTTCACGGGCCGCTGTCACAGCTTATCACTGTTGATAATGAGTACAGTGTTGCTGTTGAAGTTGCACTCGGTGCAGCAATGCAAAATATAGTAGTCGGCAATGAAGCAGACGCAAAGCGTGCAATTTATTATCTTAAAAATAACCGTGTCGGCAGGGCAACTTTTCTCCCGATTTCAGCTATAAAGCCAAGAAATCTTGATGAAAAAGACCTTGATGATAATTTGGGCTTTGTTGCAATTGCAAGTGAACTTGTTGATTGCAAGAACGAATATAAAAATATTATTTCAAATCTTTTAGGCAGAGTAGTTATAGTTGAAGATATGGACTCGGCAATAGGAATTTCAAAAAGATATTCCAACAGATTTAAAATAGTTACAGTTGACGGTCAGATTATAAATCCGGGCGGATCAATGACCGGCGGTTCGCAATCAAAGGGTGCAGGTATTCTTTCAAGAGGAAATATGATTGATGAGCTTAATAAAGAAGCCAAGAAACTTGAAGAAACTGCACAGCAAATTAAAGCTAAATATAAAACAGCACTTGAAGAAGCAAATTTTGCACTTGCTAATTTGCAGGGAGCGCAAGCTGATTTACAGCAGGCAAAAGAGGAACTTATCAGAGCGCAGGGTGAACATAAGCTTGTTTTAGAAAAATATGAGCATCTTTCATCTCAGCTTTCACTTCTTATCAGTGAAAAAGACAGTGCCAAAGAACGAATTGCCGAATTTGAAAATGAATCAAAATCAAGTGAAAATGAAATCAAAGTAATTGAAAATGAAATTGCACAAGCTGAAAAGGAACTTGAAAAAACTTCAGGCAATGCAAGCGAAATAAATGCAAAGCGTGACGAGTACAGGGAAAAAAGCGAAAAGATAAATCTTGAACTTGTTACACTTGCAAAAGATAACGAAACTGCCAAACTTTCTGTTGAAGAACTTAATTTGAGAAAAAATACTCAATCAGACAGAGTTAAAACCATTTGGGATGAAATCAAGGTTATTGAAGAAAGAAATCAGGCTCTTCTTATTTCAATTAACGAAATTAAGGCCAATGCAAATGACCTTAGGATTAAGGCAGAGCAGTCAAATAATGATGTGAGTGCGCAGATAGAACAAAGAAATGAGCTTGAAAAGCGTACAACTGAACTTCGCGGCGAGGAAAAAATTAAAAATCAGGATAGAGAAAAGCTTTCAGGTTCAATCGTTCGTCTTGATGAAAGAAAAAATGCTATGAAAAAAGAGTATGATGAATTAAACGATATGCTCTTTGAACAGTATGAACTCACCAAGCATGAAGCTGAAGCACTTAATATTCAAATTGATGATATGAGCGAAGCAAAGCGCAGACTTCACGAAATTAAAGTTGCAATCAAAGGTCTTGGCTCAATCAATGTAGGTGCTATTGAAGAATATAAGGAAGTAAGCGAGCGCTATACATTCCTTAAAGAGCAAATAGGCGATGTTGAAAAGTCAAAAAATGAACTTATGAAAATAATTGAGGATTTGACTGCTTCTATGAGTGAAAAATTCCTTACTCAGTTTAATAAAATCAATGCTGAATTTAAAGTTTGCTTTGCAGATTTCTTCGGCGGAGGTAAGGGTGAGCTTCTTTTGGAACAGCCGGATAACTGCCTTGAATCTCCCATTGAAATCCGTATTCAGCCACCGGGAAAATCAGTTCAGAATATTAACCTTTTCTCCGGCGGTGAAAAGTCGCTTGCGGCAATGGCACTTTTGTTCAGTGTACTTAAAGTTCAGCCGGCTCCGTTTTGCATTTATGACGAAGTTGAAGCGGCGCTTGATGATGTCAATGTTGAGCGATTTGCAAAATATATGCGTAAGATGACGGATAAAACTCAATTTATTTCAATTACTCATAGGCGAGGCACTATGGAAGAGGCGGATGTTCTTTACGGTGTTACAATGCAGGAAAAGGGTGTATCAAAGCTTATTGAACTTCAAACAGCCGAACTTGCAGCTAAAATGGGGCTTGAATAATATATAATGTAATAAATATAAAGGAAGAAGTAATTATGGGCATTTTTTCTATATTTAAAAAAGGTCTTAAAAAAACAAGAGATGAGGGTATCACAGCCCAGCTTGATGAGGTGATGGATTCTTATGAAAAAATCACACCGGAGTTTTTTGATGACCTTGAGGAAATTCTTATAATGGGCGATGTCGGTATGCCGACTGCTGAAAGAATTATTCGTGATTTAAAAAGTAAAATTGAAAATGACAAGGTTGATGATGTAAGGCGGGTACGCGAAATTATGAAAGATATAGTTTCGGGTATTGTATGGGGCGGCAGCTATTTGCGACTTCGTACAAAGCCGTCTGTTATTCTTGTAATCGGTGTAAACGGTGTCGGCAAAACCACTACTATCGGCAAGCTTGCTATGAGGCTTAAAGAGCAGGGCAGAAGTGTAATCTTGGGCGCTGCAGATACTTTCCGTGCTGCCGCAATTGAGCAACTTCAGGTTTGGGCAGACAGAGCGCAGGTGGATTTGATTAAGCACGCCGAGGGTTCAGACCCGGCTTCGGTAGTTTATGATACTATTGCGGCAGGCAAAGCAAGAAACAGTGATGTAATTATTATTGATACAGCAGGCAGGCTTCATAATAAGAAAAATCTTATGGATGAGCTTAATAAAATCAGCAGAGTTATTGAAAGGGAATTGCCTGACGCTTCAAAAGAAATTCTTTTGGTACTTGATGCTACAACAGGTCAAAACGCTGTTAATCAGGCAAAAGATTTTAAAGAGGCTGCCGGTATTACAGGTATAGTTTTAACCAAGCTTGACGGTACTGCCAAAGGCGGTGTTGTCCTTGCTATCAATAATGAACTTGATGTGCCTGTTAAATTTGTAGGTGTGGGCGAAAAGATTGAAGATTTGCAGCCTTTTGATGCAGATGCGTTTGCAGCAGGCCTTTTTGATGCTACAATTCCTGATGATGATAAGGAAATTACGGATTTTATTCAGCACGATGAAGATAATGCAGAAGAAAAAGCAAAGTAAGGGGTGTTAATATGGATTTTATTTTAGCAACAAATAATATGAAAAAGCTTGCGGAAATGCAAAGAATTTTATCCCCGCTCGGTATAAATGTTGTAACAGCAAAAATGCTTGGCGTTACACTTGAAGATGTTGAAGAAGACGGTGAAACATTTGAAGATAATGCAAAGCTTAAAGCAAGGGCGGCTTGTAAAGAAATGAATATGCCGGCTATTGCAGATGATTCGGGACTTTGCGTTGATTATCTTAACGGTGCGCCGGGTATCTTTTCGGCACGCTTCGCAGGTGAACACGGAAATGATGAAAAAAATAATGACCTTCTTTTAGAAAAGCTTGACGGTGTACCGCTTGAAAAGAGAACGGCACATTATGTTTGTGCTATTTGCTGTACTTTCCCTGACGGTCGGGAAATTGTAGTCAGGGGCGAATGCAGCGGCGTTATCGGCTTTGAAAGGGACGGTAATGAGGGCTTTGGATATGACCCTCTGTTTTTGGTTGACGGCAAAGCTTTCGGCAGATATACAGCAGAGGAAAAAGATAAAATCAGCCATAGAGGTAACGCACTTCGCTTACTAACAAAAGAATTGGAGAAAATCATATGACATCTAAAGAAAGAGCAGCTTTAAGAGCAAAAGCTAACGGGCTTGAACCGATTATTCAGCTTGGTAAAGAGGGTATAAGTGAAAATTTGCTTACCCAAATTGATGATACACTTGATACCAGAGAACTTATTAAAATCAGAGTTCACCTTGAATCTGCACCTGAAACACCAAAGGAACTTGCACAAAAGCTTGCAGATCCGCTTGGTGCCGAGGTTATTCAGGTTATAGGCGGAATTATTGTTCTTTACCGTGAAATTGATGAAGAGCGAATTGCCGAAAAAAAGAAAAAAAGAGGCTCAGGCACAGCAAAAGCAACAGCTAAAAAGAAAGTAAAGATTAAGGGCAAAAGACAGCGCCAAAGAGAAAAGGAAGCTAAAAACCCTTATGCAAAATATGACAGACCTAAATATTATGGCAGATAAGCTTAAAATCGGAATTTTCGGCGGTGCGTTTAATCCTGTTCATAATGGGCATTTGAATTTGGCAAAGCATTATCTTGATGAACTTGGGCTTGATAAGATTTTGTTTATACCGACTAATATACCGCCGCATAAATCAAACGAAGATTTTGCAGGCAGAAAAGACAGATTTAATATGCTCCGGCTTGCAATAAAACCGTATGATAAATTTGAAGTATCGGATATTGAATTTAAGCGTGGTGGCAAAAGTTATACTTATGATACTTTGCTTGAACTGAAAAAAATATATAAAAATGCAGAGTTTTACCTTATAATTGGGGCAGACCAATTGCTTCATTTTGATAAGTGGTATAAGTATAAAGAAATTCTTACACTTGTAACTCTTTGCACAAGCGCAAGGGAAAATGAAGCCGAAAAAGCACAGATAATTGATTTTGCGTCAAGCTTAAACGGACTTGATATAAATAAATTTAAACTTTTGGCTTCACCTGTATTAAAGGTCAGTTCAAGTGAAATAAGAAATAAAATAAAATCGGGTGAGGATTTTTCAAATCTTGTGCCTGAAAAAGTATATGATTATATAATAAAGAGGCGAATTTATAATGTATGATACCGAAAAATACGCAAAAATTTTGAAAGATACATTATCTGACAGGCGATTTTACCATTCGCTTTGCGTATCACAAAGTGCCATTAAACTTGCAAAGCGTTATGGTGTGGATGAAGAAAAAGCCGAGGTTGCAGGGCTTTTGCATGATATTACAAAAGAAACTGATAATGCTGTTCAACTTGAAATAATTAAAAATAACGGTATTGAACTTCACAGTTTTGATAAAAAGAGCGATAAATTTTTGCACCAAGCATCGGGTGCCGGAATGGCAATTAAGCTTGGTATTGATGATATGGATATTATAAATTCTATAAGGTATCATACCACAGGCAAGGCAAATATGACTATGCTTGAGCAGATTGTATATCTTGCCGATTTTATTTCAGCCGATAGGGATTATCCCGATGTAGATGTTATCAGAAAAGAAACGGAAAAGGGTATTGAATACGGTTTGCTTTACGGCACTGCTTATACAATTAAGTCGGTGGCAAAAAGGCAAATACCGCTTCATCCTTTGACTGTTGAAGCATATAATTGGATACTTGATGAGTATTTTAAATAGAAAGGGTGAAGTTATGCAGGCACTTAATATTGTAAAAACAGCAGTTAAAGCTATTGACAGCAAGAAAGGTGAGGATATTGAAGTAATCGGTATTACCGATTTAACTGTTCTTACCGATTACTTTGTAATTGCCACAGCTACAAGTTCAACTCAAATCAAAGCTATGGCTGATGAAGTTGAGTATAAGCTTGACGAACTCGGCGTTGAGCCGCACCATATAGAAGGCAGAAGCACAAATTGGGTTTGCCTTGATTATAATTCGGTTGTTATTCATATTTTCCATAAGCAGCAGCGTGAATTTTATTCACTTGAGCGTTTATGGGAAGATGGCGAAGTTTTAGATACAGCAAAATTATTGGAGGATTAAAATAATGGAATACAATTTTAAAGAGATTGAAGCCAAATGGCAAAATGTTTGGTACACTCAAAACACATTCGCAGCAAAGCAGGATTTTTCACTTCCTAAATATTACTGCCTTGTTGAATTCCCTTATCCGTCAGGTCAGGGACTTCATGTAGGCCACCCAAGGTCTTATACAGCTCTTGATATAGTTGCCCGTAAAAAAAGACTTCAGGGATATAATGTTCTTTACCCTATGGGTTGGGATGCTTTCGGTCTTCCGACTGAAAACTTTGCAATTAAAAATCATATTCATCCTGAAGAAGTAACAAAGCAAAATGTTGCAAGATTTAAGCAGCAGCTTCAGTCACTCGGCTTTTCATTTGACTGGACAAGGGAAATTAACACTACTGACCCGAGCTATTATAAATGGACACAGTGGATTTTCCTTCAACTTTTCAAAAAGGGACTTGCCTACAAAAAAGAAATGGCTGTAAACTGGTGTACTTCTTGCAAATGCGTGCTTGCAAATGAAGAAGTTGTAAACGGTGTATGTGAGCGTTGCGGCAGTGAAGTTATCAGAAAGAACCAGAGCCAGTGGATGCTTAAAATTACCGAATATGCTCAAAGGCTTGTTGATGATCTTGATGATCTTGATTTTATTGACAGAGTTAAGGTTCAGCAGAAAAACTGGATTGGCCGTTCAACCGGTGCAGAAGTTGATTTTGGCACAACTTTGGGTGATACTTTAACTGTATATACTACCCGCCCTGATACTCTTTTCGGCGCAACATATATGGTTATTTCACCTGAACACCCGCTTGTTGAAAAGTGGGCAGATAAGCTTAAAAATATTGATGAAGTTCGTGCTTACCAGCAGGAAGCTGCACATAAGTCGGACTTTGAAAGAACTGAACTTAATAAGGATAAAACCGGTGTTAAGCTTGATGGTGTAATGGGTATCAACCCTGTAAATGATACTGAAATTCCTATTTTTATTTCAGACTATGTACTTACATCTTACGGTACGGGTGCGATTATGGCAGTTCCTGCACACGATACTCGTGACTGGGAATTTGCAAAGAAATTCGATTTACCTATTATCGAAGTTGTTGCTGGTTCAAAAGTCGGTGTTGAAAACGAAGCATTTACAGACTGTGCAACAGGCAAACTTGTTAATTCATCATTCCTTACAGGTATGACGGTTGAAGAAGCTAAAAAAGCAATTACCGAATGGCTTACTAAAGAGGGTAAAGGCCACCAAAAAGTAAACTTTAAGCTTCGTGACTGGGTATTTTCACGCCAAAGATATTGGGGTGAGCCTATTCCTATTGTTAAGTGTGACGATTGCGGATATGTTCCTGTTCCTGAAAGTGAACTTCCTTTAAGACTTCCTATGGTAGATTCATATGAACCTACCGATACAGGCGAATCACCGCTTGCAAAAATGACAGATTGGGTTAACACCACTTGCCCTTGCTGCGGAAAACCTGCTAAAAGGGAAACAGATACAATGCCGCAATGGGCAGGTTCATCTTGGTATTTCTTAAGATATATGGACCCGCACAATGATAAAGAACTTGTTTCAAAAGAAGCGGCAGAATATTGGAGCCCGGTAGATTGGTATAACGGTGGTATGGAGCATACTACTTTGCACCTTCTCTATTCTCGTTTCTGGCATAAATTCCTTTATGACATCGGTGTTGTTCCTACTAAAGAACCATATCAAAAGCGTACATCACACGGTATGATTCTCGGTCAAAACGGTGAAAAGATGTCAAAGTCAAGGGGCAATGTTGTTAACCCGGATGAAATTGTTGACCAATACGGTGCAGATACAATGCGCCTTTATGAAATGTTTATCGGTGACTTTGAAAAAGCTGCACCTTGGAACAGTGATTCTATCAAAGGCTGTAAGAGATTTGTTGAGCGTTTCTGGAATTTGCAAGAAATCGTTAAAGACGGTGATGAATATTCACCTGAACTTGAAGCTCTTATGCATAAAACAATTAAAAAAGTTACAGATGATATTGATAATCTTAAGTGCAACACGGCTATTGCATCAATGATGACCCTTGTAAACGAAATGTATTCAAAGGGTGTTAATAAAGCCGAACTTCGTGACTTAACTATCATTCTTAACCCATTTGCACCTCATGTTACAGAGGAAATGTGGGAAATAATGAACTTCGGCGGTGCTGTACACGAAGCAAAGTGGCCTGAATTTGACGATGAAAAGACTAAAGAAAACAGTGTTGAAATCGCACTTCAGGTTAAAGGTAAGGTTCGTTCAAGAATTGTTGTTCCAATTGATATAAGCAAGGAAGATGCAATCGAACTTGCTAAAAAAGATGAAAAAATTGCCGCTGAAATTGCAGGCAAAGAAATTAAGAAAGAAATTTATGTTCCGGGCAAGCTTGTAAATATTGTTGCAATATAATTGGCAAGTGCCTTTTGAGGTGATATTATGCCTAAGAAAAAAATATATACAGTCGCAACTTCACACCTTGATACAGTGTGGAGTTGGGACTTTGAAACTACTGTCAGCCAATATATTTATAATACTTTAGTTGATAATTTTAAGCTTTTTGAAAAATATCCTTCATATAAATTTTCTTTTGAAGGTTCATATCGCTATGAACTAATGGAAGAATATTATCCTGAACTTTTTGATAAAATGAAGGATTATATTGCAAAGGGAAGGTGGAATGTCTGCGGCTCTGCATTTGAAAATGGGGATACAAATATTCCGTCACCCGAAGCACTTTTCAGAAATATACTTTTCGGCAATTCCTATTTTGATGAAAAATTCGGCAAAAGAAGTGTTGATATTTATCTGCCTGATTGCTTCGGCTTCGGCTGGGCACTTCCTGCAATTGAACGCCATTCAAACCTGATGGGATTTACTACCCAAAAGCTTGCCTGGGGCAGTGCATACGGTATTCCGTTTGATATAGGCAAATGGCAGGGTGTTGATGGAAGCGAGGTTTATGCAAGTATTAACCCGCACGATTATTATTACACTCTTACAAAGCTTCGTGATTGGGATTTTGTTCTTAATAAGTTTAAAGAAAATGAAAAGTATGACCTTAATGATACATATATCTTTCACGGTATAGGTGACAGGGGCGGCGCACCTGATGAAAAGAGCGTTGCTTTTGTTGAAGAAGAAATCAAGAAAAATGATGAAAGTGATATTGAAGTAATTGCGGCAAGCGCAGATGAAATATATCATGATATTGAAAATAATTATACCGACGAGCAAAAGGCTAAACTTCCGGTTTGGAAAAATGAATTTGTAATGCAAAACCACGGTGTAGGCGGTTATACATCGCGTGCAATCGGCAAGCGATGGAACAGAAGATGTGAAGAACTTGCGGATATAAGTGAACGCGCAGGTGTTATTTCATCATATCTCGGCTTAACCGATTATAACCAAAATGCAATTAACCGTTCATGGAAACGCTTTATTGCACATCAGTTTCATGATGATATGCCGGGTACAAGCTGCCAAAGGGTATATAAACGCTCATGGAATGATTATGCGGTTTCAATGAATCAGTTTACAAATGAACTTGAAGCTTCAATGTCGCCTGTTTCATCACTTATGAAAACTGATTTTTGCTCCGGTATTCCTGTAATGGTTTATAACCCTGTTGAAGCGGACAGGCGCGGTGCGGTAACACTTCGCCTTGATGATGTTTCATCTTCTTATGTAAGGGTTTATGATGAAAAAGGCAGAGAAATTAAAAGCCAGGTAACCCCGCTTGAAAACGGAGTGCTTGAACTCGTTTTTGTTGCCGATGTTAAAAGCCTCGGCACAAGGGTATATGATGTTCGCCCGAGTGACAGGCCTTGCTGCGTTAAAAGTGAAATTTCAATCAATTCCGATAACGCAATGGAAAATCAAAAGTATATTGTTACTCTTAACCGAAAGGGTAATATATCATCAATTCTTGATAAAGAACTTGATGAAAAAGAAATACTTAAAGAGCCTATTACTCTCGGCTTATTCAATTACACCGGTTCAAAAGAATGGCCTGCGTGGGAAATGAATTTTAAAGAAGCAAATAAAGATGCAGACCGTATTCCTAATGTAGTAACCGTAACTGTATTGGAGCAAGGCCCTGCAAGAGTATCATTTAAAGTTGTTCAAAGTGACAGAAAAAGTACATTTACTAATATTATCGCCCTCACAGACGGATGTGATATAGTAGAAGTATATTCCGAAATTGAATGGCAGAATTTGAGAACTCTTGCCAAAAATAAGTTTTCTTTCACGGCAGAAAATGAAAAAGCTACTTTTGATTTGGGACTCGGTGCAATTGAACGCGGAAATATGAGCGAAAAGCTTTTTGAAGTTCCTGCTCAAAAATGGGTTGATTTAACAGATAAAAGCGGCGAATTCGGTGTTTCTGTTTTAAGTGAATGTAAATACGGTTGGGATAAGTATAAGGATAATACACTTCGCCTTACCGCAATTCACACACCGAAGCGCAATTATCGTATTGATTCAATGCAGTCATTTATGGACTTGGGGCTTAACAGATATTCATTCGCAATTTTCAGCCATAAGGGCAAGGCACAGGCTAAAACTCAGCTTGAAGCAAGAAAATTTGTAACTCCTATGACTGCTTATGTAACAACTAAACACCAGGGTAAACTAAAAAATGAATATTCTTTCGGCTCTGTTTCAAGTAATGATGTAATTATTCGCGCAATCAAAAAAGCAGAAAACAGCGATGAAATTATCGTTCGCCTTAATGAAGGTGCAAACAGTGAGGTTGAAAACTTTACATTAACTTTGGGTGAGGGTATTCAATCTGCCAGAGAAATTTATGCAAGCGAAGAAGAAAAGGGCAGTGCTGTTGTTGAAAACGGAAAGCTTGTTACAAGCTTCAAGCCTTATGAAATCAAAAGCTTTGCACTTAAATTGAAGCCAAGCAGTATTGATTCGCTTAAAACAGAAAGCATACCTGTTTTGCTTAATTATGATAAAAATATTATCACAAAAAAAGGCGAAAAAGGTGATTTTGAATATACAATTCCAAGCACCCTTGTGCCTGATGAAATTATGGCAAACGGTACTTTGTTTAAATTAAATAAGGGTGATAAAAACGCTCTTATTTGCCAAGGCCAAAAAATTAAGCTTGGCGGTAATGCGAATAAACTTGTTTTGCTTTGTGCTTCAATGGCAGGGGATAAAAAGGCTTCCTTTACACTTGGAAGCAAAAAGGAAGAAAAAACGGTTCTTTCGGCATTTGAACGCTTTGCCGCTTGGGATTTATATGACTATGGCGAAACAGCTTATATCAAATCGGGTAAAATCGGATATGAATTTACACATTGCCATAAAAACGGAGAAGTTCAGTTTGCAAAGCAGATGTACTTTTTCCTTGTGGAATTTGAACTTGGCGGTGAAAACGAAATCACTTTGCCTAATGATTCGGATATTGTGATTTTATCTGCAAGTGAGGTTAATGCACCGTACGGTAAGCTTGTAAGCCCGACTTATGACGAGGTTGAAAAAAGACCGTTTACTTTTAAACTCAATTTAAAAGAAAAAATTCAGTATGCATATAATAAGTGTGTTTGGCAACTTCACGATAAAGATAATTTCATCAAAGATAACAATAAGGGCAAGGATTACTGATAAGGGGAAATATTATGGCTAATAATTTTGGAAAAAACTGGACAACCAATAATAACAATTATCCGCTTGACAGCAAAGAGGTTGAAAGATACCTTTCTGTTAAGCCGAGTGAAAATCAACTTACTCTTGTTGACAAGCCATTTTATACCTTTATGCACTTTGGTATGAATACCGCTACCGATAGGGAGTGGGGTGCAGGTGTTGAAAAAGCATCTGATTTTACTATCAAATCAATCAATGCAAAGCAGTGGGTTGATACTGCAAAGCAGGCAGGTGCAACAGGCGTGATCCTTACTTGTAAGCACCACGACGGTTTCTGCCTTTGGCCAAGTGAATACACAGATTTCTGCGTTAAAAATTCATCTTATAACGGTGATATTGTAAAAGAAGTATCCGATGAATGTCATAGGCAGGGTATGGATTTCGGTGTTTATCTTTCACCTTGGGATATGCACGATGAACGCTATGGTACAGATGCGTATAATGATTATTTTTGCAATCAGCTTACAGAACTTCTTACTAATTACGGTGAGATTTTTGAAGTTTGGTTTGACGGCGCAAAAGGTTCAAATGCTAAAAAGTTTGAATACGACTGGCAAAGATATTATGACCTTATCCGTAAGCTTCAGCCAAAAGCTAATATTGCTATTTGCGGCCCCGATATTCGCTGGGTAGGTAATGAGGGCGGCAAGTCAAGAAAGAGCGAATACAGCGTAGTTCCTTGCGCACTTCGTGAAGCTGACAGAATTATGGCTTTGAGCCAGCAAGATGAAAATCAGGCGTCTTCTCTTCAAAAGTATAATCAAATGGATGAAGATTTGGGTTCAAGAAAAATTCTTGAAAAAAACGCATATCTTTGCTGGTTTCCTGCCGAAGTAGATGTTTCTATCCGCAAGGGTTGGTTCTTCCACGAAAAAGACAACAGAAATTCGAAAAGTGCTAAAAAGCTTTTTAAAATCTATCTTAATTCGGTTGGCAATAACTGCACGCTTCTTCTCAACATTCCGCCAAATGCACAGGGTGAAATACATAAAAAAGATGTTAAAAACCTTGAAAAGCTTGGTAAAATGATAAATAACATTACTCAAAATCCTATTGTTTATCAGGAACTCGGTGAACTTACCAAGGATAATGGATTTATTGATTTCACATTCAACGATGTTCGCAAGGTTAATTATGTTGTGTTGCAGGAAGATGTTGCAAACAGCCAGCGTGTTGAACTTTTTGACCTTTATATTCAAAAAGCAAACGGTAAGTTCAAGCGTGTTTATAAAGGTACTGTTATCGGCGCTAAAAAAATTGTTAATCTTAAAGGTAAAAAGGCAAAGGGTATTCGCTTTGTAATTCGCCAAAGTCGTTCAACACCTATTATTAAATCAGTTGGTATTTACGAATGATTATACACCTGTATAATTTTGTATAAGCTAAAATTGTAAAGTTTAGAATTAGTTTAGCCTCTTTTATTTTTTGCGTGATATAATTAAAGCGTGATAAATAAGGGAGGCTGATTTTATGACTGATAAAGTTGAAAATGAAGAAAAAGTTGTTGAAAAAAACAAGTTTGCAAAAGACTTGTGTTTTGACAAGATTGTTTGGATTTTTATGATTAGCTGTATAGTGGGCTTTCTTGTTGAAACACTGTGGTGTTTAATTAAGCACGGATATATCGAATCGCGCCAATCGCTTGTTTGGGGACCGTTTTCGGTTGCCTACGGTATGGGTGCAGTTGTGTTAACTCTTGCACTTTATAAGGTTAAGGATGCACCTGTTTGGAAAGTGTTTGGTGTATCATTTATCGTAGGTACAATAACGGAATATATCTGCTCACTCGGGCAGCAAATTGTGTTTGGCTCTGTTGCGTGGGATTACAGCAATATGCCGCTTAATATTAACGGGCGTGTTTGCTTCTTGTATTCTTGCTTTTGGGGGCTTTTGGGAATATTATGGATAAAAGCTGTTTATCCTATAATGTCAAAAGTTATTGAAAAATTGCCGGTCAAACTTGGCACAATTATAATGTGGGCATTTATTGTATTTTTTGTATTTGATTCATTTGTTTCCGCTACTGCGGGGCTTCGTATGGATAAGCGTGACGCAGGTCAGGCACCTAATAATGCTTATGAGCAGTATCTTGATAATCATTTTCCTGATGAAAGAATGAATGAGATATATGCAAATTCCCAAAAAGTAACTAAATAAAAACGCAGCGTTGCCGTGTCGGCGCACCGCAATAAAAAAGCAGTTCAAAAATCGAGTTGCCTTTTATTACATTTACAAATATTGACAAATACTGCACTGCAAGATATAATAAAACAAATCTGATATACATAGGTTTTTATATTTGTTTTGAATATAAAATTAAAAGGGAATCCGGTGCGAATCCGGAGCAGTCCGAACCTCTACCGTATTTGCTGACGAGAAATATTCGCTAAAGGCGGCCATTGCTCTTTTGAGTGAGAAGGTTTATTTTAAGGTTGAAGCATTAGTCGGGAGACCTGCCGTGTATATGGTTTTTGCAGTGCTTTAGGTTGGAAGTCGGCAGTTTTAACATATGGGATAACTATGCCCATATGCTTTTTGCGATACAATTTTTATGCACTGTTTTAAACGGTGCATTTTTTTATGCTCTAAATTGAAAGGAGAAAAGATGAAAAAAACAATTACAAAGGCTTTGGCAGTTTTTATGTCACTTATGCTTGTACTTATGAGCGCACTTCCTGCTATGGCTGAAAATTCAAGCGAGGTTGAGGCGTACCTTAACAGCACATACGCAAAGGCAATCGACCCGTACGGCAACCTTAAAAAGGATGATGAGGGCAGATATATTATCCCTCTTTCCAAAACAAGTGTTTCTCTTAAAAAGGACACGTCATCAAAGCTTTATACTTCCTCTTGGAGTTCAAGCGACGATACTTATGCAAAGGTGACAAACAGCAGCTATTCCGCTACTGCAAAAATCACTCATCCGTCATATAATGAAGGTGCTAAGGTTGTTACTCTTACTCTTAAAATATTAGATAAAACCGACGGCAAAACTGTTTTAGGAACAAGAGATTATGTTCTTTATATTGAAACAAAACTTGCTACTTATTCTCTTGACGTAACTGCTAAGAATGAAAAAGGCGAGATTATTGACAACGCAAAAGTCAGTGTTTTTGACAGTCGTAATATTGAACAAAATCCGTCGTCACTCAGCGCTAATACCGAATACACTCTTACCGTTTCGGCTTTGGGATATGTTCGTGACATAAGAAAAATCACTTTAACTCAAAATACTAAACTTGATGTTATATTAAAAGAGGGCGCAACAGTTGATTTTACAGTTAAACTTGCAACGGGAGCTAAAACGGATAACGCTACCTTAAAAGTAACATCAGCAAACGGCAGTCAAACATATTCTCCGATAGAGGACGAATACGGCTATGAAACCTCACAGTTTGAGCTTACCCCCGGCGAATATAAATACTATGCAACTTATCAAAGCGGCAGTCAAACGGCAGCGGGTATATTTACTGTCGCAGAGGGTACAAAGTCACTTAATATAACGGTAAATCTTAAATATACCGAATATAAGGTTAAATTTGATGTTACACCCGAAAATGCAAAAATTACACTTAAAAAGAACGGCTCAAGCGGCGCTTACGGCGACGAAATTTTGCCTGATGAAAACGGATATTATACGGTTGTTTACGGTCAATACCGTTATACCGTTGAAGCAGAGGGATTTATTACTGTAAGTAAGACATTTAATGCTACCGATACATCTCTTAAAAATAATAACTATGTAATTACCGTTAAACTTGACTCGCTTTATGATTCACTTCTTAATAAAGCAGACGATTATCTTTTTGCTCAGTCGGGCGACGGAATGATGATGACTGAATTTTCAGGCGTTCATACAGACGGCGATTTCGGTTCCGTTTCTGATGTTGACTCCGATTATCAAGATACAAACGTTATTGAAACAGTTGAAGAAAAAATCAATTCAAATGTAAAATCCGATGAAAAAATCACGGTTAAATTAAACGCCGTTAAAAATATTGACGGTGACGATGATAATACAGTTATTTTCAAAAACGGCAATATCTATTATAAGGGCGTTGATTCTTCAAATTATGACGAAGATTTTTACGGCGCAGTTTACGACCTTTCACTTACTTTAACTTGCGGCGATAAGACTAAAGAAAGCGAGGTAAGAGTAGTAGTTCCTTATCATACGTTTACAAGGCTTCAAAGACTTGACAGCGCTGCTCTTTATGCCGTAAACTTTGCAAATATTAAGGGCGAAAACAAGAGTGCAGCTGATGTTACCCGCAATCTTGATTTGATAAATACTGCAGATACGGATGATTACAGCTATTATTCAATTTGCTCAAGCTGGGTATCCGATCACCCCGAAATTATTGATGCAAAAACAGGTAAGGTAACAAGACCTGAAAAGGATACTATGGTTAAACTTACGGTTAAAACATATTATTCAGCTTCGTTTGTTGAAGAAACAGATTTCTTCTTTGATCCGGGTCCTTTGGGCGATAATGCGGCTTACAGAAGTGTAAGCGTTATGGTTAAGGGTACAAAGCAGGACGAGGTTAAGGACAGCAAACCTGCAACAAAGCCGAGCGAACCTGCAACAACTCCTTCAACAACTCAGCCTACAACAAAACTGAGCACAACTAAGAACACTGAGACGGTTAAGCCTAAAAAGACATCGATTAAAAAACTCAGTAAAGGCAAAAAGAAATTTACCGTTACTTGGGCAAAAGTAAGTGGTGTTAAGGGATACCAAATTCAGTATTCTTCCGATAAAAAATTTAAAAAGAACAATAAGAGCGTTACTGTTACTAAGCAAAAGAAAACAAAGGCTACCGTTAAAAAACTTAAGTCTAAGAAAAAGTATTATGTTCGTGTTCGCACATACAAAACGGTAAACGGCAAAAAGATATATTCACCTTGGTCAAAGGTAAAAAGCGTAAAAACCAAGTAAGATTTATTTGTGTTTAACGACGCAATAAAAAAGACAGCCTGATTTTTAGGCTGTCTTTTGTTATATTCTTTTCTATTTAACTTCAAGATAAAATTCCACACCGGCAAGCGTTTTTGATTAACTTTCTCTCAACGCCTTGTTAATCGCATTTAAAACTCTCTTTTTATCTGCCGACCAAAGCGGTGCAATCAAATCTTTTTTTGCTCCGTCGCCGGTAAGGCGGTGAATTACAATGTTTTTCGGTATAATTGCAACACATTTTGCAATCAGTTCAACATATTCATCAAATTCAAGGGTTTTAAATAATCCTTTTTCGTAGTCTTTTGCAAGGTCTGTTCCTGCTATTATGTGCAAAAGCTGGAGTTTAATTCCGTCTATTTGGCTTTGACAAACATATTTTACGCTTTCAAGCATATCTTCTTCACTCTCATTCGGCAAGCCTAATATTATATGCACCACGATATTTACGCCAATGTTTTTTAGTTTTTTAACAGCTTCGTTATATACTTCTAAACTGTAACCTCGCCTTATATACTTTGCACTATCGCTATGTATTGTTTGCAACCCAAGTTCCACAAAAACAGGCTTGATTTTATTCATTTCATCAAGAAGTTCTATTACATCATCACCCAAGCAATCGGGCCTTGTAGCAATTGATAGTGCAACAATGTCAGGGTGATTTATTGCTTCACTGTATTTTGCTCTTAGTATTTCAACCGGTGCATAAGTGTTGGTGAAAGCCTGAAAATATGCAATATATTTCCCACTTTTGATTTTCTTTTCCACTATTTTTTTACCGCTTTCAATTTGCTCGGTAATGCTTAGATCTCGGTTTTGTGCAAAATCACCGCTTCCGCCTTTTGAACAAAAAATGCAACCTCTTGTATCTATTTTTCCGTCACGGTTCGGGCAGGTGAATCCGCCGTCCAAACTGATTTTGTAAACCTTTTGCCCAAATTTATCTTTCAAATATTTGTTAAAACTTAAATATTCCATATTTATCCCTCATATTATAGTAAATAAAGTATACCATAAAATATATCTAATTAAAATAAAAATTCATATTGTTATTGACTTGGTATCGCCTTTAGTTTAAAATTGATTTGATAATAATTAGTAAAGGAAGAACGAAATGAGAGTTTTTTTAAGCTGCCTTGTTTGCAGAATTGTAACTTTTGTTTTGCATAAGCTTGGCAGGGGTGCTACATCTATGCCGGGTAAGGTTGCACTTAAAGTTAAAAGAAATGTTTTAAAAGATTTATCAAAAAATACCAAGGTTATAGTTGTAACCGGTACTAATGGTAAAACCACCTCTTGCCGTATACTTGAAGAAGGTCTGAAAAAAGCAGGCAAATCATATTTTATCAATAAATCCGGTGCAAATCTTATTACGGGCGTAACTGCTTCATTTATAATGAATTCAACCGTTACCGGTAAGTGCAAAAAAGATTATGCCATTATTGAATGTGACGAAAACGCTTTTAAAGAAGTTTCAAGATATATTCATTGCGATGTTATTCTTGTAACTAATGTTTTCCGTGACCAGCTTGACCGTTACGGTGAAGTTACGCATACACTTAACGCTATTAAAGAATCGGTTAAAAACTTGCCTAATGCAATTGTTTGCCTTGATGCCGATTGCTCGTTGACTTATTCAATGTCAAAGGAAATTCCTAATAAAATCATCACTTTCGGTGTTAATGTTCCTTTTGATAAAAATGCAAAAGCACCTGAAATAAGCGACGCTAAATATTGCATTTTTTGTAAGCACGAATATGATTATACTTACCATACCTATGGTCATCTCGGAGGTTTTGTATGCAACAATTGCGGATATAAAAGGCCGCAACCTGATTTTGCGGTTGAAAGTGTAGAAGAAATGAAAAACGACCATTCCGTTGTTGTTGCAAATCTCAACGGTGACAGAAATATAATCAAGGTTAATATCGGCGGTGCGTATAATATTTATAACGCTATCGGCTGTGCGGCTGCACTTACTGCAATTGGTATTGAGCAAAAAATTATTATTGACGCTATTGAAAACTTTAACGGTGCATTCGGCAGAATGGAACATTTTAAAGCCGGAAATAACACGGTTAATCTTATTCTTGTTAAAAATCCGGCAGGCTTCAGCCAAACAATGAATTTTCTAAAAAGTATTGATGATGATTTTACATTGATTCTTTCGCTTAATGATAATGCTGCCGACGGCAGAGATATAAGCTGGATTTGGGATGTTGATTTTTCAGGCATTTTTGATAAGCCTAATGTTAAAGAGCTTTATGTAACCGGTAAGCGTTGCTACGATATGGCGGTTCGTGTTAAATACGAAGGCGTAGGAAATCGCGAAATTAAGATTATTGAAAATGAAGATTATAATAAACTCGTTGATGTTGCAACAAGCCAGGGCAGGGATGTTTATATAGTTCCTACTTATACTTCTATGATGACTATGCGCCCTGTAATTGCTAAAAGACTTGGAGGTAAAGACTTTTGGGAATGATGATTAAAATAGCACACCTTTATCCTGATATGCTTAATCTCTACGGTGATAGGGGTAATATTATCGCTTTGACTAAAAGAATGGAACTTCGCGGTATTTCCACCCAAGTGGATAAAATCACTATGGGTAAATCTTTTAATGCCGATGATTATGATATCCTTTTTATCGGCGGCGGTCAGGATTTTGAGCAGGATGTTTTGCTTGAAGATTTGAAAAAAGGTAAAGATAAAGAAATTAAGCGTGCAATTGAAATGGGTAAGGTTATGCTCGCAATTTGCGGCGGTTACCAAATGCTTGGCAAGTATTATAAAACTCACGACGGTAAAATGCTTGAATATATCGGCGCAATTGATTTTTATACCGAGGGTAAGGATGAAAGAATGATTGGCAACTTCGCCTACAAAACCAAAGAGGGTATTGAAGTAGTCGGATTTGAAAATCACAGCGGCAGAACTTATCTCGGCAAGGGTGTTGAACCGCTCGGTAAAATGATTAAAGGCTTCGGCAATAATGGTGAGGACGGCACAGAGGGTGTCAGGTATAAAAATACTTTCGGCACATATTCTCACGGTCCGGTTTTGCCTAAAAATCCGCAGCTTGCCGATTTGCTTATTTCTTTGGCAGTGAAAAACAAATATGGCTCATGTACCCTTGCTCCGCTTGATGATGAACTTGAAGATAAGGCAAGGGCGCAGGTTATGAAACTGTATGTAAAATAAGCTTAATAGTTAAAATAAAGGCACTATGAAGTAAATTCATAGTGCCTTTATTTATTTTCTGCCCAATATATAATCTGTTGAAACATTATAATAATCTGCTAATTTTATTAAAATCGCTGTCGGTATATCTCTCTGCCCTAATTCGTAATTTGAATAAACCTGTTGAGAGCAATTGAGTATTTTTGCAAGTTGCTTTTGCGTCAAATCGTGGTCTTCTCTTAAATCGCGTATTCGTTTGTACATAGTATCACCGCTACTATTATACTTTACCGCATATTGTTGTATTGACAAATACCGCAAATTGCAGTAGACTGTAATTACATATAGTACAAAAGCGTATTTTTATAAGATATTTTGATTTATGGAGGCTTTGTTATGAATGTTTGGTATATGAATTTAAAGGATAGCCGCAGTGTCGAAAATCGCAATGCCGATGAAGAACTTAAATTCAAGATTTGTATTGAAAAATCCATTTTGGCAATTGGTTGGGGATTTGATGCAATTTTTTATGATTGGTCGCAATACAAAGCACTTGCCGATTATTATTATCGTGATTATGATGGATACCGCACAGCAGTAAAGTATTTATCGGATATGCAAAACGGTGATTTGGTTTGGTTGAAAAATCCTGTTACCCATGAGCGTTACCTTGCACAAATTATTGATGATGTTCCGTCTTTAACCTGCTATCTTAAGGATTTTGATATATATACTTGCCGCAAAGCAAACATTATAAAAATAAGTTCTGAAACATTAAGCAAATTCGACTTGCTTGGTAAAAAAGACTTTGGCAGGCACACTATTGAGCAAGTTGGTGAACAGCCGATTATTGACGGTACTATTAAATTATTTAACTCAATTAAATAATCGTGCGAATTTTAATATTTTAGAGGAGAAAGATTATGAAAAAGATTATCAGTTTGCTTCTGTCATTAACTATGCTTTTGAGTATTGTGTCAGTAGTTGATTTTTCGGCTTATGCAGACACATTAACCACCGGCAAGTGTGGCAAAAATGTTACATATTCGTTTGACGCTGAAACGGGTGTGCTCACAATCAGTGGTGAAGGCGATATGGAAAACTATAATTATGAAAATAATCCATTTTATAAAAAATCTAACATTAAAACGGTAATCATTAAAAATGGTGTAACAAGTATTGGTGATTGGGTATTTTACAATTGCTCAAGTTTAACAAGTATAACAATCCCGAATAGTGTAACGAGTATTGGTAATTGGGTATTCAGAGATTGCACAAGTTTAACAAGTGTAGCAATACCTACCAGCGTAACAAGTATTGGCGACGGTGTATTTTATTGTTGCGAAAGTTTAACATCAATTGAAGTTTCAAATAACAATGAAAATTACTCTTCAACTGACGGAGTTTTGTTTAATAAAAACAAGTCGGAGTTGATTACATATCCTGCCGGTAAAACAGACAGTGAATACGCAATACCAAACAGCGTAACAAGTATTGGTAGTTATGCATTTTTCGATTGCGAAAGTTTAACAAGTGTAACAATTCCTAACAGTGTGACAAATATTGGTGTTTATGCATTTTATGGTTGCAAAAGTTTAACAAGTGTAACAATTCCTGATAGTGTAATAAGCATTGGTGATTATGCATTTTATGGTTGCAAAAGTTTAACAAGTGTAACAATTCCTGATAGTGTAATAAGCATTGGTGATTATGCATTTTCTTATTGCGAAAGTTTAACAAGTGTAACAATACCAAACAGTGTAACAAGTATTTGTAGTGATGCATTTTCTGATTGTACAAGTTTAAAATCAATTGAAGTTTCAGATAATAATAAAAATTATTCTTCAGTTGACGGAGTTTTGTTTAATAAAGATAAGTCAGAATTGATTACATATCCAGCCAGCAAAACTGATAATACATATGAAATACCAAACAGCGTAACAAGTATTGACAATGAGGCATTTTATTATTGCAAAAGTTTAGCAAGTGTAACAATACCTGATAGTGTAACGAGTATTGATTTTTCTGCATTTGGTAATTGTGCGAATTTAAATTTTATTATTTATAACGGAACAAAATTACAATGGAATGCTATCAATATAAGCTCATGTAATGAGAATTTAAAAAATGCAATTATTAAGTGTACTGATGGTCTTATTGAAAACGGTAATACTGTAACTATTGATAATCTTGAATATAAGTTAAATGATGATGACACCGCTCAAATAATAGGGTACATGGGTGAATCTGAAAATATAACAATACCTGAAAGTATTTCATACGAGGGTTATACATTTACAGTAACAAGCATCGGTGATTCTGTATTTTCAAATTGCGACAACTTAATAAGCGTAACAATACCAAACAGTGTTAAAAGATTAGGTGACAACGCTTTTGGTAGTGTTAAAAAAGTTATTTACAATGGAACAGATAAAGAATTTTTCGAAATAGAAAATATAGAAAATAACAAGAATGTAATTGTAGCCAAATATTATGACTTGCTCAACGATTTGATTTCGGAAATTGAAGTGCCATATAAGCAGTCAGAATATCTAAAGATAACTGATGATTATTTATACAACACCATAAAAGACAGAATCAATAATAATGAAGAAGCTGTTAGCAAGAAAATTTTAATCAAAAACGGCGAGTTTTATATAAACGGAATGGATATAGGTGAATTGAAAGTTCAATATGTCTATTTTCCACAGCATTATGATGATTTGAACGGAAATATCGAAAGACTTCATAAAGTGTATTGCTATATATATGATGAAAGTTCGTGGTCTTCATCTTCATATTCATTGGATGTGAAAGTTAAATTTATCAATGATTCTGATTATAACAAAGCAGATGAAAAGTATGTTTCCGATTTTATTAAAACACTTAATATAGCAAAACCACAGTGTTATGAGGTGGATTACGAAGAATATAAAATGAGTGAAATAGGTGACTGGAAATATCATTTTTCTGTTGCGTCTGAATATTACAACAAACTAATTAACGACAGTTCAATAAAATTTGTGGCCGGTTCTGGTGCGGGTGGATATAGCAGCTTTTTAAATCCGTATTTTGGCGAAGCCGGTGTAGATTTAGCGGTGTTTAAAAACGATGTTCTTTATGGCACATATTACCCTATAACTAATTATAAAGACGGTGTAAAAGTAACCGGAGAAAAGATAATACCTGTAATGACACTGCCTTCCGATTTACCTGATAATCAAGTAGAAAATTATATTCTTCAAAAGCTTAAAAATGATTGGAAAAATGAATCACATACAATATTAAGCGTTAAAAAAGGTGCAGTTGTTAATGGCTCACAATTAAAAGACGGTTATATGATTAAAATTGCCCCTGGTTACCATGAGGGAGATTATGGTATAATAATAGCTCGAAAGCAAAACAACTCAACATCTGATGAAAAGCCAACACCTGTACCAACACCAAGTCCAACCCAACAAGTCACACAACCAACAGCTCAAAATGATACAGCCACGACTTCTCAAGTGAAAAAAGCTGTATCAAAGCCTAAATCAACTAATACTAAAAAGGTTAAGGCGGCAAAGAAAGCTATATCTGTTAAATGGAAAAAAGTCAGGGGCGTAAAAGGTTATCAAGTTCAAGTTGCAACTGACAAGAAGTTTAAGAAGAATAAGAAAACCGTAACAATTAAAAAGCAGAAAACTACAAAGACTACCGTTAAAAAGCTTAAGGCAAAGAAAAAGTATTATGTAAGAGTTCGCACATATATAATAGTGAACGGCAAAAAGGTTTATTCTTCTTGGTCAAAGATTAAGACTGTTAAAACCAAATAATATTGAAAAAAGGCTTGATTTTTCAAGCCTTTTTTGTTATAATACTTCAGCATTCGTAGAAATACAAGCGAATACGCACACACACGGGTTAAGCCTTAGGTGATTTTAATGGGCTTTTGCCATACTCGGTGTGGAGGAATTAACCTTAAAGGAGGAAATAATAATGGCAAATGTAGTTTCAATGAAACAGCTTTTAGAAGCAGGTGTTCACTTCGGACACCAAACAAGAAGATGGAACCCTAAAATGGCTGAATACATCTTCACAGAGCGTAACGGTATTTACATCATCGACCTTCAGAAAACAGTTAAGAAGCTTGATGAAGCATATATGTTCGTTCGTGATCTTGCAGCAGACGGCGGTTCAATCATTTTCGTAGGTACAAAGAAGCAGGCACAGGATTCAGTTAAGGAAGAAGCAGAGCGTTGCGCAATGCCATATGTTAACGCAAGATGGCTTGGCGGTATGCTTACAAACTTCAAAACTATCCGTGGCAGAGTTGCTCGTCTTGCACAGCTTAAGGCTATGAGAGAAGACGGAACATTTGACCTTCTTCCAAAGAAAGAAGTAGTTGGCCTTGAACTCGAAATTGAAAAGCTTGAAAAGTACCTTGGTGGTATCACAGAAATGAAGAAGATTCCTAATGCAATGTTCATCGTTGACCCACGCAAAGAAAGAATCGCTGTATCAGAAGCAATTAAGCTTGGTCTTCCAATCGTAGCTATTGTTGATACAAACTGTGACCCTGATGAAATTGACTATGTTATCCCTGGTAACGATGACGCTATCCGTGCAGTAAAGCTTATTGCCGGCGCTATTGCTAATGCTGTTATCGAAGGCAGAGACGGTAATGACACAGCAGCAGAAGAAAATGCTGAAGAAGCAAGTGAAGAGGCTGCTGAATAATTTAATATAATTATAACTATTTTATAGGAGGATAATATAATGGCATTTACAGCTCAAGATGTTAAGGCTCTTCGTGAGAAGACCGGCGTTGGTATGATGGAATGTAAGAAGGCTCTTGTTGAAGCTGACGGCGATATGGATAAGGCAGTTGACTTTCTTCGTGAAAGAGGACTTGCTGCTGCACAAAAGAAAGCAACAAGAATTGCTGCTGAAGGTGTAGTTCTTCCATATTATGATGCACCGGCTAAAAAGGGTGTTGTAGTAGAAGTTAACTCTGAAACTGACTTCGTTGCTAAAAACGAGAAATTTATGAACTTCGTAGAAGGTGTTGCAAAGACTATCCTTGCAACAAATCCTGCTGATGTTGAAGCTCTTAAGGAAGAAAAGTTTGACGGTACAGACAGAACCGTTACCGAAACTCTTAATGACCTTGTTCTTTCAATCGGTGAAAATATGAAAGTTCGTCGTTTTGAAAGAATGGACGGTGTTGTTTCAACATATATTCACGGCGGCGGTTCAGTAGGCGTTATGGTTGGCTTTGATGTTGCTGATGAATCAAAGGCATCTGCTCCTGAATTTGATGCTATGGGTAAGAATGTTGCTATGCAAATCGCAGCTATGAGCCCTGCATATCTTGATGAAGCTTCAGTTCCTGCTGAAGTTGTTGAACACGAAAAATCAATCCTTGCAGCTCAGATGAAGGAAGATCCTAAAATGGCTTCTAAGCCTGAAGCAGTTCTTGCTAAAATTGCTGCCGGTAAGATGGGCAAGTATTATAAAGAAAACTGCCTTGTTGACCAGGAATTCGTAAGAAGCGATTTATTCCAAGGTTCAGTTAAGGGATATGTTGATTCAGTTGCCAAGGAACTCGGCACTGAAATCAAGCTTAACGGTTTCATCAGAATGATGAAGGGCGACGGTCTCGAAAAGAGAGAAGAAAACTTCGCAGAAGAAATCGCAAAGCAAATCAACGGCTAATTAAACATTTAAGAGCATCTCGAAAGAGATGCTCTTTTTTTCTTGCTTATTTTATTATAATATGATAAATTGTAAATATAATTTTTTGGCTTGGCGGGGATAATATGAACTTGAAAGATAAGACTTGCTGTTTCAGCGGGCATAGAAATTTAGGTAAATATGATTACAATTATGTTTACCAACGAACCAAAGATATAATTACTTTGCTGGCTGAAAACGGTATTGTCTATTTTGGCACGGGCGGTGCAATAGGATTTGATACCATTGCCGCAAAAGCGGTGCTTGCTGTTCGCGAGATATATCCGCAAATAAAACTTATACTCGTGCTGCCCTGCGAAGACCAGGCAAGGTATTGGAAAGCAGAAAATGTTGAGGAATATAACAAAATAAAGGAGCAAGCGGACAAAATTCGATATGTATCAAAATCATATTATGACGGCTGCATTCACAAGAAAAATCGCCATATGGTAGATTGCAGTAGTATTTGCGTATGCTTTTTGACTGATTTTGAAAGCGGAACTGCCGTAACTGTTGATTACGCAATTGAAAAGGGCCTTGATGTTATAAATGTGGCTGATGAATTTGATGATGTTTTATAAATGTAAAAAAGCAGGTCTTTGACCTGCTTTTAGTATATAATAGAAACGGTTTGGTAGCTACATTACTAAAATACAAGGAAATTAAAAGTATGGAAAATAATATAAATGAAGGCTTTGTTTTATGTGGTAACCCGATTTTTGCTTTTACATTTTTATTCATATTGCAATTATTATCTGTATATGTTACACTGACTGTATAATCAATATAACAATGAAAAGAGGTAAATTTATGATTTGTAAAAATTGTTCAGCAAACATTGACGATAATGTAGCTTTCTGCCCATATTGCGGTGCGCATAATGATGCACAAGGCAGTCAGCAAAACGCACAAGGCTATCAGCAAAGTCAAAATGAATATTACAACCAAAATGAGCATCAGAGCGGTCAATATTTTTATAACGGTCAGCAAAATCAACAATATCAACAGCAGAAAGTGAATTATAATCCTCAGCAGATGAATACCGAGCCTACTAAGGATAAACTTGTAGCAGGCTTGCTTGCAATTTTCCTTGGCACTTTGGGAATTCATAAATTCTATCTGGGCTATACTAAAAGCGGCGTTATTATGCTTCTTGTATCACTCTTTACATTTGGAATAGGTGCAACTGTTATGGCTGTAATAGCTCTTATTGAGGGCATACTTTACCTAACAAAATCTGACGCGGAATTTTATCAAACCTATGTTCAAAATAACAAAGAATGGTTTTAAATTTTGACTGCGAAAGGTAAAACTAAAAAATAAAATTGCACAAAGCACTGTTTTAATTGCGAAAATGATATGCACCCAAAAAGTGTCTAACTTTTGGGGTGCATATCATTTTCTTGTTTTGGGGTTAATTTATTATAATTCTATTTTATCAAGTGGTGTGATGTTTAAATTCTGCAATATTTGTTTTGCTTTTTGCAAATTTTCCTTATCATCGTAAACGCTTGGGCTGTGTGCGTCAAGCCCGATTACAACATCATTTCCGACTTTGCTTACTATTTTCCAAAAATCAAGATTAGGATAATTTCTTTTGGCTGTAAAGCCCAAAAAATTAAATTCAAGCGGTATGCCGATTCTTTTAAGCTCTGTAATCATATATGTCATTTTTTTAATATATAATTCGCTGTCACCTTTAAAGTTTATTAAATCGGGATGTGCCACATAGGTGTAATATCCGCTTTTTGCACCGAGAATTACCTGACTTATATATTTGTCAAGCACGGCAGGCGACTTAGTAGGTGAATCTGAATATATCGCATAATCCTCATATTCATTGTCAACATAATGCTGACCCAAAATTAAATAATCATAATTAAATGTTTTTAAAAACTCAATTTCCTTTTCAAAAAGTGCAGGGTAATATTCAAGTTCAAAGCCGAGCTTGATGTCAATTTTGCCTTTGTATTTTTCTTTTAACGAATTTATACTTTTTGCATATCCTTCGGCTTCGCTTGGAAGCATTCTGAAACTGCTTACATAACCGCTTGGAAAAAGATACGGTGCGTGGTCGGAAAAACCGATTGTACTATATCCGTTTTCAATCGCTTTTATTACATATTCCTCATCTTTTCCGCTTGCGTGGTGGCAACGGTACGTATGGGTGTGAAGATTAAACATTTATTTCACGCTTTCAATAAATTTAATGAAGTCTTTTTTGCCTTTTTCATCACGGGAGTATACGCCGCACTGTTCAAGAATAGAAGTAAATACTATTCCGATTTCTTTTTGCAAAATCTCCTCGCAATTGTCTGCTGTGATGTCGTATTTATTCATAATCATATTTGCCCAGTCTTTGTGGCTTGCAATTGCATCAATTTTGCTGATGTCTTTGCCTTGCAACATAGCATCTTTTAAAAGTGCCATTTCATTTTTTAATCTGCTTGGCAAAACTGCAAGTCCCATAACTTCAATAAGGCCGATGTTTTCCTTTTTAATATGATGATATTCAGGATGCGGATGGTAAAAACCTAAAGGACATTCATCAGTAGTAATATTATTTCTTAAAACTAAATCAAGTTCGAATTTGCCATCCCTCTTTCTTGCAATCGGGGTGATGGTGTTGTGCTTTTCACCGTCCGTTTCGGCATAAATGAATGAGTTCTCGTCTGTATATCCTCTCCAAGCGGTGAGAATTTTATCTGCAAGGTCAACAAGCTTTTCCTTGCTTTTGCTTGAAATACGGATAACACTCATAGGCCATTTTACAATTCCTGCTTCTACATCTTCAAAACCGCTGAATTTAACTTGCGTTTCAATAGGTGCTTTTGCCATTGCAAATTCATAATTGCCGCCCTGAAAATGCTCGTGTGTAAGTATTGAACCGCCTACAATAGGCAAATCTGCATTTGAGCCGATAAAATAATGTGGAAAAAGCTCGATAAAATCAAGCAACTTTTCAAATGCGCTTCTGTCAATTTTCATCGGTGTATGTTCACTGTTAAACACAATGCAATGCTCATTATAATATACATACGGTGAATACTGAAGATAGAAATCATCACCGCCAAGCACCATAGGTATAATTCTGTGATTTTGGCGTGCCGGGTGGTTTACTCTGCCGGCATATCCCTCATTTTCCTTGCATAAAAGGCATTTTGGATATGATGCACTTTTCATTTTAAGTGCAGCGGCAATGGCTTTAGGGTCCTTTTCAGGCTTTGACAGATTGATTGTAATGTCAATATCGCCATATTCAGTTTTAGTAATCCACTTTAAGTCATTTTTTATTCTGTAACGCCTTATGTAATTGCTGTCTTGGCTTAATTTGTAGTAAAAATCAGTTGCACATTTTGGCGACTTTTCATAAAGAGAATTGAATTTGTTGATAACATAGCTTGGCCTTGGGGTAATAAGCCCCATAATCTTTGTGTCAAAAAGGTCACGGTAAACAACACTGTCTTCACAAAGCCCGTTTGAAACAGCATAATCTAATATGACAGCCAAGATTTTTTCAAGGTCGCTTTCTTTTGCTTCGCATTCTTCGTAAGTGTCAATGCTTAAAGCTTCGCAAATTTGGTTAGTTGCCCAAATTTCATCTTCCTTTTCAATCATTTGGTTATTGATTGCATAATTAACAAGTGATTTTATCGCTTCAAAAATATTCATTTGACTCTCTCTTTTCTGATTTTTTCGTTTATATTATAATGTTTACTTATATTATTTTCAATATCTATTATGGATTTTTACAAATATATTTTGATAAATACTTATAATATGCTTAAAAAGTAATATGCTTAAAAAGAGGTGGGCTTATGGATAATTTAAATCTTTTTAATAACAAAGCGGAAAATTATGTAAAAGCAAGGCCAAACTATGCCAAATAAGTCGGAATTATACATAGGCAAAACAGAAAAATGATTAGGTGTTTAAGCCTAATCATTTTTTATTTATATCAAATCTTTAATTTTAAATTTTTTGAATAAAATAAATGAACTCGGTTCAGATTCGTAAAGAATACCAATGTGTTCATCATCAACTCTTGTAAGGCAGGAATAAGCAAAAAATCCTTTGTTAATTTCCGTTTCGCTGTACCAATTTATTCCCGCAACCTTACCGTGCGATTTGTAAAATTTGCCGACTGTTATTACACCGTTTTCACGCTTTTTGCTGTTTGGATGTGAACAAAAAACATAATCGCCGATACTTATTATGCTCTTTTGGCATTTTGGTGCATAAAGATTTGTTTTGCCTGCTTTTATCCAAGTTTTTCCGTCGTCATAAGAGATAGACATAGGTGTTTTTCCGTATCTTTTTGCTCTGCCAAGTGCTATTACGGCACCGCTTGGAGCTTGCACCATTTGCCATTCATCAATGTTTTGGGCATATGGGTGACCTGCCATTCTGTGCCAGGTTTCGCCGTTGTCAATCGAGTAAATTGATACGGTTTCTTTTCTGTCAACATAAAGTGGCATTACAATTCTGCCTTTGTGCGTTGTGATTCCTACTCCCGGTGCAACACCTAAAAATGTTCCGTCTGCTTTAATTAAAACCTGACCTGTAATATCTTTCGGCTCGCTCCAGGTTTTGCCGTTGTCACTGCTTTTAAATAAAAAGAGATAATTTCTTTTCGGTGCTTTCAGCGGTGCACCGAATGTGGTTTTTACCCCTGCTTCGTTAATATTCGATGGGGACTTTCCGTTTAAAAAGATATTGCCGAGATATTCATCACCTTTAAAAAGTTCGCCGGTTTCATATTTTGCAGTTAAGCCGGTAGTATTAAAATTGCGGTCAAGTACATTTCGGCTTTTATCTATTACATAAAAATTTCCGTCACGGTCATATAAAGTCGGCCTTAACTCTTTGTTGTAAAGAGCGTAAGGTGCTTTCTTTTTATCAAGTATGCTTCTTTTATGTAAGCCTTTGCACTCCGGGTAAAAATCGGCAAGCAGTATTACATCCCCGTTAGGCGCAATTGCCATGCAAGGGTCAATATAAAATGCCGAGGCGTAGCATTCATCACTCAGCATTGTTTTTCTTGCGGGCGGGGCGGCAATGATTTCAATATCACTCCAGGTTTCACCGCCGTCCTCACTTCGCCTTATTGCAATTTCTATATATCCCCAGTCGGCACCGCAGCTTTGAGCGTCAATTGCGGCAATAAGCGTTTTGCCGCTCCTTATTAAACTCGGAATTCTAAATGCGTTTGAGCCGTTTGATTTGTTGCTGAGTGCGGTTAATTTTTTATCTAAAAAATCAGGATTATTACCGCAAAATATAACTTTTTCGCCACTCATATATATGACCTCTCAATGAATTTATAAAACTATAATATCATATGCAAAAAGTTTTTAAAAGAGTATTTTATAAAACACTTGAAAATCTTTTATCAAACAGTTACAATAGAATGGAAATATTAAAGAAAAGGAGGAATTTTAATATGCTTTGGGAACTTAAAAAGATTTGGTATAGAATTTACCAAAAGGTTTTTAAGGTTGCAATGTGTTTTATGGACTGGTCCGAGCCACAGCTTCTTGAAGGTGCAGGCAGTGTTCTCAAACTGCCGGAGTTCATAAAGAGCAAAGGTATTAACAAGGTTTTAGTCGTGACCGATAAAGGGCTTATGAGCTTAAATCTTCTTGATCCTTTATTCAAGAAACTCGAAGAAGTTGGGGTTGAATATGTTGTTTATGATGGTGTTCAGCCTAACCCTACTATCCCTAATATCGAAGAATGCAAGGATATGTATAATCAAAACAACTGTCAGGGCATTATAGCATTTGGCGGCGGTTCTTCAATGGACTGCGCTAAAGCAGCAGGTGCAAGGGTTGTAAAGCCTAAGCAGTCTGTTCGTGCTATGAGAGGTCAGCTTAAAGTTCATAAGGCACTTCCACCGTTCTTCGCTGTTCCTACAACAGCAGGTACAGGCTCGGAAACAACTGTTGCCGCAGTAGTAACTGACCCTGAAACTCACGAGAAGAATGCTATTAACGATACTTGTCTTAGGCCTAAGTACGCTGTACTTGACCCTGAGCTTACAGTAGGCTTGCCACCTCATATTACTTCTACAACCGGTATGGATGCTCTTACTCACGCAGTTGAAGCTTATATCGGAAAGAGTAATACCAAAGAAACTATCAAAGAAGCTGAACAAGCTACAAAGCTTATCTTTGATAATATCGAAGAAGCATACAATAACGGTAAGAACCTTGAAGCAAGAGGTAATATGCTTAAAGGCTCATATCTTGCAGGTCGTGCTTTTACTCACGCATATGTAGGTTATGTTCACGCTATTGCTCATAATCTCGGCGGTTTGTACGGTACACCTCACGGTTTGGCTAATGCAGTAATTTTACCTTATGTTTTGGATTACTATGCTGACGCTGCTTATCCGCAGCTTGCAAAGCTTGCAGATATTGTCGGTATCGGTAAAGGTCTTGACACCGCAGGTAAGGGTAAGGCATTTATTGAAGCTATCAGAACTCTTAACAGAAATATGAATATTCCTGAAAAGTTCGATTTCATCAAGGAAGAAGATTTACCTATTCTTATTGAGCGTGCTCTTAAAGAGGGTAACCCACTTTATCCTGTACCAAAGATTATGGATAAAAAGGATTGCGAGGCAGTTATTCGCTCCTTTATGGCATAATTATATAAACATAAACGGCAGTCAATCGGGAAACCGCTTGGCTGTCTTTTTTTATTTTGTGTTTGTTTTTGCTTGAATATATTGTAAAAATGTGATATATTTTATCTGTATAGTTTTGTTAAAACTGTCTATTATTTAAAAATTATTTGCTTTTACAGGTGTGGAATATGAAAAAAATAACTTCTTTAATAATAGTTTTTTCAATGCTTGTGGCTATGCTTGCCTGCTTTGATGTCAGCACTGCTTTTGCTGCTACAAACGGTAATTGCGGCGCAAATTTCGGCGGTACTAATGCAAAATGGAGTTTAAATACTTCAACCGGTGTGCTTACTATTTCAGGTAAAGGCGCAACCAAAGATTGCGGTAATGTAGGCTCAAATCAAGCCCCTTGGAAAGATTCAAGGGATAAGATTAAAAGCATTGTTGTTGAAGAGGGTATTACTGCGCTGGGACGCTATATGTTTTACAAATGTGAAGTTGCCGAAAGTGTAAGCTTACCGTCAACTTTGACTGCAATCGGGGATACAAAATTTCTTGAATACGGAACATTTGTTGACTGCAAGGCATTGACAAATGTAACTTTACCTTCAAAGCTTCAAACTATCGGTCATGCCGCTTTTAAAGGCTGCTCTTCGCTTAAATCTATCAAAATACCTGACAGTGTTACTACTATCGGTACTTCGGCATTTGAGGATTGCAAAGCTCTTTCAACCGTAACTTTCGGTACGGGTGTGAAGGTAACCGGTAATATGGCATTTAGAAATTCAGGTGTCAGCAAAGTTAAATTTTCTTCTACCATTACGGAAATTTCACCGTGGAGCTTTTATGGCTGTATGTTTGTAAATCTTGAAATTCCGGAAACCGTCGAAAAAATAAGTATTCGTTCATTTGCAAACTGTACCGCTTTGCAAAGTGTTACTGTTAATAACGCAAATTGCGTGTTTGACGGTATCGGCCAAGCAGATGCAAGCGGCGGTAAAGACCCATTTAACGGTTCACAGCAGAGCCTTATAGTTAGGGGACATTCAGGTTCTACTGCTCAAACTTATGCCAAAGCAAAGGGATATACTTTCCAAAGTATTGATGAATGCGACCATTCATCAACACACGAGGTTATTACACTTGAACCCACCTGCACAACTGCCGGCACCACCACCCAAGTGTGCGATAATTGTGGCTTTGTAGTGTCTGAAACACAGCTTCCGGCAAAGGGACACAGTTATGAAACAGTAAATACAGAAAATAATAACGGGCATACTTATGATTACCAAAAATGCTCTGCTTGTAATGATGAAAAAACAGTTATTACACATAATGCTTTTGTTGAAGGGTATTATGATTATAAAACTACTGCTACCTGCACAAAAGCCGGAATAGAAACAAAAACCTGCAAGGTTGAAGGTTGCAATAAAGTTGAAGTTAAGGCAGTTCCAAGTACTGGGCATACTATTGAAAAATCAACTGTAACAAAACAACCTACCTGTACGCAGGCGGGTGAAGAAAAGGGTGTTTGCTCGGTATGCAATACTGAAGTTACACAGACTATTCCTGCTTTGGGCCATACTTTTTCAGAAAATAAAGAAACGCTTGATAATACAACAACAGACGGCCATACCTATCTTGTTGAAACTTGCACAGTATGCGGTGAAAAGCAGTCAACACCAACCCATGTTGAATGGGTTGAGGGGCAGTATAAATCATCTGTATTAACCAAGCCTACCTGTACCATTAACGGCGTTCAAATTGATACTTGCCAAATTTGCGGGCAGAGAAGGACTGTTTCAATTCCTGCAAACGGTGAGCATGTATGGCAGCAAACAAGCCGAACCGAGCCTAAATGTACCACTACCGGTACGATTTATTATAAATGTCAAAATTGTAATGCCACCAAGAGCGAAACAATACCTGCACTTGGGCATAATAATGTTGTGCAAACCGAGGTTAAACCTACTTGCACAGCCGCAGGATATATTATTTACAGATGTTCAACTTGCGGTGCTACAACAAGAGTTGAAAACTCTGCAACAGGGCATACTCCGGCTGATGACAGCTATGTAATTACGGTTGAACCTACTTGTACCAAAGGAGGTGCGGCTACTGCAACTTGCGCTACTTGCGGTGAAGCATATGATATTGTGCTTGATGCACTCGGCCACAATTATGTAAATTTGGACACCGCAATTGACGGACATACTGACCATGTTGACAGAAAAGTTATATGCTCCCGTTGCCAAGATTTGAAATCGGAAAATGAAAAATATCATCTTGAATGGGTAGACGGTAATTATACTACTGAAACAATTGTTGCCGGTAACTGCACCACATCTGCAGTTTATAAAGATACTTGCACATTTTGCGGTGCAACAAGAAATCGTACGGTTGAAGCTACGGGTGCGCATAATTATTCGTATTCGGGATATGATGCAAATTCCGCAAAACTTACATATACCTGCTCAATTTGTAGTGATGTTAAATCATACAATCCAACTATTGTTTTAGCGGCGTGGAATGTAAATAATGTTAATAAAAAGGCGACAGATGTTACAAACGGTTATTTATTTGAACTTTCGGGTGACGGAATAATCAATGCGAAGGATTACGCGCTTATTAAACAGGCGGTTGCTAAAAAATCATCAAAAAATTAAATAATTACAATTTTACCGGCAATGCAAAGTGCTTTGCCGGTAATTTTTTTGCCTTTTGGTATGTTTGTAACTAATTTTTAATAATATATTTTAATAATAATATTTACTTTATGTTAATTTTATATTATTATATATAAGAAGAAAAATGACTCTTTTATTCGGAGGTAGAAAAATGAGTATTGCTTATAAAAGAATTTTACTTAAATTAAGCGGCGAAGTGCTTGCCGGTGCAAAGGGTACGGGTATTGATAACGATACTGTTGTTACTATTTGCAAATCAGTTAAAAAAATTTCCGATATGGGTGTTGAAGTCGGAATAGTAGTCGGCGGAGGTAACTTCTGGCGTGGCAGAACAAGCGAGCATATGGACAGAACAAGAGCTGACCATATCGGTATGCTTGCAACTGCTATGAACTCTCTTGCTCTTTG
>FR895316.1:11890-44728 GCA_000434995.1 Firmicutes bacterium CAG:341 | reverse complement strand
GCTCTTGAGCAGCTTGGTGCTGATGTAAGGGTGCAGACTGCTATTGAAATGCGCCAAATTGCCGAACCTTATATCAGAAATAAAGCTATTCGCCATTTTGAAAAAGGCAGAATCGTTATTTTCGGCTGCGGTACAGGTTCACCGTTCTTTTCAACTGACACTGCCGCTGCGCTTCGTGCAGTTGAAATCAATGCAGATGTTCTTCTTAAAGCAACTAATGTTGACGGTGTGTATGATAAAGACCCTAACAAGTATGATGATGCGGTTAAGTTTGATAATGTAACTTTCAAAGAAGTTCTTGCAAGGGATATTAAAGTTATGGATTCAACAGCATTTTCACTTTGCAAGGACAATGATTTGTCAATCCTTGTATTTGACCTTACAGACCCGGAAAATATTGTAAAAGCTGTGTCAGGTGAAGCAATCGGCACACTTGTTGAAAACTAATAAATAATCAATTTTTTATAGAGAGGTATTGAAATGGAAAGCGTATTTGCAAAAACAAAAGAAAAAATGGATAAGTGTTTAACATCACTTGAAAGGGACTTTGCCGCAATCAGAGCCGGCAGAGCTAACCCAGCTGTACTTGATAAAGTTATGGTTGATTATTACGGTGTACCTACTCCGATTAACCAAATGGCTGCCGTAAGCGTGCCGGAAGCAAGGCTTCTTGTTGTTCAACCGTGGGATGCATCAACACTTAAAGAAATCGAAAAAGCTATTAACACAGCAGACATCGGTATCAATCCGCAAAATGACGGTAAGGTTATCAGACTTTCATTCCCTCAGCTTACAGAGGAACACAGAAAGAATCTTCAAAAGGATATTTCTAAAAGAGGCGAGGAAGCTAAAGTAGCTATCCGTAATGTTCGCCGTGATGCAATGGATGATATAAAAAAGCTTAAAAAAGATAACGAAATCACCGAGGATGAACAGAAAGACGGAGAAAAGAAACTTCAGGATATTACCGATGATTTTGTAAAACAGGCTGACTCTATTACAAAGAAGAAGGAAGAGGAAATCCTTTCAATATAGCTTTAGCATAAAGAGGAGCTGAATTACAGCTCCTTGTTTGCTTTTAATTCTCACTTAATTAGGAGGAAATTATGGCAATATTCGGTAAAAAAAACATCCAAACAGATGCTCAGTTTGATATACTTCCGAAAAATATAGGCATTATAATGGACGGAAACGGAAGATGGGCAAAAAAAAGAGCTTTGCCGAGAAGTGCAGGGCATAAAGCCGGAGCAGAGGTTTTTCGTACTATCAGTAAGGAATGCGGAAGATTAGGGCTTGAAAGCGCAACTTTTTACGCTTTTTCAACTGAAAATTGGAAAAGGCCAAAAGAAGAAGTTGATGCAATTATGCACCTTTTTAAAGATTATTTGCTTGAAGCTAAAAGTGATATTACAGCGGCAGGCAATATGAAAATGAAATTTATCGGCGAGCGTGAGGGTATGAGCAAAGAATTGCTTGACCTTATGGATGAGGCCGAGGAAGATACATCAAATAATACAGGTACTACAATTTATTTGGCAGTTAATTACGGCGGCAGGCTTGAAATTTGCGATGCTGTAAATAAGCTTGTTGCTATGGGCAAAACAAATATTACCGAAAAAGATATAAGCGATAATATTTTTACCCCGCCTGAATGTGATTTAATAATTCGCCCGTCGGGTGAGCAAAGACTTTCAAACTTTATGCTTTGGCAGTCTGCGTACAGTGAACTTTGGTACAGTGATGTACTTTGGCCTGATTTCAAAATAGAAGATTTGCATATGGCGCTTCGTGATTTTGAAAAGAGAAATCGTCGTTTCGGCGGATAAATATCAGATAATTTTGTTGTTTTGAAATAATAGGAGAATACGAATATGAAACAAAGAGTTATTACTGCAATTTGCCTTTTGGCAGTACTTGCAGTTGTTGTGTGGCAAATAAATACACCGATTTTGCTTATTGCTGTTGCATTTCTTTCAGCAGTTGCAAGCGGCGAAATTATGAAATGTGCAAAGGTTGAAAATACTTTTATTCGCGTGGTGGGAATTATTTTTTCAGCGTGCTTCCAGCTTTTTGCAAGCGCGAGGGTGCTTGAACCTTGGGTAAGCGAAGCAGTTTGGGGAAAAGTAATCGGCGCCGTGCCGAATATTGTTTACATCATTGTTCTTTGCCTTGTATTTTTCCTTGCAATGCTTAAAAATTATGCTTATACCACTTTTGAAGATGTAAGCGTATCGTTTTTTGCAAGCGTGGTTGTACCTTTCGGTTTCTCAATTTTCATTAGGCTTCGTGATATGTTTGTTGATGAGCAATTTGGTATTTACCTTATTTTATATGCTCTTATTTGCGCACTTGCTACCGATACCGGCGCACAGCTTACCGGTATGGCATTCGGCAAGCATAAGATGTCACCTAATATTTCACCTAAAAAAACTATTGAGGGTGCATTCGGCGGACTTGTGGTTAGTATGGTTTTAAACGCAGTTGCACTCACCCTTTATAATAAATTGGCAAACAGTGTTATTCCTCAAAATATGGCAACACTTCTTCTTGCAATGGTACTTCCTACTTCATTTATGGGTATGATGGGTGACCTTTCAGCTTCTGTATTAAAGCGTAATTTTGGAGTTAAAGATTTCGGCAAGATATTTCCAGGCCACGGCGGTGTGATGGACAGAATGGATTCGTCACTTTTCACCTTGCCTGTTACATATGCAATTGCACTTGTTGCAACCAAATTATTTTAACCTTTTGAAAGAGAGGATACCTTATGAAAAAAATATCACTTTTAGGTTCAACCGGTTCTATCGGAACACAGAGCCTTGATGTATGCGAAATGCACGGTTATGATGTGAAATGCCTAACAGCTAATTCAAAAGTTGATATTATGGAAGAGCAGATTCGTAAATTTAAGCCTGATATGGTTTGTATGATGAGTGAAACTGCCGCAAAAGAACTCAAAGCAAAAATCAGTGATACGAACACAAAAGTAGTTTGCGGTATGGAAGGGCTTATTGAATGTGCAACATATGATAAGGCTGATACGGTTTTAAACTCGGTAGTAGGTATGGTTGGTCTTCAGCCTACCCTTGAAGCTATTAAGGCGAAGAAAACCTTGGCTCTTGCAAATAAGGAAACACTTGTTGCCGGCGGTCATCTTGTTACAAATTTGGCAAAGGAAAACGGTGTTCAAATTCTTCCTGTTGACAGCGAACATTCAGCAATTTTTCAGTCAATGCAGGGTATGCCGAATAAAAAAGCTATTAAAAAAATTATTCTTACAGCTTCGGGCGGTCCTTTCTTCGGCAAAAAACTTAAAGAACTTGAAAATGTAACAGCAAAGGACGCACTTAAACATCCTAATTGGGATATGGGCGCAAAAATTACCATTGACTCTGCTACTATGATGAATAAAGGCCTTGAATTTATTGAAGCTAAATGGCTTTTTGATATGCCTAATGACGATATTGAAATTGTTGTTCATAGGGAAAGCGTAGTTCATTCAGCTATTGTTTATCAGGATAATTCAATGATTGCGCAGCTCGGTGTGCCGGATATGCGAATTCCTATCCAATATGCGCTGACTTACCCTGAAAGAGAGCCAAGCCCGGTTAAAGAACTTTCGCTTACGGATTACGGCAAGCTTACCTTTTTTGAACCTGATTATGATACTTTCAAATGTATAAATGTTTGCAAAAAAGCTATTGAACTCGGCGGGCTTCACCCCGCATCTGCAAACGGTGCAAATGAAGAAAGCGTAAAACTTTTCTTAAACGGTAAAATTAAATTTACAGATATTGCATATCTTAATAATGAGGCAATGAAAAATGCCCCTGAAAAAGAAAACTTTACTCTTGAAGATGTCCTTGAAGCAGACAGAAAAGCAAGAGAATATGTAATTGAGGCGGTAGGGTGAATATAACATCTATTTGGAACAGTGTGTATCCCATAGTAATAGCAATTTTATTTTTTGAATTGATAATTGTTATTCACGAGTTAGGCCATTTCGCAGTGGCAAAGCTTATGAAAATTCAGGTTAATGAATTTTCGGTAGGTATGGGGCCGAAGCTGTTTCAACATAAAGGTAAAAAAACTAAATATTCTTTAAGGCTTATTCTGTTTGGCGGTTACTGCTCAATGGAGGGCGAGGATAAAGAAAGCGACAGTGAAAATGCCTTTGTTAATAAAAAAGTTTGGCAAAGGATACTTGTAGTTGTTGCAGGTGCGGTTATGAATCTTATTTTGGGGTTGATAATTGTACTTATTCTTGTATGCTCTCAAAATCTTGTAGGCACAACTGAAATTGCAAAGTTTGATGATAACGCAATCAGCCAATCATATGGTTTGCAAGTCGGCGATAAAATTAAAAGTATTGACGGAATGAGGGTTTATTCCACCAATGATGTTATGACCGGCTTTTCAAGATGCTCAAACGAAAATGTTAACCTTGTTGTTGAACGCGGCGGCGAAGATGTGAGCCTTAAGGTTCAATTCGGCACGGAAAAATATGAAGGGCATCAATACACGGTAATGGATTTTTGGCTGCGCGGGGTGAAGAAAACACCTGCAAATGTCATTTCACAAACGGGTAAGGAATTTGTTTCTTATGCAAGAATGGTATTTCTCTCCGTTCACGATTTAATAGTCGGCCGTTACGGTATCTCTGATATGAGCGGGCCGATTGGAACAGTAAGCGTTGTTTCAAACGCGGTTAAAACTTCGGTTTATTCAATGCTCAGAATAATGGCTTTTTTAACTATAAATGTCGGCCTTTTTAACCTTTTTCCTATTCCTGCGCTTGATGGATGGCGCTTGTTTGTTTTAATAGGTGAGGGTGTAACCGGCAAAAAGCTTCCGCAAAAGGCGGAATATTTAATCAACGCTGTCGGTCTTGTAGCACTTCTTGCGTTGATGTGCTTTGTAACTTTCAGCGATATAACAAAGTTCTTTTAAAATCTTTTTTGGGTGAAAATTATGGAAAGAAGAAAAAGTAAAAAAATAAAACTCGCCAATACATTTATCGGCGGTGACAGTCCTATTCTTGTTCAAAGTATGCTTAATATTCCTGCAAGCGATATTGAAGGTTCTGTTCAGCAGGCAAAGGAACTTGCATCTGCCGGATGCCAGGTAATTCGCTTTGCTATTCCTAACGAGGAGGCTCTTAATCTTATTGAGCCTATTAAAAATGCAGTGGATGTACCGCTTGTAGCCGATATTCATTTTGATTATAAGCTTGCGCTCGGTGCTGCTGAAAGAGGAATAGATAAAATCAGAATAAATCCGGGTAATATAGGTGATGATTCCAGAGTTAAGGCTGTTGCAGATGCTTGCAGGCAAAAAAATATTCCTATCAGAATAGGTGTAAATTCAGGTTCGCTTGAAAAGCATATTTTGGCTAAATACGGTTCACCTACCCCTGAAGCTATGGTTGAATCTGCGCTTTACCACGCAAATTTGCTTGAAAAATTTGATTTTGACGATATTATTATTTCTATAAAATCAAGCAATGTTGAAACTATGATTAACGCATATGAGCTTGCGGCTCAAAAGTGCGATTATCCGCTTCACCTCGGTGTAACGGAAGCCGGAACCGAAAGAATGGGTATTATCAAATCGGCAGTGGGTATAGGCTCGCTTCTTACCCACGGTATAGGTGATACTATTCGTGTAAGCCTTACAGATTCACCTGTTAAAGAAGTATTCGCCGCATTTGATATTTTAAAAGCTATCGGGCTTAAAAATGACAGCCCTTATCTTATTTCCTGCCCAACCTGCGGCAGAACTAAAATTGACCTTGTAGGCCTTGCAAAGCAGGTTGAAGAAAAACTTAAGGATTGTAAAAAGCCTATTAAAGTTGCGGTAATGGGATGTATTGTAAACGGCCCCGGCGAAGCTAAAGAAGCAGATATAGGTATTGCCGGCGGTGACGGATGCGGCCTTATTTTTAAAAAAGGCGAAATTTTGCGAAAAGTTGATGAAAAAGACTTACTTGATGAGTTGATGAAGGAAATTGATAAATTATAATGAATAGATTTGCAGACTATTTTTCAAATTATGTTAATGATGACACAATTACATATATAGGTAACGGTGATATTTCTTCTTTCACGGTTTCACGCCAAAACAGAGAATTAACAGTCGGCGTTTCTTTTGAAAGTTTTGTTGATTACGCTGTTATTGACAAAGCACAAAATCAAATTGCACAGGCTATGGAACTTAAAAAAGTTCATTTAAAACCTCGCTTTCCAAAATCCCAATTTTCGCTTGACGGTATTGAAAGAATTCTTGAATATGTAAGGCACGAAACTCCTGCGGCCAACGGATTTTTTGACGGATGTGAAGCCGAACTTGAGGACAGAACCCTTACCCTTTGCTTAAAAAAAGGCGGTAAAGATGTTCTTGAATCACAAAAGGTTGACCGTGCAATTTCAAACAAAATATATGAACTTTTTGATTTGGATTTGGTAGTAAATTTACTTGAAGTGCAAACCTTTGATATTGAAAAAGCAGTTAAAAAAGCTGTTGAAGAAAAGAGAGCGGAAGAGCAGCATAAAAAAGAAGAGGAAGAAAAAAATGTCAACCACGAATTGTGGGACGAGCTTCCTGTTTTTAAAGACACACTTAAAAAGATTTACGGTAAATCAATCGGCGAAAAGCCGAAAAACATAGCAGATGTATCAACGGAAGACGGTTATATTACCGTTTGGGGCGATGTGCTTAAAACAGAAGTTCGTGAAACCAAAAGAGGCACAAGCAAAATTTTTGATTTTGATATATCGGATTACACATCTTCTATCACGGTTAAAATGTTTGACGATAAGCGTGTTATTGACCCTCTTGTTGATAAAATAAACGAAGCCGGTACGCTTGTGATTTCAGGCGGCTATCAATTTGATACTTTTTCAAATCAGTATGTTCTTCGCCCTTATGCAATTGCAAGTATTAAAAAGGCAGAAAAAACTGATGATGAGCCTGAAAAAAGAATTGAACTTCATATGCATACCTCACTTTCTGAAATGGACGCAATTTCATCTCCTACTGCACTTGTAAAGCAGGCTATTAAGTGGGGGCATGAAGCTGTGGCTATTACAGACCACGGCGTTGTGCAGGCTTTGCCGGAAGCATATGCCGCATCTGGCAAGGGCAGTAAAATTAAACTTATTTTAGGTATGGAAGGTTATCTTGTAGATGATGAAAAATATCCTGATTTTATCAATATGAAAACTAACCAGTATGAGCGTTATCATATTATATTCCTTGTAAAAGAAGATACATCTATGGATGAATCTATACCTAAAGAAGAAAGAAAATACGGAAGAAAAAATCTTTACGAAATGATTTCCGCTTCAAATGTAAAGTATTTTAAAAAGCGACCGCTTATTCCAAAATCACTTTTAAGGCAAAAAAGAGAGAGTATTATTGTAGGCTCTGCGTGTGAGCAGGGTGAAGTATATCAGGCTATTTTGGAAGATGTTGATGAAGAAAAGCTTGAAGAAATTGCTTCATTTTATGATTATCTTGAAATTCAGCCAAACGGTAACAATGCTTTTATGCTTCGCACAAGCGACCGGGAATATGTAACTAATAAGCGCGGCGAAGAAAAGAAAAACCGTTATTGGCGAGTAAACAGTGAAGAAGATTTAATAAATATAAATAAAAAAATTATTGCACTCGGCGATAAACTCGGCAAGCCGGTTGTTGCTACGGGCGATGTGCATTTCCTAAGCGAACACGATGCAAAATTCCGTGCAATTATTATGGCGTCAAAAGGTTTTGATGATGCAGATAATCAACCTCCGCTTTATTTCAAAACTACCCGTGAAATGCTTGATGATTTTGCTTGGGCAGGGGATAGAGCAAGGGAATTTGTAATTGATAACCCTAAAAAAATTGCTGACAGTATTATGGATAATATTCCGCCTATTCCGCCGGGAACATTCCAGCCGCATATTGACGGAGCTAATGAAGAGCTTACGGAAAAATGCTGGAATATGGCTAAAGACCTTTATGGTGACCCTGTTCCTAAATATGTTGCAGACAGGCTTCAGCGTGAACTTGATTCTATTATAGGTCACGGTTTCGGTGTGCTTTATGTTATTGCCAAGCGTTTGGTTGAAGAAAGCGAGCGCAACGGTTATTTGGTAGGTTCAAGAGGTTCGGTAGGTTCTTCACTTGCCGCACATTTCGGCGGTATTTCTGAAGTTAATCCGCTTGCACCTCATTACTATTGCCAAAAATGTAAGCACAGCGAATTTTTCCTTAACGGTGAATATGGCTCCGGCTTTGACCTCCCGCCTAAAAATTGTCCTAATTGCGGTACACCTATGAAGCGTGACGGGCATGAAATTCCGTTTGAAACTTTCCTTGGATTTGATGGGGATAAAGAACCTGATATTGACCTTAACTTTTCCGGTGAATATCAATCCCGCTCACATAGATTTACCGAAGAATTGTTTGGTAAAGAATATGTGTTTAAAGCAGGAACAATGGCAACGGTGGCTGATAAAACCGCTTACGGTTATGTTATGAAATATCTTGATGAAAGAGGTATTCAAAATGTAACTCCAAGAGCTGAAATAGATAGATTAACAGTAGGTTGTACGGGTATTAAACGAACCACAGGTCAGCATCCGGGCGGTATGGTTGTTGTGCCGGATAAATATACTGTTGAAGATTTTACTCCTATTCAGTATCCATCTAATGATGAATCAAAGGGTACATATACAACCCACTTTGACTTTAAAAATTCACTTCACGATACACTTTTAAAACTTGATGAGCTTGGCCACGATAATCCTACTCTTTATAAGTATCTTGAAGATTCAACCGGTATTCCTGTAATGGATGTTGATTTATCAGACCCGCTTTTGTACAAGCTTATCACTTCTACCGAGCCGATAGGTGTTTCACCTGAAGATATAGATTGCCAAACAGGTACACTTGCCATTCCTGAAATGGGTACACCGTTTGTAATCGGAATGCTTCTTGAAGCTCAACCTAAAACTTTTGCCGACCTTCTTCAAATTTCAGGCCTTTCACACGGTACTGATGTATGGCTCGGCAATGCACAGGAACTTATCCAAAACGGCACTTGCACAATTTCCGAAGTTATCGGGTGCCGTGATGATATTATGACCTATCTTCTTCATAAAGCGGAGAATTATGAAAGAGAAACGGGAAAGGAATCACCGCTTAAAAAGAAAGATTGCTTTAAAATTATGGAATACACCCGTAAGGGCAAAGCACCAAAGGAACTTCCGCCTTATGAGGAAGCGATGAAAGCAGTCGGTGTTGAACAGTGGTATATTGACTCCTGCTATAAAATCAAGTATATGTTTCCTAAGGCTCACGCGGCAGCATATGTTATTGCCGCTTTGCGCCTTGCTTGGTATAAAATCCATAAGCCGATTAACTTTTATTCGGCATACTTTACTGTTCGCGGCGGTGCTATTGACGCAGTTGCAGCGGTGGCCGGCAAGCAGGCAGTTAAAAAGAAAATGGAAGAAATCAAGCTTAAAGGTAATGATAAAACCGCTAAGGATGAAAGTACATATATAGTTCTTCAAATTGTAATTGAAATGCTTGCAAGGGGTATTGAATTTTTACCTGTTGACATTTATAAGTCAGATGCAAGAATTTACCAAATTGAAGACGGAAAAATCAGGCTTCCTTTCGGTGCTGTTGACGGAATCGGCGAAAACGCCGCTGTTGCCCTTGCAAATGCACGCAATGACGGTGGCGGGGAATTCCTGTCTTACGATGATTTGATGGCAAGAGCAGGTGTAGGTAAAAGTGTTTGCGAAGCACTTAAAAATGCAGGCGCACTTGGTGATATGCCTGAATCTAACCAAATATCATTGTTTTAAAATGTGTTTTAATGTAATAAATATAGAAAATGTTTAAAAAATCTTGACATTAGCGTTGTAGTATGTTAGCATATTAACACTCTACTACGCTAAAGTGACAGGAGATTTATTGTTATGAAAAGATATTCAAAGCTTATTCCGCAGGGAACAAGAGATTTGTTATTTGAGGAATGTGATGACAGAAGAAATGTTGAATCCATTCTTTCAGCTTTGTTTAAAGAATATAATTATCGCAAGGTTATGACTCCGACAGTCGAATTTTTTGATGTATTCAGTGAAAATGACTTGGGTATTGAAGCTGAAGAAATGTACAAGCTTTCCGATTCTTTGGGCAGAACCACGGTACTTCGCCCTGATAATACAGCACCTATTGCCCGCCTTGTTGCTACCCGCCTTTCAAAGGAAGATTTTCCGGTAAAGCTTTATTATAACCAAAATGTATATGTTCGTAATAAAAGCCTTGCAGGCAGAGCAGATGAAACGGAGCAAAGCGGTATTGAATTTATCGGTGATGGAAGTATTGACGCTGATATTGAAGTTATTTCAATGGCTTATGAAGCTTTGAAAAGAAATAATGTAGCGTCATTTAAGCTTGAACTTTGCCACGCAGGTTTCTTTAAATCAATCCTTAATAAAATGAATATTACGGCAACGCAAAAGGCTGATATATGCAAGCTTATTGAGGGTAAAAACTATGCCGCACTTGGTGATATGCTTGCTAAATTTCCTGACAGTAAAGAGGCTGATGTTATTAAAAAACTGCCTCGTCTTTTTGGTGATGTAAGTGTTATCAATGAAGCTAAAAAGCTATATAATGATGAAAAATCGAATGAAGCACTTGATTATTTAAGAAGTGTTTATGAAAAGCTTTGCGATATGGGACTTGGTGATAATATTACTATTGACTTGGGTTTGGTAAACAGAAGTAATTATTACACCGGCGTTATCTTTCGCGGATATGCGGAGGGTAGCGGCTTAACAATCGTTTCGGGCGGCAGGTACGATAATCTTCTCGGTGAATTCGGACTTGATGCCCCTGCAATAGGATTTGGTGTTAATGTAAATGCACTTTGCGATGTAATGCGTGAAGAAATAAATGTTGACCGACCTATTCGTATTGCTTTAACTAAAGGTAGGCTTGAAAAATCATCAATATCTCTTTTTCAAAAAATGGGACTTGATACAACAGAACTTGAAAATAAGGGCAGGCGTTTAATTCTCCCTGTCGGTGATTTTGAAGCGGTTCTTTCCAAAGCACCTGATGTAATTACTTATGTTGAACACGGGGTGTGTGATATTGGTGTTGTAGGTAAGGATACCATTGTTGAGCATGGCAATTCATTTTATGAAGTTATTGACCTTAATATCGGCAAATGCCGATTTGCCCTTGCTTGCCCAAAGGGTACAGACTTTTTCTCCGGCTACCGCAGAAAAGTTGTTGCAAGTAAATATCCAAAGGTTGCAAAGGCATATTTTCAATCAAAGGGTATGGATGTTGATATTATTAAAATTGAGGGTAGTGTTGAGCTTGCTCCGTTGCTTGGCCTTGCAGACGGTATTGTAGATATTGTTGAAACAGGCTCAACCCTTAAAGAAAACGGACTTGAAGTAGTTGATACAATTATGCCGATTTCAGCACGAGTTATAGTAAACATGGCATCAATGAAGCTTCGTAAAAAAGAAATTGAAGAATTTTTAAACGATTTAGAGCTTGCATCTAAAGTTTGATAAAAGAGGTAAAGGCAATGAATATTACAAAAGCAAACGGTAAAAACGAGTATGAACTTATCGAAAACCTGAAAAAGCGTTCAGGCGAAACAGATGAAAAAATCGTTGAAGCCGTAACTACAATTATAAATTCGGTCAAGGAACAGGGCGATGAAGCCGTAAGGGAATTCACCGCCAGATTTGATGGAATTGTGCCGCGTAAAACTGTTATTGAAAAGGATGAACTTAATTCTTACCTTGACTGCGTTGATGAAGATTTTAAAAATGCAATAATTAAGGCTAAAAATAATATTTATGATTTTCATTTGCGCCAGGCACAGCAGTCTTGGATGACTACCAAGGAAAACGGTGTCATTATGGGCCAGCGAATTCGCGGACTTCACAGAGTAGGTATTTATGTTCCGGGCGGTACTGCCGCTTATCCTTCATCTGTTTTGATGAATGCAATTCCTGCTAAAATTGCAGGTGTTAAGGAAATTATTATGGTTACCCCTCCCGGAAAAGACGGTAACCCTAATCCTGATATTATGGCCGCTGCCGCAGTTGCCGGTGTTGATAGGGTATTCCTTGTAGGCGGGGCACAGGCTGTTGCCGCTTTGGCATTCGGTACTGAAAAAATACCTAAAGTTGATAAAATTGTAGGCCCTGGTAATATTTTTGTTGCAACTGCTAAAAAGCTTCTTTACGGTGTTGTTGATATTGATATGATTGCAGGCCCGAGTGAAATTCTTATTGTGGCGGATAAAAGTGCCAAAGCTTCTTTCCTTGCCGCCGACCTTATGAGCCAGGCTGAACATGATGTAAGGGCTTCTGCAATTCTTTTAACAACTTCGGCAGAACTTGCACGCGCTACCGCAAGGGAAATTGACAGGCAGATTAAATATCTTGAAAGGCAGGAAATCATCGAAAAATCACTTAATGATTACGGTGAAATCATTGTTTGTGAAAATCTTGACCAAGCTATTGATTTTGCAAATGAACTTGCGCCTGAACATCTTGAAATGTGCGTTGAAGAGCCGCTTAAATATATCGGCAGGCTTGATAATGCAGGCAGTGTATTTCTCGGCAATTTCTCGCCTGAACCGCTCGGCGATTATTTTGCAGGTCCAAACCATGTTCTTCCGACAAGCGGTACTGCCAGATTTTTTTCTCCACTCTCTGTTGACAGTTTTGTTAAGAAAAGTTCATTCATTTATTATACTGAAGATGAACTTAAAAAGGCACACAATGATATTGTTAAGCTCGCTGATACAGAGGGGCTTACTGCACACGCAAATTCAATTAAAGTCAGATTTGAATAAATTTTAAGAGGTATAAGTATGAGAAAAGCTCGAATTGAAAGAAATACAAAGGAAACACAAATTAAAATTGACCTTTGCCTTGACGGTGGAGATGTTGAAGTATCAACAGGTATAGGCTTTTTTGACCATATGCTTGTAGCTTTCGGTGTTCACGGCGGTTTTGGATTAAAGGTTGAAGTTAACGGCGACTTGAATGTTGATACCCACCATACAGTTGAGGATACGGGTATTGCACTTGGCAAGGCGTTTAATGAAGCACTTGGGGATAAGAGTGGTATTGAACGCTACGGTGCATTTTCAATTCCTATGGATGAAGCCTTGGCAAATTGTGTACTTGATATTTCTAACAGACCTTTTCTTGTGTTTAATGCCATATTTGAGCAGGAAAAATGCGGTGATTATGAAACCTGTATGACTGAAGAATTTTTCAGAGCTTTTGCTTTTAACGCAGGTATCACACTTCATATTGATGTGCCTTACGGTACAAATTCACATCATAAAATTGAAGCGATGTTTAAAGCTTGCGCACACGCACTCAAAGTTGCTGTAAAGCAAAATGAAAACGGTGCTGTGTTATCTACAAAAGGGGTACTTTAATATGATTATTTTCCCTGCTATTGATATTATAGATTCAAAGCCGGTACGCCTTTTAAAAGGTGATTTTTCAACAGCCAAGCAGGTTGCCGGTGACGCACTTGAAACTGCATTCGGATTTGAAAAAATCGGCTGTGAATGGATACATATGGTTGACCTTGACGGTTCATTAAAAAAAGAGCCTGTAAATGCCGAAACTTTTATTTCAGTTGCCAAAAATACAAATCTTAAAGTTGAACTCGGCGGCGGAATAAGAACGATGAATGATATTGATTATTATATAAATAATGGAATTTCGCGTATTATTTTAGGTTCCGTCGCACTTAAAAATCCTGAACTTGTTAAAGAAGCGGTTAAGGAATTCGGCTCAAAAATTGCAGTGGGTATTGATGCAAAATCAGGCTTTGTTGCAACTGAAGGCTGGGTTGAAAAAAGTGATGTTTATTTTACCGACCTTGCAAAAAGAATGGAAGATGTCGGTGTTAAAAATATTATATTTACCGATATTTCGCGTGACGGTACACTCGCAGGGCCTAATATCGAACAGCTTGTGGAAATAAATAATGCGGTGTCCTGCGATATTACAGCCTCCGGCGGTGTAACAAATATTTCTGATATATTGTCACTTCGCGAAAAAAAGCTTTATGGTGCTATTTGCGGTAAGAGTATTTACCAGGGTACACTTGATTTGAGGGAAGCTTTGGAGGTTTGCAAATGATTGATGTAGAAAAATATTTTAAAAAAAGCGACTTGCTTCCTGCGATAGTGCAGGAGGAGAGTACGGGTGAAGTTCTTATGCTTGCTTATATGAACCGCGAATCAATGCGAAAAACTCTTGAAACGGGGTATACTTGGTTTTGGTCGCGTTCAAGAAAAGAACTTTGGAATAAAGGCGCAACTTCAGGTCACCTGCAAAAAATTGTGTCAATTTTCGGCGACTGCGATGATGATACCTTGCTTATTAAAGTGATTCAAACAGGTGCGGCCTGCCATACGGGTAATCATTCTTGCTTTTTTAATGAAATTAAACTTGAAAATAACGGAGAATAATAATGGATTATATTAGAAATGATTATGAAACTATCCTTGAAAGAAAAGATGCGCAGCAGGAGGGTTCATATACCTGCTATCTTTTTGAAAAAGGACTTGATAAAATACTCAAAAAAGTAGGCGAGGAATCAACAGAAATGGTTATCGCCGCTAAAAACGGAGTGAAAGAAGAAACAGTAGGTGAGATTTGCGACCTTATTTATCACACACTCGTTATGATGGTTAATGAGGGCATAACCTGCGATGATGTTGACGAAGAATTAAGAAAGCGTGCAGAAAAAGCAGGCAATTTAAAAAAATTTCATGTGGTAGATAAGAATTCATAATGTCGTATAAAAAGTGGGTAAATGCAGAAATAGATAAAGCCAAAGCATCTGCTTTGAGCGAAAAACTGAATATTGATGCTTTTGTTGCTTTCTTGCTGGTTTCAAGAGGGATTGATGATGAACTTGCAGTCTCGGAATTTTTATCCGACGGGTGCAGGTTTTCTTCGCCTTTTTCATTTAAAGATATGGACAAGGCAGTTGAAAGGATAAATCGCGCTCTTGACAACGGAGAAAGCATTTGTATTTATGGTGATTATGACTGCGACGGTGTTACTTCAACCGCACTTCTTTACACCTTTTTAAGCTCTCTGGGCGGTTTTGTAAGTTACTATATTCCAAACAGAATTACTGACGGATACGGTATGAATTTCAACGCTATTGATAAAATTAAGCAAGCGGGAACAGATTTAATCATAACTGTGGATAACGGAATTTCAGCACTTGAAGAGGCTGAATATATTTATTCAAAAGGTATGGAGCTTGTGGTTACAGACCACCACCAAATCGGTGAGTCTTTGCCAAGGGCAGAAGCTGTGATAAATCCGCATAGGATTGATAATGAACTTGAGTTTCGTGATTTTGCAGGTGTAGGTGTTGCTTTTAAACTTGCCTGCGCTTTATATAACGGTGATGTTGAAGATTTAGTTGAATATTTTGCCGATTATGTGGCTATCGGCACAATAGGGGATATGGTGCCGCTTTTAAATGAAAACAGAACTCTTGTCAAAGCCGGATTAAAGCTTATAAACGATAATTCAAAAATAGGCATAACGAAGCTGAAAGAAATAACCAATTCCAAAGCAGAAAACTTTTCATCCCTTGATGTTGCTTTTCAAATTTGCCCGCGAATTAACGCGGTAGGCAGAATGGATGATGCAAGCAAAGCAGTTGAACTTCTTGTTTGCGAAGATATTGAAGAAGCCGAAAAAACGGCTTTAAAGTTAAATCAAGAAAATGCACATCGCCACGAAGTTGAAGAAAAAATTGATAATGATATTTACTCTATTATTTCAAAGGATAAAACTTATCAAACAGACAGAGTTATTGTTGTAGCGGGCCATAATTATCATAAAGGTGTTATCGGCATATGCGCATCCCACCTTGTAGAAATGTACGGCAAGCCTGCAATAGTAATAGGTATTGATGAAAACGGAAAGGCTACCGGTTCGGCACGAAGTGTTGATGGGTTTAATATATTTGACGCAATATCAAGTTGTGCGGATATTCTAAATCACTTTGGCGGTCATCCGCTTGCTGCCGGTATGGGTTTAAATGTAAAGGACATTGCTGCATTCAGAAAAAGGATAAATGATTTTGCAAAGAAAAATTATCCTGTTATGCCAATGCAATCTCTTAAAATTGATTGCAAGCTTTCACCGTTTTATTTAACGCTTGATTTGATTAACAATTTATCATCATTAGAGCCTTACGGAACTGATAATACACAGCCGATTTTTGCGCTGTATAATTTAACGGTAACCAATATTTCTGCAATAGGTGACGGCAAGCATCTTAAAATTGACGCTGTTAAAAAAGGCAAGGCAGTGCATATGGTTAAATTTAAAACAACTCTTGATGAATTCCCATATGAAGTAGGGGATAATCTTGATTTCGCTGTCAAGCTTTCAAAAAACGAATTTAAAGGCAGAGAATATATTTCAATTCAAATTGCAGATGTGAGAAAAACAGGAATTGACATAGATAAATATTATGAGGAGAAAAACGATTATCTCCTTTTTAAACTCGGAAGAAAAAATAAAACACAGCTTTATCCGCAAAGGGATATTTGTGTTTATATATATAAATATTTAAAATCGAAAAAAGGATATAAATATACTGTGGATGATTTGTACTTTGAGCTTGCGCCGAAAGTTACATTCGGCCAGCTTCAATATGCGCTTGCCGCATTTGAAGAAGTGGGATTGATAAGTCGCAAAGGCAGTATTAAAATGATAGATGTAAAAACAAAAACAAACCTTGAAGATACAAATGTACTTAAGGTTTTGAAGGGAAGATTATAATTGGAAACTTCTGAAAACAGTGTATATACCGATGATTACGATGACGGATTTAACGCATTTTTTGAAGAAATAAAGAAAAATCCTCAATACGACCTTGAAAGAATAAAAAAAGCATACGACCTTGCGCGTGATGCACATAAAAATCAGCGCAGGCGTTCAGGTGAACCGTATATTATGCATCCTGTGGCTGTTGCAAAAATTCTTTTCAAACTCGGAATGGATAATGAATGTATTATCGGCGCGCTTCTTCACGATGTTGTTGAAGATACTGAATATGACCTTGATTATATTCGCCGTGAATTCGGTGATGAGGTTGCACTGCTTGTTGACGGTGTAACAAAGCTTACTAAAATTCCGCTTTCCACAAGGGAAGATGTTCAAGCTGAAAACATAAGAAAAATGTTTATTGCTATGAATGAGGATGTTCGAGTTATCATCATCAAGCTTTGTGACCGACTTCACAATATGCGAACTTTGCAGCATATGCCGCCTTATAAGCAGAGGGAAAAGAGCCTTGAAGTACTTGAAATTTACGCTCCGATCGCACACCGTTTAGGTATTCGTCCTATTAAAGAGGAACTTGAAGATTTAGCAATTTATTATCTTGACCCTATTGCATATAAAGAAATAGAAAAAAACTTATCTATGAAAAAAGAGCAGGGTGAAAAATTCCTTGCCGATATAACAAAGCAAATCAGTGATAAAATCACCCCTGTTATGAAAAATGTTCAAATAACATCAAGGGTGAAATCTGTTCACGGTATTTTCCGTAAGGTTTATATTAAGGGTAAGGATTTTGAGCAGATATTTGATATTTATGCAGTCAGAATTATTGTTGATACTATGATTGACTGTTATAATGCACTCGGTATTGTTCATGATATGTTTAAGCCGCTTCCCGGCAGGTTTAAAGATTATATTTCAATGCCTAAGCCTAATATGTATCAGTCGCTTCATACCACTGTTCTTTCGCAGGACGGTATTCCGTTTGAAATTCAAATTCGTACTTGGGATATGCACCGCACTGCCGAATACGGTATTGCTGCCCACTGGAAATATAAGCTCGGAAAGGGCGGTAAAGACAGTATTGATTCCCGCCTTGAATGGATACACCGTATGATTGAACACGGTGAATCTACCGATACACCCGAAGAACTTGTTACTACAATTAAGGGTGATTTATCAAGTGAAGAAGTTTATGTGTTCACCCCTCGCGGCGATGTTAAGGCACTTTCAAAGGGTGCTACGGTAATAGATTTTGCATATGCCATTCACTCCGCAGTCGGCAACAAAATGGTAGGTGCTAAAGTAAATGGTAAAATAGTTCATCTTGATTATAAGGTTAAAACAGGTGAAATTGTTGAAATTTTAACATCTAATGCGCAGGGCAAAGGCCCAAGCCGTGATTGGCTCAATATTGTAACAACCGGTGAAGCAAGAAGTAAAATTCGCTCTTGGTTTAAGAAAGAAAAGCGTGATGAAAATATCATTCAGGGTAAGGCTGAAGTTGAGCGTGAACTCAAGCGTAATTTCATTCGCCTTGAAAATGATGATTATATTAAATTTGTTGCCAAAATTGCAGAAAGGCAGCATTTTACGGATGTTGATGATTTTTATGCGGCGGTAGGTTACGGCGGAATTCAAATAACACGCCTTATGCCGGGTATAAAGGATGAATATAACCGCAATTGGAAAGTTCAAAAAGAGGAAAACAAAACTCCGCTTGCAAGCAGTAATACTGTTGATAAACCGCGTACATCAAAGGATAGTTCAGGTGTTGTGGTTGACGGAATAGATAATTGCCTGATTAAAATGGCTCGCTGCTGTTCACCGATTCCGGGTGAGGAAATTATCGGCTTTATTAACCGCGGAACAGGGTTGACTATTCACAGAAGAGATTGTGTAAATGTACCTGAAGATTTGAAAAATTGCCCTGAACCTGAACGCTGGGTAGGTGCGCATTGGGATAGTAATGTTAAAGTTGACGCACGCTCAACTATCGATGTTTATGCTATTGACCGTGACGGAATGGTGCTTGATATTACTACCTGCCTTGCAAATTCGCATGTGAAAATTCATTCAATCAATGCCCGCCCTATTAACGACGGAAATTGCCTTACTACAATGACCATTACGGTAAATTCAAAGGAACATCTTGATTCTATTGAAAAATCAATTCGTAAAATTGAGGGCGTTTATCATATAGAAAGGTCTGCAATATAATATATGAAAGCAGTAATTCAAAGAGTAAAGCACTCGTCTGTTACGGTAGACGGTGAACTTATAAGCAAAATTAACAATGGCTTTATGATTCTTTTGGGTGTTATGGAAGGTGACACCGAAGAAGATGCAAACAAGCTTGTTAAAAAAATACCTAATTTAAGAATTTTTGAAGATGATAACGGAAAAATGAATCTTTCGCTTCTTGATACTTTAGGTGAAATTCTTTTAGTATCACAATTCACACTTTGCGCAGATTGCTCACACGGCAGGAGACCGAGTTTTATTAAATCGGCACCGCCCAAAGAGGCTAATGCACTTTATGAATATGTTGCAGATGAATTGAAAAAAGCCGGTGTGAAAGATGTGAAAACAGGCATTTTCGGTGCAGATATGAAAGTAGATTTGCTTAATGACGGGCCCGTTACAATAATTTTAGACAGTAAGGAATTAAAATAATGCTAAGTGTAAAATCAGCCACTTTCGGCAGTCTTGAAAATAATTGCTATCTTATCACAGATGAAAAAACAAATAAAAGCGCTCTTATTGACTGTACTGAAGACAGCGAAAAAATGATGAATTTTATTAAAGGTGCAGACCTTGAATATATACTTCTTACACACGGCCATTTTGACCATATCGGCGGAGTTAAAGCAGTTTTTGAAAAAACAGGCGCAAAAGTTTTAATTTCTAAAGAGGATGAACCCATGCTTTCATCTTCTAAATTAAGCCTTGCGGCTTTTTGCGGCGGTGTTCAAAATAATACTGCTGCATACGGTAATGTGGCAGACGGTGATGTTATAACTTTAGGCGAAAGCAAAATTAAAGTTATTGCTACACCCGGCCACACAAAAGGCGGAGTGTGCTATGTTTGTGATAATAATGTTTTTACCGGGGATACTATGTTTTTTTGCTCCTGCGGAAGAACTGATTTTCCGGGCGGTTCATCACAGGAAATCATGCAAAGCTTGAAAAAAATTGCGGGTTTGAAAGGTGATTTGACTGTTTATCCGGGGCATGACCGTTTTTCGTCTCTTGATTTTGAAAGGGCAAATAATCCTTTTTTGAATAGGGCTTAATTATGATTTTAAAAGTAATAAACCACGATTTTATATATGAAATGTCACATTTATGCACTGTGTTTTTTCCTTTTGAAAAAATTAAGGATGACGGTGAAGATAATATTGAAGTTGTTACAAGTGCAAACGGAAATGAATTTTCTGTTTATGCCCGTGTTTATGATAAATCACTTATCAAAACATATAAGCTAAAAACAGGGGATGACGCACAAACTCAAATGTCAGTATTGCTCTTTAATGTGCTGTGTGAAATAACAGGTTTTAAACCGCCTTGGGGAATTCTTTTCGGTGTTCGCCCTGCAAAGCTTATGCACAGGTATGTTGAAGAATTGGGTGAAGAAAGGGCAAGAAATCATTTTATAAATACTTTTCTTGCTTCTCCTCAAAAAACCGATTTGGCACTTGAAGTAATGCACCGTGAAAATAAAATCATTTCTCTTTCTTCGCATAATTCATTTTCGCTTTATGTTTCAATTCCGTTTTGCCCTACTCGCTGTGCATATTGCTCTTTTGTTTCTCATTCTATTGAAAAAACACATAAGCTTCTTGAACCTTATGTTAATCTTCTTTGCAGTGAACTTGAAAAAACAGGGCATATTGCAAAGCAACTCGGTTTGCGTCTTGAAACAATATATTTCGGCGGCGGCACGCCGACTACCCTTTCGGCTTCGCAGCTTAAAAAACTTTTTGATGTGATTAGTGATAATTTTGATTTATCCGCCTTGCGTGAATACACTGTTGAAGCCGGCAGGCCTGATACGGTGACGCAGGATAAGCTTATAGCATTAAAAAATGCCAAAGTAGGCAGAATATCAATAAATCCGCAGACATTTAATGATGATGTTTTGAACACTATCGGCAGGCGCCATACATCGCACCAAACTGTTGAGGCATTTGAACTTGCAAAAAAATGCGGCTTTGATAATATAAATATGGACCTTATTGCAGGGCTTCCGGGTGATACTTTTTCTTCTTTTAAAAACAGTGTTGACACGGCTGTTTCCCTTGGTGCAAGTTCAATAACGGTACACACCCTTGCTATGAAATCATCTGCATATTTGGTAACAAGTGAAAACAAATATGATTTATCAGATAAGCTTCTCACCTCTGATATGGTAGAATATTCAAATGAAAAATTGAAGCAAAACGGATATTATCCTTATTATATGTATCGCCAGTCAAAATCTGTGGGAAATTTAGAAAATGTAGGCTGGTGCAAGGATAATAAAGATTGCCTTTATAATGTGTATATGATGGATGAAACACATTCTGTTTTTGCTGTGGGTGCCGGCGGTGTAACAAGGCTTAAAAATCAAGACACAGGTAAAATAGAACGCATATATAACTATAAGTATCCATATGAATATATTGACAGATTTGATGAAATATTAAAGAGAAAAGATTTAATCAAAGAATTTTATATAAAATAATAATTAAAATTTCATATTGTATTGCATTGCTTTACAGATTGTAATATAATGTGAGCGAGGTGGTAGTAATGTCTATAAAACTTAGCGAACTTTTTGGCTCTATGGATGAAGCTTTTAATAATCAAAAGCTTGAAGAAATGTTTAATAAAACTAAAGATGTTGCCGAAAATATGAGCAAGAAGAGTGCTGAAAGGCTTGAAATCAGTCGTAAAAAGGTTGAGCTTCTTGATGCTAAAGCAAAGCTTTCCAAGCTTTATGAAAAATTCGGCAAACTTCAATATTTAAAATATATTGGTGAAGAAGTCAGTGATGAAGAAATAACCGATTGTGCAAACGCAATTGCCGATAATAAAGAAAAAATACAGCTTTATACAGCCGAAATAGAAAAGGCAAAAGCTGAATTTAATGAATCAATGGCAAATATGGCTAAAAAAACCAAGGAGGCATTTTCGGTAGATAATTGCACAAAAACCGAAGCGAAAGCTGACAGTGTTGAAGTAGTTGAAGCAACTGCTGTTGAAGATGAAAATGGCAAGGAATAAAATAATAAAGGAATTTTAAAGAGCAACTTTTTGTTGCTCTTTTATTTTTTCTTTGGGTGATTATTTGAAAAAGAGTATTAAAGAAAAGTATATTTCAAGTGCTTTTTTGCTTCTTGTATCAACTGTTATAGTTAAAATAATATCTGCAATTTATAAAATTCCGCTTACGGCATATATTGGTGCAACAGGCAGGGGATATTTTTCTATTGCATATAATCTTTGCCTGCCTATTCACGCACTTACTATGGGGGCTTTTCCTATTGCCATGTCTAAACTTGTAAGTAAATATAACGCAATAGGAGATAAAAAGCGGGTGACGGCATTAAAATCAGCCGGTAATAAATTGTTCTTTTTTGCATCTTTTGCAGGCATTGCGGTTATGTTGCTCGCTGCAAAGCCTTACAGTGAGTTAATATCAAATTCACCTAAAAGTATTTATACGATTTTTGCACTTGCACCAAGCGTGTTTTTCTGCTGTTTAGGTGCAGGCCGCCGTTCATTTGCCGAAGGCTTTATAGATATGAAACCTACTGCGTTGTGCCAAATAATCGAAGCGGTATTTAAAATGGTGTTCGGCTTGCTCTTTGCAAGATATTCAATGAGCTACTTTATGGCAAGCTATTATGAATTAGGCACGGTTTTAAATATTGCATATCAAAGCGAAAAAGAAGCTCTTTCGGCAATTTATCCGCTTACTTCAGCTTGCGCAATGCTCGGTGTAAGCTTTGGAGGATTTGCAGGGTATGTTTATGTTTCGCTTTATGTTAAAAATAAGTATAAAATGCCAAAGCCTAAAAAAGATTTATCAAAAGAAATGTATCACGAACTTGTAATGTTTTCATTTCCGCTTCTTATAGCAACAGCAGTTCAAAGCGTGGCTTCGTTTTTTGACACTTCTTCGCTTCAATATGCTTTAACTCTTTGTGATAAATCACTTCTTTCAAAACAATATAATTATTTTGATGAAGATGTTTTTACATATGTTTTTGGTGTGTATTCATCAGCACTTGATTTTAAAAATCTCGTTCCAGGGATAGTGATGGCTCTCGGTGTAACCGCCGTGCCGGCTGTCAGCTCGTCTTACGAAAGTAATTCGCCTAAATTTAATGCTCTTATTAACAGCATTATGAAATATACAAGTATTCTTGCGTGCTTCGGCGGGTGCGTTCTTGCACTTTTTTCAAGTGAAATACTTACTTTGTTTTACGGCAATTCAAATTCGGATATTTCCAAATACGGCAGTGATATTCTCTTTTACTTAGGTGTATTTATTTTGCCTTGTTGCCTTGCTTCAAGCTGTGTTTTTTGCTCGCAGTCGCTCGGGCTTTCTAAAAAAACCATTGCCCCGTTTCTTGTTTCGGGGATTGTCAGAGTAGTACTGAATATCATTCTTATTCCAAAGCTTGAAATGAATATTTCTTCTTCTGCTTTATCAAATTTCGGCGGATTTTTATTGATTCTTATTTGGAATATGATTACGGTAAGCAAAGAAACAGGGGCTAAATTCAGTATAAAAGATATATTTATTAAACCGATTTTTTGCTCGGCAACGGTTTATTTTGCCGTGAAAGTAATAAAAGAGTCATTTTTTAATCAATTTTCTTCTCTTCTTATTTTGATAATTTGTGGCATAATATGCACTTTTTTGACAATTTTATTACTGCTTTTGTTCAAATGTATAAAACTTTCTGATATAATATCACCCAAATAACGTAAAAAATGTGCATAAATACTTGCAAAATACACGGATTTATAGTATTATTTCATTGACAAGTTAATCATAGGGGCGTGTTAAAGTGGATTTTCAATTTAAAGATAAATATAATATTGATGATTTGATTTCACTTATTACATTGCTTCGGGCGCCGGGAGGATGCCCTTGGGACCGTGAGCAGACTCATACTTCAATTAAAAGCAACTTTATTGAAGAAACATATGAGGTTATTGAAGCTATAAATAAAAACAGCATATCAGGTCTTAGGGAAGAGTTAGGCGATGTTCTCCTTCAAATTGCACTTCACTGTGAAATGGAAAGTGAAAAGGGCAATTTCACCTTTAATGATGTTTGCGATGAGCTTTGCAAAAAGCTTATAGTTCGTCACCCTCATGTTTTCGGTGACGCTGTTGCAAACAATACTAAAGAGGCACTTGACAGTTGGGACAGCGTAAAAGCAAGTTTAAAAGGTACTAAAACCGCTTCAAGCAAAATGGATAGTATTGCACTTGAACTTCCTGCTCTTATGCGTGCACAAAAGGTTCAATCAAAGGCAAGCAAAGTTGGCTTTGATTGGGAAAGTCAAGACGGTGCTTTTTCAAAACTTAATGAAGAGATTAACGAGTTGAAAATTGCAATTTCACATAACAATCAGGCTGAAATTGAAGATGAATTCGGCGATGTTCTTTTTTCTTGTGTTAATATTTCACGCTTTATAGGGGTAGACAGCGAAGAGGCTTTAAAAGCTTCTACCGATAAATTTATTACTCGCTTTAAGTTAGTTGAAAAAATGGCACTTGAAAATAATATTGATATGAAATCTTCTTCTATTGAAGAGCTTGATGCCTTGTGGGATAAGGCAAAAGAAATATTAAAAGCCGATGATAATTCGGCAATAAACGGAGGAAATTAAAATGAACAAGACAGAACTTGTAGCAGCAGTAGCTGCAAAGGCAGAACTTTCAAAGAAGGACGCAGAAGCAGCAGTAAACGCTGTATTTGATTCAGTTAAGGATGCTCTTGCTGAAGGAGATAAGGTTTCTCTTATCGGTTTCGGTACTTTCTCAGTTAAGACTCGTGCAGCTCGTACAGGCCTTAATCCTCGCACAAAGGAAACAATCGAAATTCCTGAATCAAAGGTTCCTGCATTTAAGGCAGGTTCAGCTCTTAAGGATGCTGTAAAGTAATTTTGTTTTGGCTTTTTAGGGTGTCTTTTTTAGGCACCCTATTTCTTTTTAGTTAAAGGTGAATTATGAGACTTGATAAATTTTTAAAAGTATCGCGTATTATTAAGCGCAGAACCATTGCAAATGAAGCTTGCGATGCCGGTAAAGTAGAAGTAAACGGAAAGATCGCGCGTGCATCATATAATGTAAAAGTCGGTGATGTAATTAAAATTACACTCGGAACTAAAATAAACAGCTACAAGGTGCTTGCAATAAACGAGCATGCACTTAAGGAAGACGCGGCAAAAATGTATGAAATATTATAATTAAACCACCTGCAAATTTGCGGGTGGTTTTTGCATATTATCGCCGGCAGTCACATAAAATTATTTAGGTGATTTTATGGAAAATATCAGTGAAACAAGCCATGCCTTAACACTTGAAAACAGGGAGCATTTATCATTAAGCGGAATAAGTGATGTGGATTCGTTTAATGAAGAAGAAATTGTTGCGATTTGCTCCTGCGGTGAACTTACAATAAAAGGCGAACTTCTTCATATTGAAGAATTAAATCTTGAAACAGGTTATGTATCGGTCAGCGGAAAGGTTACTTCGCTTACATACAGTGAAAAATTTTCGTCATCTTCACTTTTAAAGAGGCTTTTCGGTGGGTGAGGCTCTGTTTTATGCCTTTTTTGTAGGTATAGGATTTGGAATTTATTATGATATTTTAAGACTTTTTCGTTTGACTGTCGGTCTTGATTTATTTTTTGATTTGCTTTTTTGGGTAAGCTGTTCATTCGTAACTTTTTCATATCTTTTGATTTTTAATAACGGTGAGATTAGGTGGATATATCTCGTCACAATTTTAGTTGGCTTTTTGGTGTATATACTGTCATTCGGAAAGCTTTTTTTGCCTATTCAAAAAACAATTGCAAAAAAAGTTAAAATTCGGTTAAAAAAATTTAAAAAAGTATTGCAATTGCCGTATTTATTATATTATAATATCAAAGTAAAGTTTAAAAAACCGAATCATAAAAAATATGAGGGTGACGAATTTGGCAAATCAGAGCAAGAAAGCTAAGTCTAAAAAGCTATATATAGGCAAATACAGTGTCGGCAAAATTCTTGTCGGCGTTTTACTTGTAGCTGTTTTTGCATTTTTTTCTATCAGCACGGTTAATAAAAATGCCGATATAAGCAGGCTGCAAAAGGAAAAGGCTGAGGTTAGTGCCAAGTATGAAGCACAAGAGGAGGAAAATAAGGAACTCCAGGCTGTGCTTGATAATGAAGATAAGGATGAATATATCGAAAAGAAAGCGAGAGAAAAGGGCTATGTAAAAAGTGATGAAATCGTTTTCTATGATATTTCATCGGGTAAGTAAAATTCATTTAAGGGTGTATTATTACACCCTTATTTTTGTTATTGAAAAGGAAGTATTATGCATTTATTGATGACAGCACCTTGCCTTTTGGGATTAGAAGGCTTGGTAGCAGATGAATTAAGATTTATGGAAGCCGAAAATGTATTGGCGGAAAATGGGCGTGTATTTTTTGAAGGCGATGAAGCGATGCTTGCAAGGGCAAATATCAACAGCCGCTTTGCTGAAAGAATACTTATCGTTCTTGACAGATTTAAGGCAGAAACATTTGAAGAACTTTTTCAGGCTGTAAAGGCATTGCCTTGGTCAGAATTTATAGGCTCAAGCGATACTTTTCCCGTTAAGGGTTACAGTATCAATTCAACCCTTCATTCAGTTCCCGATTGCCAAAAGATAATTAAAAAAGCAGTTGTTGAATCGCTTAAAGAAGATTATGGCATATCTTGGTTTGAAGAAACAGGTCCGGTTCATCAAATTCAATTTTCCATTATGAAAAACGAAGTTACAATAATGCTTGATTCAACAGGCAGGGGACTTCATAAAAGGGGCTATCGCCCTGAAGCTAATGATGCACCGATTAGGGAAACTCTTGCGGCAGCTCTTTGCTCACTTTCAAGGCTCAGGCATTATCACACTATGTATGACCCTTGCTGCGGCAGCGGTACAATCCTTATTGAAGGGGCAATGATGGCTCATAATATTGCACCGGGTATTAACCGTAATTTTGAATGTGACCGCTGGGGATTTATTCCTGAAAAAGCTTGGATGCAAGAAAGAGAGCGTTGCCACGATATTATTAAAACAGATACTGATTTTGTAGCATTCGGCAGTGATATTGATTTTCATGCGCTTGAACTTACAATGGCAAATGCAAAAAGAATTAAAGTTGATAAGTTTTTAAGGCTTGATACAAAGGATATTAAAGATTTTAACCCGACTACCGAAAAGGGTACGCTTATTACCAACCCACCGTACGGTGAAAGAATGCTTGATATTAAAACAGCAAAAAATATTTATCACATTATGGGTGAAAAATTTGTGGCTAAGCGTGGCTGGAGCTATGGTATAATTTCTCCGGATGAGGAATTTGAGCGCGAATTTGGCAGAAAAGCGGATAAGCGAAGAAAGCTTTATAACGGAATGATAAAATGCCAGTACTATATGTACTTTAAATAAGTTTTGAATTTGGAGTTTAAATATGAATTACAAGGATAAATATAATGAATGGCTCGCTTTTGCAGATGAAAATACAAAAGCCGAACTTGAAAGCATAACAGATGAAAAAGAGATTGAAGACAGGTTTTATAAAGACCTCGCTTTTGGTACAGGCGGTTTAAGAGGTGTTATGGGTGCAGGCTCTAACAGAATGAATCGCTACACGGTAGGTAAGGCGACTTTGGGACTTGCTCGTTATCTAAAAAGTAAAAATGACGGTGAAATAAGCGTTGCGATTGCATATGATACTCGTAATAATTCACAATACTTTGCAAAGGTTGCGGCAGGTATATTTGCTTCACAGAATATTAAGGTTAATATTTATAAAATGGTTGTGCCTGTTCCGGTATTGTCATTTACAACTCATTATTTGAATTGCACAGCCGGTGTTATGATTACAGCATCACATAATCCAAAGGAATATAACGGATATAAGGTTTATGACAGTAAAGGCTGCCAATTTTGCACAGAAGATGCTAAAAACGCAATTGGCTTTATAAACGATATTACCGACTATTCTTCAATTCCTTTTCTTGAAGAAAGCGAGCTTATAAATTACATAGGTGAAAACGAGCTTAACGCTTTTCTTGCAGAGGTTAAAAAGCAATCTCTTTATGAAGAAAAGAGCGATTTGAAAATTGTTTATACTCCGCTTCATGGTACAGGCAATATTCCGGTAAGAAAAATGCTTGAAGGAATGGATGTTACGGTTGTTAAAGAGCAAGAACTTCCTGACGGTAACTTTTCAACTGTTCGTTCACCTAATCCTGAAGAAAAGGATGCACTTACAATTGCAATTGAAAAAGCTAAAGAAATCGGTGCTGATCTTGTTTTAGGTACTGACCCTGACTGTGACAGAGTAGGCATTGCCGTTAAAGATGGTGATGATTATAAGCTTTTCACCGGTAACCAAACAGGTGCGCTTCTTGTAAAATTTGTTTTAACTATGAAAAAAGATACTTTAAATAAAAAATCAACTTTGGTTAAAACAATCGTTACATCAGAACTTGGTGCAAATATCGGCAGAAAATTCGGACTTCAGATTGAAGAAACACTCACCGGATTTAAATATATCGGAGATAAAATAAATAAATACGAGCAAACAGGCGAGCAGGAATTTGTTATCGGATATGAGGAGTCATACGGTTATCTTGTAGGCACTCATGCAAGGGATAAAGACGCTGTTGTTTCATCAATGCTTATTTGCCAAATGGCTTCTTGGTATAAAAATCAAGGCAAAACCCTTGTTGACGGATTAAATGAAATTTATGATGAATACGGATATTTTCTTGATTATCTTGATTCATTTGTATTAAAGGGTAAGGACGGAGCAGAGAAAATTCAAAATCTTATGACTTCGTTTAGAAATAAAGGAACAGCCCTTTTTGACGGAATTGAAGAAGTAATTGATTTTTCAACAGGTATTCGTGATTTGCCAAAAGAAAATGTTCTTAAATATATTTGGAAAGACGGTTCGTGGATGGCAGTTCGCCCATCGGGTACAGAACCTAAAATCAAGGTGTATTACTCAATAGTTGATGCATCAAAGGAAAATGCAGGCAAACGCCTTGAAATAATCAGAAATGAAATTAAAAGTATTATAAACGCATAATATGGGAGCAAAGTATGGAAAAAGTCAAAAATTATATTGAAACTGTTTTGCAGCCGAAACTTCAAGGCGACGGCGGCTGGGTTGAATATGTCAGCCTTGATAAAGACGAGCTTACTTTAATTTTTAGGGGCGAATGTTCAAAATGCCTTATTTTGAACCGCTGTACCGCTTGGATTGAAGAACAGATAAAAAAAGATTTGAAAAAGAATGTTAAGGTTAATGCAATTCGTAAAAAGCCTTATTTTCAAGATGTTTAAGGAGGTATAGAAATGGCACATATTAAAGTAGTAAGGCGTTCTATGCGTCCTGAAGAGTGGACTGATTTGCGCTTCGGTTGGCTTAAAAGATATATATATTCTTCAAAGTGGGAAATTACCAATCTTATGATTAGGGATGCGCGCCAAATATCCGAAATGGAATTTGAATATTACAGTGATGATTACCGCCCGCTTAATAAGGGTGATATGTATTTCACACCTGACGGAACAGCGTTTATTAAAGCTGATGTTGATATTCCAAAGGAACTTCAGGGAAAAGAACTTTGGTTTTCACTTAAAACAGCTGCCGAAATTTGCGTTAAAATTAACGGAAAGTATGTAGGCGGTGTTGACCCTAACAGAGAAAGAATGCTTCTTTCTCCGTATATTGATGATAAAAAGACGCTTCATTTTGATATGATGGGCTATAACCGTTCAAAGCCTGATGATGAGCGTAACCCCGAATCACTTTCTGTTCGCGGTTGCCGCCAAATATTTGAGGGTGCTTATATCTGCACTGTTAATCATAAGGTGCAAAATCTTGTTTGGGATTTTGAACTCCTTTTGGATATTGCAAAGAGTGAACTTTTTAATGAAGATTATCGCAACTTCCTTAATAAAGAACTTAACAATTCAATGAATTTGATTGATTTTGACAGCGATGAGCTTGACGGAATTGACGAATGCCAAAAGTATCTTGATGATGTTGTTTTTGCAAACGATAATTACAAAGGCAACGGTGATGTAGCACTTATTGCTCATTCGCATCTTGATATTGCATATTATTGGCGAAGAATTCACGCTGTGCAAAAAAATCTTCGTACGGTTCTTATTCAGCTTCGTTTAATGGATAAATATCCTGATTTCAAATATACTCATACCCAACCTTATGTTTATGAAACACTTGAAAAGTATTATCCTGATGTATTTGAAGAGCTTAAGGAAAAAGTTAAAAACGGCCAGTTTGAGCCGGTAGGCGCAATGTATGTTGAGCCTGATTGTAATATTCCTACTGCCGAAAGCCTTGTTCGCCAGTGCCTTTACGGTCAGCAAACATATAAAAGAATGTTTGGCAAAACAGTAAATAATGCTTGGCTTCCGGATGTGTTCGGCAATAGCTGGATTTTACCTCAAATTCTTAAAAAAAGCGGTGTTGATTACTTTGTGTCAAACAAAATGTCAACTTGGAATGATACTAACCGTTTTCCTCATAATAACTTTATTTGGAAAGGTATTGATGGCACGGATGTTTTAGCATGCGTTCCGCCTACTCATTTTATTACCTGGAATATGCCTTCTCAAATTCAGGAAAATTGGGAAGCATATATTGATAAAGATTCAGGCGGCCAAACTATGAATATGTTTGGCTACGGTGACGGCGGTTCAGGCTGTACGGAAGAAATGATTGAGCTTATGCATAGGTTTGATAAGCTTTCAATTATGCCGAAATGTGAGCATATGGGCGGCCAAGAATTCCTTGAAAAAAATCTTAAAAATAATAAGGAATTGCAGACTTGGGACGGTGAACTTTACCTTGAAATGCACAGGGGTACTTTTACTACGAAGTCTGAAATGAAGCGTGCTAACAGAAGGCTTGAATATAAGCTTCGTGATGCAGAAATGCTTTCCGTTTTAAGAGGCGAGGATAATAGACAAGCTATTACATCAGCGTATAAAAAGCTTCTTATAAATCAATTTCACGATATTCTTCCGGGTTCTCATATTCACCCGGTTTATGAAGATGCAATGAAAGATTACAGTGATATTGAAAAGTGCGTTGACGGCATTATCGGCACAGGCTCAAAGTATTTTAATACACTTAATTTCACCCGTGATGCGCTTACTTTTGTACCTAATAAAAAAGGTACTTCCACTCGTTACGGTGTTCGCGGAAATTGGATTATTCCTAATATTCCGGCTCTTTCTTCATCATCTCTTCGTGCAACTAAGTTTAATGGCGAATGGCTTAACTGCAATGGCAATAATATAGAAACTCCGTTTTATAAAGCTGTGCTTAATGACGACGGCTCAATCGCTTCTCTTATTGATAAAAAGCAGGATAGGCAGTGGGTTGACGGTGATTTTAATAAACTTAAAATATATACCGACCACCCGGGTAACTATGATGCTTGGGATATTCTTCCTAACTATAAGGATAAGCAAATAGAAATAAATGTTAAGGAAAAGCTTGCCCTTGCCGAACTTGACGGTGAATGTGCAACATTTAAAACTGTTCTTTCAACTGAAAAATCAACTTGGACTATGTTTATTAGATTCTTTAGAAGAAGCTGCGGTATTGAAGTTGAAAATATTGTTGATTGGAATGAAAAGCATAAGCTTGCAAAGGCTGAATTTGATTGCAATGTTCTTACCCGTAAGGCACTTTGCGATACTTCGGCAGGCTTTATAGAAAGGGATACACATAAAAACACTACTTGGCAGCAGGCAAGATTTGAAACCTGCCATCATAAGTGGGCTGACCTTTCTGAAACAGACGGCGGTATTGCAATTATCAATGACGGTAAATACGGTATCGGTTTTGATGAAAATACAATGTCGCTTTCACTTCTTCGTGCAACTATTCGCCCTGATGTAACATCTGATATGGGGCAGCATAATTTCTGCTATATGATTTATCCGCATAATAAAAATGCTGTTGACGCCAATATCAATAAAATTGCATTTCAGTTTAACGAACAGCTTGTAAAAGCTGATGTTCAGTACAGCGGTGATACATTTGAACCTCTTTATTTGCAGGCTATGAAGCAAAGCGAAGACGGTTCAATGACGGTTATTCGCTTGAGCGAGCAAGACGGTAAGCGCGGTAAGATTAAACTTTCAAAGCCGGTTAAGCTTCTTGATATGCTCGAAAATGAAATTGGCAAAACAGATTTGATAGAATATAAACCTTTTGAAATTATTACATTAGGTGTTTAAAATGACAACTGCTCAAATAATTACAATCGTTGCTGTTGTTTTAATACTCGGTATAATTATATTTCCGCTTGTTAATCGCCGGCAATTCAGAAATCTTGAACCTGACCAGCAAATCAGGCTTATTATGAAAGAAGCTAAAGGTCTTGTATATTTCAAAAATGTATCAAATGGAAGTACAGGTGTTCTCTTTTATGTGAAAAATAAAAGGAAAATACTTGCACTGCCTTGGGTGCTTGACGGTGGAAATATGCTTTGTATAAAGGAAAACCCTTTTTCAAATTGGGATTATCCGGAAGAAAAGCAACCTATTAACGAGGATGAACTCAAACAGCTAAGCGAAGAACTTGAAAAATATAATAAAAAAAGCCCGGTTAAAATAGTATTTAAGTAAAAGTAACGAG
>FR895316.1:0-11833 GCA_000434995.1 Firmicutes bacterium CAG:341 | reverse complement strand
GGCTCGTTTATTAGTTTATTGTTTCATATATTCGGTAATATAAATATATGTATAAGGATATTCTGCTTTGAATTTATCGTAAATTTTATTCTTCTCTGCAATGCTTTTCGCATGTTTGTCAAATTCATCAAAATATTCTTTGCCTGTGTCGGCAGCAGTTTTAATATATTCATCACCGGCGATTTTTAAAAATGCATATTGCAGTATTTTTCCCTGCGGTTCGCTGAGCGTGCCGTTTTTGTAAGCGTTAAATGTGTAACGCACGGTGTATTCGCCGTAATCTACTAAATTCATCAAATAAGCGTCTGTTTCAGTGTCAATCAAATTGATATTGCCTATTCTTTTCAGCAAGGTTTCAATAGATTTGTTAATGTCGATTTCCTTATTATTTTCAATCAATGCTTTCATTGCCTGTGCAGTAAGTTCTTGATTTTGCAGTGAGGTATTTGAATTATTTTCAAAATAATAAGTATATACATCATTTGAAAACATTTTCTTTATACTTTTCAGGTAATCTGTACCGTCCTGTGCCGCAGTAAATTTAACAACGCTGTAATCGGAATTATTGTTAAGCTTTAAATCAATTTTTGCGTCACTAATCCAAGCGCTTTCATCATTTACATAGCCGTACCTTGTGGAATAGGTTGCAGTATAAAATCTTAAATAAACACTGATTGTATTTTTGCTTGTGTATTCCTTTTGATAAATATAATGTGCCTCGCTTTTGTATTTTTCATAGTCGTAATTTGGTGATATATGCTTTAAAATTTCATTTGAAAGTGTTTCGTTAAAGCCTTTTGAATTTGGCATAATTGCGTAAATTCTTACACCCTCCTGATTATATAAGGTCGGCCTGTTATCAAAGTAAATTATACTGCTGTAATATTTACCTTTAAAGTATTTTACTTCTTTTATGCTGTTTGTTTTCGAAAAGTATTTTTCGTCTGCATCAAGTTTATATGTTGCGTATGTTTTTAAAAATTCTTTGCGCGTATATTCCTTTTCTTCAACTTTGTCACTATATTCAATTTCTTCTGTTTCAATATTTAAGATTAACTTCTTTTTATCAAACTTGATTACTGTATTTCCGCCGTCAATTTGTATGCTCGAAATTGACAGTCCTGTATTTGTTGCGATCACATTACCTAAAATATAATCATCGCTGATTGTATTATTTTGTTTTACTGATACATTTGAACTTGAATTTATACTTATTTTATCTGTTTGTTTTTTTACATCAATCGGATTAGATGCACACGCACTCAAAATAATAAGGCAAAGCATAACTGCTGCTATACCGATTATTTTTTTAGGCTTTTTAAATTTAAGTACATTTTTAATTCTTGTTTTTGCCTTACTCTCTATAAAACATAGGGGAGTTGATGACGGAACATTGTTTTTTGCTGCAAATGATAATAGGGCAGACGAATAAATTTTTTTAATGTTTTTATGGCTTTCTATTACTTTTTCATCACAACTCATTTCCATATCATCATTCATCAGTTTGAATGCAATAAAGCAAAACGGATTAAACCAATGTATCGCCAAAAGTAAAAATGCAAATGCTTTTATGATATGGTCTTTTCGCTTTAAATGATATTTTTCGTGTGCAATGATATAATCAATGTACTGCTTATCTGTATTCGACGGAATATATATTTTTGGCTTTATTATTCCTAAAATAAACGGTGTGTTGGTTTGGTGCGAAAAATAAATATTTTCTTTAAAGTTCTTACCGCTTTTTAGCTTCTGCTTTAGGTTAAAATATCTTGCTGTGCTTATTGCTAAAATAACAACGGTCACACTAATCCATATATATGGCAATATGTCAGACAATGTTAGGGCTTTTGCACTGTTGTTTAAATTGCCTGATGAGCTGATTATTGTGTTAAGTGCAGAAATATTGCCTTCATCAACATAAGTCAGTTTGCCTGATTGTGTGTTTAATACTTCGCTTTTAGCAATGTTAAACGGACTTAGCAGTGATTTGAATGAAAACGGTACACATAGCCTGAATGCAACCACGCTCCATAGCAAATAGCTGTATTTTTTAGGCAGGCGTTTTATTAACATTCTTGCAATTATTACAAGAATTATCACTATTGCCGATGTTATACTCATATTTAACACGGTATAAAACAAATTAGTCATATAATCACCTATTCCTTGAAATCATCAATAAGTTTTTTTAATTCATTTGCCTCTTTGTCACTGATTTTTTTGCCTGCAAAAAACGATGCTAAAAAGCTTGGCAGCGAACCTGAAAATGATTCTTCCACAATGTGTTTGCTTTCAAATTCCTGCACTTCTTCTTTCTTTACAAGTGAAGTTACTATTGTGTTTTCGTTTTGTGCTAAACCCTTATCACATACTTTTTTTAAAGTTGTATATGTTGTTGATTTTTTCCAATTAAGCCTGCTTGCACATAACTTCACAAGCTTGCCGGAGCGTATTGGCTCGTTTTCCCATATAATGCTCATAAACTTGTAATCACTTTCACATAATTTTAAATTCATTTGTATCACTCCTTTAGTGGTCTATAATCGCCGACCTTCTATGTTTAGTCTATCATAATAGACCAATTTTGTCAAGAAAAAACCGAGCTGTAAAATACAGCTCGGTTTAGTTGTTGAAATATAGCTATTCTTATTATGATAATCGTGCTTCCAATCTATAAATCGGATAGCCTTGCGATGAAAACTTTTGCTCATATTCGGTTTCAATATTTCCTTCAAAATCACTGTGATGTAAGTCAAGTGAAATATTTGAAAGTTTAAATCCGCATTTTGAAAAGCTTTCTATTGAATATTCAAAAAAGTGCATATTATCTGTCTTTTGGCAAATTGCACTTCCTTTTTTCAGCATAGGCTTGTATATTTCAAGAAAGCGTGGGTTTGTAAGTCTGTGTGCTTCGTGGCTATTTTTAGGAAACGGGCAGGAGAAATTAAGATATATTTCTTCAATCGAATTATTTGGAATGTATGACGGTAAATATTCCGCTGTGCCGCAAAGAAACATAATATTATCAAGTTTAAGTTCTCTTGCTTTATCAATCGCCATAATAAGTACATTTCTGTTTCTTTCAACGCAGAGTATGTTTTTATCAGGCTTCAATGATGCAAATGTGTTGCCGAATTGCCCTTTGCCGCATCCTATTTCAAGATAAACAGGCTGCTCCTTTTTAAATATTTCTTTAAAATCAAGTAAGTGGTTTTCTTTTATCGCGTCTTGAAAATCAAGAGAGTCATTTTTCATTGTAATAAGGTAATCACTTGAAGCTTCGATTCTCTCGTCAAGATTTTTCTTTCTTTTCATTCTCATAGCTATGTCCCCGTTTCGTTAATGTTCGTCTTCAAGTACAGCGTGTGCGCACTTAACTCCGTCAACAGCCGCAGAAATAATTCCGCCTGCATATCCTGCGCCTTCGCCGCACGGATATACACCCCTGATGTTGCATTGCAATAAATCATCACGCAGTATTCTGACTGAACTTGATGACCTTGTTTCAGGCGCAGTCAATACAGCGTCGTATAAATTAAAACCGTTTAGCTTTTTGTCCATTTCAACTATTGCGCTTTTCATAGTTGCCGATACTTTTTGCGGCAGACATTCATCAAGATTTGTAAGCGTAACACCGGTAGGGCAGGTCGGCTTTACATTTCCAAGCTTTTTTGATTCGATTCCTTTTAAAAAATCGCCCACAAGCTGCGCAGGTGCATTGTAATTACTGCCGGCAATTTCATATGCTTTATGTTCTATTTCCCTTTGGTAATAAATTCCTGCAAGTGGATGTTCGCTTGGAAAATCTTTTGGCTCAATTCCTACAAGTAATGCCGAGTTTGCGTTTTCACCGTCACGGGCAAGGCTGCTCATTCCGTTAACTATTACACATTCCTTTTCGCTTGCTGCGGCAACAACTGTACCGCCCGGGCACATACAAAATGTATACGCACCCCTTTCGTGAAGTCCGTGGCAGGCAAGCTTGTAATCGGCAGCGCCGAGTTTTGGATGATTTGCAAATTTGCCGTATTGAGCTTCGTTAATCAGCTTTTGCGGATGTTCAATTCTTGCACCCACCGAAAATGGCTTTTGCATAATATCAACGCCGAGTGAATAGAGCATTTCTACCGTATCCCTTGCACTGTGGCCTATTGCCATAATTACTGTGTCTGTTTCGAGGTCAAAGCTTTCGCCTTTATGCTCATAGCTTACACCGTGAACAAATTTGTTTGCCACAATAAGCTTTGTAAGCTTACATTCAAGCTTAACTTCACCGCCCAAGCTTTCAATTTTCTTTCGTATATTTTTTACCACTATTTCAAGCCTGTCAGTGCCGATATGCGGCTTTGATGAATATAAAATTTCTTCCGGCGCGCCGGCTTCATAAAGCTCTTCAAGTATCTTTTTTATATATGGGCTTTTTATACCTGTTGTCAGCTTTCCGTCAGAAAAAGTACCTGCGCCGCCCTCGCCGAATTGTACATTTGATTCTTCATTAAGCTTTTTTTCGTTCCAAAATTTTTGAACATCGGCTTTTCTTGCGTCAATGTCTTTCCCGCGTTCAAGAATAATAGGCTTTAAACCCGAAAGTGCAAGTATAAGCCCTGCAAACATTCCTGCCGGCCCGAAGCCGATTACGACCGGTCTGAATTTGCTTACCCTTTTGTTTTCGGGAAGTTCATATACATAAGGTTTTACTATCTGCACTTTGTTCGACTTGCATTTGTTAGCTATTTGTTCTTCATCTAAAGCAATCGTAACATCAAGCGAATATGTGAAATGTACATCGTCTTTTTTTCTTGCGTCGATACTCTTCTTAAAAATAGTATATTTGGTTATATATTTTTCATTTATTTTCAGAATTTTAGAAGCTTTCTTTTTAAGTAAGCTTTCATCTTCGTCAAGTGATAATTTAATTTCGTTAATTCTTATCATTTTGTTTCCTCTTTTTTAATATACTGTCGGCAACGCATATTCCACTCCAAAATGCAAAATTGAGATTATAACCGCCGCATTTAAATTGCTTGTCAAGCACTTCACCGCAGGCATATAAGTTTTCAACTTTTACAGATTCGAAATTTCTGAATTCTTTTGTATCGGCACCGCCGCATGTGATTTGTGCAAAATTGTAGCCCTTTGTGCCGGTGATTATCAATTGCCAATTCTTTGCATATTTGCATATTTTTTCTTTATCACCGTTTGCTTGCTTTTCAAGAAGTGACGATATTTTTTCACCTAATATACCTTCAAGCGAGCCGTATCTGTTTATATGCTCTAAAAGTTCGTTTTCGCTGAAATCACTTGCGAGGTCAATTACAGCGTGGCATTTTTTAGGTTCATCTTTCTCAAAATTCTTGCTTACCGTTTCACTTAAATTCATTGTTACTATTCCCGATAAGCCATAGTCGGTAAATAATATTTCGCCGAAATCTTGGACGGCACATTCGCCGTCGAGCAAAATTTTCATATTGCCTTTTACCCGTTGCCCCTTTAATTGCCGCGGGTATTTGCTTGATGATGTTAGCTGAACTAAAGCAGGGGACAGCTTTGTGATTTTGTGGCCTAAACTTTTTAATATATCATATCCGCTTCCGTTTGAACCGAGCGAGCTTTGTGCTTTGCCGCCTGTTGCAACAATAACACTGTCACCGTAATAAATTCCGCAGTCGGTGGAAACAATTAAATCTTTATCAACATTATTAACCGTACATTCACTCACTATTTGCACACCGAGTTTTTCACACTCTTTTATAAGTATGTTTCTGACGGTGGCGGCTTGGTTTGAATACGGATATATTCGCCCTTCATCATCAATTCTTGTTTTAAGCCCTATGTTTTCGAAAAAGTCTATTACATCTTTATAATGTTCTGCGTTTGTATTTGATAAGTTGCATCGTCCGTTTCCGGTGGCAAGTATTTTCTTGCCGGGAGTATCGAGCCTTTCAAGAATTATTACTTCATCTTCAGGGATATTCTGTTTTAATCTTATTGCTGCGGCAAGCCCGCTTGCCCCTGCGCCGATTATAATTTCAGTCATAATATCAGTTGCCTTATCTGTGATTTTGTTATATAATAATATAAATTTTTCATAAATGCAAACTTTTTGTTGAAAATACTTGACTTGGTTTACATTCTGTGATATAGTAGTGCTTACCTCGTAGTAGGTGAAATGCCGACAGGCGTTATTTTTTTGCCTGCTTCGCTTTGCGTGGCGAACGAGGGAGATTATATTATCGAAATACTAATGGAGGTGCTATTTTATGAGAGTTAAAATTACTTTAGCTTGCACTGAATGCAAACAACGCAATTACAACACAATGAAAAACAAGAAAAACACACCTGACAGATTGGAAATGAACAAGTATTGTCCATTCTGTAAGAAACACACTCTCCACAGAGAGACAAAGTGATTGGAGGAAGACCGAATGGCTGAAGAAAAGAAGACTTCACCAAAGGCAGAAAAAAAGGCTGATAAGCCTGCAAAATCAACTAAGTCTAAGGACAAGAAGTCAAAGAAAAATCCTTTTAAATCCATTGCGTCATTCTTCAAAAGTGTTAAGGCAGAGGGCAAGAAGGTTGTTTGGGCACAGGCAAAAGATGTCCTTAAAAACACTGTTATTGTTCTTATTGTAGTTATTATTGTAGGTTTAGCTATCTACGGTGTTGATTCACTTCTTTCTCTTGGAATGAAGGGTATCAAAAATCTTGCGCAGACAACTACAACAACTACATCTGTTTCTCAACAGGGTGAAAGTACAACAGCCGCTGCTCTTGATAAAGCAACAACAAAAGCTGCTGAATAATTACTTTGTACTTAATACTTAAAATAATTATTCGGGAGGATTATTGATGGAAGAACCAAAATGGTATGTTGCACATACATTTTCAGGATATGAAAATAAAGTAGCAAGCAACATCTTAACTGTTGTTGAAAATCGTAACCTTCACGATTTAATTTATGAGGTTGCTATTCCAACCGAAACAGTAAAAGAACTTAAAAGCGATGGCACAGAAAAGGAATATCAAAGAAAATTGATGCCCGGCTATGTCTTCGTAAAAATGATTATGACTGATGACAGCTGGTATGTTGTTCGTAACACAAGAGGTTGCACAGGCTTCGTTGGCCCGGAGGGTGAACCGCAGCCGCTTACAGATGAAGAAGTAAGAAACAACGCTCTTGAAAGAGTCAGTGTTAAAGTTAACTATGAGGTCGGTGACCTTGTTAATGTTGTTGACGGCCCGCTTGAAGGATTTTCAGGCACTGTTGATGAAATTGATGTTGATAACAACAGCGTAAAGGTTACAGTTTCAATGTTCGGCAGAGAAAATCAGGTTGAATTTGAACTTGACCAGCTTGAAAAAGTCGAAGAAGACTAATCATTTATTCACTTTAGTAATTCGCAGTATATCTGCTTATTATCATCGTTTGATTGCACTGTGGCATTTAAGCGATGGTGGGAGAAACCAAAGGTTTCGCCATTTACCACAATATTAGGAGGAAATTATTATGGCACAGAAGGTAGTAGGTTTAATAAAACTTCAGATTCCTGCCGGCAAAGCAACTCCGGCACCACCTGTTGGTCCGGCACTCGGTCAGCACGGTGTAAACATTATGTCATTCACAAAGGAATTCAATGAAAGAACAAAGAATGACGCAGGTCTTATCATTCCTGTTGTAATCACAGTATATGAAGACCGTTCATTTACATTTGTAACAAAGACACCACCTGCAGCAGTTCTTATTAAAAAGGCATGTGGTATTGATAAGGCTTCCGGTGTTCCTAACAAGAACAAGGTAGCAACAATCTCAAAGGCTGATGTACAGAAAATTGCTGAAACAAAGATGCCTGATCTTAACGCAGCAAATCTTGAATCAGCAATGTCTATGATTGCAGGCACTGCACGCAGCATGGGTATAGTAGTAGAAGACTAATTCCCTTGTGGGAGGAAGTATCCGATTTAACCACTGGAGGTAATTTAATTATGAAACACGGAAAGAAATATACAGACGGTTCAAAACTTATTGACCGTGCAAATTTATATGATTCAAAAGAAGCTCTTGACCTTGCAGTTAAGACAGCAACAGCAAAGTTTGATGAAACAGTAGAAGTTCACATTCGTCTCGGTGTTGACTCTCGTCATGCTGACCAGCAGGTTCGTGGCGCTGTTATCCTTCCTAACGGTACAGGTAAGAAAGTTAGAGTTGCTGTATTCGCAAAAGGTGACCTTGCTAAAGCTGCTACTGAAGCAGGTGCTGATGTTGTCGGCGATGCTGACCTTGTTCAGAAGATTCAGGGCGGCTGGATGGATTTCGATGTAGCTATCGCATCACCTGACATGATGGGCTTCGTTGGTCGTTTAGGTAAGGTTCTCGGTCCTCGTGGTCTTATGCCATCACCAAAAGCAGGCACAGTTACTATGGATGTAGCTAAGGCTGTTCAGGATGCTAAGGCTGGTAAGATTGAATACCGTCTTGATAAAACAAATATTATTCACTGCCCAATCGGTAAGGCTTCATTCGGTTCAGATAAGCTTCTTGAAAACTTTAATGCTCTTCTTGATGCTATCATTAAGGCTAAGCCTGCTTCAACAAAGGGACAGTACATTAAGTCAGTAGCAGTTGCTTCAACAATGGGCCCTGGTGTAAAAATCAACCCTAACAAAGTTGGTACAGTTGCAACTGCAGAATAATTTAGGTATTGACAAGGAATAATCCTTGTGTTAAAATACAATAGCTGTTCAGCCAAAGACAGCAGGTGCCGATACGGCGTAAGTTTTCGCCTGCCGAGGAATGGACATTCAAGTAGCATTATGTTATTTTGATGTTTTCGTGCATTCCGAGGTTCTCGGGATGCACTTTTTGTTATAGCTAAACAGCCTTCAAGTCCGTATTTAATACGGCAAATATCAATGGAGGTAAATTAAATGCCAAGTACAGCAGTTCTTGAAAGAAAAAAGCAAATGGTTGCTGACCTTTCAGAAAGAATTAAAAATTCTTGTGCCGGTGTTGTAGTTGATTACAAGGGTATCAATGTTGAAGACGACACAAAGCTTCGTAAAGAACTTCGTGAAGCTGGAGTTGAATACACAGTAGTTAAAAATACAATTCTTGGTAGAGCAGTTGAGGATGCAGGTCTTGCAGGTCTCGAAAATGTTCTTGAAGGTACAACAGCAATCGCAACATCAGCTGATGATTATGTAGCATCAGCACGCATTCTTCAAAAGTTCGCTGATTCACACGATAACTTCTCTCTTAAGAGCGGTTACCTTGACGGTGAAGTAATCTCAATGGAAAAGCTTGTTGCTCTTGCAAAGCTTCCATCAAGAGAAGTACTTCTTGCTACTGTATGTAGCGTATTCAATGCACCTATCGCAGCTTTTGCTCGTGGAGTACAGGCTATTGTAGATAAGGGCGGCGTTGAAGCTTGTGAAAGCGCAGCTAATGAAGACGCACCTGCAGAAGAAGCAGAAGCTCCTGCAGAAGCACCGGCTGAAGAAACAGCTGAATAATTAAATCAAAACTAATTAAAAATTTATCTTTAATCGGAGGAAAATAAAATGGCATCAGAAAAAGTTACAGCAATTGTTGAAGAGCTTAAAACTCTTACAGTTCTTGAGCTTTCAGAGCTCGTATCAGCAGTAGAAGAAGAATTCGGCGTAAGCGCTGCAGCAGCAGTAGCAGTAGCAGCACCTGCAGAAGGTGGCGCAGCAGCAGCTGACGAAAAGACAGAATTTGATGTAGTACTTGCAGAAGTAGGTGCTAACAAGATTCAGGTTATCAAGGCTGTTCGTGAAGCAACAGGTCTTGGACTTAAGGAAGCTAAGGAAATCGTTGATAACGCTCCTAAGGCTGTTAAGGAAGCAGTTCCAACAGCTGACGCTGAAGCTCTTAAGGCTAAGCTTGAAGAAGCTGGCGCAAAGGTTGAACTCAAGTAATTCAACTTTTAAATTTACCTTTAATGAAACAAGCACAACCATTCGGCTGTGCTTGTTTTTTTACACCCCAATATTTTCTTGCACCGTATCTATCACCTTAAATGCCACGCCAGACAGTGCAAACCATATAAGTGAAAACGGGACGCAAACCTGACCTAAAAAATTGAGCGGTACGCCGGAGTAGTCCCACACATGTTCTTTTAATATAATATTAAATATCAATCCAAATAAAAGCTCCACTGCCGTTATAATAAGCATTCCTACTAAACATTTTAATATAAAATTCATTTCATATTTTTGGTTTATATAGTAAAACGAAGTTAAAACTATTGCCCCGGCAAAAAACATTGAGTAGTGTGTTCGCCCTCTTGTAAGTAATTCAATTAAGCAGTATCCGCCACCGCCGATTAGACCGACAGCTAAATAAATATAAAAGTTTTTCATAATTGTATTATTGCTTTAATTGTGCTAAAATATTATTGAAATATAATTTTATTTGGGTGCGATATGACAATTTTTGAAAAAGCAGATTATTTAATTAAAATAATTGAAAATGCCGGATATGAAGCTTATTTGGTAGGCGGATGTGTGCGTGACTTTTTTATGAATAAGTCTTGTAATGATATTGATATTACGACATCGGCTAAACCTATTGAGCTTGAAAAAATATTGACGGAAAATAAAATTAAATATATTGAAACAGGTCTTAAGCACGGTACGGTTACCGCTTTGATAGACTCTGACTCTTTTGAAATCACCACTTATCGAACCGACGGTGAATATTCGGATAACCGTCATCCTGAAAATGTGAAATTTGTGAGCAATATAGATGATGATTTATCCCGCCGTGATTTTACTGTTAATGCGATAGCGTTTAATCCTAATAAAAATGAAATCGTCGATTTATTCGGCGGAAAAAAAGATATTGAAAATAAGGTAATCAAAGCTGTGGGAAATGCAGATTTACGCTTTAATGAAGACGCACTTCGCATTATGCGTGCTGTCAGGTTTTCATCCACACTTTCATTTAACATTGAGGAAAAAACCAAAACTGCAATTTTCAAAAATAAAGACCTTTTAAAAAATGTTTCAAAAGAAAGGCTTTTCAGCGAACTTTCAAAACTTTTAATGGGGGATAATGTTTTTTCTGTTTTAACTGAATATAAGGAGGTTTTGGCTGTTATAATTCCGGAACTTATTCCTACTTTTACCTGCAAGCAAAATACGGTATGGCATATTTATGATGTTTATACGCACACAGCAAAAACTGTTGAGCAGTCGCCAAAAAAACTATCGTTGCGCCTTACAATGCTTTTGCACGACCTCGGCAAACCGCAGGCAAAAACTACTGATGATAGGGGAGTAGACCATTTTAAAGGTCATCAAAAAATAAGTGGCGATATTTCAGCACCTATTCTTAAAAGATTTAAAGTTTCTAATGAGCTGTATGACAGCGTTATGCAAATAATTCCGATACATGATATTCATATAGGTACAAATAAAGCCAATATAAAAAAATATCTAAATCTATTGGGTGAGCAGGGCTTAAGAAACTTGATAGAAGTTAAAAGAGCCGATAAGCTTGGGCAAAACCCTGAAACGACAGGCGAAGAACTGCAAAATCTTGTTACCACAGAATCTCTGCTTGATGAAATTATTGCAAACGGGGAACCTTACAGTATTAAAGATTTAAAAATCAATGGCTTTGATTTGATGAATCTCGGCTTTAAGGGCAAAGAAATAGGAAACTGCCTTGATTGTATTTTGCAAAAAGTAATTAACGGTGATATAGAAAATAATAAAGAAACGCTGCTCAAATATGTAAAAGAAAAGGAGAACTGAATTACCAGTTCTCCTTACAGACTGTCGATAAAGTGGCTAAAGCGCGCCGAATAAA
>FR895315.1:56669-58820 GCA_000434995.1 Firmicutes bacterium CAG:341 | reverse complement strand
ATTTGCAAGGTGCGTTGATTTTTATTCGCTGACTTTTTTGAATATCTTTTTATCAATCTTTCTGCCGACGATTACATAATACAAAATTGTACCGAGTACAAGCATTACACCGAGCTCACCCAAAGCTACCAAACCGCCTTGAGTTAAAAAGCTTGCAAAATTGAATTTTCCGTCAATAAAGAATACTTCAATTTCCCAGCCGATTACTACGCCGTTAAATACTGCCGGCATAAGAAGTGAAAGCAATGGATAATTCTTGATTTTCACATCTCTTAAAAAGTACATTGCCGCTGTTGCACCGAGTGTAGCGAGCGAACCAAATATCATATCAAGCGGTAAGCCCGAGCCGATATTATAAAGGTTTGAAAGCACACATCCGAGCGTAAGCCCAGGTATAGCAGCAGGTGTGAATAGTGCAAGTACATTGAGTGCTTCACTTACTCTGAATTGCACGGCTGCCGATGTTGTGCCGGGTAATAAAAAGTTTTGCGCATAGGTAAGTGCCGCATAAAGTGCTGCGATGATTGCTGTTTGAACGATAAATAATACTTTCTTGTTCATATTCTGTTGTCTCCTTAGTTTTGTTTTTAGAAGTAGTACAGCGAAAATACCACTAATATTGCGGGTTTGTGCCAAGTACCGCAATGTTAACCCCTGTGTTTAACCACTATCAGTTAAATCGCTTATATAGGTTAACGGTTGTTATTATATCATACAAAATAAAAATATCAAGAGTTTAATTACAAAAAATTATGTATAATTATTCTTAATCAGCGTACGAATTCGTATTTAATTTGTTTTTTATTGTTTTATTATTTCTATTTTATTGTTTCCTACGATTCAAGTATGAAAAATTAGCTAATATATTTCCTGCTCGATATCGTCAAAACAATCGGAATTAAAAAATTCCCTAAGCGTAATATCAAAACCGTCGCAAAGTTTTGTAATTGTTGAAATACTTATGTCTTTTCTTTGAGGTAACATAATACTATAAACCGTACTCGGTGTAATTCCTGACCGATTGGCTAATTCATTTAACGCAATATCGTTTACTGCGCAAAGTTCATTTATTCTTTTTACTACGGCTTCTTTTGACTTCATAATATTATCACCTCAATATAATATTATGAACTTTTACGCTTTTGCGTATACGCACTTGCGTATATTTTGATTTTGTGTTATTATGATTATACAGACTTGGTTTTGCTGAACTTGAACAAGCGGAGCAATTAAGCCGAATCAGCAAAGATATTTGGTTATCGGAAGCACTATTTTAAAGGAGGATTATCTATGAAAAAATTATTATCTGTTACAATGAGTGTTGTAATTATGCTTAGTTGTATGCTTTTTGCCGTTCCTGCTCAAGCGGCAACTCAAATAAAAGAAAATCAAACGGTTGAAGTTGTTTTTCAAAGAAACACTTCACTCAAACAAACATTTACTTATACAATGCCTGAGGGCGGATATTTTTATTATAAAGTTGTTCCAAAGTATTCAATTTTCTATGATATTGACGGCATACCTCATCAGGATACAGGATTGTATTTACCGGAAACAAAAATCACATATAATTATAAAGAATATGGCAAAACCAGTGTTTTCTACGGAAGTGATTGGCGTTCACCGTCATATTGTTTTAAAAAGGGTGCAAAAATCACAATAAGTCTAACGGATTATACCGATTCAAGCACTGAAAGCTATTATGATTTAACCGTTTATTTCAAGAAAACAAAGAATTTTGAAAGTGAAAACAACAATTCAAAAAAGACTGCTGACAAGCTTTCACTCAAAAAAACTTATACAGGCTTAATGATGGACGGCGATATTGATTATTGGGTATTCACCGCTCCAAAAACAGGAAAATATAAATTCAGCGTAGCAGAAATAAATGAAGGTTACCACAATACTTTTTACGCTTACAAAGGAAGCAAAAAAGTGAAAAGCCTCTATATCGGTGGTGGCGACGGATATAAAACATTATACAAAGCCAAACTCAAAAAAGGTCAAAAAATATATGTCAAATTGACTGACGGAGCAAACGGCGAAATGTATAAAATAAAAGTTAAAAAAGCTTAAATAAATAATGCTTGTTCAAGAATAAAGAAAGGTGCAGAATTTTGAAATCTGCACCTTTTTTTATGAGCTTTTTTT
>FR895315.1:49850-56641 GCA_000434995.1 Firmicutes bacterium CAG:341 | reverse complement strand
ATGAGCTTTTTTTACTTTTCTTCTTCAAAATCAATAAAACCATAAGGATATGTTTTCCTGCTTATTTATGTAATCCAGCCGGTTATAAAATGTGGTTGGATTTTTTTATATATTTTCCTTTATCAGCATTATATCGCCTTTAGGCGTTATGTCGATTACGCCGTAATCACCGTTTGCAACCGAACCCGGATTCATTATGCAAAGCGATTCTTGATATTCGGTATATTGGTTGTGCGTATGGCCGAAAAGTACAATATCCGCCCCGCGTTTTTTAGCTTCGGCAATTATATTTTCATATCCGAATTTTACATTATACGGATGCCCGTGTGAAAAGAATATTTTTTTGCCGGCAAATTCGATTTCCATTTTATCAGGATAATTTGAGCCCCAATCACAATTGCCGCATACACGCTCATATTTTATGTGCGGATATGCATCAAGTACCATATCAAAATCATCTTCCCCGTCACCGAGAAAAATGAATAAATCGGCATTATCAAGATGCCTTTCCACTGCATCAAAAAGTTTTGATACTTTTCTGTGAGAGTCTGATAAAACTACAATTCTCATTCATAAAACACCTCGCAATTTCATAGATTATATTAAGTTAATTATATATCAAAGGAGATTTTATTTCAATGAAAAAGGAAAATATGAACGACTTAAATAAGAAATTAGGCTTTGATGTAAACGAAATGAAAAATGCGGCTCAAAATGGGCAGCTTGATGAATTTGTAAATAAAAATTTATCACAAAAAGCCACAAAGCAATTAAAAGATGTACTTTCAAATAAAGAGGCTTGCGAAAAATTGCTCAATACACCGCAGGCAAAAGAACTTATGAAAAAACTTAACGGGGGAAAATAAATGTGGATAATTCTACAAATATCAATGATATTATAGCTAATTTAACGCCTGATGATATAAATATGCTTAAGGGTGTTGCATCATCAATTTTGGGCGAAAAAGCAGGAAATGAACCACAGCAAAATGAAAGTGCAAATAACCAACCGCTTCAAAAAACACAGACTTCGCCAAATAATAATGCGTTGCAGTCACTTAATTCGCTTGGGCTTGACAACCTTGACTTTAATATGATTATGAAAGCAAAGTCGATATTTGACAAGATGAATAACACGCCGAATAAAAATGTTGATTTAATAATGGCATTAAAACCGCATTTGCGACCTGAAACGCAAAATAAAGCTGACCAGGCATTAAAAATAATTAAGCTTTTTGAGGTGTTGCCGTTACTTAGGGAGCTGTTTTAAATGGCTTATTTCAGTGAAAATGATATAAATGAGGCAAAAAGGCGAGTCAGCGATATGCAAAAAAGAGCAAACAGGCTGACTAATCAGGAGGAAAGCGTTAAAGAGCCGCCGAAAAAAGAGGAGAAAAGGGAAAATAAGAATATTTTAAAAGATGAAAATGAGGAGGAAAAGGATGATTCTTCACTTATAATTTTAGCTCTTATAATGCTTTTATCACACGAGGGAGCAGATAATATGTTGATTCTTGCACTGCTTTATCTTCTGTTTTAATATAAATAACTAATAAAATATGGAAATTCAGTTAATAATATGTTATATTATTAAGCAGTAAAAAATATTATTGTATTTTTTCGGAGGATAATCAGTGGAATTTATTAAAAAAGATATATCTGCCGGAATTGAACTTGTAGGAATTCCGGTTGACAGATTTAAAACTAATTTAATTACTGTAAGCCTTGCTTTGCCGCTTGAAAGGGAAAGTGTGAGTGCGAACGCGGTAATGCTTGGCCTTTTGGCAAGAAGGGGTGCAAAGTATCGTGATATGCTTTCACTTAACAGGAAGCTTGCTTCACTTTACGGTGCAACGCTTAATGAAACTGTATCAAAAATCGGCGAATGCCAAGTGTTATCACTCAGTTCTACTTGCCTTAATGACAGATTTTCACTTGACGGTGAAAGCATTGCATTTGAATGTGTAAAGCTTTTATCATCACTGATATTTGAGCCGAAGCTTGATGAAAACGGAATGTTTTTTGATGAAGATATTGAGGCTGAAAAAAGAATTTTAACAGAAAAGCTAAATTCTGAAGAAAATGAAAAAAGAATTTATGTTTTGCGCAAAACCGAAGAAAAAATGTTTGAAAATGAACCTTATTCGGTAAACAAATATGGTACAAAAGAGCAGGTTGCCTCACTTAATAAAGCAGATTTAAAAAATGCTTGGCAAAACGCTCTGTCAAAAGCAAAAGTTCTTATCACCGTAGTCGGCAATACTGATATTGATAAGGCGTATGATTACCTTAAAGGCGAATTTGAAAAGGTTGAAAGAAATTATACTTCTTTGCCTGAACCTGTTTTTGTAGGCAAAAGCGAAAAGGTTAATAACCATTTAGAAAGAATAGATGTTAAACAGGGCAAGCTTGTTTTAGGATTTAGAGTCGATGTTAAACCAAATGACAATCTTGCAAAAGCAATGCGCAGCTTTTCGGATATTTTCGGCGGCGGCCCTTATTCAAAGCTTTTTGCAAATGTCAGGGAAAAAATGAGCCTTTGCTATTACTGCTCTGCGCGCTATACAAGGCTTAAGAGCTGCATTTTGGTACAGTGCGGTTGCCTTGAAGAAAATATGGACAAGGCGATTGATGAAATTCTTAATCAGCTTGATGTTATTAAATCGGGCGATTACAAAGAAGAATTTGAATCATCAAAAATGGCACTCGGTGACGCAGTTATGTCAATTTCAGATATGCCGGAAACTATTGAAAGCTGGTATATCGGGCAAATTACGGATAATAGGTATAAAACACCCGAAGAAGTTTGCGAAGAAATCAAATCTGTAAAATATGACGAAATAAAAAAATGTGCAGGTTTAGTTTCTCTTGATACCGTTTATAAACTTGTAGGGGAGGAAGAATGATGACAGAAAAAGTATCCAAATCACTTGATGAAAAATATTATGTGATTGACCATAAATCAGGCTTAAAAATATATGTTATGCCTAAAGAAAATTATTCTTCAACCTATGCGATTTTCGGCACTAACTACGGTTCTATTGATACCAAATTTAAGCGTTCTGATAAAGATGAATGGACTGTTGTACCGGAGGGTATAGCCCACTTCCTTGAACACAAGCTTTTTGAAAGTGAAGATCTTGATGCATTTGCAAGATATGCAAAAACCGGAGCGTCTGCAAACGCATATACTTCGTTTGACAGAACTTGTTATCTTTTTCAGTGCAGTGATAATTTTGAAGCTTCGCTTGAAATATTGCTTGATTTTGTTACTCATCCTTATTTTACAAAGGAAACCGTTGAAAAAGAGCAAGGTATTATAGGCCAGGAAATAACAATGTACTATGATGTTGCTTCTTGGATGAGTACATTTAATCTTCTTCGCCTGCTTTATCATAAGCATCCGGTCAGAATTGATATTGCCGGTACGGTTGAATCAATTTCTCAAATTACGGACAAGCTTCTTTATGATTGCTATGATACTTTTTATAATCTCAATAATATGGCTCTTGCGGTAGTCGGCAATGTTGATGTTGGGCAGGTTTTGTCAGTTTGTGATAAAATGCTTAAATCTGCGCCGAACCTTTCAATTGAGCGTTCATTTGAAAAAGAGGATAGGGATGTTGCAGGCGATTATACAGAATATAACCTTGCAATGAGTATTCCTGTATTTTCATTTGGGTATAAAGAGGAATGTGCAAAGCCGAAGCAGGATTTGAAAACTATTATCGAAACTACTGTTTTGCTTGAAATACTTGCCGGAAATACATCAAATTTATATAATTCGTTGTTTAAGCAAGGCCTTATTAACGAAAACTTTTCAAAGGAATATTTTATCGGTTACGGGTATGAAGCAATAATATTTGACGGTGAAAGTGAAAATCCAAAGGAAGTTGCAAGTCAAATTAAAAAGGAAGTTGCAAGACTTAAAAAAGAAGGCATAAGCGATGAGGAATTTGAAGCTGTAAGACGCTCACTTTACGGAAAAGAAATTATGTCTTATAACGATATTGATACTATTGCAAATGGGCTTATTTCTGCACACTTCGGTGAATATGATATTTTTGACACGGTTGAAATATTTAAAAACATCAAAAAGAGCGATGTTTTATCACGCTTGGATAAAGTTATGGATGAAAAATACAGCGCACTCAGTGTTGTTAAGCAAAGCGAGGAATAATTATGAGTGATTACACAAGAGTTTATTTTGAAGGGCTTGGAATTGATTTTGATGTTCCGAGTGTTGCATTTACCATAGGAAATTACAGTATTCACTGGTATGGTATTATAATCGCTTTCGGTTTTGCACTTGCTGTTCTTTACGGCGGCAGAATGGCATATAAGTGGAAAATGAGCCTTGACGGAATGACGGATGTGCTTATGTGGGGTACTATTTTAGGTATTATTTGCGCAAGAGCATATTATGTTATATTTGAATGGTCGTATTATAAGCAACATCTTGCCGAAATTCCTCAAATTTGGAACGGCGGTATTGCAATTTACGGCGGCATAATCGGTGCGTTTATAGGTTCTGCCATAGGCTGTAAAACCGGTAAAATTGATTTTAGAAATTTGCTTGATTTAGGCGGGCTCGGCCTTTTGATAGGTCAGGGTATAGGCAGATGGGGCAATTTCTTTAATCAGGAAGCATTCGGTGCTAATACAACTACTGCACCTTTTAGAATGTGGAGTTTGAAAATTCACGATACCTTGCAGGCGAGTGCAGATACTTTAGCGGCAAAGGGTATGACGGTTGATCCAAATACGCCTGTTCATCCTACTTTCCTTTATGAAAGTGTTTGGTGTATTTTAGGCTTCTTTATTTTGAACTATATTGTTAATCATAAAAGAAGCTATAAAGGCGAAGTGTTTTTCCTTTACGGTATTTGGTACGGACTTGAGAGAATGGTGGTTGAAGGCCTCAGAACAGATTCGCTTTATATCGGGGCTACATCTATTCGTGTGAGCCAATTGTTTTCGGCAATAATTGTTGCAGTATTTTTGGTTTGGCATATTGTAAATATGGTTAGGCTTAAAAAGGGTACTTTGCCGCAAAGAATGATGATTAAGCCACTCAAGGCGGAAAATAATGATGAAAGAGAGAATGAAAATGTCACAAATAATTGACGGTAAGCTTGTTTCAAAGCAGGTTAGAGAAAGGGTCGCAAAGGAAACAGAGCAGTTAAAAGCAAAGGGAATTACCCCCGGACTTGCTGTAATTATTGTCGGTGATGACCCTGCATCACAAGTTTATGTGAAAAATAAAGAAAAAGCTTGTACTGAAGTAGGATTTTACAGTGAAAAATATGCTTTGCCTGAAAATACTACTCAGGAAGAACTCAATAATCTAGTAAAAAAACTTAATAATAAAAAAGAAATCAGCGGTATTTTATGCCAGCTTCCGCTTCCTAAACATCTTGATGATAAAGAGGTTATCAATCTTATTGACCCTATTAAAGATGTTGATGCATTTCATCCCGTAAATGTGGGCGCAATTATGATTGGGGATTATAATTTTCTTCCTTGCACCCCTGCCGGAGTAATGGAACTTATCCATTCAACCGGTGTTGAAGTAACAGGCAAAAAGGCTGTTGTTATCGGCAGAAGTAATATTGTAGGTAAGCCTATGGCAATGCTTTTGCTTCACGAAAATGCTACCGTTGAAATTACTCATTCAAAGACTGTTGAACTTAAGGAAGTAACCAAGAGTGCAGATATTCTTGTTGCCGCTATCGGCAAAGCAAAGTTTGTTACAGCCGATATGGTGAAAGACGGTGCAGTAGTTATTGATGTAGGTATGAACAGGGATGAAAACGGTAAGCTTTGCGGTGATGTTGATTTTGAAAATGTTAAGGATAAATGCTCATTTATCACTCCTGTACCGGGCGGTGTAGGCCCTATGACTATTTCAATGCTTATGCAAAATACATTAACTGCCGCAAAAATTCAAAACGGTTTACAAAAGTAATTATTCAAAGAAGGTATAGCTATGGCACTTGAGGAACAAGTGGTTGAAAAACTTATTGAAAAAAATTTGCATATTTCTTTCGCTGAGTCTTGCACTGGCGGTATGTGTTGTGGTACAATAATCAATGTTACAAATGCATCAAAAGTGCTTGATGTTTCATTTGTGACTTATGCAAATGAGGCGAAAATCGAATTCCTCGGTGTCAAGGCTGATACTATTCTTTCTAACGGGGTAGTAAGTGAAGAAGTGGCTTGCGAAATGGCGCAGGGTGTTGCGAATGCGGCTAAAAGTGATGTGGGCGTCGGTATCACGGGCATTGCAGGTCCGGGCGGCGGCACAGCTAAAAAGCCGGTTGGTATGGTTTGCTTCGGCTTCAGCATTTGCGGTAAAACCACCACTTATACTTGCCAATTTGGTGAAATCGGTCGTAACCAAGTGCGTAAATCAAGCGTGGAATTTGTGATGGCAAAGCTTCTTGAGATGCTTGACGAAATTTAATAATTCGCTGATATGGCTCAGTTGGTAGAGCAGATCATTCGTAAACGGAAGGTTGTTCGCCGATTTAGGCTCAAAGCAAGTGGAAAATTGAATAAATGCTGATATGGCTCAGTTGGTAGAGCAGCGCATTCGTAATGCGCAGGCCGTCGGTTCGAGTCCGACTATCAGCTCCAAAACCTGCGTAAACACGGCGTTTTCGCAGGTTTTTTCTTTTTCAAAAAAGAATTTCAAAATTCAATACGCAACAAAAAATCTCACTCTTTTTTACGGAGTGAGATTTTGTAATTTTTGGTGTTAAATATTCCAAGACCATCTATTGACCATT
>FR895315.1:0-49788 GCA_000434995.1 Firmicutes bacterium CAG:341 | reverse complement strand
GATAGCGCATCTTAATCTATTTGTTTTTTACAATTTCAGATGTTTTAAATATTATGATTCTTGAAAAAAACAATAGAAAATAGTATAATATTTTTTATATTAGCTTTTTGGAGGATTATTGTGTCAAAATTTGGAGAGGTATTAAGGGAATATATAAGTAAAAACGGGTATTCAATCAACGAGTTTGCAGGTAAATGCAAAATTGACAGAGCGTGGCTGAGCAATGTATTATCCGGAAGAAAAGAATTAAGTGAAGCGAAGTTTGATAATATTTTAAAATCAAAGCTCTTGAGCGAGTCGCAAAATGAAAATCTGATTGCACTTTACAGATTAAAGGATTTTTCAAGTGACCAAGTTGAAAGAATGGAATACATAATGGAGCATTTATCAAGAAAAATAAGGCGTAATGATTCTATTGCTCCCATTAAATATGATGAAAACAGAAGAATGTATCTCGGAAAAGCAAATTTGCTTTCAGTTCTTTACAGAATTATTGAAAATAAGGATGAGCTTTCGTTTATTTATACCAATATTCCGACTGAAGCTGAAGAAAGCCTTGATGTTTTATATGATTTTTTAAAACATGATGATTATAAAAATATTGATTACAAGCATATTTTTTTGACTGATAACGGTGTGTCAATTCATAATATCAGTACATATTTTACTATTTGTGATTTTGCAGAGCTTGGATATACCGATTTTTCGGTGATAAAGGATGTTGAACTCAGCTCGCTGAATACAAATGACTTCTTTCCGTATTTTATACTTACGGATAAAAAGATAATGCTTTTTGATGCGGAATTTAATAATGCAATAGTTAGTTTTGATGATAAAATTATCAATGTTCATACCCGAAAATTTATGGCGTTGTATGAAAAAGGCGAAAATCCCGTCACTTCATTTTCAAATGCAGTTGATCTTATGCGAACTCTCACATCAATGCACAACAGCTCGTCGGAGCTTTCATTTACTCCTGATTTTTGCGTTACCCCTTGCCTTGATTATGATATTCTCAACAAAAACGCCGCACCAAATTTGCCTGATAAAGAATTGCTGATTAGAGCTGTGCTTAATCATTATAATATTGATTATTCGCATTTTTCCAATTTTGTTACTATTGAATCAATAAACAGATTTGCAAAAGACGGAATTATTTATGAAATTCCCCGTGATTATCTTCTTCCGGTTGATGTTGAAAGCAGAATTAAACTTTTAAAATCTGTTAAAGATAATATTGATAATAACGGTAAATATAAAACTTATATTTTAAATCCTACAAAATTCAATTATAATTCATATGATATTCAGGTTGAAAAAATCGGAGTTTTGACTGTTTGCGGAATAAGGCAGGGTAATAAAGATAATGCTCAAAGCTTTATGGGCGAATGGCTTTGCTCGATAGACGATGAAAATATTTTCAAAGATTTTATGAATTTGGAAAAATACCTTATTGAAAGTAAGACTGTTTACTCGGATGAATTTTCAAGCCAATATGTTTCAAATATTATTTTAGAACTGAGCGCACAGCATTCTAAAGGAGAAATGTAATGGTACTTCATACTATTTCACCTGTGTATGATAATAATTCGCGCGTGCTTGTGTTAGGCTCGTTTCCAAGCGTAAAATCAAGGGAAGAGGGCTTTTTCTACGGTCATAAGCAAAATAGGTTTTGGAAAGTGCTTTCAAATTGCTTTGATTGCGCATTGCCGCAAACGATTGATGAGAAAAAGAAATTATTGCTTTCAAACGGTGTTGCACTGTGGGATGTTATTCACTCTTGTGATATAACAGGCTCATCTGACAGCAGTATAAAAAATGCAGTGCCAAACGACATTTCAAAAATACTTGCAGCGGCAAATATTCAAAAAATTATAACAAACGGTAAAAAGGCAGACACACTTTATAAAAAGTATATTGAACCTGAAACTAATATTAAAGCTGTGTGCTTGCCGTCAACAAGCCCCGCAAATGCACAGTGGTCGCTTGATAGGCTTTGTGATGAGTGGAAAAACGAATTAAGATAAAAAATGACTGTTCATTTGAACAGTCATTTTTGCTTTTATGCACTCGGTCTGTCAAGAACCTATATTTCAGTGCAAATATCAATTGATTTGTTGCCGTTTATTTCGTGATTCATAACCTCGTCAATACTGTTAAAGAAAATGTTACTTTTATTATCATTTTCAGCGAAATATAGTTATGACATTCGATGAACACCGTTAAGAAATATTTTGTCCTTAAACTTGCCGTTGGTTTTGTTTTTCTTAGAACGCATTTCTTCAAATTCTTTGCCGTTAATGTTTCTGTAATCCAAAATAGCACTTATTACCTCAACAAGGTCGCATAATTCCAAGATATCATCGGATTCATTAAATTCAGTTAATTCTTCCGAAAGCTTTTTCTTTAATTCATTATAGTAATCGTAGGAATCAAGAATCACAAAATCCGGTTTATCTCCTTTTTGCTCTATTATGTTAGGTATATTATCTCTTACAAGCTTATTCATTTTTTCGTACATAAAATGACAGTCTCCTTTATAAAAGTGTTTTGCATTTTATTCCTAGAGTTATTTGTTTATCTGAAAATGAAACAAATTTCGTAGGGGAGGCCACCGGTTGACCGGTGGTTATTTTTTCTTGTTATTTTATAAATGCTACGAGGCCTACGCCAAGGCCGCTGACAGCCATAAGAGCCGCTAAAATAATGGCGGTTACTTTAACCCATTTTTGTTGCACTGTTTATATCTCCTTATTTCATTAGTTCATCGGCGTCTTTAAGTAATTTTTGTGCAATTTGCTTTGCATTTTCCTCACTTGTGCCGATTGCTGTAATATATGCTTTGATTTTCGGCTCTGTACCTGACGGGCGAACGATTACTTTGTTGCCGTCTGTAAGAGTGTAAGCAAGTACATTTGATTTCGGAAGTGTAATTTCACTTTCTTCGCCTGTTTTAACATCGGTGGATTTTGAAGTTTTGTAATCATCAATTTTTGTCACTTCATAACCTGCAAATGATGAAGGCTTGTTAACTCTTAAACCATCCATAATTGCAGCCATTTTTTCCATACCCGACGCACCTTCAAATGTGTAGCTTTGTACGGTGTTGCAATAATATCCGAATTCATCATAAAGCCCATTCATTACATCAATAAGGGTTTTGCCCTGTGCCTTATAATAAGCTGCCATTTCGCAAATGAGCATTGATGCAACAACTGCGTCTTTATCCCTTGCGTGTGTGCCTGCAAGGTAACCGTATGATTCTTCAAATCCCATAACAAAATCTTCGCTTCTGCCCTCGCTTTCAAGCTGGGTGATAAGCTCGCCTATATACTTGAAGCCGGTGAGAAGATTTTTAAATGTGCAGTTATATTTCTTTGCAATAACTTCTGCAAGGTCGGTTGATACAAAAGATTTAACGGCAATTGAGTTTTTGCTGAGTGTGCCTTGCTCCTTTTTCTGTGATAAAAGATAATTAAGAAGCATTGCGCCTACTTCATTGCCCGTCATAAGCTGAAATTCACCGTTACCGTTATTTACTGCAATGCCGACTCTGTCACAGTCAGGGTCAGTTGCAAGAAGTAAATCAGGCTTAACATTTTCAGCAAGTTTTAATGCACATTCAAATGCCTGCTTGATTTCAGGATTAGGGAATGGGCAGGTTGGGAAGTTACCGTCAGGATTTTCCTGCTCGGGAACAATGTGAATATTTTTAACACCTATTCTGTCAAGAATTTTTCTGACCGGCTTGTTGCCTGTACCGTTAAGCGGTGTGTAAATTACATTTAAGTTTGCTTTTTCACATATGCCCATATTAACGCATTGCTTGATAACTTCATCAAGGAATAAGTCAATAACATCTTGCCCCATATATTCAATAAGGCCTTTTTCTTTTGCTTCGTCAAAATCCATTGTTTTGATTCCGGTGAAGTAATCGACCTTTTGAATGAAATCGTATGTTTCGCTAGCTTCCTCGTCTGTCATTTGATATCCGTTTTCATTATAGCATTTGTATCCGTTATATTTTGCAGGGTTGTGTGAAGCGGTGAGAATAATACCGCTTGATGTTTTAAAATGCCTGATTGCGAATGAAAGGCAAGGTGTAGGCTCAAGTTCTTCATAAAGATAAACTTTGATACCGTTTGCGGCAAGAGTTTTAGCTGCTTCAACAGAAAAGTATTCCGATTTGATTCTTGAATCATAGCCGATTGCGATTGACGGGTTTTCAAAATGCTTGTTAAGAAAATCGGCAAGGCCTTGTGTTGCTCTGCCGACGGTGTAATAGTTCATTCTGTTAGTTCCTGCACCGATTACGCCCCTAAGCCCTGCTGTACCGAATTCAAGGCTGCGGTAAAATCTGTCTAAAACTTCATCGTCATTACCCTTTATACCAAGAAGTTCTTTTTTTAAATCCGGGTCAGCTGTGGCTTTTTCAAGCCAAAGGTTATAAAGCTCGTTAATGTTGTTCATAAAAACACACCCTTAAATATTATTATAATTATATTTTAACCTTTATAAAATATATTGTCAATATTCTTATTAAATGTTATAATTATCTCGGTGATGAAAAATGTATTCAAAAGTTAAAAGTCTTGGCATTTCGGGTATGGAAGCATTTGCTGTTACCGTTGAATGTGATATTAGCTCCGGACTTCCGAGATTTGATGTGGTGGGCTTGCCTGATACGGTAGTTAAAGAAAGCAGAGAAAGAGTAAGGTCAACTATTAAAAACTGCAAGTTGGAATTTCCGCTTTCAAGAATTACCGTAAATATTGCACCTGCCGATATAAAAAAAGAAGGCGCGTTATATGACCTGCCTGTTTTAATTGCAATACTTAAATCAAGCGGGCAAATAAAAGAAAATGTTGATGATTATGCATTTATAGGTGAACTTGCGCTTGACGGTGAAATCAGGAGTGCAAGGGGCATTTTGCCGATGATTATGAGTGCTAAAGAGCAGGGGATAAACAAAGTATTCGTTCCTGAAGAAAATGCATATGAGGGCAGTGTGGTTGACGGGGTTGAAGTTTACCCTGCATCACATATTAAAGATGTGCTGCTGCATATCAAAAATGAAAAGCCTATTAAAGCAGTTAAGTATAATTTTGATGAGGATGTTAAGTACGAATATAATATTGATTTCAGTGATGTTAAAGGGCAGGACCAAGCCAAAAGAGCGCTTGAAATTGCTGCGGCAGGCGGGCATAATTGCCTGCTTATCGGGCCTCCGGGTTCGGGTAAATCAATGCTTGCAAAAAGATTGCCTACAATTTTGCCTGATATGACTTTTGAAGAAAAGCTTGAAACATCAAAAGTGTATTCAATTGCCGGCAAAATACCAAAGGGCAAATCACTTGTTTCAAAAAGGCCTTTTCGATCACCGCACCATACGGTATCTGCCCAAGCACTTACCGGTGGCGGTGCTAACCCAAAGCCGGGTGAAATAAGCCTTGCTCATAATGGCGTAATGTTTATGGATGAATTTCCCGAATTTGACAGAAGAGCAAAGGAATCATTGCGCCAGCCGCTTGAAGACGGTGTTGTTACCGTGTCAAGAACAGCAGGAACTTTTACATATCCTTCAAGCATAATGCTTGTTGCTGCTATGAATCCCTGCCCTTGTGGATATTTCGGCCATCCGTCAAAACCGTGCACCTGTTCGGATGCGGCTAAAAAAAGATATAAAGATAAAGTATCCGGCCCGCTTCTTGACAGAATTGATATTCATGTTGAGGTTTCACCTGTTGAATATGATGAACTTTCAAACAACAGTGAGGGCGAAAAGAGCCGAGATATTAAAAAACGAGTTGATAAAGCAAGGGAAATACAGCGAAAAAGATTTGAGGGTACAGATATTACCTGCAACGCAAAAATGACTCCGAAAATTACAAAAGAGTGTTGTGTTTTAAGTGAGGAAGCAGACAATCTTTTGCACGAAAGTTTTGATTCATTTGCAATGAGCGCGCGTGCTTATGATAAAGTACTTCGCCTTGCAAGAACGATTGCTGATTTGGCTGAAAGCAAGGAAATAAAGCTTGAACATATTGCCGAAGCACTTCAATTTCGTACACTTGACAGAAAGTATTGGGATGAATAATGAAAAAATCAGTTAAAATTATAATTTCGGTATTGGCAATTGTTTTAATATGCGCAATATCATTTGATGTTTTACTTGTTAATAATTCAAAGCAGGAAACACCTGTAAATACCACACAAAATATTGAAAATCAGGTTACCGAAAGTGAAGAAAAAACATATTCAAACCCTGTGGAAGCACAGGCAAGGAAAATGGTTGAAAATATGACCTTATATGAAAAGGTAGGTCAAATGCTTTTATACTATATTCCAAAGGAAGAACCGCTCAAAAAAATGGCAAGGTGGCAATTTGGCGGATATATTTTGTTTTCGCGTAATTTCCAAAATTCAACACCTGCAAACACTCGCTCTGAAATTGAAGAATATCAAAAAGCTTCAAAAATTCCTGCGTTTATGGCTGTTGATGAAGAGGGCGGCGGTGTGAACCGTGTGTCGCAGTTCAGCCAGTACAGGAGCGAACCTTTTCACGCAGGTATTACAAATTATCAAAAAGGCGGTTGGCAGGCAGTTGAAGCTGACGCTAAAGATAAAAGCGAATTTATGCTTGATTTGGGAATAAATACCGTTTTAGCACCTGTTGCCGATGTTCCTTATTCAAGAAGCGATTATATCTATTCTCGCGCTTTTTCAACGGATGCAGACAGTGTCAGCGAATATGTTTCAAAAACAGTTGGCACTATGAAAGAAAATAATCTTTTAAGCTGTGTAAAGCATTTTCCGGGTTATGGCAATAATACCAATACCCATACGGGAATGAGTGTTGATAAAAGAAGTTGGGAAAGCTTTGAAGAAAGAGATTTGAAACCTTTTAAAGCAGGCGTAGATGCCGGTGTTCCGTTTTTAATGGTTTCTCATAATGTTATTGATGATTTTGATAAGGGCGTTCCGGCATCACTTTCAAAAAAACTTCATAATTATATTAGAAATGATATGAATTATGACGGTATAATTCTTTGTGACGGGCTTGGTATGAGCGGTGTTCGCGATTATGTAGGCGGTGACAAAGGCGAGGTGGCAGTCAGGGCTGTTATGGCAGGTAATGATATGCTTTGTGCAACCGATGTAGGTGTTCAGCTTCGTGCAATAGTTAAGGCTGTTAAAGACGGAAGAATTGAACTTTCACAAATTGAAGACAGCGTTACAAGAATCATTATGACTAAAATAAATTACGGTTTAATAGAAAAGGAGTAATCTGTTATGGATATTAAAAAGACAATGCAAAATCTTGATAAAAACGGTATTAAGCCTTATTTTGTTGAAAAAAAGGAAGATGTGGTACCGCTTGTTAAAACTTTAATTAACAAGGGCGAAAGCGTATCTTGCGGCGGTTCTGTTACGCTTGATGAAACAGGAGTTAAAGCACTTATGCAAAACGGAGATTATGATTTTATTGACCGCTCCGGTTTAGAGGGTGAACAGCTCAGAAATGCATATATCAAAACTTTTGGCTGTGATACTTTCTTTACTTCATCAAATGCAGTTACCGAAAACGGAGAACTTTATAATGTTGACGGTAATTCAAACAGGGTTGCTTGCATTGTTTATGGGCCGAGGCAGGTTATTATGATAGTGGGTGTAAACAAGATTGTTGAAAATTTAGATGAAGCAATTTTGCGAGTTAAAACTATTTGTGCCCCTATGAATACAGAAAGATTGGGTATTGCAACTCCTTGTAATAAAACAGGCAAGTGTGTGTCGCTTTCAAAGGAAAATCCTTTTATGTGTGACGGCTGTGGCGGAAACACAAGAATTTGCTGTAATTATGTTGTATCTGCCAAACAGCGCCATAAAGACAGAATAAAGCTTATTATTGTAAACGAAAATTTAGGCTATTAAATAATATTGGCAAGAGTAACGCATTAAAATTTGCGTTACTCTTATTTTTTTTGTAAAAAGATATTGACAAGTCGGCTTTTGCGTGTTATATTCTAACTGTGATAGCAAAGATATCACAGTTGCGCACATAAAATACTTGAAAAGGAGGAATACGCGTGCTTTTTATTGATTATCATTCCAGAGTCCCAATTTATGAGCAAATTAAAGAGCAAGTTATTATGCTGATAAACACGGGTGTGTTTAAACCGGGCGACAGGCTTCCGTCTATCAGAAATTTGTCAAACGAGTTAAATATAAATGTTAATACAATTAAGCGTGCATTTTCTGAACTTGAGCATGACGGAATAACATTTTCTGCTCAGGGCAGGGGTGTATTTGTAAGCGAAAACCCGATTGGCAATAAAAAAGTTAAATCATCTGCACTTGAAGGTGCAAAGAGCATACTGTCTTCCTGCAAAGCAAAAGGTGTAAGCAAGGACGAGGTTGTCTCCCTGATTGATGATATATATTCGGAGGATAACAGTAATGATTGAAATTAAAAATATAACTAAAAAATACGGCGATTTTACAGCAATTGAAGATATAAGCTTTAATGTTGAAAAATCATCAATTTACGGGCTTGTCGGTTATAACGGGGCAGGCAAAACAACACTTTTAAAAACAGCGTCGGGTATATTTAAACCTGAAAGCGGTGAAGTGCTGTTTGACGGTGAAAATGTTTATAATAACGGGGAAGTTCGCTCAAAGCTTATTTATGTTCCTGATGAAGTATACTTTTTAAAAGGTGCAAGCCTTGAAAGAATGGCAAAGTTTTATAAAGGCTATTATCCGAATTTTAACGATAAAGTTTTCAAAAATATGACTGAAGCTATGGGACTTGATTCGAAGAAAAATATAGGCTCTTTTTCAAAAGGAATGCAAAGGCAGGCAGAAGTTATTTTAGCTATGTCAACAATGCCTAAATATATGCTCCTTGATGAAGTGTTTGACGGAATTGACCCACAAAAAAGAAACCTTTGCAGAAAAATTTTTATAGAATATATGGCAGAAACCGGTTGTTCAATAATTATGAGCAGTCACAACTTGCAGGAAATATCAGATTTGTGTGACCATGTTGCGCTTATTAACGGTAAAAAACTTGCTATGAATGTTTGTGTTGATGACGCAAGCAATGCATATGTAAAATACCGCTTGATTTTTGACAGGGATATTGACGCTTCAATATTCAACGGTATTGAAAATAAAGGTATCAGTATTGATAATAAGCTTGCTACAATTATTGTTCCAAGCAGTTATGATGACGGTGCGTTAGCTTCTCTTCGCCCGATACATATGGATAGTGTTACTCTTTCGCTTGAAGAGGTATTTTTAAATGAAATGGAGGATAAAGATTATGACATCTCCAAGATTTTCAGCTAATAAGCATGCGGCACTTTATGATTTTAAGCGTTCTTTTGTTCGTTTGATACCGCCTTGCGTAATTTCATTTTTACTTGCAATATTTTATTTTGTGCTTTTACCTGCCAGTACTTTTTTATCAATAGGTAACAGCAAGAGGGGCGACCTTGATGTTGAGCAAATAAGAAAAGAACTTGCATGTGTTCTTTTCGGTAATCAGGCGTTGAACCCGGCCATAATCGGAGTTTTGACATTGATTGTGGGCGTATTATTTGCATTTTGGGCATTTCTTCCGATTATGAGGAAAAGCAGTGTAAACTTTTTCTTTTCAACAAGTGTTGACAGAAAAACTTATTTTAAAAACAGAACTTTGGCTTCAATAATTTTGATGGCTTTAAGTACGCTTATTCCGATTATTATTGATATTGTAACGAATATCAGTATTCTCGGCCATGCAGATTATATGCTTTATCAGGGTTCACTCCTGTTTTTAGAGCATTTCACTTATATGTTTGTAGGCTTTTCGCTGATGAGTATTTCAATGATGCTTTGCTACACAGTGTCTGAAAGCTTGTTTTTCGGCGCAGGAATTATTTGGGCGCCGAGTGTATATTTTTTATCTGTATCTTGTATTGCGCAAAGGTTTTTGCGCGGTTATGCGGAAACGGCATATTCTTTAAGCGTTGGTTATGATAGTTTAGAAGGTAATGCAAATTTGTTATCAAAGCTTTCACTTTTTAATCCGCTTATTTTCGGCAAAGCTTTGGGTAATAGCGGCATTAGGCAAAATATGTATTCAGCTTGTTTAAGAACATTGGGCAGTAGATCGGGAATTGATACTGAATTTTCAGCATATTATGGCAATGTCGGCTATGAAAAAGCAGGAAGCGAATATATTTTGCCGATAATAGTTTGGCTTATATTTTCGGCTTTGTTTGTTTTCGTTGCTAAAAAATTGCTTGATAATCGTAAACTTGAAAATACAGCTATTCATTCATCAAGCAAGTTTGCAACGGTGTTTGTGGCACTTGAAGTTTCTGTTTTTGCCGCTACATTTTTAACGGGAGTGCTTGTTGATTTTGATGTTGTATTATCAAAATTACCTAATATACTTGTCAGCTTAATACTCGGTGTGCTTGTTTACTTGATTTTCTTATCAATTTCACGCAGAAAGATTAAACACTCCTTCGGGCAAATATTGCCTTGTATTGTATCAAGCTTCGTGATTATAGTTGCTTGTGTGATATGCATTAACGGCGGGTTTGGATATTCAACTTATTCACCTGATTATAAAAAGGTTGATTATGTCACAATTACAGCCCCATATCTTGATGCGTCGGGTGTTATGTCAAACGATAAATTTGAACTCGGCTTTTTCGGGGCTGACGGTAAGGTTAATCTTGAATATCGAGATGAAACTATTAGTTTGGGCAAATTCAATACTAAAGAATCAATAGAAAAAATTGCAAAAATTCAAAAATATTCATACGAAAACGAATTGAATAATAATGATAATTCAACTTTTTATGTTACGGTTACATATCATCTTAAAAATAATAAAACCGTAATCAGAAATTATGATAATACAAATTCAAATGTTATGCTTCAAATCCTTGATTTGACTGACAGTAAGGAATATAAAGATGAACTTGAATTTTTAATGTCATCAAAAAGGGCAAATGAAACTTCAAGCGGTAATTACACCGAAAAAGGAGCTTATAACGAATATTATTTCAGCAATTTCTCGAGTGAGGAAAATGCAAAAGCTACTTTAACCAATGGCGAAGCATATATTGTAGCCAATGATGCATTTACCAAAACACAAATTGAAAACACACCTGAACTTCGTGATGCAATTTTAAGAGATATTGAAGAAATCGGTTATAAAAAGCTTTTGACTTCATCAAAACCACCTTTGGGTGCAATCAACTTTAAGTATGATGCAAATGTTAGCGGTTATGATAGCGATACGCTTGCAACCGACGCAAGCTATTATATTTGGGATAATATGGTTAATACAATTAACTATATTAAATCAATTAACAAGATGTCGGCATTTAGTGATACTTCACAAACAGGCGAAATATCTTATGCAACCGTTACACCTATTAAAAATAAGATTTATGCGGATTCATCTTTCAGCGCACTGTCGTTTTATAAAAGTGATATTACAAATGCGAAGTTCTATTATGATTATTTCGGTACCGAACTTAATGAAAAAAATGTATTGAATACATACAGCGGCAAAAAGATTACCGATAAATCAAAGATTAGCAAATTGTTTAATACTTCATCCATCTATTCAAAGTGTGATGAAAATGATTATTTGGTTCTTTTTAAATTCAAAAACGGAATTTATTTAACCAAATGTATGTCTGAAAATGATGCAAAACAGTTTGTAAAATAATTTAATAGCTTTATCCTGCTTGTTTGCTTGTTTTACCCAAATAAACCCAAAAACCTTGAGCTTTAGCTCATCTTAAACTCCTTTTAATGCAAACGGGCAGATAAAATAAAAGGACTACCGAGTAGCTACGGTAGTCCTTATTATTTTATTTATTAGAAATTGAAATTGTCATAACCCCATTTATCAATTTCATTGTATTTTACATATGTTCTGTTTGACGGTACACCGAGATATTTTTCGCTTGTTTTACAAATGCGCTTTGTTAAATCTTCATAAGCATTTTTGTTCGCTGAACCGAAAACAGCAATTTCAAACATAGCACAAGGCTCGTTGCTTCCTTTAAAATACATATCTGCCTTATCTTCAAACTTAACCATAAGCCAAGCTTCGCTTTTACCCGGAATTGCGGTGATGTCATTGCCGAGTTCGGCTTTAAGCGCATCTTTATCTTTGATTTCGCTGTTAGTCATTACATTTATAAAAGGCATATTGTTTCTCCTTTATTATTTGATTTTACTTGGATTCGGAAAATATCTGAATTTAACTTTTCCGATAATTTTTTTCTTTTCAACATTCTTTTTCTTCCAATATCTTGCATCCCAGCTGTCATTTCTGTTATCCCCCATAACAAAGTAACTGCCAAGCGGAACGGTGTATGGGCCGAAATCACCCATCGGCACGCAATTTGTGACAAAATCACTTCTTGCTTCGGTTGTGTTTCCATTAGCATCAGTGATGTAAACAATGCCGTTTTTAATATTGATTGTTTCACCCGGCATACCGATAATTCTTTTAACAAAAAGTTGGCTTTCATCATCAGGATAGTGGAATATGATTACATCATATCTTTTAGGGTCTTCGTTAATATATGCAAGCCTGCTTGCAATTATTCTGTCGCCCTCTTGAATAGTGTTTATCATTGAACCGGTAGGTACAACGGCATTTGCAAATATGAATGTTTTGAGAAGAATTGCGACAATAAGCGCAATAACAATAGGCGTCATAAATGATATTGCTTCTTTTAACTTTGATACCTCTTGCTTTTCGCTTTTTTCAATCGCTTTCTTTTTTGTGTGCTTTTTCTTTTTCGGCTTTTCTTGTGTGGTATTTTCTGCCTTTTCAATTGTGCTTTCAAAAGTTTTTTCTTCATGATTTTCTTCTGCGTCAATTGAAAAAGGTTTTGAAATTTGAGTGGTGGCGGTAACTTTGCCCTCGTCAATCATTTCAAGCGTTTTAGTCGGACTTTCTATTTTTCCTACAAAAATGCTTGTGTCAAACATCATTGTGCCGCACATCGGGCATTCGTACCATTCGCCGTTTTTAATCAGCGTGTCACAGCCGCATTTTTTGCATTTTGTTATCATTTAGTTTTTCTTCCTCTTGCTTACACCTGAAAGCATACTCTTAAGAGTGATGATTTCATCATAAGGTGTGGCTTTTTCAATCACTTTAAATTCTTCGGCACTGCTGACAATCGCAGTGTTGATTTTAGCTTTAGCTCTTGAATCGTATCCTGATGAGTCAAGCTGCCTGTCAATATAAATCTTTAAAGCCTTACTCTTTTCTCTTACAACAGTGATTTTATGGTTGCCGCCGCCTACAATGCTGTTTGAACGCAGGTGGCATTTTCCGCATTTAACATTAACATATCCTTTTACAACAGAAATATCAATGTCGTCATTATGTGCGATTTCTATGTTTTCTTCACCCTTGTAATTAAATGAAATTGTAAAATCTGTGACAGCTTCACCGTTAGGATAACGCTTATCTTCTTTGCCGAATTGGAATATTTTTACTTCAAACGGCTGTAAAGTCAAATCTATTTTATCACCGTATGAATAGCTGTCATAACTTTCTTTATTTGAAAGGTTATATACATTGTACCTTTTAACATCTTTCAAATCTTTAGGACAGCCCATAAGTTTATTGAGAGTTAGGGTGAGCGGTGCTTTTTCGTCAGTCGGGTTTCTCAGTGCAATTATGCCGTCACCGTTTTCATTCCAGCTAAAGTAACCGTAAACATTGTTCTCTTCAGGGTTGCCGCCTATAAACATAGCGTTTTGCAAAACATTATAGTTATTCTTTTGCCATTCAATAGCTTTTGCAAGTGTGCGCCACTTTGATTTATTCATCATAGTGTAGCTCAAATGCAGTTCGTTAAGTGCCTGTCCGCGCGCAACATCAAAATAGATGTATTTTTCAAATTCTTCATCTGTGTATTGAACTTTTGCATGGTTACCATAAATCGGCTCGTGATTATAAATATGCTTTAAAGGCATTTGCACAGCACGGGTGTTAAGAAGATTAAAGTATCTTGCGTCACGGTATGTGATTTCACTGTCAAGCTTTGATTGACCTTGAATATTCTCTGCAAAGCCTATGTCACCGCTGTTTTGCAGCCAAATGCTGTTTACATATTGAAGCCACCAAGGTGATGGGTTGACATAGCAGGTCATATTTATCCAAAGACCTTTTCCAAATTTCTTTCTCAGCGTTCTGATTTTTTGGAAAACTTCAATCCAGCTTTGCCACATGTCTGTAATCATATACATATCTTGTTCGCCGCCGACAGGGTGGTTATGGTTTGCATCTTTGCAAGGTGTAAGGCAAAAGCCGTCAAATTTCCAATAATCAATGTCAAATTCCTGCGTTGATTTTAAAATAAAATCTGTTACATTTTTAATGTATGTTTTATCTGCGATGCAAATATCTTTTGCTTCTGCATTGTATGCACCAAGCCCACGCTTTTCCATCTTTTTCGCAAATAAATCAGGCCTGCCGTATCCGCCGCGAGGGCCGAGCCATAAGCCGAAATGAGAGCCGATTTTAGATGTAAGCTGGGTTGTGTCATAAAGCTGATTTGGGAATTTTTTGTTAAAACTCCAGAAGCCTGATTTGTAATCTACCCATCCGTCATCAACTACATATGCATCAAGCGGCGGGACACCGTTTGATGAAAGTCCCTTTTCAATTTCATAGAAAGATTTTTCAATATTGTCGGCAGTAATATCTTTCATATAATCATACCAACTGTTATATTGAAGCCTTAAATCTGTTTTGGTACTTATGTCTTCAATGTATTCATAAAATGATTTTTGAACATCAACCATAAGGTCGCTTTCAGCTCCGCCGATTACTGTAACAGGACATTTGAATTCACCGTTTATCTTTTTGCCGAGAAAATATTTAACCTGGCCTATACCGTAAAGAATTATATTTTGTGTGGCAGGGAATTCACATCCGAAAAACAGTGTGTCAATATAAAATGGCTGACCGAGTGATGACTGAAAACCGTCAAGTTCAGTACCTTTAATATCGGTTGGCACTGTAAAATGAGTTTTTGAATTGGTGATACCGATATGCTCAAGCAAAATATAATCAATAGTTTTATCACTTGATTGAACAAAACTTATTTGCTTGCGCAAAGTATTTCCGTCATCGCCTACCCAAAAAGTCATTGTAACGGCAATGCCTTGTGTTTCTTCAAATTTAAATGATAACTTTCCGTTCTCTTGGTCTGAATCAATTACATTTAATCCTTTTGAAGAAAATTCGCTTCCGTCAGTAAAATGAAATAAAAATTCAACACTGTTTCCGTCAGGAACAAAATCCCTGCCTGATAAAACATTTCTTATTTGAGATGCATAAAGTGTATTTTCGTGAACTACAAATTCACGCTGTAATATTTTACTTTCTAGTCTAAGCATATTTTAACTCCTATAACTGTTCTTCAATTTCTTCTAATGCGCAGGCAAGTTGGTCAGGGCAGGAGGTGCCTTTAAAATTGCAATCAATTCCCTTTAATGCATCAATAATTTCTTCAGGCTTTTTGCCTTTAACAAGAGCGGAAATGCCCTGAAGATTACCGTTGCAACCACCTGTGAAGCTGACTGAATTTATAGTATCTGTATTTTCATCAATGTCAATAACAATTTTCCTTGAGCAAACACCGTGCGGTGTGTATGTATATGTCATTTTATTACTCCTTCTATAACTTTATATATAAAACTATTATACATACATTTACAATTCAATGCAACAGTTTAACGAATTTTTAATAAAAACTGTTATTGAACAAAATAAATAAAAAAAGTACACAATTGTTATATATTAAGTGTTGAAATATACAAAAATATATGATATATTTATCAATAACAGAGTGAAAACTCTTAAAAAATTTTGTTTTACGAGGTAAATTTATGGAAAAAATCAATGTTGGTATTATCGGTGCGGGTCGCATCGGTCAAGTACACGCAAAATCAATTACATACCATATTCCGCAGGCTAAAATTGTTGCTATTTCCGACATTTATGTTGAAGGTGCAAAAAAGGTTGCAGAAGAACTCGGTATTCCTAATTATTATGAAGATTATCATGAAATTTTAAACAATCCTGAAATCAATGCTGTTCTTATCTGTTCTTCAACAGATACACACGCCGATATTGCTGTTGAAGCGGCAAAGGCAGGCAAAAACATATTCTGTGAGAAGCCGGTTGATTTAACGGTTGCTAAAATTAAAAAGGTTATTGAGGCTGTTGATGAAGCCGGTGTTAAACTTCAAATCGGTTTTAACCGCCGTTATGACCACAATTTTGCTGAAATTAAAAATCTTGAAAACAAGGGAAAAATCGGTGAACTTCAAACTATCAAAATTACTTCTCGTGACCCTGAGCCGCCACCAATTTCATATGTAAAGGTATCAGGCGGTATTTTCCTTGATATGACAGTTCATGATTTTGATATGGCTCGTTTTATCGGCGGTGAAGTTGAAGAAGTTTATGCTAATGCCGCTGTAACTGTTGACCCGGCAATCGGTGAAGCAGGGGATGTTGATACTGCCCTTGTTGCACTTAAATTTAAGAGTGGTGCTATCGGTGTTATTGATAACTGCCGCAAAGCTGCATACGGATATGACCAAAGGCTTGAAGTATTTGGCAGTAAGGGCCAGGCAAGTGCCGCAAATGACACTCCTACCAATGTTTCATTTATTGACGAAACAGGTAATATGACTGATAAGCCGCTTTATTTCTTCCTTGAAAGATATATGCAGTCATTTACGGATGAAATGACTGAATTTATCGACTGTGTAATTAACGATAAGCCGACTAAAACAACCGTTTATGACGGACTTGAAGCTCTTCGTTTAGGTCTTGCAGCAAAGCTTTCCGTTGCAGAACACAGACCTGTAAAACTTTCTGAAATTGAGGCATAATTTATGAAAAGAATCAGACTTACTATGTCACAGGCACTCGTAAAGTTCCTTGATAATCAGTATATCGAATGTGACGGTGTTGAAACAAAATTCGTTAGCGGAATGTTTGGCATTTTCGGCCACGGCTGTGTTGTAGGTGTTGGCCAGGCTTTGGAACAGGGCGGTCATAATCTCAAATTTTATCAGGGCAAAAATGAGCAAAATATGGCACTTGCCGCAGTTGCATATGCTAAGCAAATGGATAGAAAAGCCATTATTCCGTGCGTTTCTTCTATTGGACCGGGTGCAACAAATATGGTAACTGCATGTGGTTGCGCCACTGCAAACAGAATTCCGCTTCTTGTTTTGCCGGGTGATACTTTTGCGTGTCGCCAGCCGGACCCTGTGCTTCAGCAGGCAGAATTTTTTGATAATTACGGCAGAACGGTTACCGATGCATTTAAAGGTGTTTGCCATTATTTTGACAGAATTATTCGCCCTGAGCAACTTATGACTGCTTGCCTTAATGCAATGCGTGTGCTTACAGACCCGGCAGACACAGGTGCAGTTTGCCTTGCAATGCCGCAGGATGTTGAGGGTGAAGCTTATGATTATCCTGAACATTTTCTTCAAAAGCGTGTTTGGCATCTTGACAGGCGCCCAATATCTTCATCACAGCTTGAGCGTGCAACAAAGCTTATTAAAGAAGCTAAAAAGCCGATTATAGTATGCGGCGGCGGTGTAAGATACAGCGGTGCTGAAAATGAACTTCTTGAATTTGCTGAAAAATATAATATCCCTATTGCCGAAACTCAGGCAGGCAAGGGAATTATTGATTGGAAAAATCCGCTTAATGTGGGCGGTATCGGTGTAACAGGCGGTAAAGCCGCAAATGTTATCGGCCGTGATGCCGACCTTGTAATCGGTGTCGGAACTCGCTTTAGTGACTTTACTACTTCATCAAAATGGTTATTTAATGAAAACAGAAAAGTTTTAGGTATAAATGTTTGCCCGTTTGATGCATATAAAATGGATGCAGAAGCAATTGTTGCCGATGCAAAGGAAGCTGTTAAAGCACTTATTTCTTCTTGTGAGGGATATAAAAGCGAATATACAAACGAAATTAAAGAAGCAAAAGCTGAATGGGATAAAATTGTTGATGAATACTATTCAACCGAGCTTGAAGGCGGACTTAACCAAACTCTTGCGCTTGGCATAATCAACGAATTTATGGATGATGATGCAATTGCTCTCGGCTCGGCAGGTTCACTTCCGGGTGATATGCAAAGATTATTCAGGCCCAAAGACCGTGGCACATACCATATGGAATACGGTTATTCAAATATGGGCTATGAAGTTAACGGTGCGCTTGGTGCCAAACTTGCAAAGCCTGAAAGCGAAGTTTACACTTTCTGCGGTGACGGTTCATTTATTATGGGCCACAGTGAACTTTATACTGCACTGCAAGAAGGGCTTAAAATCAATGTTTGCCTTTTTGATAATATGGGTTGGGGATGTATTGAAAATCTTCAAAATAATCAAGGCACAGATACTTTCGGTACTGTATTCAGAGCAAGAAATCCTGTAACAGGAATGCTCGACGGTGACGAAATTGATGTTGACTTTGCTAAAATTGCAGAGGGTTACGGTGCAAAAGCTTACACGATTCATACATCACAAGAGCTTCGTGAAGCCCTTGCAGACGCTAAAAAGCAAACAAAGAGTTGCCTTTTTGATATTAAGGTTTTGCCGAAAACTATGACACCGGGCTTTGAATCTTGGTGGCGAGTAGGTGTAGCCGAAGTATCAAAGAGTGAAACGGTTGCAAAAGCATATGAAGATATGCAAGCACATATAAAAGAAACATTTGACTACTAAAATTGAAAGGTAATATATATAATGCTTGATTCAAACAAAGTAAAGCTTGCTATTGCTCCAATCGGCTGGACTAATGATGATATGCCGGATTTGGGAGCTGAAAATACATTCGAGCAGTGCATAAGTGAAATGGCACTTGCAGGTTTTAAGGGTTCTGAAATAGGAAATAAATATCCGCAAGACCCTGATGTTTTAAAGAAATATCTTGATATTCGCGGACTCCAAATTTGCAATGCTTGGTTTTCATCATATCTTACATCAAAGCCTTATGAAGAAACAATCGAAGCTTTTAAAGCACATTGCGATAAGCTTCATAAGCTTGGTGCAAAGGTAATCGGTGCATCTGAACAAGGCAATTCAATTCAAGGTTGCCTTGATAAATCAATTCTTGATGAAAAACCGTATTATACAGATGAGCAGTGGGATGTAGTTGTAAAAGGCTTTAATGAAATGGGTGCTTATGCAAAAAGCAAAGGTATGTATTTCACAGTGCATCACCATATGGGTACAGGCGTGCAAACAGTTGAAGAAATTGATAAGCTTATGGAATTAACAGATCCTGAATTAGTATATCTTCTTTTTGATTCAGGTCACCTCACATTTGCAGGTATCGACCCTGTTCCTGTGCTTAAGAAGTATATAAATCGTGTCAAGCATGTGCATCTTAAAGATGTCAGACTTGATGTTTATAATAATCAGGTTGTGCCAAATCATATGTCGTTTCTTGACGCAGTAAGAGCCGGCGTATTTACTGTACCGGGTGACGGTGATGTTGATTTCAAGCCGATATTTGACATCCTTGCCGATAATGATTATGAAGGCTGGGTAGTTGTTGAAGCAGAGCAAGACCCTGCAAAAGCAAATCCTTTTGAATATGCAGTTAAGGCAAGAAAATATATAGCTGAAAATACAGGATTATAATAAAAAGTACAAAAGCAAATCGTGTAATTAACAAGTTCATAAAAAATGGACAATATAAAAAATCCCTCTTGATGTAGAATAAACATCAAGAGGGATTTTTAATGCCAAAAAGTTATCAAAACATAAGTATTTATGGAAACGAAATCAGTTCGTTGCTTAAAATTTAGTTTTCTACTTCAAGTATTTTCTTTTTGTACTGTATGCACAATCCGGGGTGGGTTATTATATCAGTCAGGCTCTTATTTTGTATAAAATAAATAATAATAATTATGTAATTGCTGTAATATTCTATCTATATGCTGTTTGAAAAAAGCCTTGCTATGTGGTAAAATATCTATGTGGTAAAATATATTATATTTGAAATTATGGAGGAAAATATAATGCTTTATACTGAAATGACTAAGGAACAGCTCCTTGACGAAAAAAAAGTGCTTGAAGAAAGATATAATGCTTTTAAAGCAAAAAATCTTAAGCTTGATATGAGCAGGGGTAAGCCTTGCAAGGAGCAGCTTGATCTTTCAATGGATATGCTCAAATGTGATAATTATATTGCTGACGGCGTAGATGTAAGAAACTATGGTATTCTTGACGGAATTCCGAGCTGCAAAAAACTTTTTGCCGAACTTATGGGTGTTGAAGATAAAAATGTTATCGTAGGCCCGTCTGCAAGCCTTAATCTTATGTTTGACTATATTTCGCAGTGCTATGTTAAGGGTGCGATTGAAGGTATGACACCGTGGGACAAGCTTGATGAAGTTAAGTTTTTATGCCCGGTTCCGGGATATGACAGGCACTTCACAATTTGTGAGCATTTCGGCATTAAAATGATAAATATTCCGATGTATGAAGACGGACCTGATATGGACGCTATTGAAGAACTTATTGAAGACCCAAGCGTTAAAGGTATGTTTTGCGTGCCGAAGTATTCTAACCCACAGGGTATTACTTTCAGCGACGAGGTTGTTGAACGCATTGCAGCATTAAATCCGAGTGCAGAAGATTTCAGAATTATATGGGACAATGCATACTGCGTACATGATTTAACGGACGACGGCGATAAACTTGCAAATATTTTTGACATTCTTCCTAAATATAACAATGAAGATATGGTGATTGAAGTTTGCTCAACAGCAAAAATTACATTCCCAGGTGCAGGTGTGTCTGCTATCATAGCAAGTGATAATAATATTGCCGCTATTAAGAAAAGACTTAATGTTGAAACTATCAGTTATGATAAAATGAATCAGCAGCGTCATGTTCAATTTTTCAAAAATGCCGACGGTGTTCGCGCTCATATGAAAAAGCATGCAAAAATTCTTAAGCCGAAGTTTGATATGGTTATCAATCATCTTGAAAAAGAACTCGGCGGCAAGGGTATTGCGTCTTGGTTTAATCCTAAAGGTGGTTATTTCATCAGCCTTGATGTTATGAACGGTTGCGCTAAAAGAGTTGGCGAACTTTGCAAAGAGGCAGGTGTAACACTTACAAATGTAGGTGCAACATATCCTTATGGTTATGATTATGACGATAAAAATATTCGTATTGCACCGTCATACCCGCCGATTGATGAGCTTGATATGGCTGCGGAACTTCTTTGTATTTGCACACAGCTTGCTTGCATTGAAAAACTCGTTGGTTAATAAAGTAGGTTGAATTATGAAATTAGGTGCGTCAACAGCTTGCTTTTACCCGCTTGAAACGGAAAAAGCATTATTAAAGGTTACTGAACTTGGGTATAAATATGCCGAGGTGTTTATGAATGCACCATCGGAGCTTGAAGAACCTTTTTTGAAGCAACTTAATACTATTGCTAAAGACGGAGGAACAGATATTGTGTCTGTTCATCCGTTTTCAAGCTTTATGGAAAGTACCTGTATTTTTACCGATTATCAAAGAAGATTTGACGATTTTATTTCGATTTATGATAAAACCTGCCACGCTTGTGCTTGTTTAGGTGCAAAATATGTTGTAATTCACGGTGCGGTTGCTCATCCAAAAATTCCTATACCGGATGAAAGATATTTTGAAAGATTTAATATGCTTATTGATATCGGGAAGCGCGAGGGTGTAACAGTTTGCCAAGAAAATGTAAATCGCTTTAAAAGTGAGAGTATAGAATTTTGCAAGAAAATGCGCAGTGCACTGGGTGATGACTTTCATATGGTGTTTGATATTAAGCAAACAGTGAGAGCAGGGCAAAATACATTTGAGTTTTTAGAAGAATTTAAAAACGAAATTGTTCATATGCATATAAGTGACCATAACAGTGAGCGTGATTGTTTGCCGCCCGGAAAGGGCAATTTTGATTTTGGCAGAATGAAGCAAATTCTTGAAAGTGCCGGATATGACGGCACTTTTATGACGGAAATTTATTCGCTTGGATTTGATGTTGAAAAAGAATTAAGAGAAAGTAAGACTTATTTGGAAACAATATGAAAAAAATCAGCAATACTGCAAAAGGAATAATGTGTATACTTTTTTCCGCTCTAAGTTTCAGCGGAATGAGTATATTTATCAATATGTCGGGCGATGTACCTGTAATGCAAAAAGTATTTTTCAGAAATCTTGTTGCATTTTTTATTGCCAGTGCAACTCTTTTGAAAAATAAACAGCCGTTTAAGCCGCATAAGGGATGCTTTAAATATCACATTTTGCGTTCATCTCTCGGCTTGTCGGGTATGATAGGAAATTTTTATGCCACTACTAAAATGGCGTCAACTTCCGATGCCGCAATGCTTAATAAAATGAGTCCGTTTTTCACACTCATTTTTTCATATATTTTTCTTAAAGAAAAATTTAAACCGAAGCAGGCACTCGCCATTGCAATTGCTTTTGCAGGTTCGCTTTTTGTAATTAAACCTACTATATCAAATGTTGAGCTTTTACCGAGCATAGCCGGTTTTTTGGGCGGGGTAGGCGCAGGTGCGGCTTATACTTGCGTAAGGCATATGGCTAATAAGGGCGAAAACGGAGCATTTACTGTTTTCTTTTTCTCTTTGTTTTCAGTGGTTTGTACAGCACCGTTTTTGATATTCTCGTTTCAACCGATGACACCTAAACAGTGGATATGCTTAATTCTTGTAGGTGTTTGTGCGGCAGGCGGTCAATTTGGCATAACTTCGGCATATACATTTGCGCCAAGCAGCAAAATTTCGGTTTATGATTATTCAAATGTAATTTTCACGGCAGTCGGCGGATATTTCCTGCTCGGCCACCAATTGCCTGACTTGTGGTCTGTTTTAGGATATATAATTATATGTTCAATGGCTATTTGGATGTTTATATACAACAAAAAGGAAGATAGCCTTAAAAATGCAAATTCATAACTATATGTAGCTGTAAAGTGAAAATACTTGCAATTATCTATATGTTGTGTTATAATATAACCACACCGAATTGGAGGGTGATTCATTATGAAATGTCCGTTTTGTGGTTATGAGGAAAGCAAGGTTATTGATTCACGCCCTACTGATGAAAATGAAAGAATCAGAAGAAGAAGAGAATGCCTTAGATGTTCAAAGCGTTTTACGACTTATGAAGTAATTGAGGATGTTCCTATTATTGTAATTAAAAAAGATAAGAGCAGGGAAGTGTTTGACAGAAACAAGATTTTAAAAGGTATGCTTCGTGCGTGCGAAAAAAGGTCTGTAACTATCAATGAACTTGAAACTGCCATATCTGAAATAGAAGCTACACTTCAGTCCGCTATTGACCGCGAAGTTACATCATCGAGAATAGGCGAACTTATAATGGAAAAACTTAAAAATATTGATGAAGTTGCCTATGTTCGCTTTGCGTCCGTTTATAAGGCTTTTGACAGCGTTGAAGCGTTTAGGGACGAAATTTCCAAGATGTAATATAATATAAGGCTGTGGTTTCACAGCCTTTATTTTATATGAGGTGGTAATATGAAAAAAGTTATTAGTATGCTGTTATCTTTGGTTATGATAATAAGCGTTTTTTCGCTGACGCAGTTAAATGCATTTGCAAGCCAAAGTACAACTGTAAAATTTGAGCAAAGCGAAGCAAGAACTGTTTTAAATATGATAAATTCATTTAGAGCAAGTAGTGACGCTTGGTATTGGAATAGTGATAATGCTACCAAAACATATGTAAATAGTGAACCTTTGCATTATGATTACACCCTTGAAAAGATTGCTATGCAAAGGGCTTGTGAACTTATTTATCTTTATAAACATCAAAGGCCAAACGGTTCAAGCGTGTTTGATGCTTATACTCAGTACGGATATTCATCAACCGGTAAGGGTGAAAATATTGCAAATGGTTACCCTGAATTTTCGGCAGAAGAGGTAAATAATGCTTGGCGTGAGGATAATGAATATTATGAAGGTCAAGCCCACAGGCGCGCTATGCTTGAACCGAGGTTTAAAGCAGTTGGAATTGCGCATGTTTACTATTTTGACGGCAAAAATAATATTCACTTTTGGGTAGAAGAATTTGGCACTGATGTAAGTAATACAACCTACACTGCACCTAATGATTCGTGGGTAACGGCAACTCTTAATGATGATAAAAGCGTTACGGTATCTAATTTGACACCAAACATCAATTCTTCAGCACCGTTTGTCACATCAAACAATAACGCGGTAAATGTATCAAACCCAAAAACACCGACAGTTAAGTCGCTGAAAAAGGGTAAAAAATCTTTTGTTCTTCAATGGAAAAAAATGAAGAATATAAGCGGATATGAAATCCAAATTTCAACAAATAAAAAATTCAAAAAAGCAAAAAAAGTTAAAATTAAAAAAATAAAAACAACCAAGCTGACCGTGAAAAAGCTTAGAAAGAATAAAAAATATTATGTTCGTATGCGTGCTTACAGAAAATATAACGGTAAAAATTCTTACTCGGCTTGGACTAAAACGAAAAGCGTACTGTACGACAGATTTTGAGAGAAGAATAATTCGGAGTGTTTACTATACATTTTGCATAGCAAAATGTATTCAAACACGGAGTGTTATAATTTGGCAAAGACAAAATCTGACGCACTACTGTACGACAGATTTTGAGAGAAGAATAATTCGGAGTGTTTACTATACATTTTGCATAGCAAAATGTATTCAAACACGGAGTGTTATAATTTGGCAAAGACAAAATCTGACGCACTACTGTACGACAGATTTTGAGAGAAGAATAATTCGGAGTGTTTACTATACATTTTGCATAGCAAAATGTATTCAAACACGGAGTGTTATTCGACGATGTCCCACGGCCACGGGTCTTTCAGCCATTCATCGCTGTTGTATCCGTTTAGCGTGAGCGGTCCGTATTCTTTTTCAAATTCGGCTTTAACAGATTTGTATTTGCTTTTATAATCATTTAGCATTTGGAGTGCTTCGGTATCGTTAGGGTGAGTATCACAGTAAAGCCTGCATTCATACATGGCAAAACCAAGTGCAGACAACCTTTTTAATAATTTCTTTTTTTCCATTATTTTGCCCTCCTGCCTCTTAAAAACGGTTTATTAAGCGTTGGGAATAATGTTCCCTCACAAAGCGCTTTATCTGTTTCATAGCTCATTAAATCAAGTTGAAGAGGTATATATGCCATTGTCGGCGTAGCGTCTGCCGGAAGGGAAGGGCGCTCTTCGTTTTTTAAAAATGACGGCTTAAAAAGCTCAACATATTTTTCCATAAAATCACCTTTCTATAAAGATTTACTCTTCATTCTATGAATGGCATATTTTTTTGCCAATATAAAAATTTTACATATAATAGAATGTGATGTTTAAAATAGGATTTTTTTGGTAATCATAAAAATGTAAGGCGAAAGCCTTAAAGATATTTAACCGAAGGTGATTTTGTGCTGATTAAACGAGGCGAAATTTACTATGCTGATTTAAGTCCTGTTGTCGGCAGCGAGCAAGGCGGCGTGAGGCCTGTTTTAATAGTTCAAAACGATGTGGGCAATAAATTTTCACCAACAGTTATTGCCGCCGCAATAACATCTCAAAAAGATAAAACTGCACTTCCTACTCATATTGAGGTTGATGCTGTAAATTGCGGACTTGCAAAAGACAGTGTTGTACTTTTAGAGCAAGTCAGAACTATTGATAAAAGGCGTCTTAAAGAAAAAATGGGCAGCCTTGATAATGTAGATATGGGCAAAGTCGACCACGCTTTGACAGTAAGTTTCGGACTTTGATTAAAACGAGCAATCTTATCTAATTCTTATTTTTTTTAAAAGAGAATGAAAATAAGATTGTTTTATTTTTTTATATATGTTAAGATATTTAAAAACGCAAAGGATGATGATATAAATGTATAGAATTGCTAAATTTGAAAAGGTTTCTTTTGAACAATTTGAAAAAGATTGGCTCAAAAATTTTCCGCAAACAGAAGATGTAAGGGCTGTGTATGACAGCATTAAACTTCCGAAAAGAGCAACCACAGGTTCAGCCGGTTATGACTTTTATGCACCGGCAAATGTTTGCTTTGAAAAGGGTAAGTCTACTTTAGTTCCAACCGGTATTCGCTCAAAAATTGATGAGGGTTGGGTACTTTCAATTTATCCGCGTTCAGGTCTTGGCTTTAAACATCGTTGCCAGCTTGATAATACAGTCGGCATTATTGATTCCGATTATTACAATTCTTCAAATGAGGGGCATATAATGATTAAAATCAGCTGTGATGCTCACGATGACGGCCATAAAGCCGAAGTTTTGGCAGGCGATGGATTTGCCCAGGGTATTTTTACTCAATTCGGCATCACCGTTGATGATGATACAAACGGAGTTCGCGACGGCGGCTTCGGCAGTACAACCGAAAGTAAATAATGATTTTCAGAGGCATATAAAATGAAAAAGATTTTTACTAATAAAATTGTAGTTGCTCTTGTGGCAATGCTTTGCTGCGCCCTTTGGGGCAGTGCTTTTCCTGTTATAAAAATAGGATATAAATTTTTTAATATAAGCGGTGTTGATACGGCATCACAAATTCTTTTTGCCGGTGTTCGATTTTTAATCGCAGGTTTTTTAACAATACTTCTCGGCAGTATTTTTGCCGATAAGTTTATTGTTATTAAGAAAAAAGAAAATTTTAAAAAAATCGGCATTTTGGCTATTTTTCAAACAATTTTGCAATATGTATTTTTCTATGTCGGCTTGGCACATACAACGGGTACTAAAAGTTCTGTTTTAGATTCAACAAGTGTGTTTTTCGCTGTGCTTATTTCCTGCCTTATATTTAAAATGGAAAAGCTTTCGGTTAATAAAATAATCGGTTGCATAATCGGCTTTGCAGGTGTGGTTTTAATCAATATAACACCGGGTGTATCGCTTGGCTCGTTTAAATTCAACGGTGAGGGATTTATAATAATTTCCGCTCTTTCGTATGCTTTTTCAAGCGTTCTTGTAAGCAATTATTCAAAAGATGAAAGCCCGGCTGCACTCAGCGGTTATCAGTTTATGCTCGGCGGCGGAGTGATGATTATAGCAGGATTATTGTTCGGCGGTCGCTTGAAGTTCAGTTCTTTGCCTTCATACGCTGTTGTAATGTACCTTGCACTTCTTTCTGCCTGCGCTTATACACTTTGGGGAATTTTGCTTAAATATAATAAAGTTTCACAAGTTTCGATTTATGGATTTATGACACCGGTATTCGGTTTTCTGCTTTCATCAATTGTACTTAGGGAAACACTCAGCCAGCAAAAATGGATTACTGCCTTGGCTCTCATTCTTGTTTGCCTTGGTATTTTTACAGTTAATTTAAGCGGGGAAAAATTCAAAAAAATCTTATATAAAAATAAAAAAGATAATAAGGAGAAAGAATGATGAAAGCAAAAATCACCCTTGCAAAAGAATTTAAAATCGGTGAAATTGATAAAAGAATTTATGGCTCTTTTATTGAACATCTCGGTCGTGCAGTGTATGGCGGCATTTATGAACCTGACCACCCGACAGCAGATGAAGACGGTTTTCGCCGTGATGTGATAGACCTTGTAAAAAAGCTAAATGTTCCTATTGTTCGCTATCCGGGCGGTAATTTTGTTTCCGGTTACAATTGGGAAGACGGTGTTGGCCCTGTTGAAAAGAGACCTAAAAGACTCGATTTGGCTTGGGGTACAACCGAGCCTAACTATTTTGGCACTAATGAGTTTATGAAATGGTGCAAAAAAGCGGATACCGAATGTATGATGGCGGTAAATCTCGGTACTCGCGGTCCTGAAGAAGCAAGAAATCTTGTTGAATACACAAATCATAAATCGGGTTCTGCCTGGGCTGATTTAAGAAAAGAACACGGTTATGATGACCCTTGGAATATTAAACTTTGGTGCCTTGGTAACGAAATGGACGGTGCTTGGCAAATGGGTGCTAAAACCGCTACCGAATACGGCAGAGTTGCACTTGAGGCTTCAAAAATGATGAAATGGACTGACCCGAGTATTGAAACCGTGCTTTGCGGTTCATCAAGTATCAATTCAAAAACCTTTGGCCAGTGGGAAGCAGAGTCACTTGATATTGCATATGACAGTGTTGATTATGTATCACTTCATCAGTATTACGGAAATCACGACGGTGATACTATGAGCTATCTTTCATACACTCTTCAGCTTGAAGAATTTATTCATACCGTAATTTGCGTTTGTGATTACATTAAGGCTAAAAAACACTCTAAAAAAACAATGATGCTTTCGTTTGATGAATGGAATGTTTGGTATCATTCAAATAACGCACCTTATGAAAGGTGGTCGGTAGCACCGCCGAGGCTTGAAGATATTTATAATTTTGAAGATGCACTTCTCGTAGGTTCGATGCTTATTACATTTCTTCGCCATTGTGACAGAATTAAAATAGCTTGCCTTGCACAGCTTGTTAATGTTATTGCACCTATTTTTACTAAAACAGGCGGTGGAATATTTGCACAAACAATTTTTTATCCTTTTGAACATTTGAGCAATTTTGGCAGGGGCGTTGCGCTTAATCCTATTATTTCAAGCCCAAAATACGATTGCAAAGCATATACAGATGTACCGTACCTTGACGCTATTGCAACTTTTGATGAAGAAACTGAATCTATGACTGTATTTTGTGTTAACAAGTCAATGAATGAGGGAATGACGCTTGATGTAAATCTTCTTGATTTTGAAGGATTTGTACCTGTTGAATTTATTTCAATGGATGGGTATAACAAAAATGATGAAAATTCATTTGAAAATCCTTTTGTAAAGCCACACAATAATCCGCTTCCGGCTATTGATGATAATACCCTTACAGCAGAAATTAAACCTTTCAGCTGGAATGTTATCAGGCTTAAAAAGAACAACTGATAATAAAAACTTTACATAAAATTAAAAATATGTTAAAATAAGGCATTGTATTTTTTATAATGCTTTATTTTTATTTTAGGAGGCATATTTATGACAAAGGCACAAATATGCATAATGATTTCCATAGTTGTTTATCTTGTATCTATGGTAATGATTGGTGTAATTTATTCAAAAAAGACAAAAAATGTCGGCGACTTTTATCTCGGTGGGCGTAAGCTTGGCCCTCTTGTTACAGCAATGAGTGCTGAAGCGTCTGATATGTCAAGCTATTTACTTATGGGACTTCCGGGACTTGCACTTGTAAGCGGACTTGCCGAAGTAGGCTGGACTGTTATAGGCCTTGCGATAGGTACATATCTTAATTGGCTTATAGTTGCCAAAAAACTTCGTAAATATTCAGCAAGAATTAACGCTATTACAATTCCTGATTATTTTTCAAAAAGATATAAGGATAACAGTAGGCTTATTATGGCTGTTGCGGCTTTGATGATTATTATTTTCTTCGTTCCTTATACAGCTTCGGGTTTTGCGGCTTGCGGTAAACTTTTCGGCACTTTGTTTGGTATTGATTATCATATTGCAATGGTTGTTTCTGCAATTGTTATTGTGGGTTACACTTCACTCGGCGGTTTTAATGCTGCTTCTATGACTGACTTTATTCAGTCAATCATTATGACTGCTGCACTCATTATCGTTCTTGTATTTGGCGTTAACAAAGCAGGCGGAATGGAGCAAGTTATTGCAAATGCAAATGATCTTGCAGGCTATCTTGATGTTTTTAAAGGCTATGATGCCGCTACAAACAGCGCAGGCAGTTTTGGTGCAATTAAAGTTGTTTCAACTCTTGCTTGGGGACTTGGCTATTTCGGTATGCCTCATATTCTTTTAAGATTTATGGCAATTGAAAATCCGAATAAAGTTAAAATTTCAAGGCGTGTTGCAGAAATTTGGGTTGTTATTTCAATGGCAGTTGCAGTTTTAATCGGCGTTGTCGGTATGGCAATGGTAAAAGAGGGCGCACTTCCTGCATTTGATGACAGTGAAACAATTATTATTCAAATTGCAACACTTCTTTCAAAAGTCGGTGTTGTGCCGGCACTTCTTGCAGGAATTATCCTTGCCGGTATTTTGGCAAGTACAATGTCTACCGCGGACAGCCAGCTTCTTGCCGCTTCTTCTGCTGCAAGTGAAAATATTATCGGCGGTCTTTTTAGAATTAAGCTTAATGAAACATCACAAATGATTGTTGCAAGAGTTACGCTTATTGCAATTTCTGTTATCGGTGTAATTATAGCTTGGGATTCAAATTCATCTGTATTCGGCATTGTTTCATTTGCTTGGGCAGGTTTCGGTGCAGTATTCGGCCCCGTTATGCTTCTTTCACTTTTCTGGAAGAGGTCAAACCGTTACGGTGCGCTTGCAGGTATGGTTGTAGGCGGAATAATGGTGTTCGTATGGAAATATGCTATTGCTAAACTTGGCGGAATATTTGATATTTATGAACTTCTTCCTGCATTTATTTGCGGCCTTTTAGTTAATGTTGTTGTTTCGCTTGTCACTCCTAAGCCTGATGATGAAATTGTTGAAGTATTTGATGAACTTAAACATAATAAATAATGATTGATATGTTAAAAAGCACTAAATCAAAAATGATTTAGTGCTTTTACTTTATGATATGCAATCAAACTTATGCTTTTTTTAATACAAATACAAGCCAGCCTTTTTCTTCAAATCTTTCAATAACTTCAAATGAGTTTTGTGCAAAGCTTAAGAGCACCTCATCTTCTCTGCTTTCTATAATGCCGCCGGTAATGTAAACTCCGCCGTCATCAAGATATTTGCCGACTTCTTTATTAAATTCCATAATTATATCGGCAACTATGTTGGCAACAATAACATTGTACTTGCCTGTAACTTTATCGGATAAATTACCCTGAACAGCTTTGAATTTGCTTTCATCAAATCCATTTTCAAGTGCATTTGCCTGCGCTGTTTTAACTGCGAGGGAATCAATATCAACACCGAAAGCTTCTTTCGCACCAAGTAAAAGTGATGCAATTGAAAGTATGCCGCTGCCGCAGCCAATATCAAGAACTGTTGAATCTTTACTGATGTAATTTTCAAGTGTTTCAAGGCAAAGCTTTGTCGTCGGATGGCTGCCGGTGCCAAATGCAAGCCCGGGTTCGATATGAAGAACTTTTCTTTCGCCTGCATCATACTCGTCTTCCCAAGTAGGACGAATAAGCAGTTTGTTGCCGATAGGCATCGGGTGAAAATACTGCTTCCAATTGTTAACCCAATCTTGAGTTTTGCAATCATCAATTTGAATGTCATATTTTATGTTGAGATTTTTAAGTCTTTCCTCAATAAATGATACTGCTTCAAGTGGGTTTTCGTGCGGGTTAACATATACATGGATAATTCCTTTTGAACGGTCTGCTTCCAAAAGCTTTTCTTCAATCAAGTCAATATGCGCAATTTCCATTACCTCGTTTTCAAGGTCGGAATAATCTTCTATATATATTCCGTACGGTACAACCATATTGGCGATGTTTCCTGCAGCTTCAATGTCATTTGTATCAACAGTGATTTTGATTTCACTCCATACTTCGTTTTGAATATCACTCATACTCATTCTCCTAAATTAACAGTATGCTCAGTTGATGAAAGTCCGTGGTTATAAAGCTTTCTGCTATCAAGCGCCCACTGCCTGTCAGTAAAATTACCTGGTTCAACCTTGCTTGTTGCTGCGTTTATTTCAAAAATTGTGGCGTCAAGCGCATCAAGTGTTGCAAGAATTTCTGCTTCCAAAAACTTTGGTCTGACAGCAGCACCGTATTCCGGAAGTTCGTGGTGAGATATAATCATATGTTCAAGTAAAATGACCTTTTCACTTGTAATGCCGAGTTTTTTTGCTGCTTCATCAACCATCATTGCTCCTTTAACAAGATGACCGATAAGTTCACCTGAAACAGTATATCCCGTGCAAAGCCCTGTTTTGTCTGTTTCCATTTCAAAAGTTTTTGCAACATCGTGCAGTATCGCACCCGAAAGCAAAAGCTCCCTATCTATATTTGGATATACTTGGCAGGTTTTTTCAGCCATTTCAACTATTGAAGCGGTGTGCAGCATTAAGCCGCCCACTATTGCGTGGTGAAGTCTGTATGCCGCAGGATAAATTTCAAGCTTTTCTCTTCTTTCAAGTAATATGGATTTAACTATATCTTTTAATTCTTGGTCTTTAAAATCATTAACCTTGTTTAAAAGCATTGCAAAAACCGATTTTCCGTCATACTCGCTTGTAGGTACAAATTCGGAAATCATTTCATCAGGTGCTTTTTTAATTGATGTTATATTAAGTTGCTGCTTTCCCTTATAGTTATCTACCGTGTACTCAATTTCAACCACACAGTTTTTCTCAAATTGGCCGTTATTTTCGAATCTCCAAACTTTTGCCGGATATTCATTCTTGTCACTGCCGATAACAATCATATCAAGGTAGCCGTTACCGTTTTTGTCTGTTTTTTCGTATAATTCTTTTATTAACGCAAAAGATGCCATATTTATTCCTTTCTGTCGTTGATTTAATTTACAAATTATTATATAATAATTTACATATTTATTCAATAACTAATTGACAAAGTATATTTAGCTTGGTAAAATATTTTCAAATAACAAACGGAGTGATTTTCTGTTGAAAAATTTAGATAATTTATGTATGAATTGTTTTGAAGAGTTAACACAGGGCAGTGTTTGCGCAAATTGTGATTATGATAATGATACGCAAACAAGCTTTGTTTACCTTCAACCTAAAACTATACTTAATGATCGTTATGCAATCGGTGCATTTGTAAGCCACGAAAGTGATGCCGCAACATATATGGCATATGATATGCAGGAATTAAAAGTGGTAACGGTGCGTGAATTTTTGCCAAAGGGCATTGCCGCAAGATTAGAGGGCAGTGTTGATGTTCATGTAAGGGAAAGATTTAAACCGTCTTTTGATAAGCTTAAAAATTCGTTTATCAGACTTTGGGAAACTATAAGCGAACTTAAAAATCTTTCTGCCGTTATTCCTACTTATGATGTGTTTGAACTTAATTCAACCGCATATGCTGTCAGCGAATATATGGAAACTATTTCACTTCGTGAATTTTTGCTCCGCAATCCTGACGGCAACATTCTTTGGGATCAGGCACGAATTATGTTTATGCCCGTGCTTACTACTCTTGAAGCACTTCATTCAAAAGGTATTATTCACGGTGGTATTTGCCCTGATAACCTTGTGCTTTGCAGGGACGGCAAGGTAAGGCTTAAAAGTTTTTGCATTGCCGAGGCAAATACTATGTCAAGTGAGCTTGAATTTAATGTAAATGACGGTTACACAGCACTTGAACAGTATGAGAATAATCATAAGATGTGCCCTGCAACTGATATATATGCATTTTCCGCTTGCATTTTTAGGGCGCTTGTCGGTCAAAATCCGCCTGATGCTAAGTCAAGGGAACTCAATGATAAATTGATGATTCCTAACACGATTGCAGAGAAAATACCGACTTATGTTATCCGTGCGCTCGGCGGCGGATTGCAGATTTACCCTGAAAAAAGAACGCAGGATATTAACACTTTCCGTGAACAGCTTAACGCATCGCCTACCGTAATTGCAACTGCTTCGCAGGATGAAAAGGTGCAAAGGGAAAATAAGCGTACTGAAAAAGCGGAAGATTTTGAACCTGTTATTGAAGAAGAACATTACAAGGGCTATCCCGTTTATGATGATAAGCCAAAGAAAAATAAGAATAATAAAATTATAATAGTGGTTTTGGTTATTCTTATTATTGCGGCAATCGGCGCAGGTGTATATGTTGCCAAAAACGGCGGAATCGGCAAAAAAGAGGAAAACACCTCGCCAAGTGTTGCTGTGGCGCAATATGAAGTTCCTGATTTTGTATCGGCAGGGTATAACCAAAGTGATATTGAAAATAACGGTGCTTGGAATAAGCAGTTTAAACTTACTTTTACTTCTAAATATTCAACCGATGTTGAAGAGGGAATAGTATTTGAGCAAAGTATAGAAGCCGGTAAAAAAGTTGATCAAAATACCGAAATTGTTCTTACCGTCAGCAAAGGTGTGCAGACTGAAAGTGTACCTAATGTTGCAGGGCAAACAGTTGATGAGGCTACAAAAGCTCTTACAGATAAAGGATTTAAGGTATCAACCGTTGAAGTATATAACGATGGTTCACACACTGCAAATACCGTTAAGGAAAGTTATGCAAGTGCGCCGGCAGCAGGTTCAACAGCAGCAGTAGGTGAAGAAATTGTGCTTCAGGTTTACGGTGAAGTGCAAACAACATCAGCGGTAGAGCCTGAAAACGAAATCGGCACGGACTGATAAATTATAATGCAAAAAAGCAGAGTTCATTGAACTCTGCTTTTTGTGTTTTAACCAAATAATAATATCAAAATAATTACAATCAATGCAGTAATTCCAAGCCCGACAAAGAATTTTATTGCCCGGTGAACTGCATCAAATGTATTTGTAGGCATAATTTGGTAAAATAAATATTTTAAAGGTTCTTTTACTTTTTTGCCTACTAAATCCCTAAATCTTAAATCATATGTTTTAAAGGTGCTGTCTTTATTTAATTCAATAACTCTTACACCGCGGTCTTTTCCCGGCCCGTAAACATGAAAACCGGCGCCCTGAGTGTAACCTAAGTCAATACCGTCAACTTTACCGTTAAATGAATTATTATGGTCGTGGCCGAAGTATACGCCTAAAACTTCGCCTTTTTCCTTAAAAGCGTCAAATTCGCCGCTGTTAATTTGGGGGTCGGCAGGGGATTCCTTCATAAAGCCGTTTGCATTAACTTTATCTTTATTTAAAACATAAAATCTGTTTGCGTGTGTTCTGAATCCTCTTACAGCACCCTTTGTACTTTTCTTTACTTCATTTAAAAGCTCAAAAATTTCACATACAGGAATGTGCTGAATTACTATTGATGGGATAAGGTGTCCGTATTTTTCTTCATATGAATCACGCTTTTTTTTGTACCATTCAATTTGATTTTCGTGTACATTATCATATCCTATTTCCAAGTTTGAATGGCTGTCGATGAGGTAAAGCAAAAATTTTAATTCATCGCCGTCTTTTATTTCTATAATATGATTTGCACAGCCGTCAATATCTTTTTCGCTTTCGCCTACAAAACAATCAAATTCCTTGTAAATTTCAAACTGCTCTTCGTTTGATAATCCTACTTGCCTGTCGTGATTGCCAAAGCAAATTGTAAACGGAATTTTTCTGTTTTGGCAAGGCTTTGTTAAAATATCAAGTGAGTTTTTTATAGCGTCACGGTTGCCTTTAAAAGTTGTTTTGCCCCATATCTGGTCACCGGAATAAACTACTAAATCAGGCTCAACCCTGTCAAGCGCGCTGTTAATAAGGTCGAGTGTATCAGGACTGATTTTTTTGCCCTCTTGCGTATCGGCAATTTGCAATATTTTGAAAGTGTCATTTTTGAAACTCAGCATTTCATCACCTCAAAAGTCATTTTACCATATTACGCTCTTGACTGCAATATATAAAACTCGTATAATATTAAAGTGACTAATTTGAAATTAAATAACTGCCCGTAGCACAGTGGCTAATGCATTAGATTCCGATTCTAACGAGCGAGAGTTCAAATCTCTCCGGGCAGACCAAAGCCTTACCATTGCTTATACAATGGTAAGGCTTTTTTTTATTTTTTATTTTTTATGATTTTTTTGATGATTGCAAAAATAAGCACACCTATTAAACCGCTTACGGTATTTAAAATAATATCGTTTATATCAAGTGCGCCTGTTGCAAAAATATATTGCAAAATTTCAATCACAATAGGGATTAAAACTAAAAATGAAATATTTTTATATTTATTATTGTCCCTTGTAAAATAGCAAATGAAAAAACCCATAGGTATAAATGCGGTGAGATTTAGCAGCAAAACTGCTTTTTCCTCATCCAACATTGCAGATACAGAGGGGATAAAATTGGTAGTCTGAAATCTTAACGGTCTTATAAATGACCAGTATACACCGAAAAGTTTGTGGATTATCAATCCTCTGTCAATAAAAAATACCCATATTAAAAATAAATACAGTGTAAAAACGATTATTGATAAAGGTTTTATTTTCTTTTTCATTTGCCACCTCTTTATTCATTATGAATTGCTGTGAGTGCGCTTACTTTTACACTCTTATTAGCAGGTGAAAGCCCTGCAAGTACACCCACACCGACGGAAAAAGCGATACCTAAAATTGCAAGCCACCACGGAATTGAAGATACGCATATTTTCATTCCCATACTTGTATCAACCATACTGCTCATAACCTTGCCCGCTATCAGATTCGCTATTATAGATATAATATAACTTATTATAATTCCTATTACACCGCCGAACATTCCTATAATTCCTGCTTCATAAAGGAAAATATCTTTAATATCCCTGATGTCGCATCCAAGCACTTTCATTATGCCTATTTCTTTTGTTCTTTCAAATACACTCATAACCATAGTGTTGCTGATACCGAAGGCTGCTACAAACATTGAAACCCCGCCGATTGCACCGAGAATGAGCTGTACTATTCGCATAACTTTTTTCTGTTCTTGCAATCCTTCATCATCAGTTGAGCAACTGTAACCTTTATTTTGAATTTCTTGCTTTACTTCTGAAACACTTTTAGTGTCATCGCAATAAACATTGATGGAACTGTATGAAAGTTTATAGTTTTTAACAGAACTTAATCTGTTACTTTCGCTAACAAGCTGTTTGGCTCTGTCAAGGTCAATAAAAATTGCATTTGATGCTTCATAGTCGTTGCTTGTTTGCTTTAATGTGCCGATAACATTCAGCTTTTGCGTGCCGCCGGAAGTTTGGTTTTTGCTGCCGGTGTTGTTGTCGTTGCTGTTATCGTCATTTGGCGGAGCATAATTTGATGAATCATCACTTCCTTGCTGATTTTTTGCGTTTATGGTGAATGTGTCTTTCATAAAGTCAAATTCACTTTCGCTTATGTTGTAATTTTCATCATATTTATATTTTGGGCTGTTACCCTGAACATCGCTAAAATATTGAATTATATCTTTACCGAAAAAGCAAGCATTTCTTTCACCGTATTTTTTAAAATCGCCCTGCTCGGTTTTATAACCGAGCATTTCCATTTCTTTTAGCGGGATTCCGTAAACACTGCCTGAATAAGTGTATTTGCCGTGAGCAATGTTTACATATTGGCTTATTTCAAGTGTGGGTACAACCGTTTTTACATTATCAAGCTTGGAAAAATAGTTCACTGCACTTTCATCAAAAGGCATTGCTTCCTGAACTTCGCCCGTTGAATCATTTGTATAATCCCCCATGGAATATACAGTGATTTTGTTGAGTGTAGAATCCTGCTTATACTGCGAAGTAATCATTTTATCAATACCAATACCTATTGATAACATTATAATGATTGCACAAGTACCTATAACTACACCTGCGATAGTCAGTCTTGTTCTTGTTTTTCTGTTTCGCAGATTTTGCCAAGCCATTGCAAAGATGTCAGATTTTTTCATCGAACTTTACACTGCCTTTCTTGTGCTTTCTCTTTTTAATTATTACTACTGCTGCAATTACTACTGCTGCTGCACCCACACCGCATCCAATGTAGATTTTAATTTTTGCTGTGCTGTGGTCGTCTTGTTCTTCACCGCTATCTGTATTATCTGTACTGTCATTGATGTTGTCAAACGGGTCAGTTGGTTTTTCAACTTTTACTTTGAATTCCTGCTCGATTGATTTTTTGTCCATATTTTCATTTTCATATTCAAATATGAGCTTTAATTTGTATTCACCTGTTTTATCAAATGTTACAGGCAGGGTATAGTTACTTGCAAATTGGCCGCCTGCTTCAATATTTCCTACATATGCACTGTTGAGTTCTTTTCCTTTAGAGTCAACAAGCTTAACAGTACCGTTAGAAAGTTTTGTTTGCCCCATATTTATGATTTGGAACGAACAGTCGCTTTCTTCATCAACATTTACTGTTTTATCTGCTAAAGCAATTTGCTGGAATTGAACTTTATCAGGCTGAACTACCGGAACGCTCATTGTTAAATCGTTGCTTGCACTTTGCTTTCCGCCTTCAATGTATTCAAATGATACGGTTGCGGTAATAGGGTACACACCTGATTGTGCACTGCTTAAGCAAGCGAATTTTTTGCTTACGCTTATTGTTTGATTTGGCTTTATTTCTTTGATTGAAATAGTATCCGTTCCGTCTGCAACAACAAAGCTGTCACCGCCGGCAAGTTTAACAAGTACATTTTGCGCTTTGATTTTAGATGAATTGTTTTTCACATTAAAGCTTAATGTGAATTCTTTACCGCCCGAAATTGCGCTTTTGCCATAATTAAAGCTTGAAATAATAAGCTGTGGGGTTAAATCTGTTTTGCTTTTGCTTGATTTTTTAGGATTAACTTTAATGCTGAAATTGAATTCGGCACTGCCTTGCTGTTTTTCGCCTTTGGAAGTAAATTCGTATGTTACGACTGCGTTTATAGGATACATTCCTGCACCTGTACTTTTGTTAACTACAAATGCTTTTGAGAATGAAGCTTTTGATTTTTTTGCTATTGACGATTTATAAATAGTATCAACATCGCTTGCAATTGCAAATGCTTCACCGCCTGAAAGCTTGATGTTAACATTGCTTATGTCATAAGTGGCACTCTTGTTTGCAAGTTTAAAACTTAATTTGAAATTATCGCCTGAAAGCAAGTTTGACTTATTTACAGAAAAATTAGCTGTAAGGCTTGGCGAGTTTTGATTACTTTGCTGTGATGTTTGGCCGGCAGAAACCGGAACAGTGTATGAAAATTCAGAGCTTGCGCTAACAGTTTCGCCGCCTTCTACATAATCATATGTTGCACTTATTGTAATAGGATACATTCCGGCAGTTGCACCGTTAGTTACAAAAAAGCTTTTACTGAATTGTGCGCTTGCCCCTTTTGCCAGGGAAGAAGCATAAATGGTATCAACATCATTTGCTACCGTGAAAGTTTCGCCGCCTGAAAGGCGCATATTAAGATTTTTAATATCAACACTTGTGTTTTTGATTTTGTATGTAAGCTTAAATGTGTCACCTGCATAGATTGTATTTTTATCAAGTGAAAATGAGTCTGCAATCAAGCTTGAAGCCGAGCTGCTTTTTGGCATATCGTCACTTGCAAGTGCAAATGTCTGCGGTGCAATAATCATAATTATTGCAAGTATAATTGATGTGAATAATTGTGTTTTTTTCATTGTCTTCTCTCCCTTACTTTGTATTATAATCTTTTGATGTGATTTTTCCGTCACAAATATTTACTGTAATGTCGGAATATTTTGCAACATTTGAATCGTGAGTTACCATTACCAAAGTTTGATTTTTTGTATATACAAGCTTTTGTATAAGTTCCATAACTTCAAATGTAGTCTTACTGTCAAGGTTACCTGTGGGTTCGTCAGCAAAAACTACACTCGGGTCTGTTACAAATGCTCTTGCAATGCCTACACGCTGTTGCTGGCCACCACTCATTTCTTTTGGCTTGTGCTTATATCTGTTATCAATGCCGACAAGCTTTAGCATTTCCATTGCTCTTTGCTCTCGCTCCTCTTTGCCTACACCTTTAAACATAAGCGGAAGTGCCACATTTTCAAGTGCAGTCATTGTGGGCAGCAAATTATATGATTGAAAAATAAATCCTGTGAATTTTTGCCTGAATTTTGCCAAATCTGATTCACTCAAATTGTCAATCCTGTACTTGCCGATGTAAACTTCGCCACCGCTTGGGCGCTCAATTCCGGCAAGCATATTAAGAAGTGTACTTTTGCCTGAACCTGATGTACCGAGTATTGCGCAAATTTTGTTTCGCTCAATTTCAAGGTTGACTTTATCAAGCGCAATTACTTCTTCTTCGCCGACTTGATAATGACGCGATAAATCAACTGTTTTAATTAAAATATCACTTGCCATACCATACTCCTTTAATATATACTTTCTATCAACTGTGCTAATTGTAATATCACAGTTATCTTTCAGGTTCAGTATATCATTGGAATATCCCGTTGTCAATCATTTTTTTATCTTTTTTTCATTTTATTTTCTATTGAATTTGATAATAATAGGTGTATAATATATAAGTACTATTTATTGGAGGGCAAAATTATGTTAGATAAGCGTAAAGTTGTTATCATCGGTGCCGGCCATGTAGGTTCTCATGTTGCAATGGCACTCTGTTTTCAAGGCACTTGTGATGAGATAGTATTTATTGATATTGACCGAGAAAAAGCAATTGCAAACTGCTATGATGTTGCCGATGCATGCTTGTTTTTAGGTTCGACTACTAAAATAAAAGTAGGGGATTACGAGGATTGCAGGGATGCCGATATTATTGTAAATTCAATCGGTATGCCGCGTAAACCGGGCCAAACAAGGCTTGATATGCTTGATGATTCAATCAGAATGATGAAAGATGTTGTGGAAAATCTTAAGCCGATTGATTTTAAGGGCATTTTTGTTTCAATTACAAATCCTGCCGATGTTATTGCAAATTATGCAAGGCTTCATCTCGGACTTCCGAGGGAAAGATGCTTTTCAACCGGTACTTCGCTTGATACAGCAAGGCTTAAAAGAACTGTAAGCGAACTTGCTGATATTGACAGAAGAAGTGTTACCACCTGTGCAATCGGCGAACACGGTGATTCATCATTTGTTCCTTTCTCAACTCTTACACTCGGCGGTAAAAATTACAAAGAGCTTCAAAAAGCTAAGCCTGAAAAGTATGGCAAGCTAACTGAGGATTTTGTACTTGAAAGAACTCGCTATATAGGATACGATATTATCAACGGTAAAGGCTCTACTGAATTTGGTATCGGTGCTGCTTGCGCAGATATTTGTAAGGCAATCTTCCACGATGAAAAAAGAGTTATACCGGCGTCCGTTTTGCTTCAGGGCGAATATGGAATTGACGGTGTTGCCTGTGGTGTACCTTGTGTTATCGGCAGAAACGGAATTGAAGATATTATCGAACTTGAGCTTAATGATAAAGAAAAAGAACAGATGGCGCACACCTGTTCTGTAATTAAAGAATATTGCGAAAGAGCTGAAAAAGTACAGTAAAACAACAGAAAACCCCGTAAGTTTTAAACTTACGGGGTTTTGTTATTTTGCTTTAGTTGTTGTTTCGCTTTTTGACTTATAATCCTTATAGCGATTTTCAAGCTTTTTGTACTCACCTGACTTAAGGTCTTTCATAAGTACATCCTGCCCGTCAAATGAAATATAATATTCACCGACAGGGGTGAGTGAATATGTTTCCTTGCCGTCAGCATTCTTTTCGCTGTTCTTTTTCATAACATTTGCTGCAACTTTAACATATTCTTTTTTATCAATTTTTTCACCGTTTGAAGAAATCATAAATGAATACTTTTCCTTGACTTTGTCAAGCCCGAGTTCTTCAGGGGTGTAAGCATTTTTGATAAAATCAATTGCATCTTTATCTTTGATTTTCGCTTTATCGGTAGGATTTTGAACTGTGAATGGAGTAGATTCGCTTTTTGTTGTCGTTTCTTTTTTATTATCTGCTTTTGAGCAGGCAACAAAAACGCAACCTACGGTAATTACTGCAAGCAATACTGCTAATAATTTTTTCATCGCAAAAAAGCCTCTCCTTTAATGATTATTCATCATCTTCTGCTTCTTCAACCTCAAATTCAAGCATTTCGCCGCAATTTGGGCAAGGAACAGTTCCGTTAAGTGCTGTTTCAGCATCAACTGTGAATGGAGTGTTGCAAAGCGGGCATTCAACTTCAAATTCTTCCTCGTCTTCGTCTTCGTCATCGCAGCAATCGTCGCAATCACACTCGTCATCATAATCATCGTATACATATTCTTCAAGGTCTGCTAAATCTTCATCAACAGCGTCAACTTGGTCTGCAAGCATTTCAACACCGTCTGTCATATCATCAATATCTTCAACAAGATTTGAAAGTACATCAACAATGGCAGAAAAAACCTTGGTTTCCTTTTTGTTATCGCCAAGGTCAAGACCTTCAATTAAACCTTTAAGATAGCCTAAGCTTTCAGTTGTATCCATAATAAAAATCCTTTCTTATTGAGATGAATAAGTTATAATAACTTATGCTCTTTCCATATATTCGCAAGTTCTTGTGTCGATTCTAATCATATCTCCTTCGTTAATGAAGAGAGGAACACGAATTTCTGCACCTGTTTCAACCTTTGCAGGCTTAAGTGTGTTAGTAGCTGTGTTGCCCTTAAGGCCAGGCTCTGTTTCTGTAACTTCAAGAGTAACGAATGTAGGTGGTTCAACACCAAATACCTTACCTTTGTATGAAAGGATACGGCAAATTTCGTTTTCCTTAACAAACTTGAAGTTATCTGAAAGATCAGATTCTGATACAGGAATCATTTCAAATGTATCATTATCCATAAAGTAGTAAAGACCTTCATCATTGTATGAATAAGTCATTTCTTTTCTTTCAATGTATGCAGTAGGGTACTTAGCTGATGGGTTGTAACTCTTTTCAACTACTGAACCTGTAATAACATTCTTTGTTTTTGTTCTTACAAAAGCGGCACCCTTGCCTGGCTTAACATGCTGGAATTCGATAACCTGAAGCACATTGCCATCCTCTTCAAAAGTAACGCCGTTTCTGAAATCACCTGCTGAAATCATATTTTCTACCTCCGAGTAAAAATGTAATTTTATAATAATTAAAATTGATATATTATATTTTATAATATTTCCATCAATAAATCAATACCCATTTTATAACTATCCTTGCCATATCCGCAAATTTGTTTAACGCATACATCTGTAATTACAGAAATTTTGCGAAAATCTTCTCTTTTATGGATATCTGACATATGAACTTCTACAAATGGGGTGAATTCCTGAACCGCCTCAATGGCGTCACGAATTGCATATGAATAGTGAGTGTACGCACCTGCGTTGATAACCACACCGTCAAATTCATCACGGCTTTCGTGTATGACATCGATTATATCACCCTCGTGGTTAGACTGAAAGAATGAAACTTTTGCACCGTGAGCTTTACCGTAAAGCTTTAATTCATCATTGATTTGCTTTAAAGTTTCGCCGCCGTATACACTCTTTTTTCTAATCCCGGTCATATTGAGATTAGGTCCGTTAAGTACAAGTATTTTTTTCATTAAAATCACCGTAAATAAAAAAATAATGGGAGCAGTAATCTGCTCCCATATGTATAATTATTTATACTTTCTTTTACGAGCAGCCTCGCTCTTCTTTTTACGAGCAACAGAAGGCTTTTCATAATGTTCTCTCTTGCGAACTTCCTGGATGATACCATCACGAGAAGTCTGACGCTTGAATCTTCTGAGTGCGCTGTCAAGAGATTCATTTTCTTTAACTTTTACTTGGCTCATTTTATTCCCTCCCTCCGACCTCTTCGGGGGTATTTGATACTTTTATTTGAATATCTGCACAAGATTATATACAAAAATATATCGCTTGTCAAGTATTTTGTTAATAAATTTATCAATATTTGTAAAATTGTGAATGATAACTAAAAAATATGGCGAATACGATAATTTTTGTGATAAAAAATAAGGCTATCAATTGTGATAGCCTTATAAAAACCGTATTTCGTTTTAAAATTAAGCTTCTTTTTCTTCCTTCTTTTCTTTGAGAAGAACGAACTTTTCCATAGGGAAGAGAACTACCATTTGTACAAAGCCTGCTGCAAGGCCTGCAATAGTTCTTGCAAGACCGTTTAACCAAGCCCATGGAGCTTTTGCGATAATACCAACTAACCAACCCTGGAACCAAGTTGAGAAGAGGATTAAAGCAATCATAAGTACAATGTAGATAGCGAAGTTGTACCAAGGTGCATCTGACTTAAATGTTGTCTTCTTATTCTGATAGAAACCGTAAATATTAGCAATAAGGTTTGAAAGGAAGAACGGAAGTAAGTAACCCCAAGTTACTACACCGCCGACAACATATTTAGCGATTTGCTTAGCACCCTGAGCTGTTGATGCATCAAAGATTACATCCGGTTTGAAGATTCCCTGAAGGAATCCAGGAAGTGTAGCTGTAACGCTGTCAAAGATGAGTGGGAGAACATTTGCAAGTACAAGCTGAATGATTGTTACAAGTCCTGATACTACAAGGAATTTAACAAACTGCCATACTGTCTTGATAAATGAACCCTTTTCCTCAGCAGCATTGTCAATGCCACCAAGACTGATTTTTTTCTTTTCGTCTGCCATAATTTTACTCCTTTAAATATGTATAAAAATTTAAGACGATAACATTATATCAATAATTTACTGTTATTGCAATGTTTTTTTTACGAAAATAGCAAACCGAGCATTGCTGTGCCTGATATTGCGTGAATAATTGCAATAACTGCCCATACAACAAGTGCAATCAAACCTACTGCAATAGCAAGAATAAGTACAACAAGCAAAATGAGAATTAAAAGGACGAGCGGGCCTTTTTTGCTCTTTTTAACAGGGTCTTTAAATTCTTTTTCATCAAATATTTCTTTAGGCGCAGGGTTTTCATCATCATAAATAGGGTAGAGCGGAAGTGTAGCTTCTGCGTCGCAATAACCCGGATTCCAAAGAAGCGGTTCAACAAGACCTCTTACGCTTGTAGCACCCTTTAAGAATTTGCCTATGCTTAAGTGAATTGTGTTAAGGAATGAATCAATTATATTGAGAATACCGCAGATGAGCTTATACTCTTTTGTGTCAGGGGTATAAGGCGAATCACCGCAGTAAAGATTTTGGACAAGCTCAAGGATAAAATCAACCACCTTATTATCCGCAATGTCTGCTATATCTGCCTTTTTAAGTCCGCTTTCTTTTTTGCAAAGTCGCCAAATCTTTTTAAATGTAAGCTTGTTGAGCCATTTGCCGATAGGTTTAATTATCCAAGCAAACTTTTTAATCTTTTCGCCCGGAATTGAAAATGCGTCGGTCATTTCTGAAAGGCGGTTAATATCATTACCCATTGCCCATACAATTTCACCAATCATTCCGAAGAAAAAGCCTTTCATATATTCATCAAAAGGTTTTCCGTCGGTATCAAGGCCCGGTACATCTTTAATCATTATTGTTTCAACATCAACCTTTTTATTTTTAGGGTCTAATGTTACATTTCTCATTGTAGGCGGGCAGCCAATCATTGCGCCGCAGGCAATGTCATAAAAGGTATTGCCCTTATCTGTAACAACATAGCTGATGTCGTGAATATGTGTATGGCCAGTAAGCATACAGGAAAGGCCGGCGTCTGCAAATATCTGCCTTGTTGTTTCGTGATTTCTTTGCATATCACCTTTACCGATGATAGCGTAAAACGGAGAAGGTGCAATCATCGGGTGGTGAGTCATTGCAATAACGAATTGGTCGTTTTTCTTTGCATCTTCAAGCTGTTCCATAATCCAGTTCATACAATCATCGGAAAAGCCTGAACCTCTTTCGCCCTCTGGTTTGTAGTTAGTATCATCGTTAAGAGCAAAAAGGCGATAGCCCGGTGCAAGCTGAACAACATAGCTCATTGAATCAGGATGTGTTGAAATTGCTTCATTTGGGCCGAATTCATAATACATATCCCATAAGTCGTGCCTGTCTTCCACAGCCGGAACTTCAATTTTATTGTCCCCGTCATATCCGTCTGCAACACCTCTGTCCCTAAAATCATGTGTAGCTGTGATTACATAAACTCTTTTACCTCTTTTTTTGAGGCCACGCAGCATTTCTATAAATTCTTTGTGTGATTCAATTTCGCCGTCGCGGGTTGTGTCACCTGCAATAACCACAATATCGGTTGAATTATCCTTGCAAAGCATATCAAAGCCTGCTTTGATTACAAGGTCGCTGTCCTTAATAACCTTTTGTGATTTTGATTCTGCTTTTTCATAAGCCTTGCCTGATGTGCCGCCTTTTCTTGAATAATAATGAGTATCTGTTATAAATTGAATTTTAAGCGGCTCATTATTACTTCCGTAAATTTTATTTGCCATTTTTAACCCCTTATTTTTCTTTTATTTCAAGCACTCCGCCTTTTACATCTTTTTTGAATGTAAATTCAAGAGAACCTTTGTTTCTTTCATTAAAGCTGATTTCTTTTCCGTCAAGGTATGCGGTGTACTGCGCCCTGTCAGAAAGAGTGACAACCATTGTGTATTTATCGCAGTTTCCGAAATATTTAAACTTTATTTCGGCACTTGTGTCGGTAGTTTTTTGGTAATCAGTCCAAACATCAAAGCCGGTTGTAACGGTTTGCGGCTTGAAGTATGCGTTAGCCCAAATGCATATTGGTGCCGAAAGTCCGCCAAAGTTGTGGAACCAACCGCCGCGCCTTGTTGCAATTCCGAAACATTCGTATGTATTATATGTGAAGTCAGTTTCTTCTTTCCACATATCAAGCGCAAGCTTTGCAATGTCAAACGCAAAGTCGGCTTCGCCGTTATCAAGCATTGTTTTCCAAATAAACCACTGGTGGCTCATCCAAACATTTCCGTTCCAATATCCGTCGTCAAAATAGTATGACGCACTCATATCAACAGCAGAAATGCCTGCATTAGACCACATTTCTTTAGGATTTTTAATATGCTCAATAATTCTTTGCTTTCTTTCGCCTTCAACTGCACCGGCAACAATAGGATAAACACCGTCCATACCTTTGTTGAAGTTTTCGCCGTCTGCCGTTCTCATAATGCCTTTAACATTACCGCTTTCGTCATATTCGGTATATCCGAAATATCCTGTTTCTTCATCCCAGGCAAGCTCATTTAATGCTTTGGTTGAATATTCAATATCTTTATCATAAACTTTGATGTCATCATATCTTCCAAGTGAATCGGCAACCATTTTCATTATTTTACCTGCACGGATAATCTGCGCGGTAGAAAGGCAAGGGCAAGTGTATTTCTGTGACTTTCTATTCATCATTTCAACCTGTGCAGGATAATCATCCATACCGCAGTGTGAATACCAATAATCATAAGTAGTAAGAAGTCCGTTATTAAACTTTGCCACTGTTGAAGCGTGAGTTCTTCCTCTTAAAAATTCATAGTAAAGCTTGGCTTTGTCGTACATAAACGCAAGGCTTTCTTTGTCATTTGTACGCTTTAAAAGTTCAAGATACTCAACAAATTGAGTAGGTACAAGCGAACCGTGAAGCAAGAAGCAAAAGTCTTTGTTTGTATCATCGCAAAGATACATATCAAGTGCGTATTGGCAAAGTTTTGGCGAAAATTCAAGAAGCCCCATTCCGATAAAACCGCTGTCCCAAGTGTAAAAGCTGTCCCATCTCTTACCCGGTGTGTGATGAATTACATTTTCACCGTGGCGGTAAACAGGGTATACAACATTTGTTAAAAGTGTTGATTTTAAAATTTCGGTAGAAAGGGTGTACTTTTTGCCTGCTTCGTTGAAGTTTGCAGGTTCGCTCCCTTTCTTTGCATTTTCGTAAATAGCTTTGTATTCTTCGTTTGAAAGCGGTTTAGGCTCGTTTTGTGACAGCATGACATATTCAATATGTGATGTGTTAGGCTCAATAAAGATTGATTTAATCAGTGTGTTGTGGAAAAATCCGTCGTCACTGTGTTTCCTTTTAAATGAACCTGAAAATGTTTCACTTAAATCATCATATGTATGGTCACCGTTTGAAAGCCTGTTGATAAGAGCGTCTTCAAGTGAGCCTGAATCAAGCTGTCTTTCCCTTGTGTTTTTATTTCCTGTTAAAATATAAAAAGGTTTTTCAAGGCAGTCATATGTAAGCTTTGTGATATGCCCGTTATCAAGCACCTTGGTTTCAATTTCAGGCATATAAGGCTGTGCCTTTGTTTCACATTTGATTTTTTCAATGTCGTTTTCGTTCACTACACACAAAAAGTCAAGTTCAATTCCGGCTTTGCCGAGGCTTTCAAGTGTGAATTCCTGCATATACGGAATAGCGGTAACAGTAAGCGCATCGCTGTGTGCAAAAGTTACTGTTGTACCGTTCATGTCAAATTGTGCATCACCGTCTGTTACGGTTTTGTATCTTACTGCAATTACAGGATTTTTAATATTACTTTCATTAAATTTATATGATACTTTATCGCCTTTTACGCAACCGAAAGGTTCAAGATTTAAAAAGTGAACATGGTAGTTTTCACATCTGTCGCCAAGTCCTTTGCCAAGATAAAAATCTTTATCGGCGAACATACCCTTGTACATTCCGTCAGGATTTTCTTCATCCCAAGGCCTTGCTACTGCATATGAGTAATCAACATAATCATTGGCACTTTTTAAAATTGCACCGTCAGGTACGCTGACTTCACAGTAGGTTGGGTTTGGAAATTCAAGAGCGGCAAATATATTCAAAATGCAGTTTTGTGAAAGAGATGTGTTATTGAAAATCTCACATCTCATAAGGTATGCATCTTCATCAGCTTTTGAAAACGAAATATCGGCATAAACCTGGTCTTTCCACATAAGTTCATATCTGTATGAATAGAAAGTGTAATCGTTTTTACAGCTCCATAAATGATAATTTGATGGTACCGTGACATTAGGTACAGGTGTTGAACTGTTCCAAAGTGTAGGGTGAACCGAAAAATCATACCTTGCACCTTTATCTGCAAGTTCATTAACTATTTTTGAAATGCCCATATATTTTTTAGAGTACGGACCCCAAACAGGCATTTTGATTTTGTTATCTGTCATTAAAAAACTCCTTTCATAAAACAAAATATTCCACATTGTATTATTAACTATTTAATGTATTTTGTCAATACATTAAAATACATTAAATAAGCAATTTGTGAAATAAGTTGACAAAGTTGTTTTGCAATGATAATATCTATTGTACCCGGTACTATTTTTGAATTTTAAAGTACTGATTTTTACGACTGAAAGGCTATGGTAATTAAAATGATTGAAAATCTTGTTGAAGTGCATAGTCATATTTTACCGGGTATTGATGATGGCTCGCCTGATGTTGAAACCAGCTTAAAAATGATTGATATGCTTAAAAAGCAGGGTGCAAAGGCAATTGTTTTAACACCGCATTATTATTCGAATTCCATAAGTTATGATGATTTTGTGGCAAGGCGTAACAATGCTTATAATTTGCTGAAATCATCTTTGCCACTTGAAAGTCCTAAACTTATTTTATCGGCAGAGGTGTATATTTCCAAATATCTTTTTAGTAATTCAAGTCTTGATGAAATTAAAATAGGAAATTCTGATTATGCACTGATTGAACATCCTTTTTCCTGTGATTTTTCGCAAGAAATTTATGATAGACTGCTTAATTTAAATTGTGATTACGGCATTAAGCCTGTTTTGGCTCATATTGAGCGTTATCCTGCATTTATGGATGATGCCGATTTGCTTGATGAATATATTGATATGGGATGTTTGGCACAGGTTAATATCAGCTCGTTTGTTGATTCACCGCGGCATATCAGAAAAAAACTTTTCAAATTTCTTGAGGCAGGAAGGATTCACCTTATTGGTTCTGATTGCCACAATTTGACTTCGCGCAAGCCTGATTTTGAAAGCGGTATTCACGAAATTGAAAAAAAGTGTGGCTTTGATATAATAAATCAGCTTCATAATAATGCAAATATGTTGATTGCAGAGGCAACCGAATAGTTGCCCCAGACTGTCGATAAAGTGGCTAAAGCGCGCCGTATTATAATT
>FR895314.1 GCA_000434995.1 Firmicutes bacterium CAG:341 | reverse complement strand
GGGAAATTTAATTATTCCTGAACCTGTTTGGTATGAGGGACATACATTTACGGTTACAAGCATTGTCAATAATGCATTTAGTGGTTGCTCAAGTTTAACAAGTGTAACAATACCAAACAGCGTAGAGAGCATTGGTGATAATGCGTTCCAAAATTGCTCAAGCTTAACAAGTGCAACAATTGGAAATAATGTAACAAGCATTGGTTCTTCTGCATTTTTCGGTTGCAGTAAGCTTAAGAAGATTGAAATTCCTGACAGTGTTACTTATATTGGCAGTAAGGCTTTTGACGGTACGGCATTTTATAACACCGTTAAAAATTGGGAAGATGGAGTTCTTTATTGCGGTAATCATTTGATAAGCGCTAAATCTGATGTAACTAAAATCACTGTAAAGGCTTCAACAGTTTCAATTGCCGCCGGTGCGCTTGATAACTGTAAATCACTTAAAAAAATCAATGTGCTTAACCCTAAATGTGTTATTAACTGCACAATTCCTAAAACAGCTGTAATCGGCGGTGCCGAAGGTTCAACAGCAGAGGATTTTGCTCAAAAAAATAATATGAGTATTGACTATTTTGAAGAGTGTACACATAGTGACAAAGTTCAAGTAGTTATTGCCGCAACCTGCACCGAGCAGGGTGCTGTTCAAAGTCGTTGTGCAGATTGCGATAAATTGATTTCACAAACTTTTACCGCTCCTTTAGGTCATACAATGGTTATTACAACACCTGCAAAAGCACCTACCTGTACAACAAGCGGTAACACACAAGCCGGATATTGCACTGTTTGCGGATATAATGAAGTTTCAACTGTAATTCCGGCAACAGGTCATAACTTTGGTAATAATTCAGCTAATTGCTTGGTTTGCGGTGTGGCTAATCCTAATTATGTTGCCCCTGCACAGCCGACACCAAATCCGACCCCGTCAACTGCACCTACACAGCCTAATCAAAATGATACAAATACATCAAATGATGAAGATGTGACTGTAATTTCAAAGCCGAAATCTGCTTCAATTAAGAAAGTTAAAGGTGCAAAGAAAGCAATTTTAGTTACTTGGAAAAAGGTAAGCGGTGTTAATGGATATGAAATTCAAGTCGCAACAGATAAGAAATTCAAGAAAAACAAGAAAACCGTAACAATCAAGAAGCAGAAAACTACAAAGACTACTGTTAAAAAGCTTAAGGCAAAGAAAAAGTATTATGTAAGAATTCGTACATATATAATAGTAAACGGTAAAAAGGTATATTCTTCTTGGTCAAAGGTTAAGAGTGTTAAAACTAAATAAAGATAAACGGAGGACAATATTTTACCATTGTTCTCCGTTTTTGTTATGTAAATTATTTGTTTATATTATTGCAAGTAGTATTTTATTGTGATATAATACGCAAAACAGAAAAAATTTTATAATTTTGGGAGTAGGGTTAATGTTTAACAGTCTTCACGAAGAATGTGGTGTATTCGGCATTTTTGAAAACAAAACAACTTATGTGGCTCATTCAGCTTATCTTGCACTTTATGCGCTTCAGCACAGGGGTCAGGAAAGCTGCGGTATTGCTGTAAATGATGACGGTGTGTTTAGGCATCATCGCGGTGACGGTCTTGTTCCCGATGTGTTTACAAGTGAAAAGCTTGATACACTCGGTACAGGTAATATGGCAATAGGTCATGTAAGATATTCTACCACCGGTGGTAAAAGTGTTAATAATATTCAGCCGCTTGTTATTCGCCATATTAAAGGTAATCTTGCCCTTGCGCATAACGGTAACCTTGTAAATGCACATGATATAAGAAAAACTTTTGAACTTAAGGGCGGTATTTTTCACGGTACTTCAGATACCGAATCTATTGCTTATTCAATTGTTTCGGCTCGCCTTACAAGTAAAAGTACGGAAGAAGCTATTGAAAAGATAATGCCTACGCTTAAAGGTGCATATTCTTGTGTTGTAATGACTGCAACAAAGCTTATTGCTTTTCGTGACCCTAACGGCTTTCGTCCTCTTTGCCTTGGTAAAACAGAAGGCGGCGGATGGATTGTTTCATCCGAAAGCTGTGCGCTCGATACTTTGGGTGCAGAGTTCGTTCGTGATATTAGGCCGGGTGAAATTGTTGTAATCAGCACAGAAGGTGTTAAATCAATTGATACCCATTGTACCAAAAAAGGCCATATTTGCGTATTTGAATATATATATTTCGCTCGCCCGGATTCTGTTATTGAGGGTTCATCTGTTCAGCAGGCAAGAATGAGGGCAGGTAAGTTTTTGGCAGAGGAGCATCCGGTTGATGCCGATATAGTTATTGGCGTTCCTGATTCGGGGCTTGACGCTGCTTTGGGCTATGCAAATGCCAGCGGTATACCTTACGGTATCGGATTTATTAAAAACAGATATATCGGCAGAAGCTTTATTCAGCCAACTCAAGGTCAGCGCCGTGATGCAGTAAGAATTAAGCTTAATGTTGTCAAAGAAAATATTAAAGGTAAAAGAGTTATTATGATTGATGACTCAATAGTGCGTGGTACAACCTGTGCGCGAATTGTAGGCCTTTTGCGTGAAGCAGGTGCTAAAGAGGTACATATGAGAATATCATCACCTCCGTTTAAATATCCTTGCTTCTTTGGTACTGATGTTGACAGCCAAGAAAATCTTATTGCCTGCCAGTTTGACACTGTTGAAGAAATTGCTAAAGAAATCGGTGTTGATTCATTGGGCTATCTTTCAGTTGAAGCTACGCATAAGCTTGCTGAAAATACAGATTTTGATTATTGTGACGGTTGCTTTACCGGTAAATATCCTATTGAAGTTCCAAAGGAACAGCCAAAGGATAAGTTTGAAGAAAAGCTGAATAAATTTTCAGCATATTATCAGGTTCTTGACTAATCTTGGAGAGGTTAATTATGAGTGACAGATTAAATTCAATTCTGTCAAAGCTTGTAACATCTATTGAGGGCGTTAAAGATGAAAAGGAAATGCTGCTGAGACTTATAATAGGCTTGGCAGTATTTTTGTTACTTGCTTTGTTTAGAAAACAGATTTCAAAAGCTATTGTTTGGCTTTGCACAAAAACTATTGCAAGAAAAAGTGATATTGCACAAAGGGCACTTGTTGATGCACTCTCTGTTCCGCTTTCGTTTTTTATTTTTGTATTCGGTATTTATATTTCTACCGAAATTATTGCGCCGAGCGGTGAAATTCGCAATCCCGTTTTGCTTATCTTTAAACTCGGTGTGATTTTTTCTATATCTTGGTTTTTAATAAATTTCATAAACAGCGATTTTTCATTTGTACTCAGCGATGATGATTCTAAAACTAAAAAAACAGCGGTTAATTTCATTTCTAATTTGATTAAGATATTTATTGTTGTTTTATCATCGCTTCTTATGCTTGAACAATTTGGCATAAGTGCTACAAGGGTTTTTGCCGCACTCGGTATCGGCGGTGTTGCAGTTGCGTTTGCTTGTAAAGATGCAGTTGAAAATCTTTTGTCCGGATTTATTATTATTTATGATAAACCTTTTGAAGTTGATGATTTTATTAAAATTGATAATGAAGTAGGGCAGGTTGAAGAAATTAAAATTCGTACAACCAGGCTTAGAATGACTGACGGCAGCCAAAAAATTTATCCTAATACCACTGTGGCAAATTCTGCTATAATCAATCTTTCCCGTATGTCACATCGCCTTATAAATGAAAACTTGGGCATCGAATATAAACATTCTTCAAAAGAAATTAACGCTTTTTGCTCAAAACTTAAAGAACTTATTCTTTCTTATGATGAAAGTGATAAATCTGATGTTCGTGTGAATTTTACTGACTATTCCGATTCTTCGCTTGATATTGAAGTTTTCTTTTATGTTGATATTCCTTCGCTTCAGGATTACCTTACCTTTAAATCAAAATTTAATTGTGATGTTAAAACTATTGCGGATGATATGAATATTGATTTTGCCTTTACTTCCCGTTCCGTATATTTTGCAAATGAACTTGAAGTTAAAAATAATGCTAAATAATTGTTGCTTTTTTTGCTTTGGTAGGTTATAATATCAAAGCAATATTTGCAGATGTGTCCGAGCTGGCCGAAGGAGCACGATTGGAAATCGTGTAAGTCTTTAACGAGGCTTCTGGGGTTCGAATCCCCACATCTGCGCCAAAAACAAAAAGTCACCTGCGGGTGACTTTTTGTTTTTGTTGTAAAGATAGGGATTCGAACAGGGCAATTCGAAGAATAGAAACAGTACACCGTACTGTTTCTGCCAAATTCATAAA
>FR895313.1:11071-13838 GCA_000434995.1 Firmicutes bacterium CAG:341 | reverse complement strand
CACACCGTGCGGTTCTTTTTAAAATTGTGTTTTTATTTAACTGTTATATTCTTTGCTGCGATAAATGTGCCTTTGCCGCCGTCGGTTGTGATTTCTACCGTATCACCCTTATTAACAAGCATTACTTCCATACAGTCGCCTACATTGATGTAGTAATACTTACCGTCAACTTTGATATAGTAAACTGAATTACCGTCGTTAACGCTTGTTTTAATATCGTCAACCGTACCTGTAATTGTGCCTGAAGCGGTAGTTTCGTTTGCACTTGGCTTTTGCTCACTTTCAGTTGAGCTGTTGCTATCAGTGCTATTTGTAATATCATTTTGATTTGAGCCTGAAATTTTGCTTTCATCTACAATGATATTTGATTTATCCACATTTTCGGCAATACCCTTTTCTTTAAGAGCGTCAATATAACTTTCAATCGCATTGTTAAGCGCTCTTGCGTCACTCTTTGCTGTGTCAAGAAGCCCTGTACCTACTACTGTTTTATCCTTAAGGCTTACAAATGCATAGCCTTTAACGGTGTTGCTGTCACCGTAAAGCGACATAAAGTATGTTGGGTTACCGTCAATTCCGAGCAAGATAGGGAATGTTGCCTGGTATCCGTAGTTCTGTACTGCGTCGGTAGCAGATTGCTGTGCGGAAATTTCCGTAGCACCTGCGCTCTTGTAATATCTTGCTTCTTTTGTACGCTGGTTGATAAGAATGAAGCCGAAGTTTGAAGAATCGCTTTCAGCAGAGGTTACACCTGTGAATACCCAAACATCATCATCCATAGCAATGTTACCGCTTCCGGTTGAAGCAATGTTTACATCATTTTGGAAAATGAGTGAGTTCCAGAAACCATTTTGAAGTTTACCGTGGTAGTTATATTGCTCAAGTACAAGTGATTCGCTGTAAACTACATCTATCCAGTTAAGACTTTTATCTGTTTTAACTGTTTCAATATCATAGTATTTGCTTTTGCCTGTAAGAGCGTCGGTAATAATTGCGCCCTTTACATCAGTACCGCCGTAAAGGCCGATAGTTTTATCAAGTACTGCTGTAATCCAATATGGGTGCATATTATCATCAATCTCAAAATTAGGAGTATCAAGAAGTGCGGTTGGATACTGAAAACGAAGGTGGCGGATAAGCTTTTCATTAAAGAGCTCAGCAGGGGAATACTTAATGCCCTCACCGAATTTGTCAACGCAGTTAACCGCTGTTACTTTTTGGCTTACAAGGTCAATAAGCATATATGCCGGTGTACCGTTTTTAGTATTATTCATCCATTTGAAGAAATCGGCATATTGAAGATATGCAACCCTGCAAGGAGTATTTTTGTAGTTGATTTGTGTTGAATTATCGCTTACAACATACTGGCTCTTGTACTGCTCAAGAGAACCTAACTGCTGGTCGGCAAGTGCGTGTGCACGGTTGGCGTCAAGCCTCGGCACTTTGTCATAGCTGATGTCTTTAAAATCTTTTTCAAAGTTTCCGTCACTTATCGTGAGAAGCTCACTGTAAGATTTAGCACGGAAAAGTGTTACACCGGTAACATAACCTATTGCCATAATAACTACAAGCACGCCTGCAATTATAACGGGAACTAATGATTTTTTCTTAACATATTCTTTTCTTTCAATTTTCTTGTTAGCTCTGCATACAAGGGCAAATGCCGCCATAAATACAACAACAAGAAGAAGTAAAAACAGATACATTTGTGTATCTTTAATATTGAAAGCAGGAAGCATCATATAGTATGCCACACCGCCGGCTATTGCTGTGATAATAAGTGAAATAAATACACGAAGCGGCATTTTAGACGGCTTTACTACGGCTGTTACTTCATCGCTTTTCGGCCATTTGATTTTTTCTTTGAATTCATTGATAACCTCGTCGGCATCATAATCCATATTTGGAATTTTATTATCCATAATTTATCTCCAATCTAAGATAGTTTAATTATTATACTATATATCAAAAATATAATCAATATATATTATTTTGTATAAAATGTAAATTTTCGCCATATTATTAGTGGTGGTTAAAATGAAAATCAAAAGTGTTACACTATCGGCTTTTCAAACAGTGATATTGATGCTTTTTTCGTTGATATTTATTCTTTTTTCTAAAAATGCACGCATCGGTGCGTATGCCGGGTTAAAGCTTGCATTAAATACTGTTACCCCGTCGCTTTTGCCGCTTCTTATTATTTTTTTAACTTTTATGAAATCAAGTGCTAACAGCGTGTTTATTAAAATATTCGGTTTTCTTTCAAGGGTTTTGTTTAACCTGCCTGAAAGTTCGCTTTCTGCTCTGCTTTTCGGACTTGTGGGCGGTTATCCTACCGGTGCATTGCTGTGTGATGAACTTTTTGAAGCCGGTGAAATAGACTCAAATCAAGCTAAAAGGATGATGTGCTTTAATTTTTGCGGCGGATGTGGGTTTATAATCACCGCTGTCGGCAGTGCCGCTTTCGGCAACACCAAAATAGGTGTAATGCTGTTTTTATCAAATGTTATTTCATCGCTTATAATCGGCTTTGCACTTTCGTTTAAAGAAAAAAGGATAGAAAAAAGTACATATTCACTTACCGAATATGTACCTTTGGGTGATGCGCTTACACTTGCCGCGCCGAAAGCTTCGCAAAGTGTGATTGTGATAACCGCATATATTGTTTTGTTTTCTGCATTAAGCAATATTTTTAAAATGCCCGAGCCGGTTTTGCCGCTTCTTGAAATTACAAACGGTGTGTGCGGCGGTGATTTTTCCCTGCCGA
>FR895313.1:0-11036 GCA_000434995.1 Firmicutes bacterium CAG:341 | reverse complement strand
TACCGCCGCTTTTCTTTCCTTTGGCGGAATATGTATCCATTTGCAAATATCGCAAAGTTTAAGAAAAATAAAAATGAGCTATTTTGAATTTTTGCTTTTTCGCCTTATATCAAGCGTGCTTTCATATTTCGTTATGAAAATAATACTGCGCATTTTTCCGCTTGAAGTGCCTGTTTTTGCAAACAGCACAACACCCGTAAAGCTTACAAGCGTAAATATCACCCTGTCGGTTCTGCTTATAATCGGCTGTTTTGTAAGCGTGCTTGATTTGAATTCAAGAAAAAAAGCTGTTTAATTCTTAATATTTTCAAACATTTTATTCATTTGATTTTTAAGGGCAGGGTGGTTTGAAAGTGAAAAATCATTTCTCAAGATGCTTTTTGCACATTCCTGTGCGTTTTGCAAGGTGTCCATATCTTCAACCATATCTGCAATTTTGAGTTCGGGCAAACCATGCTGGCGTGAGCCGAAAAAGTCACCGGGTCCGCGAAGTTTAAGGTCTGTATCTGCAATTTTGAAACCGTCGCTGTATTTTTTCATAGTCATAAGCCTTTCGCGTGCGGTTTCGCCCTTTGCATCGGATACAAGCACGCAGTAACTTTTTTTATTGCCTCTGCCTACTCTGCCACGCAGTTGGTGCAGGGTTGAAAGGCCGAAACGCTCTGCATTTTCAATAACCATAATTGTTGCGTTTGGCACATCCACACCGACTTCTACTACCGTTGTGGCAACAAGTAAGCTCACTTTGCCGCTTGCAAAGGATTTCATAATTGCTTCTTTATCCTTAGGTTTCATTTTGCCGTGGAGTATTCCGAGATTATAGCCTTTAAATTCACCGTTTGCAAGTTCATCTGCAAGTTCTTCGGCACTTTTAATATTTGTTTCGTTTTCTTCAACAGCCGGGCAAACTATATAGCACTGCTCACCGCGTGCAATAGCGTCTTTGATAAATTTATAAAGCCTTTTGTGATAGCGTGAATCCACCACATCCGTGCGTATTTCCTGCCTGCCGGGCGGAAGTTCATCAAGAATGCTTATATCAAGGTCACCGTATAAAATCAAACCGAGTGTTCGTGGAATAGGGGTGGCACTCATAACAATTGTGTGTACATCTTCACCCTTTTCGGCAAGCTGTGCCCTTTGCTTAACACCGAAGCGGTGCTGCTCATCTGTAATAACAAGGGCAAGATTTTTGAATGCAACATCATTTTGTATCAATGCGTGTGTGCCGATAATTAAATCAATCTCACCGTCAAACAAAGCTTTTTTTATTTCTTTTTTCTCTTTTGCCGGTGTTGAACCTGTTAAAAGGCGAATATTTATACCTGCCGGGGCAAGAATTTTTAATAGGCTTTCATAATGCTGGGTGGCAAGTATTTCTGTGGGTGCCATCATAGTTGCCTGGTATCCGTTTTTAATAACGGAATATATCAAGCTTGCCGCAACTGCGGTTTTGCCGGAGCCTACATCACCCTGTACAAGCCTGTTGCAAGGATATTTGCTTTTCATATCCTGCAAACATTCGGAGATTGTCCTTTTTTGTGCATTGGTTAAATTAAAAGGTAAAAGCTTTTCAAATTCACTGCTGTAATCATCTTTTATCACTAACGCAGTTTCGCTTTTTTTATTGCTTTTCAGTTTCAGTAAACCGAGTTGAAGTGTTAAAAGTTCTTCAAAAATCAATCTTTTTCTTGCCGGCAAATAATCGTCTGCACTGTTTGGAAAATGAATGCTTCTGATAGCTTTATCAAGAGAGATAAGGCTATATTTTTGCATTATCTCATCATCTAATGTTTCCTCAATCTCACCGAGTTCGTCAAGTGCGGTTTTCATTATTTTAGAGATTGAACGGGAAGTGAGCTTCTCTTTCGCCGGGTAAACCGGTTGAATGGCAAGTATATTTTCTGCCTTTTCGATTTTAGGTGAATTCATAGAAAAATTAAGCAGACTTTTTTCTATTTTGCCGTATAAGTAATAATCCTCGTAAATGTGTAAAGATTTTGCAAGGTATTTATTGTTAAAAATTGTGACGCTGATTACATTTTCACCGTCTGAAAACTTGCACTTGAAAAGAGTTAAGCCACGCCTTATCATCGCTTCTTTAACCGGTGTGATAAGCGTTGCTTTTATACTGACTGTTTCTCCGCTTTTAACTGCCTCAAGGTTTTTGCTTGCCGACCAATCTTCATATTTTCGCGGATAAAAATGAATAAGGCTGTCAACGCAAAAGATGCCAAGACTGTTAAACAGCTTGGCTCTTTTTTCGCCGACACCCTTAATAAATTGAATATTGCTATCTAAATTCAGCATAGCTTACTCCACTGAAATGATAAAATAATATATAGGCTGATTACCGTTTACAATGCTGATTTCAACATCGTTTCCAAATTTCTTTGAAAGTGCTTCTTCAACTATTGTCGCATCTTCTTCACTTGCACCCTCACCGAAAATGATTGTGATAAGTGAATGTTCGCCCTTTTTGAAAAGCTTTTGTGTGGATTTAATCGCAATATCGGTAACGCTTTCGCCTATGAATTTGATTTTTCCGTTGCAAAGGCCCATAATTTCGCCTTTTTTTATAGGCTTTCCGTCAACTTCGCTGTCCCTTGCGGCAAAGGTAACCTGAGCCGTTTCCACATTTTCAAATGCAGAAATCATATTCATCTGGTTTTCGTCTGCACTTGCAGTTTCATCAAATGAAAGCATAGCGGAAATGCCCTGCGGAATAGTTTTTGTAGGCAGTACCCTTACATCTCTGTCTTTCGCCATCGGGCCTGCTTGCTCAGCTGCCATTATAATGTTTTTGTTATTAGGTAATACATATACAACTTTTGCCGGAGTTTTTTCGATTGCACTTAAAATATCATCTGTTGACGGGTTCATAGTTTGTCCGCCGCTTACTATTGTATCTGCGCCGATGTCACTGAAAAGTTCTTCAAGTCCGCTGCCTGCACATACGGCAACAAATCCGTATTCGTTTTCAGGTTCGCATACTTCGGGTTCAACCGGCTTTTCACCATCCTTCACACCTACATCTGCGTTTGCGTGCTGGTATCTCATATTATCAATTTTAATGTTAATAAGCTGACCGTATTTAAGCCCTGCCTGAATAACATTACCCGGTTCGTTTGAATGAACATGTACTTTGATAATACTGCTGTCGTCAACAACTACTACGCAGTCACCGATTGATTCAAGATAAGCCCTGAGTTTAAGCGGGTCTTTTTCTTTTGCACTGTCATTTTTTTCTATCAAAAATTCAGAGCAGTAGCCGAACTTAATATCGTCGCTTGCATTTGCAACAGTTGATTTTGAAGGCATTGAAACAGGTGTAACGCCAGAACCGTCAAGCGGCTGAACTATAACACCGTTTCGCCAAACACTTTCCATTCCTTCAAAAACAAGTACAAGACCTTGTCCGCCTGCATCTACTACACCGGCTTTTTTAAGAACAGGTAAAAGCTCCGGTGTTTTGGCAAGTGCTTCTTTTGCCGCAGTCAATGCCGCAAAGCCGACTTCAAGCGGGTCGTCCTGAATTTTTGCCATTTCCTGCGCAGCTTCACTTGCAAGGCGAACTACTGTTAAAATAGTTCCTTCGGTAGGTTTCATTACAGCTTTGTACGCTGCGTCAACACCCTCTTTAAGTGCATTTGCAAGATCTTTTGCACCTGCCGACTCCAAACCCCTGAAGCCTTTTGAAAAACCTCTGAAAATAAGTGAAAGAATAACACCTGAATTACCCCTTGCACCTCTTAAAAGGGCAGACGCGCATTTTGATGATGCTTCTTCAATTGTGCAATCATCGGCAAGCGTTGCCATTTCTTTAGCGGCGGCAGTAATAGTCATACTCATATTTGTGCCTGTATCACCGTCAGGAACAGGGAATACATTGAGCGCATCAACAGCCTGCCTGCTGTTTGAAATATTATTTGCAGCAGAGATAATAGAATCTCTAAACAGTAAACCTGTAATCATATTTATTAAAATCTCCTATTAACTTAGTTGAGTGCGTCAATGTGAACATTGACTTTTGATACTTTTAAATCAGTTGCTTCTTCAACTGTGTAGCGCACTTTATTTACTATGCTTTCAACAATTGCGCTGATATTAACACCGTATGAAACAGAAATATGAAGTTCAATAATTAAATCTTCATTTATGCTTTTTACTGTTACACCCTGGTCTAAATTTTCTTTTGCACTTTTATTTTTCAATACGGATTTTATGCTTTGGTACGCATTTGAATTAACCATTCCTGTTACGCCGAAACAGCTTTGCGCAGCTCTGCCTACAAGATTGGCAAAATAATTGTTAGTTACTTCAATAAATCCGTTTGGATTTTCAAGCTTTATCATAAGTATTACCTCCGTTATAATTATTCAAAACGCCAAGTGTCGATATTTGAGAAAAAGTTACCCCAATAACCTTGCATATCGCCACTCATGGCTTTAGTATAGCATATCATTCCTTTTTTGTATACAAGAGGAATATACGGCATTTCCTCATTAAAAGCAAGTATAAACTTGCCAAGGTCACATTCACCTGCAAGATAGGCAGAATAAAGGTCGTCGCAAGTCAAATTTTCATTGTCAATCCCATATCTTACTCCGCCTGATTTATCATCAAAAAACGGATATAAGCACATATCGTCAGAAAGCTTTACTTCGCCGATATAAAGGTTGAATTCCGTATTTTTAACTCGCCTTGTGTATTCCTTTGTGCCCTCTTCATCAATTGTTACCGTAAATCCGATTGCTTCAAGCTGATTTTTAAGCAGGGTTGCGCACGCAATGCGGTTGTTATTTTTATTAACCAAAATGTTGACTTTTAGTTCTTTTGAATCAATCATACTTTGGTTTAATGCCTGCTTTGCAGTTATTGAATCAGCTTCGCTTGAGAAAATTTTAACATTTTGCGCGATTGAAGCCTGCGGATTAAACGGTGATGTTGCCGCAGTGGCATATCCGTTATATGCACTTTGTGCAAATACTGTTCTGTCACACGCAAGTGAAATTGCTTTTCTGATTTGTGCATTTGCGGTTATTCCCGATAATGAGTTAATTCCGATATAAACAAGATTATTCATATTTACAAGCTTTTTGGTGCAGGTAATTCGCTTGTTTACACTTGAACTTAAATCACGAAAAGCGTATGAAATATTGCCGATGTTAACCGCATTGTCAATTGAATCTGCCGATGCAATGTTAACAAGATTTATTGTTGTAATATATGGGTTGAAATTGTCACTTACAATTGCTTTTAAATAAGTTTTGCTGTCTTTTTTTATATATTTGTATCTTCCGCTTCCGATTGGATAACCGTTTTCATCATCATTTGTGCTTGCAATCGGAAATGTTAAAAGATTAACTGCATTCGGATTTGGCTTTTTAAGGTAAAAAACCACGCAGTCTTTTGCATTTCTTGACGCATAGTCAAAATATTTTAAGCTGTTACCGTAAGCCGGTGATTTTTTAGCCGCATTAAAAGAATAAATTATATCTTCAACTTCAAGCGGCGAACCGTTTGAAAATGCAATGTTTGTATTAAATTTAACTTTTATGGTTTTGCTATCGGTAAATTCGTAGGATGAAGCGATATTCAAAATCGGTTCATAGCTTTCATCAAGGTCAAAAAGCGATTCAAACACAAGTGAAGCAAGCACTTGGTTATTTTGCGTTTTGGCTTTGAATGGGTCAAGGCTGTCAGATTGAGTATAGCTTAATTTAAAGTTAGAATTATCGGTAACTTTTTTAGTTGCCAAAACAGTGTCGCTTGCCTTGTTTTCACTGCTTTGCGGTGAACAGCCGGTGAAAGCACAGCAAATCAAAACTGCCGCCATAATTAAAGCGAATATTTTTTTCGCCATAGTTACCTCCTGATAAGTTTAGTATTAACGGTTTTTCCGCTTTTTTCGTCAATATCAAATAAACATCCTTCAAGCACGCAAACACCGTCTTCGTTAACAAAGCGTGTAGGAAGCCCCGTTTTAAGTTTTTCGATTGCGCAACTCGGTGCTACGCCTAAAACACTGTAATACGGGCCTGTCATTCCAATATCCGTTATATATCCCGTGCCGTTAGGCAAGATTTGGTTATCGCTTGTTTGTGTGTGGGTATGTGTGCCGAAAATTGCCGAAACTTTACCGTCAACATAAAATCCCATTGCTCTTTTTTCAGCAGTTGCTTCAGCGTGAAAATCAATTATAATTATGCTTGCACCTTGGTCTTTTGCACTTTCAGTCAATTTATCAATTACGGAAAAAGGATTTTCAATAGGGTCAAGGTAAACTGCACCCTGAAGATTGATTACCGCTATTTTGCAAAAGCCTTTGTCTATTATCTCCATTCCTCTGCCCGGTGCGCTTGAATGGTAGTTTGCCGGCCTGATTATAGGAGCGGGAGAATCAAGGTAATCGTATATTTCGCGCCTTTTTAAGCTGTGGTTGCCCAGTGTGATTAAATCAACACCGCAGTCAAGTATAAATTCTGCACTTTGCGGTAAAATTCCGTTACCGACTGCCGAGTTTTCACCGTTTGCAATTACAATATCTGCCCCAAGCTCACGCTTAAGAGAGGGGAGAGTGCTTCTTAAATATTCACATCCCTGTTTTGAAACAATATCGCCAATAGTAAGTATTTTCATTTTGCACCGTTTCTATATCAATATCAATATTTAAACTTATTATACTATATATAATAATTAAAAACAAGAAATAAATCAATAATTAAAAAACAGTAAACAAAAAGGCTGTCACGCAATGAATGCGAAACAGCCTGAATATTTTACCGATTAGTCATTTGGAATAAATGCCTTATGAACAGCAGATACTGCTCTGTCAGCATTTTCAGCGTCGATAATTACAGAAATTTTGATTTCTGATGTTGAAATCATTTGAATGTTGATGTTTGATTCATAAAGAGCTTCAAACATTTTTGATGCTGTACCCGGATGTGTTTCCATACCTGCACCTACGATTGAAACCTTTGCAACTTCGGTGTTGCAAACGATTTTGCAGTTATCAAGGAAGCTTTCAAGAATTTCAACAGCAACAGGACCGTTATCTTTGCTTACGGTGAATACAATATCTTTTGTTCCGTCTCTGCCGAAAGATTGAAGAATAATATCAACATTTATTTCTTTAGCAGAAAGCTTTGAAAAGATTTTGAAAGCAATGCCCGGTGTATCCTGCAAGCCGAGAATTGATACGAGTGCTACATCCTTATCCTTTGTTACGCCCCTAATAAGCATTTTTTCCATTTTTGTTACCTCCTTAACGATTGTACCCGGTACCGGGTTTAATGATGATAAAACTTCAAGTTCAACGCCGTATTTTTTAGCCATTTCTACTGAACGGTTATTAAGTACCTGTGCGCCGAGTGTTGCAAGTTCAAGCATTTCGTCATATGTGATTTCTTTAAGCTTCTTTGCATTTTCAACTTTTCTCGGGTCAGCGGTGTAAACACCTTCAACATCTGTAAAGATTTGGCATTTATCGGCTTTAAGTGCTGCTGCAATTGCAACTGCCGATGTGTCTGAACCGCCTCTGCCCAATGTGGTGAGGTCGTCATATCTGTTAATACCCTGGAAACCTGCAACTACAACTATGTTGCGCTTTGCAATTTCAGCCTGAAGTCTGTTAGGCTTAATGTTTTTAATTCTTGCCGAGGTGTAGATTGAATTTGTGTTAAATCCTGCCTGCCATCCTAAAAGGCTGATTACAGGAAAACCGAGCTTTTCAATTGCCATAGCAAGAAGTGAAATAGAAATTTGCTCACCTGCGGTTAAAAGCTGGTCCATTTCTCTTTTAGCTGCTTTTGGGTTGATTTCGTTTGCCTTTGCAATAAGGTCGTCAGTTGTATCACCTTGTGCCGATACAACAACAATAACATCATTGCCTTGCTTGTATGTTTCGGTAACAATGCGAGCAACATTCATTACTCTTTCGGCGTTTGCTACTGAAGAACCACCGAATTTCTGAACAATAAGTCCCATAGATTTGTAATCCTCCGAAAATTATATTGATTAGTAGTTTGTAACTTTAATTGTGTTGATAACATTCATACCGTCAAGCTTTTTGTTAAGCTTGTTTTCTGTCATATAATCTGTGATAAATGCAACTTCGTCACTTGGCTGGCCTTTTCTTGAAAGGAACTTAACATCCGCAAATTTTGAATTTACTTCATTTGGAGTTGCCTTTGCACGAACATAAAACGGCATTTCAATCTTTTCTTTGTAGTCAACTACATAGTTTTCCGAGCCTTCACCCCAGCCGAAAATCTTCTTTCTGTCACTGTGCTTTGCACAGTCAATAATATCGGCTACAACAGCGGAAGCGGTAGGAAGTTTGCCGGCACCCGGGCCATAGAAGCATACATCGCCGACTGCATCACCTCTTACAAGGATTGCATTGAAAACATCTTTAACGCTTGCAAGCTGTGAACCGTTATATACAACAGCCGGGCTTACAAATGCGGCGATTTCATTATCGTTAATATATTTGATTTGGCCGAGAAGTTTGATTACACCGCCTGCATTTTCGATGTATGATACATCTTCAAGCGAAATCTTTGTAATACCCTCGGTTTCAACCTGATTTGGATATACATGCTTGCCAAATGCAAGGGAAGCGAGAATGCAAACTTTTCTGCATGCATCGTGGCCTTCAACATCGGCGGTAGGGTCTTTTTCCGCATATCCTTTTTCCTGCGCTATTTTAAGTGCCTCTTCAAATGACATTCCCTCTTCAATCATCATAGTAAGAATGAAGTTTGTAGTACCGTTTAAGATACCTGCAATGCCCTCAATATAGTTAGCGGCAAGGCACTGGCAAAGCGGGCGAATAATAGGGATTCCGCCGCCTACACTTGCTTCAAACAAATAGTTTGCTCCGCTTTCTTCCGCAGCCTGTAAAAGCTCAAGTCCTCTTTGTGCAACAAGCTCTTTGTTAGATGTTACAACGCTTTTACCTGCTTTAAGAAGCTTCATTGTGAAATCAAATGCCGGGTTAACCCCGCCCATTGTTTCGGCAACAATTTTGGTTTCATCGTCATTTAAAATATCGTTGAAATCCTTGGTAAATAAATCTTTATGTGGGTCATTTGGAAAATCACGCAAATCAAGAATGTGTGAAATTTCAAGTGTTTTGCCACCTGTTCTTTTTGGAATAATATCACTGTGATGTTCAATTACCTCAACTACACCTGAACCTACTGTTCCGTAGCCCATTACAGCAACTTTCATATTTTCTACCTCCTATGATAAAACAACGGAATTTACACCGTCGATTTTTTCTATTGAATTAAGTAACTCCTTTTTTGAAATTGCCATTTCGGCAATTCGTACAGTTACGGAAACATCTGCTACCGAATGAATAGGAACACTCTGGTTAACAGATAATACATTAGCCCCGGCTTTATAAAGCTCCGCCATTAGTGATGACAGCACGCCGGCATTATCCATAAGTTTTGCGTTGATTGTGGCTGTGTCATTGCTGTCGTCGCCGTGATATTCAAAAATCGCATCTTTATATTTATAGTATGCGCTTCGTGATATATCTGCCATTTTTGCCGCTTGTGACGCACTTTTTGCTTCACCGCTTGCAAGCAGGCTTTTGGCTTTTATTACTTTTTTATATATGTCAGGCACTATGCTTGCATTTATTAAATAGAAATTTATCTTTTCCATAATAAAATGTGTCCTCCGTGTGCGCACAGTTGTGTTACTGTGAAAAACACTTTCTATATATTAACAAAAAAGTTAAGAAGTATCAAGTATAAATTTAAAAAAATCTTAATTTCTATCAAAATTACTTGATTAACCGCCTGTTTTACATTAAAATAATGTATATATTTAACAAAAGGAAGTATTGTATATGAATCCAAAAGTAGCAAAAAGGAGAGATTTTTTAATTGACCTTGTTTATGTTATGGCAATTATAGGTCTTGTTTATGTGTTTTTTAAATATTGTTTCAGTATTGCTGCACCGTTTTTGCTTTCGTTTTTCTTTGCAGTGATTTTGCAAAGGCCGCTTGGCTGGCTTGATAAAAAGACTAAAAATAAAATGCATTCTTTTTGGTCAATCGTTCTTGTGCTTTTGTGTGTTGCAATTATTTTAGGCCCTGTTATTTCAATTATTGCGGCTTTGTTTAGAGAAATAGGTAATTTCATTTCTTTTTTAGGCGAGCAGCTTAATGATTTGCCGACTTTTCTTGTTACTCTGCAAAATGAAATTTTAAAAGCCATTAAATTTTTGCCTGACAGTATTTATACAAGCGTGTCGGAAAATATAACACAGTTTTTCGGCAATCTTATAAATGATTTTGATGTATCAAAACTCGGAATAAATATGAGTTCAATTACTTCCGGCCTGTCAAACGGAATCAGCGGTGTGTACAGCGTGGTTAAAAATATTCCGTCAATTTTAATCAGCGTTGTAATCGGAGTTATTGCGTGGATACTTTTTACAAAGGATTATAAAAAGGTAGTTAAATTTATTAAGCTTCAACTTCCTGATAAGCATAAAAATCTTTTAGGTGAAACAAAAAAAATCTTTTCATCAACTATTCTTAAAATGTGCAGGGCTTACGGGCTTATTATGTTTATCACATTTTGCGAAAACTTCCTTGGTTTAACTATCCTTAATTTAATCGGCGTTATGAAAAACAGCTATGTTTTCGTTATCGCAATCTGTATTGCGGTGTTTGATATTCTCCCTGTTGCAGGTTCGGGCGGTATTCTTATTCCGTGGTCGCTTATCGCACTTGTTACGGGCAATGTTGGGCAGTGCGTAGGCTTGCTTATTTTGTACGCTGTTATTACGGTAATTCGCCAGTATATTGAGCCTAAAATCGTGGGCGATTCACTCGGTGTTAATCCGCTTGTTACCCTTGCGGGCCTTTACTTTGGATTAAAGCTTTTCGGTTTTATGGGTATGTTTATCGTTCCTATTTGCGTTATGACTTTAAAAGCCTTTAATGATGCGGGCAGAATTCACCTTTACACTCCACCTGAAAGAAACTAAATATTATAAAATGAGC
>FR895312.1 GCA_000434995.1 Firmicutes bacterium CAG:341 | reverse complement strand
TTCGCAAAGTATGACTTACCACTAATGAGGTTGAGCACAACAGGATACGGCGAAAAAGAAAAAATAGTTTTAAAATTAAATGAACTGCTTGCATAAACATAAAAGAGTTGAGAAATTGTATTCCTCAACTCCTTTTGTTTATAGTATAGTCCAATATTACGGCAAAATTTCCAGCCAATAGCCGTCCGGGTCCTCGATGAAATAGATACCCATTTCAGGATTTTCAAAGCAGATACAACCCATTTCTTCGTGCTTTTTATGTGCCGAGTCAAAATCATCTGCCTTAAATGCCAAATGAAATTCACATTCACCCAAATCGTACGGCTGCGGATGTTCTTTAAGCCAAGTAAGTTCAAGATCAAAATCGCTTGAATCATTGCTCAAATAAACGATAATAAAATCGTCGGTGGTTTTTCGACTGACCTCGTGTAAATCAAGCGCATCATTGTAAAACTTAATCGACCTATCCAAATCGGAAACATTATAGTTTTCGTGAATCATTCTAAAGCTCATATTTCTTCTCCTTTGGCTGATTCTGTATTTTTTATTCGTGATTTATACTGCGGATATTCGGTGGTAAACCTATCAATCACGCTCGGCTCGTTCCAATAATGCATAGGGAAAACGGCGTTGCAATCGACATGTTCCAAAAAATAAAGCATACCGTCGGCATAGTGTTCCTCCTGCCTTGGGTCAAGGGGAACGAATGCGGCATCAAAATGAGCGCCCTTGATTTTGTCAATCTCGGCACGGTACATTGAGGTCATGTGGCGGTTGTCGGCTTCCGTCTCGCCCTCCCAATGCCAATCGTTCAAATCACCTGCGTGATAAATCATGCCACCGCTTGTTTTGACGATAAAAGCAACACCGCTGTCGGTTGAAAGAAGCGTACTAACTTGTGTGCCGTTGTCAAGAATGTAGGTCTGATCGTGATAAGCAGTCGTAACTTTCACACCGGCAGGATACC
>FR895311.1 GCA_000434995.1 Firmicutes bacterium CAG:341 | reverse complement strand
TGTCAAACCTAATTTATTTTCAAGTGCCATATTGCACCTCCGAAATCAATTAATAAAGTATTTAAGTACTAAGTACATTAGAACAACAGCCACGATAATTGAAAACACAATCCATCTTACGACCTTTTTTGATTTATGTTTTGGTTGGCTAGGCTGTTTAGAATATGTATATTGCAGTTGAGCCGGTTCGTGATTTTGTGCGGATTTTGCGACAGGATGTGGTTTTGTTGCTTGAAAATACATTGCAAGCGGATCAGTTTGATTTATTATTCTTTCATAAAAATCATCAAGCCATTCATCGTCTCCGGCTTCGCACATAGTTTCTTCGTAGCAATCGGGTTCGTGTACTATTTGATTCCTAATCCAACGATAGTGCTTTAGTTGTTTTAAATCATTTTCCCATCCTCTGACAAGAAAAGAACCACGAGGATTGTTTAGCATTTCATCTATATAGGCGGATACTCCATATTGAGTTTCAAACATTTCTCCGCATATTTTATCAAGATGCTTGTAAGATTCAATAAAACTCATATATGCCTCCGAAATTTGATTATTTATCCGCTGCAACACCGGATTTCATCCAAGCGTCAATTTCGCTGATTTTGAATTTCCAAAGGCGTCCGATTTTTGCTGCGGGCATATTTCTTCTTTCTATCCAATCAAGTACGGTATCACGGCTGACGCCAAGATATTCGCATATTTCTTTCATTGAGTACCAGCGCTCGATGTTAGAATCCATTAGATTTTCCTCGCTTTCAGATAGTTACAATTATACAAGTTTAGTATATCACACTGAACGCTTAAAAGCAATGATTATTGCGGATTTATAAAGGAAAATCAAGAAAAAGTCAAAGCAAAACGGAGCTGTTACTCAAACAGTTCCATAAGGTTAATTATAGTTATTTGTTTTTCTTGATTCTATTCGGAAAACTACTCTCAAGCCACTCTTCAAACTCCAAAGTTTCTTATTATGATTCCTAAAACCTGTGTATAATCTTATCAAAGGGATATTATAAAAGACGGTATTTTCGCAAAGTATGACTTACCAC
>FR895310.1:1466-7534 GCA_000434995.1 Firmicutes bacterium CAG:341 | reverse complement strand
GAAAATGTTTGGAGACTTCCCGTAGGACTGATAACCGATTTTGTCATTTTCATGTAATTATCATAATAAGTTTTTAACACGGCATAAGCTTCTTCATATTTCTTTGGTGGATTTTTCAGCTTTTTCATTAAATCAGTAACTTCTGATTGATTCAATTCGATTTCAGAAATACTATTGTCAAAACTTTCATCAGCAAACAAATTAGAAAGAGCATCATTAAAATCATATACAAATTTACCATTTTTCATTGCATATTTATCTGTTTCAGTATCTCTTTCCTCATAAATTGCATTGTACCATACACTCTTGATAAGGTTTCCGGCGTCTTCCGCTTTCGCAGCCCCATCAAGCATTGTATAAGATACAGATTCCATATTTGAATAATATTCGGCTTCTTTTGCTCTTTGTGAAATGCTAAATCCAAGCACGCTAATGACAATTAGAGCAATTACAACTGTGGAGATAATTATACCTTTGTGTTTCTTCTTTTGCTTCTTTTTCTCAATAGTTGAATTAGGAAATCCACAATTAGGGCAAGCCGAAAATTTCATTTCGTACTCTCTTCCACATTCGTCGCACACTATTAAATTTTGTTGTGAAAGATTAAATTTACAGTGAGGACATGTTATTGCCTTTTCACTGATTGTTTTGCCGCATTTAGGACAAGTTATTAAGCTCATTTTGAAATCCTCTTTTCTTTTTAATCATCAAAGCATCCATCATTATTCTTGCTCAATGTATCACCGTAATTTATTGAATTTTGGCAATTGGTGAATTAGTGCTTGTATTTCACTGTCATTTGTTTCTACATCGGTAAAAATAATTAGCTCGTAAAAATCATCGTCTTTGAAATTTTTTAAAGCACCCAGTTCATTGCAAACATAATGATTGTCATAACATATATTGGATGCTACTTTTTTGTTGTAATTTATTCCAAATTTTAATATATCAATTGCTCTATGCTTATATTTATCTAAATGTTTTAAAGCATATCTTAAACAGTTGTTAATTATCGGGTTGATGGAATGGTATGTAATTGAATCAACTTGTTTTTCTCTTTTGCCAATACTGTCCAGCTTAAGCTCGTAAGGTTTTATTTCAAATATTGAATGAAATAAGTCGTCATTGTCCAGTATTATTTCCAAATATTCACCTTGACAGAAAATACAACTTTCCGCAGCATAGTGCCCATTTGTAAAAAACATATTGTAGGAATCATAAATATCATTGAACAGTTCCACATCATTCATACTTGCAACAAGACGGGCAAACTCAATACAGTTTTCAAAATGAATCCATATCATGCCTTTGTCTTTCTTAAATTCAAATTGATTATGATACCATTTCAGTTTTATTCCATACACATCGTGAAGATATTTAACACCGTTAATCGAACGATATTCCACGATATAATCAAGAAAGGTTTTGCCGAATTCATCAGTTTGAGTGAGAATAGATTTCCCATCCTTTGTAAGTAATAAATCAAATTCGTTTTTATACAATTCTGGATCATCTAAATAAGCGTAATATCTAAAGCCCTTATTGAATGGTACATTTTCCTTTTCAACAGGTAATTTATACGCATCTTCATACAATAACCTAGCCAATGAAATACCAAATATTTTTTCTAAAGGAATAATAAACTCGTATTTAAGCGGTCTTTCTCCTTTTAGCATTTTTGAGAAGTTGGACTTTTCTCTATTTGCAAATTTATATGCTTCTTGTCCTTTAATCCCTAATTCATGTGCAATATCAACGAGCAAATGACTGTACATCCTAATCCCTTTTAATTCCATGTAATGGTCAATATTGCTTTTTAAATTTTGCATATCTAAACCTCCACATTTATTGTATTTATATTGTATCACGAATTTTATTGTTTTGGTAGTCATTTACGACAACTTTTGTTGTCAAATTTGCCTTTGCCAAAATTTCATGTAAAAAAGTGCATAGTCAAATTTGACAACTAAATTATAATAAAACTTAAGATGAATAATAAGATTCATTTGGCTATTCCACTAAGGCATATGTAATTTTGGTTCTTATGTAAAATTATTTATTATCCCCACATTTTCGAGAAATATTCAAAAACCTCCGAAAAAGCTACAAAAACAGCAAAAACGGCATAGCAAACCGCTACACCGTCTAAATACAACAATATTTGATTTAAGATACAAAGCCTTTGGGGCACCTTCCTTACGGAGGGCGCCCCAAGCAATGCCTTTTTCTTTGATTTTTAAAACAATAATTATTCTGTGAATCCTGATTTTACGAGAGATACAAGACCTTCAACAGCAGCTTCTTCATCTGAACCGTCGGCAATGATACGAATATCAGTTCCGCCCATAATACCAAGTGAAAGAACGCCTAAAAGGCTCTTTGCATTAACTCTTCTTTCTTCCTTTTCTACCCAAATTGATGATTTGAACTCGTTTGCCTTTTGAATAAAGAAAGTTGCCGGACGAGCATGAAGACCAACCTGGTTTTCTACCTTAACATCTTTAACGAACATAATTAAAACCTCTCATTAAATGTACAATATATTGTGGTTAATATAAGTGTTTTTGTTTTCTTATTACTATTATACCACCAAATTAAATTCGGTCAACAATAATACCGTAACTTCGTTTGACTTGTTAATTTCAAATAAAAATTTTCAGTGGTATTTGTGCATATTTCACATATTTTTTTATTCTTTTTCAAGTTTCGACAAAAATTCTCTGTCTTTTTTATCAAGTTCGGCATTTTCAAGCATATCGGGCCTGCGCCTATATGTGCGCTCAAGTGATTTATGCCTGCGCCATTCATCAACCTTTGCATGATGACCTGATAGAAGTACATCCGGCACCTCTCTGCCGTTCCAGCTTGACGGATGTGTATACTGCGGATATTCAAGAAGTGAATTAAAATGACTTTCTTCTTCAAAACATTCATCATCACTTAAAACACCCGGCAACATTCTTGCTACCGAATCAGCCACAATCAAAGCAGGAAGTTCACCGCCGGTTAACACATAATCTCCAACTGAAATTTCTTCAGGTTCAAGTTCTTCAATAACTCTTTCATCAATACCCTCATAATGCCCGCACAAAAGCACAAGATTATCAAGCTTTGAAAGTTCCTTTACCCTTTGTTGAGTAAGTGTTTTGCCCTGTGGCGTAAGATATATCAAATGCGGCTTTTCGCCTATATTTTCACTTATTGCTTTATAGCAATCAAAAATAGGCTGCGGTGCCATTATCATTCCCATTCCGCCGCCATACGGTTTATCGTCAACACGCCTGTGCTTATCAAGCGTATAGTTCCTAATATCAACACAATTTATTTCAACTTTTCCGGCTTGGCGCGCTCTGCCTATTATTGATTCGCTCAAAACAGCATTGCACATATCGGGAAAAAGCGTCATTATATCAATTCTCATCAAAAAGCCCTTTCATTGCCTTAATCTTAATAACCTGATATTCCGTATTTATTTCCTTAACTATATCGGGTGTTGCAGGGATAAGAGTATGCTTTCCCCAAGATTCTGTATCATAAATATCACACGAACCGTAGTTAAGCACATCAACAACCTTTCCGTACTCTTCTTCGGTATCTATATCCACCACATAACAGCCGATAAGGTCTGCAATATAATTAGCATCTTCATCAATAGAAGCATCGTCACGGTTACAATAAAGAATTTTACCTTTTACGGTTTCCGCCTGCTCGATTGAATCAATACCTTTAAGCTTTATTATTGCAAGATTTTTTTGGGATCTTACAGATGTAATTTCAACACTGTTTTGCCCCTTATCATCAAAATACAAAGTTTTAAACTGTTTCAAAAATTCAATATCATCACACCAAAGTTGCATTTTCAACTCACCTTTGATACCGTGTGTATTATTTAATTTTCCTACTTCTAAAAACTGTTTCATAAAACATCACCGTTTTTTATTATACTATATAATATATACTCATTTCAAGCGAAATATTTAGGCAAAACAAAAGACAGATTGAAAAATCAATCTGTCTTTTATTCGGGATTTCCCTACCTCAAAATACTCTTTTATTTCTCATCGAATGCAATACTATTTTACATTATGTTTTTTCAACTTTCAAGATGTTACCGAGTTGTAGAGCGTTTTATCATCAGTTTTGTTCACACCCTGACGCAAAATCAAAAACTCCCACAAAAAGTGTCAACTTTTTGTGGAGAGGAAAAAGGAATGTAGTGTTTAATATGAATTTTGAAAAAATTCATTCAAACACGAAATTTCTTTTGACGAAATTGCCTTGTTCGACTCTCTGTTCTTCGCATCAAAAAAGGAAGTATCAAAAATGATACTTCCTTTTTTGGCGCAGAAGGAGAGACTCGAACTCTCGCGCCGGTTACCCGACCTACGCCCTTAGCAGGGGCGCCTCGTCACCAACTTGAGTACTTCTGCAAGTTGACGGGTTGAACCTGTCAAGTTTTATGCACATCTCGTGCGTGTTATACTTTATCATAAGTTAAACAAAATGTCAAGCAAATATTTCAATTTATAATAGAGCAATTTACCACATACAATATTATAGGTGATAAAATGAGTAAAACATTATTAAAGCTTGACATTATTGGTTTTGTGTTTGTAAGCGTTATAGGTACGCTTGCACATTTCGTTTTTGAATGGAGCGGTAACAATACTGTTGTTGGCTTATTTTGCCCCATTAACGAAAGTCCGTGGGAACATTTAAAATTGATTTTCTTTCCTTATTTAATATGGACGGTCACTCAATATTTTATAATGCATAAATCAAAAAATATTTTCCCGGCAAAATTTATCGGTGTGTTTGTAGGAATGGGAATAACACTTTCATTTTTCTATACTTACACAGGGATAATCGGAAAAAATATTGATTTATTAAACATTGCATCATTTTTTATCGGCGTATTTTGCGCATTTGCAGTAGATTATACCGTTATTAAAAGTGATAAATTGCAAAGCGTAAGCGCAAATATCATTTCAATTATATTGTTTGCTGTTTGCAGTACAATATTTATTTTGTTCACCTTTGCGCCGCCGATTATTCCGCTTTTTAAAGACCCCATTACTTCAAGCTACGGGATATAAGCACATCTGCTTCCTTTATTTTTCTGCCGACATCTTCAACCCTGTGTGCATCAGAACCGGTTGAAAATTTAACGCTGTTTTTAACCGCAAAGTCAAGAAATTCTTTATTAACTCCCAATCCTTTTGATGTATTCATTTCAAGGCACATATTATGTTTTTTTATATTTTTGCACAATCCGTCATACTGATCACACAAATCAAAGGAAGGATAAATATTGTGGCAGGTTATTAAATCGGGATGTGCTATAATATCAAATATATCACTTTGAACAAGTGAGTTTTCAAGTTCAAAATAGCGAGTATAAATTTCATCTGTATCACGCCCGAGCCACTGATACTTTCGCTGGTTAAAAGTCCAATTATCAACCCAATGAACTGAGCCTAAAAGATAATCAAAAAAGCCGTCGCTTACGAGTTCGCTTATTAAATTTGAATGTTGCTCAAACCAGCAAACCTCAAGCCCGAAGCTAACTTTTACGGGATAGTTTTTTAAGCGCACTTTGCTTGCAAGTTCTTTGAATTCATCAAGCGTATGTGCAGTTTTGGCTTTTTCGTCAAACCACTTTCTTTGGTAATTATTATAATTTCTTGCTTCTTTAAAAGTGGGATGAAAATCTTTAATTCTAATTGAATGTTCAAGCAGGCAAATTTCATCAAGTTCCATTTGCTGAGCTTTTGAAATGAACTTTTCAATCCATTCTAAAGTGTAAGGTCCTCTTTCAATATGAATATGTAAATCTTTTAACATAACAACACCACAAATTAAAATAAAAAAGAGACTCGGCGAGTCTCAAGATTTTGGATATAAAAAAAGACAGAGGTGGTAAGCATCTCTGTCCTTGGAGCTGATAACCGGACTTGAACCGGTGACCTCATCCTTACCAAGGATGTGCTCTACCACCTGAGCCATATCAGCAAAAATGGCGACCCGGAACGGGCTCGAACCGTCGACCTCTAGCGTGACAGGCTAGC
>FR895310.1:0-1433 GCA_000434995.1 Firmicutes bacterium CAG:341 | reverse complement strand
AGCGTTCTAACCAACTGAACTACCGGGCCATTGCGAAATGTATTATATAGTATGTTTGTCACAATGTCAAGACTTATTTAATATTTTCCTAAAAAAATCAGAGTGCAATTTAAGTCGCACTCTGATTTTTAATGTCATCACTTAATAAAAAGCTTATCTTTATCGTGTTCCCAAATACATATCCATCCGCTTGGGATACGCGCCCACAAATTACCTGTTGAAATCAACTTGGTTTCAAGCACGGAAACAGCAGTACCCGCCTTTAAATAAGCATTATCATCCGCCTTTTGTGAGGTTGCGGATTTTTTTGCGTTTTTTGTTATTTCCTTAACCTTTTTTCTTCCTGATTTTGCCCCGGCAAAATTATAAATACCACGCACATTGGTTAAAGAATAATCACCGAGTGAAACATCGGGTGCAGCGAAAAGCGCCTTTATATTTTTAGGACGCAACACCCCGTAAAGTGCAAAATAAGTATGTTTCACCTTTTGCATTTCTTTTTTATTCCAATTGCTGTCATAAGAATAGAAAGTATGTGTATCGCCCTCACCTGTGGCAATGGCAATATGGCCGTAATTATTTTTAATTGAAATATCACCGCTCCAAACCAAAATATCACCCTTTTTAGGTACAAATTCAGGTGTATTTTTAATTTTAGTGAAATTTTCTTTCATAATTTTATGTGAGTTAAAATCAAGCCAGTAATCCCTTGCATTTCCCCACGCACCTGCGCGAATACCGAATACATTATATAAATACAGCTTCACAAGGTCTACACATTGAACTCCGCTTACTCCGTCATAATCAACAGCTTTGCCAATAAATCTTTTTACAAACGAATCAAATGTCATTATTTTTTTCCTCCAAATTCATTACTGCCGCTATTCCTGCCGATACAGCTGAAACTCCAAGGCCGATAAGTGCGGTTTTAAGCACTTGCTTTGACGCTGAAAAATCAATTGCAACAATATTAACGGCGGCGTAACCGATTGCTGTTTGAATAAAAGTTCTGATTGCTTTGTTTATAGTTTGCTGTGTACATTTCATATGTTTTTGCCTCCCTTTTCCAAGTCATCTATTCTATGATTTATAACCTTGATTTGTTCCTCGACAACGGGTATACGACTTGCAAAATTATTATGCTTATCAACCTTTCGCTCAAGCTGTTCAAGGCGAAATGATGTAAGCTTTGATGAGGTTAAAATACCGCCGAATGTACCAATAACCGTTCCGAGCATCGAAACCAAAGATATTAAAACGTCTTTACTGATAAAAATTTTCCTTTCTGAATATTTTTCGGGTGGCTTTGGGTGGCGCAGGAGTGACCTGCTAATTTGTCAATATTATACGAAAAGCAGATTTTTGCAAGTATAAGTACAATAATTGTCACCACATAAAATTTTTTTCAAAATATGCGTTTTATGCGCATATTT
>FR895309.1:42671-76576 GCA_000434995.1 Firmicutes bacterium CAG:341 | reverse complement strand
TCTTTTATTTTATACAAATACAAAATGTATCAAAAGCATATAGCCTATTGTACCGACTGCGATACTCAAAAGGGTATTCTTTTTCCAAATATGAACCAAAGCGGTTATCACCACTGCGATAATTTGCGGGATAATATAGTTAATATCGCCCTTTTCAAAATCTTTAAGGCAGTAAACGATAAGTATACCCAAAATTGCAACGGGCAAAACATTGCCCAAATATTTTACAAATTTCGGCACTTCCTTACTCTGCCCGAAAAGAGCAAAAGGAAACAGCCTTGTGGCAAAAGTGCAGGCACCGGCAACCAAAATCATTAAAACAAGATGAGTTGTTGTCATTTTGCCACCTCCCAAACATCAAAAAACTTTTTGAAAGAGGATAAAATTGCCACCGTAATCAAAAGCGACGGAATTAAAAATTTATCTGCGCCGAAAATTATCAGGCAAAGTATTGCCGAAAATACACCTATTGCACCTATAATTTTTGATTTACCCTTGTTATTTCTAATCAAATCAATAAAAATAACTACAAAAAGGGCAGTCATTGAAAAATCAATGCCGGTAAAATCTATCGGTATAAGCTGGCTTAACAGCGAACCTAAAGCCGAACCGATTATCCAATATAAATGATCAAGTTCGCCGATTAAAAATCTTGCTTTCGGCTCATTCACATTTTCCGGTATGTAAGTTATTGATGAATTAACAGAATATGTTTCATCGGTTAATGTAAAAATCATAAAAGGATAGCGCCAACCGCCTGCTTTAAATTTTTCAATATATGATAATCCGTAAAACATATGGCGGGTGTTGATAAACAAAGTCATAAGCGCGGTTGTTGCAATATCCGCCTTTGCACTGATAAGTGATACAAGCAAAAACTGCCCCGAGCCTGCATAAACAACTATTGATATAAAAACAGCCCAAATCCAATTATATCCTGCCTTGTAAAGCATAATTCCGAAAGCCGAACCTAAAAAAAGATAGCCGAATAAAACAGGCAGGGATTTTTGAACAGCAAATTTAAAAGTTGCGATTTTTTCGTGTTTCATTTTTCCCTCTCTTAACATTGCCAAAAAAAGAGGCGAACTGTGTTCGCCCCTATATATTTTTAATTTTTACCTGCCCATATCTATATATGCAGGTCTGTTTTTGCTGAGTTCAATATTTGATTTACCGTAAATTTCCATTTGAAGTTCATATGCATCCTTTGGAATATCGGCAAGCCAAATCCAATTGTTTGGCGAAACAGAAAATCTAGAACCACCCTTGCAGTTTTCCACAGCAGGAACATTCTTTGTTTTCATTGAATATTCAAGCCAGCCGTCACGAAGTGCTGTGTTACCGATTGAAACAAGCTCTTTCTTGCTGTAACCTGTGTAAACATAGCCTGCAAGTTCGTTTACGGTTTTAACAATATCAACCGTTCCGCTGTTTTTCATCTTTTTAACTATGGCATTAAGCACGGTTTTTTGCCTGTCAGCTCTTGCTCCGTCAGAATCAATATGCCTGATTCTGCAATAAGCAAGTGCCTGCTTACCATTAAGCTTCATTGTTCCCTCAGTACCGTCAAAGGTCTGTGTAATGGTAACTTTGCCATAAGTTCTTGGATGATTGTTAATCTCATTTATTTCCCTTGATGTCATTTTAATTGAAACACCGCCGAGTGCGTCAATAATTTTAGGGAATGAATTAAAGTTTACAACAGCATAATTGTTAATAGCGATTTTATAATATCTTTCAATAGTGTTGATGTAGCACTTCATTCCGCCCATTGATGCGGCAGCGTTAATTTTACCGTATTGACCTTTACCGTCAACCTCATAGTAAACATAAAGGTCACGCAAAACTGAAGTCAAATGAATTTCTTTTGTATCTACATTAACACTTACAATAATTGCCGAATCGGCACGCGAAGCATCAGAAATTTTTTCTTCTCTTGTATCTTCGCCGATAAGAAGGATATTAAGCACATGGGTTGAACTTACAGGGTCACCGTTTTGATACCACTGCTTAAGATATTCAGGATAGCTGTATACTTCGCCGGCACTTGATTCCTTAATTGTAGGAAAATCCTCTTTAAGAAAGTCCATTCCGTCATAATAGGTGCTCATTTCATAATCGGCTGCACCGCTTTTATCATCAGTTACCTTATTAAGCATATTGTTTGCATAAAGTATAGCAAACACACCACCTGCAATAACCATAACGAGAAGAATAATTATTATAGTTATTATAGCCTTGCCTTTTTTGGTTTTGGAAAATTTAACCTTTTCTTTAACCTTGGGTTGCACTTTTTTTTGCTGTGGCTCAATAACTTCTTCATTTTGAGCAAGTGACAGTAAATCAACCATTCCGTTTTTATCCTGCTTATTTTCTTCATTTGCAGCTTGGTTGTCAATTACTGCACTGTCCTGCTCATCAACTTGGTCAGTATCGGTAAACTGTGTTTCTTCCTCCTCAATAGTCGGAATTTCAATATCGGCAGTGTCGTTAATTGTGAAGTCCTCTTCTTTTTCAGAAGTTTCCTCAATTACTTCCGGCTCCGCCTTATAAGCAGTTACTTTTACTTCCTCTTTTTCCTGAACTTCAGGTTCGGCTTTATCTTGTGGTTCGGTATTGGCTTGCTGTTGATTTTCATGCTCTCTGCGTTTTTTAACTTCAGAAAGAATATCATCAATACTGTAAGACTCTTTCTCCAATGCCTTCACTCCTCTTTTAAAAACTAAAAACTTTTGTCATTATATATCATATATTGTAAAAATACTATATCTAAATTGTAAAAATAATAAAAAATACGGTTTTAATAGACATTTATCAGTATTTTTGTATATTATTCTTCTGCCGGCTCTGCTTCTTCGCTTTCAATTTCTTCATTTTCAGCGTCAAATTCATCTTCTTCAAATCTGTCAACAACAGAAATTGTAGCAAGTTTTTCGCCCTCGTTTACTCGCATTACCTTAACACCCTTTGCAGGCCTTTGGAATGTAGAAATTTGGTCAACAGGCATACGGATAATAATTCCGTCGGTAGAAATCATAATAACATCGTTTTCTTCTGTAACAGCGGCAATGTTTGCAACTTTGCCGAATTTTTCAACACGGTAATTAAGAAGTCCCTTACCGCCCCTTGATTGAACACGGTAGTCTGAAAATTCACTCTTTCTGCCATATCCGGTTTCAGAAACGGTGAGAAGCTTAACTCCCTCACGCTCAATTGCAAAGCCTACTACATAGTCGCCCTCACCAAGAGTGATTGCCTTAACACCCCTTGCAGTTCTGCCGATAAGCCTTGCATCACTTTCTTCAAAGCAAATGCTCATGCCGTCATGTGTAGCGGCAACAAGTTTTCTCTTTCCGTCTGTAATCTCAACCCAAGAAAGTTCGTCGCCTTCATCAAGGTTGATTGCAATAATACCGCTTTTTCTGATATGGTCATATTGGTCAAGCGAAGTTCTCTTGATTATACCGTTTTTAGTCATCATACAAAGGAATGAGCGTTCTTCATCTTTCGGCACTTGAACCATTGCGGTAATTTGCTCACCTTGTTCAACAGGAAGAATGTTTACTATATTCATTCCCTTGCCGGTTCTTGATGATTCAGGAATTTCATATCCTTTCATTTTAAATACTTTACCCTTATTGGTGAAAAGCATAATAAAATCGTGAGTTGAGCAGGAAAACATTGTTTTTGCAACATCTTCTTCTCTTCTGCTCATACCTGAAACACCGCGTCCGCCTCTGTTTTGTGCCTTGTATGTATCAACTGTCTGGCGTTTCATATATCCCTTTTCGGTAAGGGTGAGAATGCAGTCTTCAACAGGGATAAGATCTTCATCTTCAACATCACCCACTGCGGCTGAAATTTCAGTTCTTCTTTCATCGCCGAATTTAGCGGCAATCTCTCTTGTTTCTGTTTTAATAATCTCGTTAACTCTGTCGGCATTGCCTAAAATGTCAAGCAAATCCTTAATCTTTTCGTGGAGTTCTTCGAGTTCATTCATTATCTTTTCAATTTCAAGACCTGCCAATTGGCCCAAACGGTAAGCCACAATTGCGCTTGCCTGCGGGTCATCAAAGCCAAACTTGTCCATAATAGCTTGCTTTGCTTCAGCCTGGCCGCCCTTGCAGGCACGAATTGTTGCAATAACTTCATCAACAATATCAATAGCCTTTGCAAGACCTTCCAAAATATGCGCCCTTTCCTGCGCTTTATTAAGGTCAAATCTTGTTCTTCTTGTAATAACATCCCTTTGGAAGTCAATATATTGCTGTAAAATTTCTTTAAGGGTTAATACTTTAGGTACACCGTCAACAAGTGCAAGCATAATTGCACCGAAAGTTACCTGCATATCTGTCATTTTATATAAATTGTTAAGTACAACCTGCGCATTTGCATCACGCTTAACAGTAACTTCAATGTGCATACCTTTTCTGTCAGAATAGTCCTGCACATCGGCAACACCCTCAAGCCTTTTTTCCTTAACTAAATCTGCAATTCGGGTAATAAGTCTTGCTTTATTTACACCGTAAGGTATCTCGGTTACTACAATTTTGTACCTGTCACCCTTGGTTTCAATAATTTCTGCCCTTGCACGAAGATAAATTTTACCTCTGCCCGTTGCATAAGCTTCCTTAATTCCCCTTGTACCCATAATAATACCTGCGGTAGGGAAGTCAGGGCCTTTAATGTACTGCATAATTTCATCAAGCTCGGCACTAGGATTATCAATAAGGCAGCACATACCCTCCACAACTTCGTTCATATTATGCGGCGGAATATTTGTTGCCATACCTACTGCGATACCTGATGAACCGTTAACAAGTAAGTTTGGATAACGCGACGGTAAAACGGTCGGCTCTTTTCTGTTATCATCAAAGTTAGGAACAAAATCAACTGTGTCTTTCTTGATGTCCTCAAGCATTTTCATAGCGATTTTACTCATTCTGCTTTCTGTGTAACGGTAAGCAGCAGCCGGGTCACCGTCAACAGAACCGAAGTTACCGTGTCCGTCAACAAGAATGTGCCTCATTGAAAACGGCTGTGCAAGCCTAACCATTGCGTCATAAACAGATGCGTCACCGTGCGGGTGATAGTGACCAAGCACTTCACCGACTGTGGTAGCACATTTACGGTAAGGCCTGTCAGGATAAAGATTATTTGTATACATAGCATAAAGTATTCTTCTGTGTACCGGCTTTAAACCGTCACGCACATCAGGAAGCGCACGCTGAACAATAACACTCATTGAATAATCAAGGAATGCTTTTCTAATCTCGTCACTGATTTCTACATCTTTAATTTTTTGATTGTCGTAACGAATTTCATTACTATCCATTATTTAACCTCCAAAGCAGAGTTCATTTGTTTATATTTTATCAAAATATGCGTAATTAGGATTTTTCTTGATATTTTTTAATACTCCTGCTCTTATTTCAAGCGGAATTGAGCTGATAGGAAAAATGTTTGTTCCCGTCGGCACTATAAAATACACATATTCTTTTGTTTCAATTATTGCACTTACCATATTATATGGATATACGCCTATGAGCATAGGCTCGTCCTCTTTTGGCAAAGTTTTAAATTCAACAGTATTTTCACCTACTGTTATTTCCCTTAACTCACCGTAAGTAATATCCTTTTTCAAGCACCTCTCAGCCCTTTTTTTAGGCCTGATTTTTGTAACATAAAATGAATACACAGCCACGCCGATAATATAAAATGCCACAATAAGCAAATATGCATAATTTTTTTCGCTTACTGCGTAATATGTGTTCATTACAAGCACTATAAGCACGGTGATATATACCATATTTAAAAACTTGCTTGTTTTAAGCTTAAAAAGCTCAAAATTTATCAAATCTTTTTTTTCAAGGGTATAATTAAAAGTAAAGTCCATTATTTCATTACCCCCTTGCTTTTAAGAATTTTTATTATTTCTTCAAGCTCGTTTTTATATCTTTCCTTGCTGATAACCGCAACACCGCGGCTTAAAGTAGGTAATATAATAAGTTCTTTTTTAGTTTCTTTTACTGCATATACACTTTTCCACGGTGCATAAACTTTTTCAAAGCTGCCGATAAGTTCCAGCCCTTCATCATAAATTCTGATTGTGTTTTCTTCATTTAAAATAGGGGAACGCTGAAAATCATTCATCACACTGTTTTTAGTCATTATCATTTTAAATACAAAAAACAGCATCAGCATAATTGAAAGTATTAAAAGAAATGTATCTTTTAACACACCCGTAAAAGTTAAAATTGCAGCAAGAACTAAAAATACTGTTAAACATACAAGCTCACAGGTTTCATTCATCCCGAGTTTGCTTGTTTTAAAGTTAAAGCCTCTGTAAAATTCATCGGCTGTCATTTTAAAAGTCAGTTTCATAATTTCACACTGTTATACATCTAAGTTTTGAACAAATTTTGCGTTTTTCTCAATAAATTCTCTTCTCGGTTCAACATTATCACCCATAAGAATAGAGAAATTTTCGCTTGCTCTTTGCGCATCTTCAATAGTTACACGCAGCATTGTTCTGAATTCAGGGTCCATTGTTGTTTCCCAAAGCTGTTCAGGGTCCATTTCACCAAGACCTTTGTATCGCTGAATATCGCAGTCACCGCCGAATTCGGCAATTTTATCATCTCTTTCTTCATCAGAGAATGCATAGCTGCTCTTTTTACCCTTTGATACTTTGAAAAGAGGAGGTTGAGCAAGGTAAACATATCCGTCTTCAATAATTTGCGGCATATATCTGAAGAAAAATGTTAAAAGAAGTGTTCTGATGTGCGCACCGTCGACATCGGCATCGGCCATAATTATAATTTTATGGTATCTTAATTTGTTAATATCAAAATCTTCGCCGATACCTGTACCGAGTGCCATTACAACCGGAACAAGCTTTTCATTTGTAATAACCTTGTCCACTCTTGCTTTTTCAACATTAAGCATTTTACCCCAAAGCGGGAGAATTGCCATATGCTGCTTATCTCTGCCCTCTTTTGCAGAACCGCCTGCCGAATCACCCTCGACTATGTAAATTTCACATTTTTCAGGGTCATTGCTTATGCAGTCTGCCAGCTTACCCGGAAGTGAGTTGCTTTCAAGCGGAGATTTTCTTCTTGCGTTTTCTCTTGCTCTTCTTGCAGCTTCTCTTGCTCGGGATGCATCAAGCGACTTATTAAGAAGTGTTTTTGCAACATTAGGATTTTCTTCAAAATAAGTCATAAGCTTATCATAAAGCATTGTTGAAACAAGGCCTGTAATATCTGTATTGCCGAGCTTGCCTTTTGTTTGCCCTTCAAATTGAGCCTCGGTAAGCTTTACGCTGATAACCGCAGTTATGCCCTCACGCACATCATCACCGGTAAACTTTTTATCACTGTCTTTGAGAATACCGAATTTTTTACCGTAATCGTTAAATACTCTTGTAAGTGCAGTTTTAAATCCTGTTTCGTGCGTACCACCGTCAATAGTATTGATATTATTTGCAAATGAAAGAAGTGTTTCATTGTAAGAATCTGTATAGCAAAGTGCAACTTCGGCACTTCTGTCACCCTTTGTGGTTGAAAGGTGAATTACTTCATCCTGAATTGGATTAAGACCTCGGCTTGTGTTGATATATTCTACAAAAGAGCGAATACCGCCCTCATAGCAAAATTCTTCACCGCTGTCTTCATCTCCTCTTTTATCTGTAAGAGTGATTGAAAGCCCTGCATTAAGAAATGCCTGCTCACGAAGTCGCCTTGCAAGAATTTCATAATCATAAACCGTTGTTTCCTGAAAGATTTCAGCATCAGCTTTAAATCTGATAGTAGTACCGTGGCCGTCTTTATCCGCAATGATATGTAAATCATTTACAGGCTTACCTCTTTCAAATTTTTGGCTGTATACATGGCCGTTTTGTGTAACTTCAACTTCAAGCCACTCTGATAATGCGTTTACAACAGATGAACCAACACCGTGCAAACCGCCCGATACTTTATAGCCTGAACCGCCGAATTTACCGCCTGCGTGAAGTACGGTAAGTACAACCGTAACGGCAGGAAGCCCTGTTTTTTCATTTATACCTGTCGGTATACCACGGCCGTTATCCTTAACTTCAATAATATTCCCCGGTAAAATGTTACATTCAATATGTGTACATACACCTGCAAGTGCTTCGTCAATAGAGTTATCAACAATTTCGTAAACGAGGTGATGAAGTCCTCTCGGCCCTGTTGAACCGATATACATACCCGGCCTTTTACGAACTGCTTCAAGACCTTCAAGCACCTGAATATCTTTTGCGGAATATTCTTCGGTTACAGTAGTGTCAATGTCAGCTTCTTCAAGTTCAATCTTGTTTTCTTCTTCGCTCATATTGATTTAAGTCTCCTTTTAGCATAATGCTAAGAATTATTTTTTACTTTTTTTGCCCCGCCTCAACTCTTTTTAGCAGTGTTGATGTATTAAGCGGGCAAATATATATTTTATCCTTGCAAACAATAAAACTTTTTGGAAGTTCATAGTTTACATAAATTACTTTTTTGTTTTTTTCACTGTTTGATAAATAATCACGCGTTGCTTTATTTACCGTAGAGGTATCCATATCAAAAATGCCGAGTATTTCATTACTGCTGATAACTGTGTTACCGCCTAAATATATATACATCAGTTTTTGCACCTGCCGTTTTCAATATGAAATGTTTTGCCTTTTTTAAGCCTAAGCACAGTATTAGCGTCACAGCAGGTGATGAAAACCTGCCAATTTTTAATGTGATTAAGTATGTAATCCTGCCTTGATTCATCAAGTTCGCTCATAACATCATCAAGCAGTGCAAGCGGCTCATCATCAGTCATCTCTTTTAATAAACTTGCTTCTGCAAGCTTAAGCGCAAGCACACAACTCCTCTGCTGCCCCTGTGATGCATAAAGCCTGGCACTTTTTTCATTTATAAGTATTTCCATATCGTCCCTGTGCGGACCTGAAGTAGTAATTCTGTTTAATATATCACTGTTTCTGCCTGAAATTAGAAGCTTTGTAAGTTCATTTTCAATTTCTGCCACGCTTTTATCTTTACATTCAAATCCACATTGTAGTTTTAAATCTATTTTTTCACGCCCTTTTGAAAGTCCGTCAAAAATTTCTGTGGCAAACGGTAACAGTGCTTCAATATATTTTTCACGCTGGTAAATTATTTTTGCTCCGCTTTTTGCAAGATTTTTATCCCAAATATAGAGCATATCCTCCAAATTTGCGTTATTTTTCATATCTTTCAAAAGCATATTTCTTTGTGCAAGGCAGCGGTTATATTCTTTTAATACGCTTCTGTAATTTGATTTTAGCTGGCATAATGAATTATCAATAAATTTTCGCCTTTCAATCGGCCCGTCCTTAACCATAGACAGATGAACCGGTGAAAAAATTACTGCTTTTAATTCATCACCGAGGGCGGTTGCACTTTTTTTTTCAATTCCGTTTAATTTAGCTGTGCGCCTGCCTTTAATAATAAGTTCTGCATTTTGTTTTCTTGATTTATTTTCAAAATCAATTTTCAGCTTCGCACTTTCTTTTTTAAATTCAACAAGTTCTTTATCCCTTACACCTCTAAAGCTTTTACTTCCGGTAAAAAGATAAATTGCTTCAATCAAATTTGTTTTTCCCTGCGCATTTTCGCCCCAAATGATATTTACATCATCAAAATCAAGCTTTAATTTTTCTATATTTCTGAAATTTTCAATTTCTATTGAATCAATTTTCATTTGTAATAATTTTATAATCTACCGAAAATACGGATACTGTATCTCCGACGTGTATTTTTTTGCCCCTTGCTGTGCAGGTTTCACCGTTTACTTTAACTATTCCGTCTTGAATAAAAGTTTTTGCCTGCCCGCCGGTTTCTGCAATGCCTTTAAATTTTAAAAATGCGTCAAGCCTGATAAATTTGGTAGTAATATTTACATTTTCATTTTTTCTCGGTGTTGCTTTTGCTTTAATTTTCATTTTTAAGCCTCATAGGTAATACTAAAAATAAGAATGAATCATTATTTATCGGCAATACTTTTACAGGGCTTACAGCACCGCCGAGTTCAATTCTTACTTGGTCGGTATCTGCAGCGTGAAGTGCATCAAGCACATATTTTGAGTTAAAGCCGATTTCAACCCTGTCACCGCTTACATTTGCGTGTGTGTAATTTACCACTCTGCCTATGCTTGATACGGTTGAAACTCTCATTTCATCTGCATCAAATAAACATCTGATTGGGTTTTTCTTATCATTTTCAATTACAGGAAGTGTTCTTTCAATGCAGTTTATTGCATCACTTGTGTTAATCAAAACTGTTGTGTTGCAGGTTTTAGGCACTGCTGCTTTGTAATCAAGGAAGTCACCGTCAAGCAAACGGCTGATAATGCTGTAATTATCTACATCAAATACAATGTGCCTTTTGCCTACACTGATTGAAATATCCTTGTCATTTTCTGTATTAAAAAGTTTAATAAGTTCTCTGATTGTTTTTTTAGGAACGATAAAGCTAATATCTTCACCGTCGTATTTTACTGTTTCTGTTCTTATAGCAAGCCTATATCCGTCAACACCGATAAGTCTTAACTGATTTTGCGTAAGTTCAAATTTAAGGCCTGTATGTACCGGCTTTGATGCTTCTGTATCGGCAACTGCAAAAAGAGTTTGTGATACCATATTTTGAAGTATACCTTGGTTTAAAAACAGAGGATAACCTCCTGATACAGATGGTAATTCAGGGTAATCATCAGCATCAATACCTGAAATGTTATATTGTGCCGCACCGCTTATAATAGAAACGGAAGTTGAGCTGATTTCAAATGTAACCTTGCCTTCAGGTAATTTTCTTATAATATCACTTATAACTTTTGCATTTATTACTATTGCACCCGGTTCAACCACACTTGCCTGAAGTGTTGTGTTAATTCCGAATTCAAAATCATAGCCGGTAAGACTTAATGTATCTGAACCGCATTCCATAAGTATACCCTCAATGGTAGGAATAGTTACTTTTGTGCTTACTGCTCTCATTACATTTGAACAAGCTTCGCTTAATTCTTTTGTATTACAGGTAAATTTCATTTTTTTAATCCTCCGTCTATCTATATAGTCTTGTTATAGTAGTATGTAGTAGAGGCTGTGGAAAATGTTAAAATATCTTCAAACTATTGAAAATTAAGGAAATTTTTAAAAAGTTTTTAAAATTTCAATTGTTTAAAAAATTTGGAAATTGTGTAAAAAATATGTTTTCCACAGTCATTGTTAATTAAAAAGTAAAAAATGTTGAAAAAATTGTGGAATTATTGAATGCTTTTTGCATTTGAAATTATATCGTTAATTTGCCTTGCAAGCTTTGAATTTGTTTCAATATCCTTTTCAATTTGGTCAATATTATACATTACTGTTGAATGATGTTTTTTAAACTCGGCACCAATATCTTCATAGCTCATATTAGTAACTTTTCGTACTGCATAAAAAGTAATCTTTCTTGCGTCTGATATTGTTTTTTTCCTTTGCCCGCCGTAAATATCTTCTACCGATACACCCGTGGTTCTGCTTACTTCTTCTACTATCTTTTGAATTGTAACAGGAATTGGCTGTGTATCTTCCATTACAACTTTTACAATGTTTTGTGCAAGTGCAATGGTAGGTGTTGTTTGGTTTATATCACAATATGCGTAAAGCTTTTTGGTAACACCTTCAAGCTGGCGAATATTTGATTTTACTTTATCTGCTATGTAATCAATTACCGAATCTGGAATTTCAAAATTAAGCATCATAGCTTTGCGCTTAACTATTTCACATCTTGTTTCATATTCAGGTGGCTGAATATCTGCAAGAAGTCCGTCTTCAAATCGGGTTTTAAGCCTGTCTGTAATAGACTGAATTTCCTTTGGCGGACGGTCAGAGGTAATAACTACCTGCTTACCGGCAAATACAAGTGTATCAAAAGTATGGAAAAATTCTTCAATAGTCTGCTGCTTGCCGGCAATAAACTGAATATCATCAATTAAAAGCAAATCAATGCTGTTTCTAAATTTTTCGTGGAATTCATCAGTAGTTTTATATTGAAGTGCCTGCATAAATTCATTTACAAATTGCTCGGCACGGATATATAAAATATTCATATCAGGAAACTTTTTCTTAACTTCATAGCAAATTGCATTAAGCAAATGAGTTTTACCAAGTCCTGAATTACCGTAAATAAAAAGAGGGTTATAATTTCTCATTTTGGAATTTTGAGTTAAATTTAAGCCCGGGTCACTCGCAACAGCCTTTGCGGCAACATATGCAAACCTGTTACTTGAACCAACAATGAAATTTTCAAATGTATATTGCTCGTTTTTATAATCTTCAAGGTGCTGTTTATCCTGATAAAATTTATGTTCTTCTCTGTCATTATCTTCAGCACAAATATATTTAATTTTAACTTCAAAGCCCATAATTGCGGCAAAAGCTTCACTGAACATTGTGCCGTATTGTGAAATAACAACATCCATATACATAGCACTCGGAAGCCTTAAAGTAATTGTTGCAGCTTCAAAGCTTACAAATTCAGTCTTTTTTATCCATAAATTAAAAGCTGTTTCCGTAACTCTTTCTTCGCAGTAAGTAAGAACAGCGTTCCAAATTTCTTTAAAAGAATCCATTTTTACCTCCGTATTTTTACCTAAAAATACAATACTCCAAGCTAATTATCATATACAATCTATATTAGCATATAAAATGTATTTAATCAATACTTATTTTAAATATTTATATATATTATTATATAGAATATTATATAGATATATAGAAATAAAAATATATTAGTAGTTGTAAAATAAAATATGATATTGTATAATAATCAAAATGGAGGTGCAATATGAGAATTTTTAAAAATCGAGGAGATATATTCTTCTCAAAAACAAATAAAGAAAAATCAACAGAGCAAAAAATTCTTCTTATTGCTCTTGTCATTATAGTTTTGTTTTCACTCGTATTTATGATTTGTGTGGGTGCAAAAAATGATTTCAGCGTTAAAAAGTTTTTTGAACCGGAAAATTTATCAACAACACAGGCAGTTGAAGAAAGTACGATTGAATTACCGCAAGTGAGCGGCAAAACAAATTATATAGTTACCGTAAGTGAAAAGGAAAGCTTGCTTTTTGCCGAGCTTATACAGGTTGATTTTGATAACACTTCATATAAAGTTTGCACATTAAAACCGTCAACTGAATATGACGGAAGTACACTTTCATATATCTATTCACATTCGGGTGTGCAAAATGTTAAATCTGCAGTTGAAAATATGTTTTCCACTTCAATTGATTATTATATTGATTTTGAAAAAGATAAATTTGCAGATTACTATGATTCTTTGGGTGAAGTTAATTATGCTGTCAGCTCGGATATTAAATATAAAAATAACAAAACCACTGTTCCTTATACAGTAAGAATAAAAGCAGGGGAGCAGGTAATTAAAGGTTCGCAGGCAGTTAATTTGGTAAGGTATTACCTTGAAAGCGGTAATAATCAATCGGGTGCAAACGATATTTTGCTTACATCACTTTCAAAGCAGTTAAATGCAGAAAATTTTGCTGAAAAAGACAGTTTCTTTCAAGATTTTGTAACTAAAGCCAATACTAATATCACAGTTCGTGATTATGCGGCTGCCGATGATAAAATCACTGTTTTATGCAATTCGCAAAACGGTATCAGTATTTACGGTGCAGAAATAAAATATAAAAACAATAAAATTACTAAAAAAACACTTCAAAAAGCAAAAGGCTATTTTACAAAATAAGAGGATATATTTATGGATAAGGAAAGAATAGAAAATGCGGTAAGGGAAATATTATTGGCTGTGGGTGAAGATCCAGACAGGCCGGGTTTGCTGGAAACACCTAAAAGAGTGGCTAATATGTATGAAGAAATATTTGCCGGCTTAACGGAAGACCCAAAGCAGCACATTAAACTTTTTGATGAAGTATCAAATGATGAAATGGTAATTGTAAAAGATATTCCTTTTTATTCAATGTGCGAGCATCATTTATTACCGTTTTTCGGTATGGCACATATCGGCTACATTCCGAGTGATAATAAAATTATCGGCCTTTCAAAACTTGCAAGAATAGTAAATAATTTTGCAAAAAAACCGCAGGTTCAGGAAAGGCTTACAAGCGATATTGCAGATTTTCTTAATGATAATCTTCAGCCAAAGGGTGTTGCGGTTATTATGGAAGCCGAACATATGTGTATGACTATGCGCGGTGTAAAAAGTGCAGGTGCAAAAACTCAAACATCTGCTCTTCGCGGAATTATGCGCACAGACGCTAAAACAAGAGCAGAAGTTTTATCACTTTTAAAATAATTTACCATTTGGTTTTCGGAGCAATAAAATGATTTGGAAATGTAAAAATAAAAATATCGAATACGGTGAAGATGTACTCATTATGGGCATTGTAAATGTTACTCCTGACAGTTTTTCAGACGGGGGCGACCATTTTTCATGCGAGGACGCAGTAGAATGTGCCTTAAATCTTGTAAAAGACGGGGCAGATATTATAGATTTCGGCGCACAGTCCACCAGGCCGGGCCATATTCCTGTTTCTGATAAAGAGGAATGGCAGAGGCTTGAAAGTGTTTTAAAGGCTGTCAAAGGAAAAATAGATGTACCTGTGTCAATTGATACATATTATCCTTATGTTGCCGAAAAATCGCTTGAGCTTGGTGCTGATATAATAAATGATGTAAGCGGAATAATAAATCCGGATATGGCAAAAATCATCAAAGACAGCAAAGCAGGCTGGGTAATTATGCACAATGGTGCCGGCACACCCGATGATATTAAAGAATTTTTTGAAAATTCAACAGCCGAATGTGAGCGCCTTGGCATTGATAAATCACAGATTTGTCTTGATATGGGAATAGGTTTTGGTAAAGATTATAAAGAAAACCTTGCACTTTTGACAAAAATTGGTTATTATAAGAAGGAAGGCTATCCTCTTCTTCTCGGAACATCAAGAAAAAGGGTGATAGGCGAGGGCAGCAGGCAGGCTAAACCGAAGCAAAGAACATACGGTAACATTGCCGCTGATGCTATTGCTATAATGCAAGGTGTAGATATTATTCGTTTACATGATGTTTTGCATGAAAAGCAGGGTATCTATATGGCTCAGGCTTTGCGTGAGTCATATGAAAACAGAATATAATATATCATTGTGTTTCAGTCAGAGAGGTTGTGGGATTTTTTATGGACAAAATTTTGATCCGTGATTTAAAAATTTTTGCATATCACGGAGTTAATGAGGAAGAAAAAATTAACGGGCAAAATTTTGTTTTTGATATTGACTTATTTGTCAATATGACTAAAGCCTGTTACAGCGATGATGTGAATGACACGGTAAGCTATGCAAAAGTCATTAAAACCGTTACAAAGGTTGTGACTGAAAAAAAGTATAATTTACTTGAAAAAGTGGCTCAAATCACGGCTGACGCAATTTTAGAAGAATATTCTGATGTTTCAAATGTGAAAATCACATTAAAAAAACCAGAAGCTCCTATGAAAGCAGATTTTTCATATGTGGGCGTAAAGATTGAGAGGGAAAGATAGTGCGCTATGTTTTGGGTATAGGCACCAATGTAGGTGACCGTAAAGAAAATATAGACAAAGCAATTAAGGCAATTGAACTTTTGCCGCAAACAAAGATTGTACTTAAAAGTTCAATTTATGAAACTCAGCCTGTCGGCTATGATGAACAGCAGGATTTTTATAATATTTGCGTTGAAGTGCAAAGTATTTTTAATCCATATGAAATGATAGGCGCAGTGTTGGGAATTGAAGCGGGATTCGGCAGAGTTCGTTCAATCAAAGACGGACCGCGAATTATAGATATTGATATTATATTTGCTGAAAATATAGTAATTGAAACAAGAAATCTTACTACTCCTCATCCAAGATATAAAGAGAGAAGATTTGTTTTAGAACCGCTTATGGAGCTTTATCCTGACGGTCATTTTTACGGATATAGTTTTTACGGATTAAGCGAAAAAATTAAAAATCAGGCAATTAAAAAATTATAAATTACATAAAATAAGACGGGTTAATCCCCGTCTTATTTTTTTTGGAAAAATTAAATTTTAATAGCAAAATTTCTTTACTTTATATTTATCTTTTTTGCAAACAATATTATTGCACAAAGGTGCAAAGGAGGTAATGAATATGAGTAAAAAAACATCAACAAATATGATGAAAATTATGGGTGCAACGCTTGCCGTTTGCTCGGCGGCAGCAATTATGGGCGGAATGAAAACAAGTAATTCTTCAGCCAAAAAAACTATGAAAAAAGCCGGCGAAAAAGTAGTTGAATTCGTTGACACAGTAGCTTCTTTTATGTAAAAAAGAAAAAAGCAAAAGCCGAAGGATTTCTCCCTCGGCTTTCGCTTTTTTATCATCGACCCAAAGAGCCGACGTCATGGATTAAATTATCAGTCGTTAGCATGACCTGTTGTACCGAATACAACATCAATCTTGTGTGCTACAACTTCCTCAATAAGATTTCTTGCAGGAGTAAGATATTGACGAGGGTCAAAATGAGTTGGATTTTCAGCAAAATGCTCTCTTATTGCTGCTGTCATTGCGATACGAATGTCAGAGTCAACATTGATTTTGCATACTGCCATTGATGCTGCTTTACGAAGCATATCTTCAGGAATACCGATAGCATCAGGCATTTCACCGCCGTATTTGTTAATAAGCTTGATATGGTCTTGGTTAACTGATGATGCACCGTGAAGTACGATTGGGAATCCAGGAAGCTTCTTGCCAACTTCTTCAAGAATGTCAAAACGAAGCTGTGGCTTCTGACCAGGCTTAAACTTGTAAGCACCGTGGCTTGTACCGATAGCGATTGCAAGTGAGTCAACACCTGTTCTTGTAACAAAATCATATACTTCTTCAGGTCTTGTATAAGATGCGTTATCAGCGTCAACCTTTACATCATCTTCAACACCTGCAAGTGTACCAAGCTCACCCTCAACAACTACGCCGTGAGCGTGTGCATATTCAACAACCTTCTTTGTAAGAGCAATATTTTCTTCATATGGAAGTGAAGAACCGTCAATCATAACAGAAGTAAATCCACCGTCAATACAAGCTTTGCAAGTTTCAAAGTCAGGACCGTGGTCAAGGTGAAGGGCAATCGGAAGACCTGTTTCTTCAGCTGCTGCCTTTACCATAGCAACAAGGTAACCGTGTGATGCATACTTTCTTGCACCTGCTGAACATTGAAGAATAACAGGAGCGTTAAGCTTCTTTGCAGCACGGGTAATACCCTGCACAATTTCCATATTATTTACATTGAAAGCACCGATAGCGTATCCGCCTTCATATGCTTTTTTAAACATTTCAGTAGTAGTAACTAATGGCATTTTTATATCTCCTAAATTACTAAAAATTATGAGTGAAATTCACTCAACGGTGATATTATACATCATATGAATTGAAATATCAATAATTATTTTTAAAGTTCTTTATTTTTTGTATTTTTTTCGTCGTATTCTATTACTTCGCGGGCAATATATATAGGTCTTTTCTTGGTTTCAATATAATTTTTTGCAAGATATTCGCCCATAATTCCCGTGGTAAAAAGCTGAATTCCGCCTAAAAACGATATAAGTATAACAAGCTGGGTAAATCCGTCAACTTCAATATTGCTTACGAGCTTTCTTATTAAGGTAATAATAATATAAATTATACTTAAAAATATGGTTGCACCGCCGATATAGCCGGATATTTTAAGCGGTACGGTTGAAAATGCAATTATTCCGTCAATTCCGTATTTTAAAAGTTTTGAAAAATTAAAACTGCTTTTTCCGTTTTTTCTGCTTTCGGCTGTGTAAGGAATATATTTTGTGTTAAATCCAACCCAGCTGAAAATGCCCTTGCTGAAACGGTAATATTCACCCATAGATAAAATAGCGTCTTTCACACTTTTGCGAAAAGTTCTGAAATCGCTTGCCCCGTCAACAAAATGTGTATCGGTATATTTATCTGCAAATTTGTAAAAGCTTTTTTTGCAAAATTTAAAAAATGCGTTTTCATGCCTGTTTTCCTGGCAGGCGCATACGCTGTCGACACTTTTGTCATTTTCCAAAATATTTATCATTTCTTTTACTATTTCGGGATTTTGCTGTAAATCGGTATCAATAATGGTGATGTATTCGCCGCAGCAGTGCTCAAGCCCGGCATACATTGCCGCTTCCTTGCCGAAATTTCTTGAAAAATTGATTATTTTAATATTTTGGCAGCTTTCTTTTTTTAATTTCTTCAGCTCGCCTATTGTGTTGTCTGCGCTTCCGTCGTTAATAAATACAAGCTCATATTCATCTGTATTTGCAAAAGCGTCAAGCACGGCTTTGGCAAAAGGCTTAATATTTTTTTCTTCGTTATAACACGGGCAAATAAATGATTGCTTCATTTTTTCACTTCCTTATCGAACATTTTATATTATGTATTCGATATTGTCAAATATAGTATTATTCTAAATTTCCTGTTAAAAGCATTATTGCACTTAATGCGGTAACAGGGGCAGTTTGCGTACGCAAAATACGCGGGCCTAATGACGCTATTTTGCCGCCGGCTGATTTAATCAGCTCGACTTCGCTTTCTTCAAATCCGCCTTCAGGGCCTATATATACAGATACACTTTTTATATTTTGCGGTATTATTGATTTTAAGCTTTCGCCGCCGCCCTCGTAAAAAAGTATTTTTAATTCGCTTTCGTCATTTTCAACTGCTTTTTTAAGTTCGGTCATATCCATAATTTCAGGCACAATGCCGCGCCCACTCTGCTGTGCCGCTTCAAGTGCGATTTTTTTGTACCTTTCGCCTTTTTTCTTCGCCTGCTTTTCATCAGGTCTGCTAACACTTCTGTGAGTAAGCGTAGGGCAAATTGCCGCAATGCCGAGTTCTGTGCATTTTTGTATTACATCTTCAAGCTTGCTTGCTTTCGGCACTCCCTGGTAAAGTGTAACTTTTACACTCGGTTCGCTGTTATTTGCCTGCTTGTAACATACACTCAATGTAACAAGTCCGCCGCTTATGCCGTTAATTTGGCACCCGTAGTCGTTTCCGTCACCGTTTGTTAAAGTCAGCATATCGCCCTTTTTCATTCTAAGTGCTTTTGCAATGTGGCGCGATTGTTCCTCATTAAGCGTAATTTGCCCGTTAGGTTCAAAATCTATAAAAAGCTTTTGCATATTCTCTCCTTATTTTAAATTATTCCTTGCCCAGTGAAATAAATATTGCTGTGCTATTCCGCCGATACCGTCAAAGCATTTCGGCAACCCATTTGGATAATATTCCATAACCCTTTTCATCCATACATCAATCGGGAATGCGTCATAAAACCCGAAGCCGAACAGCAGTGCGCAGTTTGCAACTTTAATTCCCACTCCGTAAATGTTTAAAAGTTCTTTTCTTGCTTCTTCAAGCGAAAGGGTTTTTATTTTTTCAAGGTCAATTTCTCCGTTTGAAACGCTTTTTGCAAGGCGTTCAAGGTATTTTGCCCTGTAACCTGTGCCGAGTGCTTCAAAATCCTCAACCGTAAGTTTGCTCAAATCTTCGGCAGACGGAAAAGAGTAATATCCTTTTTTTACTTCCTTTCCGTATTTTCTGCAAAGCCTTTCAATAATACCTTTTATTCTTTTAATATTATTTTGCTGGCTTATTACAAATGAGCAGAGTGCTTCCCAGCTGTCTTGGTTTAATATCCTTATTCCGTAATATTCATCAATGGTGGAGGATAAAAGCTCGTCTTCTTTTAATGTATTGCATATTTTAACATAATCTTTGTCAAAATCAAAATAATTTCGCCATATGTTATCAAAATCCTGCTTTGCGGTGTCTTTTAATATAAATGTATCGTCACCGAGCTTTTTGATGTTTAAATACACACCCTTTACAACACCGCTGTAACTTCCGTCTTTTTCTTTAACCCAGCGAAAAGCTTGCCCGCAGTCGAGCGTCAAATCAAGGTCAAAGCATTTTACACCGTGCAAAATTATATCGCTGTCTTTAATTTCGATTTTCATAATTTCCTCTTGTCAATTGTTTTTTTAAAATTGTATTACTTTTGTAACATCTTCGTACAAAGAGTATAACATTTTTTTGTCAAGAGTGAAAGTTAAAAATAGCAATTTACACAAAATTTTTAGTTCAAAGTCAAACTTTCAAAAATGTTGAAAACTATGTGTAAAGTTATGAAAACTCAAATTTTTTATCCCTAAAAAGAGTTTTCAACAGTAAAAAATCCCCAAACAACGCACTTTCCGGCTAAGTTTTTAACATTTTCCACAGAGTTTTCCACAATGATGAACTGTAAGGTTAAATATACATTCGGTTATATTATAAGCTTGTCAAGAAAAAAATTTTATAAGAATTGACAAAATTCAACAAAAACTTTTTAGTATATTTGCCACTCCTTTTTCCTACACTAATTGTATAAATTTGAAAGGAATTTTTGAAATGATTAAGGGTGTAAGCAAGCAAATTTTGGAAGTTACAAACACAGATAATCCATATTTTGATAAGATTATATTTTTTGTTAAGCCCGAACATCAGTCAACAGACCGCAAAAAACTTCAAAAAGAAGCCGAGGCAGTTGCGGCTTTAAAGCAAAAACCGCCCAAGCTGAAATTAACAAAGCACCAAATAATCAAAACCGCAGTTTTATCCTTGCTTTTCACAATGGCGGGGTGCGGTATTACATTTATTATTACATTATTAGTATAGGAGAAATTTAAAATGACAGTATATAAAGCTTTTCGCAATTTGATTATTGCGCTTGCAATTGTGGGAATTATTGTGGCGGGTTCGCTAATCGGCTTTTCGGCGTATCGCATTTATGATTATGCACAAAACAGCCAATATGTTGTGTCGAAACTCGGTTCAACCGGGGATGAAGTAAATAAAATTCAAAAAAAGCTTTCATCACTCGGCTTTTATAACGGTTCGGTTGACGGTGTTTACGGTAACGATACCAAAAGTGCGGTAAAGGCTTTTCAAAAAAGCTGCGGCATTACGGCAGACGGAATATGCGGCAAAACCACGCTTCTTTATCTCGGGCTTTCGGGCGGCGGTTCATCAAATAATACTGAATATTCAAATTCCGATGTTGAGCTTTTGGCTAAAGTTATAAGCGCAGAGGCAAGGGGAGAATCGTATGAGGGGCAGGTAGCAGTCGGAGCTGTAATATTAAATAGGGTAAAGCACCCGTCTTTTCCCGATTCTATCAGCGGTGTAGTGTACCAAAAAGGTGCGTTTTCGTGTGTAAATGATTCTAACTGGTATGCCGCAGTTGCCGATTCATCAAAAAGGGCGGCTATTGATGCATTAAACGGTTGGGACCCGTCGGGCGGTGCAATTTATTATTTCAACGCTTCCAAAACATCAGATGCTTTTATGCATTCAAGGCAGGTTGTTAAAACAATCGGCAATCATAAATTCTGCATTTAGTTTTATTTTATAACATATGCGCCGGTCATTGTGCATTCGTCATTTTTTATGTCATATGTTATATTTGTATTTACAATTTCATAACCTTCAAGCTCTCTTTCCGATATGATTGAGAGCTTCTTTTTTGCAAGGTTTACAAGTTCGTCATTTGTTAAATCGTATTTTATGCAGTTAATTGACTGCTCGTTTGTTACGGTGTAGCCGATAGGCAGTTCTTTTTTCTTTATTGTTAAAAATTTATCGCTTTTAGTTTCAAAATCAGCTTTTTTTATTTTAAAATACAGCGGAATATTGAGCGAAAAGAAATGTAAATTATAGTAATTTTTGCTTTGCTTTATACTCATTTTGCTTTGCTGCCTTTGGGCTGTAACGGTTATTTCTTTTCTTGTAGCTTTAATTCCTTTGAGCTTGTATTCGTTAATTTCTTCAGGCTTTTGCGTTGTTTCGTTTATCTCCACTATTGCGGTAGTGCCTTTTTTGTTTATGTGTACCCACGCAATATCGTCAAAATCGCTCATCATATCCCAGGCGATAGATTTTCTGTCAATAACACCCCACATAACGCCGGTTTTAAACTTGTGATTATCCAAATATGCTGATATTGTGTTTTCGCTTAATCTGTCACAGCCGGTTATTTCTATGTTCCATACAAATGCACCTAAAAATGATAATATAAATACAAATAACAGTGCGCCGATAAAAAAGCCCGTGCGGTCTTTCAGAGGAGATAGGAAAAAAGGCAGTCCGTGCTTTTTGATAACTTTTACACACCCGCCGTGCCGCAGCGCAATGCGGTGCAGTTTTTTATATGTGCCTATTCTGCAAATTGCGGTAAATCCGTTTTCCGTAAGTGAAATATTTTGTATTTCAACTCCGTTTTCAAAACATTCGTTAATAAATCCTTCGCTAAATCCTTTTTTAAATTCAAAATCTACATATCCTAAAAGAAATCTGAAAAATTTTATCAAGTTGAAAACTCCATTGAAGTTATGTTGCCCTGCACTATTGCACCCTCACGGGTAAATGAATTTATTTTTAAATCATCGCCCCAAAAAGTAATAAGCTGTGAGCCGAGCGATACGGTAATTTTTGTGTTTGAATATTCTATTATGCTTTCAAGTCCGTCAACAAGGCATTCGCTTCCTGCCATTTCAAGCCTGGGCTTGCCTATGTAATAATCAAGAGGATTTGCTTTGTCCTGTTTTTTATTTTTAAATATTTTCATTTAATCACCGTTAAATATATATGCAAAAAAGAGAGACAAAATCAATTGTCTCTCTAAATAATTTATTAAAATCTTATTTACTGTTTTTATGCTTTGATGCAGCGGTTACAAAACCTCTGAACAAAGGGTGCGGCTTATTAGGCCTTGACTTAAATTCCGGATGGAATTGGCAGGCTACAAACCACGGGTGGTTTGGTATTTCAACCATTTCCACAATATGATTATCAGGTGATGTGCCGGCAAAAATCATTCCGCCGCTTAAAAGGTCGTTTCTGTAATCATTGTTTACTTCATATCTGTGCCTGTGTCTTTCATAAATCATTGAAGCACCGTAAAGCTCATATGATTTTGATTCAGGGTTTAATGTGCAAGGGTATTGGCCGAGGCGCATTGTGCCGCCCATATCCGTAACCTCTTTTTGCTCAGGTAAAATATCAATTACAGGGAATGGGGTGTCAGGGTTGATTTCGGCTGAATTTGCACCGTTCATACCGAGTACATGCCTTGCAAATTCAATAATTGCAATTTGCATACCAAGGCAAATGCCGAGATACGGTATACCGTGTGTTCTTGCATATTGGCAAGCGTTGATTTTGCCCTCAATACCTCTGCTTCCGAAGCCGCCCGGTACAAGTATTCCGTCAACATTGCCCAAAATATCATCAAGGTTAACATCGTCACCCTCTAATGTTTCTGAATCAATCCAATCAATGTCAACCGCACTTCTTGTTTCAATTCCGCCGTGTTTTAATGCTTCGTTTACCGAAATGTATGAATCGTGGAGTTCAACATATTTGCCGACCATTGCGATTTTAACTGTTTGCTTTGGATTTCTGAGCGCATAAAGCATATTTTCCCAATCTTCAAGGTTAGGTTCACCGCATTCAATACCAAGCTTTTTGATTACTACATCATCCATATGCTGCTCTTTTAACATCATAGGTACTGCATAAAGAATATCGCAGTTGTTATTTTCGATTACACATTCCTTATCAACATTGCAGAAAAGTGCAATTTTATTTCTAATATCATCGGTAAGCGGATGCTCTGTTCTGCAAACGATAATGTCAGGGCTGATACCGATTGAAAGCATTTCTTTTACCGAATGTTGAGTCGGTTTAGATTTAAGTTCATCAGATGCCGCAAGGTAAGGCACAAGTGTTACATGGATGAAAAGGCAATTTTCCCTGCCTGCTTCAACTGCAAATTGGCGAATTGCTTCAAGAAACGGCTGTGATTCAATATCACCCACGGTACCGCCGATTTCAACCAAGCAAACATCTGCGCCGGTGTCTGCATTTCTGTTGATATATCGCTTAATTTCATTTGTAACATGCGGAATAATTTGAATTGTTTGCCCGCCGTAAACACCTTTTCTTTCATCTGAAATAACTTTCCAATATACTCTGCCTGATGTGAGGTTGGAATTTTGTGAAAGGCTTTCATCAATAAATCTTTCATAATGGCCGAGGTCAAGGTCAGTTTCGGCACCGTCATCCGTTACAAATACTTCACCGTGCTGAACAGGGTTCATAGTACCCGGGTCAACATTAAGATATGGGTCAAGCTTTTGCGCTGTGACTTTTAAGCCGCGCGATTTTAACAGCCTGCCCAGTGATGCTGCCGTAATGCCTTTGCCGAGGCCGGATACAACACCGCCGGTAATGAAAATGTACTTCGTTTTGTTCATTAAGTATCACCTCTGTAAAAAAAGTAAATAAGATAAATTAAATAATAAAAGACGGTTGTACGCCTTGTACAACCGTCTGTACTTACTTATTATAAAGCAGTTTTTTTTCTATTTCAATAGAAATTTTAATTTTTTTTAATTTTTTTTCTCGCAAGAGCAGGTCAGGCGAATACCGAGTTTTTTAATCAGATTTTCATCCACATGCGCCAGCATTACGGATGAATGCATTTCGCAGTTTTTGAGCTTTGAAAGCTGATTAAGCGCAAGTTTTGCTTTTTCGTCATTTAATGCAGAAATAGAAAGTGCAATCAGCGTTTCGTCAGTGTGTAGGCGTGGGTTTTTATTTCCCAAATGGCCTGTTTTAAGCTCCTGAATAGGCTTTATAACTTCAGGCGCAATCAGCAAATCGGCGTCGTCAATTTTTGCCAGGGTTTTAAGTGCATTTAAAAGCATAGCTGATGAACAGCCTAAAAGTGCAGAGGTTTTGCCCGTAACAATAGTTCCGTCATTAAGTTCAATAGCGGCGCAAGGTGCATTTGTTTCTTCCTCAAGCTTCAATGCTTCCACAGCACATTTTCTGTCATCCACACTTAAACCTGCATTGTTCATAAGCAGTTCAAGCTTGTAAATTTCATCTTTATTTGCTCTGCCTTTGATTTGATTGCATTTTGCGGTGTAAAATCTGCGTATGATTTCCTGATTAGCCGCTTCTTTAACCGCCTCATCATCAAAAATGCAGTTGCCCGCCATATTTACACCCATATCAGTAGGTGATTTGTATGGGCATTTACCGTAAATTTTATCAAATGTGGCTTTTAATACAGGGAATATTTCCACATCTCTGTTGTAATTAACCGTTGTTTTTCCGTATGCTTCAAGGTGCCACGGGTCAATCATATTTACATCGTTAAGGTCTGCTGTTGCAGCTTCATACGCAATGTTTACCGGGTGTTTGAGAGGAATGTTCCAAATAGGGAAAGTTTCAAACTTGGCATAACCCGCTTTTATTCCGCGCTTGTTTTCGTGATAAAGCTGTGAAAGGCAGGTTGCCATTTTACCGCTGCCCGGGCCCGGAGCTGTAATTACTACAAGTGAGCGGCTTGTTTTTATATAGTCGTTTTTACCGTATCCCTCATCGCTCACAATTTTTGAAATGTTTGCCGGGTATCCGTCAATAAGATAATGATGGTAAAAAGGAATTTTTCTGTTTTTAAGCTTCTGCTCAAATGCGTTAACTCGTGGTGTGGAAACATATTTAGTCAGCACAACACTGCCAACCATAAGTCCCATTCCCTCAAATGCTTTAATAAGCCTTAATGCGTCGGTAGAATAGGTGATACCGAGGTCGCCCCTGATTTTATTTTTTTCAATATCGTCAGCGCTGATTACCAAAACTATTTCTGCCTGCTCTTTAAGCTGAAGCAGCATTTGCAGCTTGCTGTCAGGTTCAAAACCCGGCAAAACCCTTGATGCGTGGTAATCATCAAATAATTTGCCGCCGAATTCAAGATACAGCTTGCCGCCGAATTCGTTTATTCTTTCTTTTATTCTTTCGCTTTGCATTTGCAAATATTTGTTATTATCAAAACCAATCTTGTACATATTCCCTCTCCAAAATATCACAAAATAAAAAACGGCTGTACCACCGATACAACCGTTTGTACTTATATATTATACTTAAAAAATAATGATAAATCAATAGAAAATTATTCGTTAAAATCCGTTTCGATAATTTTCGGGCAATCTTTAGGCGAATATTGCCAATAATCAATATGATTGCTCTGATTAAAATAAACTAAATCTTTTGCGGTGTTTTCCTGCTCATATGCTTCTACAATAATAAGCTTTATTTTCATTTTTTGCTTAATTATTGATTTGATGTATACTGCCACACTCTGTCCTTCAAACAGGTTATCATCAATTTCCGCAAGCCCTGCCAAATTTGGCATAAGTTCAACAAATACACCGTAATCTTCAATACTTCTTATAACTCCCGTTACCGTTTCGCCGGGGGTAAATAAATCTGCGTTTTCCTCCCAGCTTCCCAAAAGCTCTTTAAGTGTAAAAGTCAGCTTGTCGCCCTCTCTTTTTCTTAATGCAACTTTTATTTTCTGCCCCTCGGTTAATCTCTGCTTTGGGTGGCTGATTCGTGAAACGGAAAGCATATCTATCGGAATAAGCGAGTTTATCCCTGCGCCTATGTCTATAAATGCGCCGAATTTTTCAAGGTGGGTTACTTTTGCGTCAATCACATCGCCGTTTTTAAGGTTATCCAAAAACTCCTTTTTGCACTTTTCCTGCACGCTCTTGCGTGACAGCACGGCAAATGTGTTGCCGAAAACATCACGCTCAAAGCCGATAATGTTAAAGCATATGCTTTTGCCCACCTTGGAAATGAGCGCAATATCCCTTACCGTTCCGTCGTCAATTCCTATTGCACCCTCTTCACGCTTAATAATTCCTCTTATTACACCTAAATCAATATGTAAATTATGCTCCCTGTCGCAAAGAAGAACCTTGCCCTCAATGATTTCGTTTTTTATCATAGCATTTTTAATTTCGTCAATGCTTGCAAAAGTTTTGCCGAGCTTTTCGCAGCATCCTTCAGGATAAAATTCCATTTGTTTCACTCTTTTCGATAGTCTTGTAGTTATATTTTATTCATAACACTTGTGAATTATGATAGAATATTTACTGTTGTAAATTTAGGTGTATAGTGATATAATGTTTTAAATTAAAGATAATATTATAGGTGAAAAAATGTAAAGGTGAGAAAATGCAACTTAAACTCGGTGATATTGTTGTAATGAAAAAGCCGCATCCCTGCGGTTCAAAAGAATTTGAAATTACAAGGCTCGGAGTTGATTATAAGCTCAGATGTAAAGGCTGCGGCAGGGAGATTATGATTGCGAGAATAAAAGCGGATAAAAGTATAAAGGCGGTAAAAAATGATGAAAAGCAGTAGGCCTGTCGGCTTTATTGATTCGGGAATAGGCGGCAGTACCGTGCTTAGCGAATCGCTTGCCCTTTTGCCGAATGAAAATTATGTTTATTTCAGTGATTCTGCCAATTGCCCATATGGCGATAAAAGCGACGAAGCAATTATTGAAAGATGCGATGAAATTATATCTATGCTTATAGAAAAATACGATTGCAAGGCAATAGTTATTGCGTGCAATACAGCTTCAGCCAAGGCTTCTGCTTTTTTAAGAAAAAAGTATGCCTTGCCTATAATTGCCATTGAGCCTGCATATAAAATGGTGTATGACCAAAATCCAAACGGATTTACGCTTGTTATGGCAACTAAAGGTACGCTTGAAAGCGAAAAATTTCATAAGCTTTATTATAAATATAATAATCACAAAACCGCACTTATTGCCTGTGTCGGCCTTGCCGATATTATAGAGCAGGGGGATAAAACCCGGCTTGAAAATTATCTTGATGAAACATTGAATGAATATAAAGGCAAGGTGCAAAATGTTGTGCTGGGATGTACGCATTACCCGCTTGCAATAAAAGAAATTCAAAAAGTTTTGGGAAATGTTAATTTTTTCAACGGTGCTAAAGGAGTCAGCAGGCAGTTAAAGCGTGTGCTTGAAGAAAAGGAATTATTAAATAACGAACAGCCGAGAGGAAACATTTTGTTTTTAGATTCATCACCAAGCGAAGAAATGAGAAATGAAAAATTAGCAAGATTTTATAAGTTTTTAAGTGAGGAAAATATATGATAGAAAAGTTACAAGAGGTTGAAAACAGATTTGAGGAAGTAAACGAGCTTGTTTGCAATCCGGATATTGTATCAGACCAAGAAAAATATACAAAGCTTATGCGTGAACTTAAGCATTTAACCCCCGTTGTTGAAAAATTCAGGGAATATAAAAAAGCAAAGCAAACAGAAGAAGAATCACGCGCAATGCTTGACGAGGGCGGAATGGACGCAGATTTTGCCCAAATGGTTAAGGAAGAATTTGAGCAAAGCCGTGAAGATATGGAGAGAATTGAAGAGGAACTTAAAGTTCTTCTTTTACCGCGTGACCCTAACGATGACAAGAATGTAATTATAGAAATTCGCGGCGGCGCAGGCGGCGAGGAAAGCGCACTTTTTGCCGGTGTGCTTTTCAGAATGTACTCAATGTATGCCGAGTCAAAGGGATTTAAAACAGAAGTTTTAAATGCAAATGAAACAGGGCTTGGCGGTTATAAGGAAATCAGCTTTTTGGTTGAGGGTGACGGTGCATATTCACGCTTTAAATTTGAAAGCGGTGTTCACCGTGTTCAGCGTGTGCCTGAAACCGAAAGCCAGGGCAGAATTCACACTTCAACCACTACGGTTGCTGTTTTGCCCGAAGCGGAGGATGTTGATTTTGAAATCAATCCAAAGGATTTGCAGATAGATACTTTCCGCTCATCAGGTGCAGGCGGTCAGCATATTAACAAAACTTCATCTGCCATTCGTATTACTCATATACCTACCGGCACGGTAGTTGAATGCCAGGATGAAAGAAGCCAGCATAAAAACAAGGAAAAAGCACTTAAAGTTTTGCGTTCCCGTCTTTATGATGCCGAAAAAGCAAAGCACGACGCTGAAATTGCAGGCGAAAGAAAAGCGCAGGTCGGCACAGGTGACAGAAGTGAGAGAATAAGAACTTATAATTACCCACAGGGCAGAGTGTCAGACCACAGAATAGGCCTTACTCTTTATAAGCTTGAGCAGTTTTTAAACGGGGATATGGATGAAATGATAGACGCTCTTATTACTGCCGATACAGCCGAAAAGCTTAAAGCACAGGGCGAAGAATAATTTTGAGGTTAGTTATATATGTCAATTAAACAGGGCGAATATTTAAAAAAGTTAAGAACGGAAAAGGGATTGAGCCAGGACGCACTCGGTGAAGTTTTGGGTATATCACGCCAGTCTGTTTCAAAATGGGAGCAGGGCAATTCCACTCCCGATATTGATAATATCGGCAAGCTTGCCGAATTTTACGGTGTTTCGATTGATTCGCTTGTAAAAGGTGAGGCACAGGAAGAAGCCGAAAATGCCACTGCCGAGAGTGAAGAAGAAAAAGCGGTAAACGAGCTTATTGATGAATTTACAGGCAAGGCTGAAAATGAAGAAAAAGAGGAGCAGCAGGAAACGCAGCTTTCAGCTCCGCAGCCGTCACTCAAAGAGAAAGAGTTATTAGAGGAGCAAAAGGAAGAAGCGTATTTTCACGAAAGGGAAAGAGAGCGAGAGGAAAGAAAAAAGGAAAAGAAAAGAAGAAGCTGGCTGTTTCCGTCGTATCCCGTGCTGGCAGTTATCGCATATTGCTTAATAGGTACATTTTTGGGTGCAAACGGCTGGAAAATGGGCTGGATAGTGCTTTTGACAATTCCTCTTTTTTATACAGGTATAATTGCCGCTGAAAAGAAAAAGCCGGTAATTTTCTGCTATCCCGTACTTGTGCTTATTGTATTTTTGCTTTTAGGCTTTTTAAAAAGTATGTGGCATCCTGCGTGGATACTGTTTCTGACCATTCCGATTTTTTACATAATTACTGCAAAGGCAGGTAAACATAAAAATAATGGAAACTAAAATTTTATCAACCAAAAATGATGATATTGAGCTTGCAGGCAAGATACTTGAAGCAGGCGGGCTTGTTGCGTTTCCTACTGAAACCGTTTACGGTTTGGGTGCAAACGCACTTAATGAAAATTCAGTTAAAAATATTTATAAAGCAAAGGGCAGGCCGAGTGATAATCCTTTAATCGTGCATATTGCAAAAAAAGAGGATATAATCCCTTTGGTTAAAGAGGTTACACCTAAAGCGCAGGCACTGATAGACACATTTTTCCCCGGCGCATTAACTATAATTTTGCCTAAAAGCGAGCTGGTGGGCAATGTTGTAAGCGGCGGACTTGATACTGTTGCAGTTCGTATGCCGGCAAATGAGATTGCACATAGGCTTATTGAAGCGGCACATTGCCCGATTGCCGCACCGAGTGCAAATACCTCCGGCTTACCGTCGCCTACAAGGGCAAAGTATGTTATTGATGATATGGCGGGTAAGATTGATGCGATTATTGACGGCGGAGATTGCGAATACGGGGTGGAATCAACCGTTATCACCCTTGCAAGCGATGTGCCTACTATTTTGCGCCCCGGTGCAGTTACAAAAGAAATGCTTGAAGATGTGATAGGCGAAGTTGTTGTGGCGAATGCGGTTCTTCACGGAATGAAAGATAATGAAACTGCACAGTCACCCGGTATGAAATACAAGCATTATGCACCCAAAGCAAGAGTTGTTATTGTTGACGCAAACAGAAAAACTTACGAAGCTTTTGTAAATAAGCAAAAAGGCGCGTTTGCTCTGTGCTTTGATGAAGACGAGGTTGATATACCGCGAGTTAATTACGGAAGCGAAAGTGATGATTTATCGCAGGCGAGGGAATTGTTTGACGCACTGCGAAAGCTTGATGAAATGGGAGCCGAAACCGTTTATGCCCGCATACCGCATACAACAGGTGTGGGAATGGCAGTGTATAATCGCCTTATTCGTGCCGCGGCATTTACCGTGATTGATTTAAACAAGCCTTTCACTCTCGGCTTAACAGGTCAATCGGGTGCAGGCAAAAGCTATATTTGCAAAAAGCTTGAAAAACATGGATTTAATATTGTTGACTGCGACGATGTGGTTAAAAATATTTATGATAATGATAAAATTCTTGTGAAAACACTTTGTGATGAATTCGGTGATATATTAACAAACGGTAAGCTTGACAGAAAGAAGCTCGGAAATATTGTGTTTAACGATAAATCGAAGCTTGAAAAGCTTAACAGCCTTGTTCACCCGGCGGTAATCGGCAGATGTGAAAGCCTTGCAAAATTACCGTGCGTGCTTGATGCACCGCAGCTTTTTGAAGCAAAAGCACAAAATAAATGTTTTAAAACAATTGCTGTTTTGGCAAGTGAAAAAACAAGAATTGAGCGCATAACAAAGCGTGATAATATAACCGTGGAGGAGGCGAAAAAACGCCTATCCTCTCAATTTAGCGAAGATTATTTTAAATCAAATTGTGATTTTGTGATTTATAATAATGATGAAGATGATATTGACCGAGAAATTGACGATATACTTCATTCTCTCGGATTTTAAAAATAACTTTCAGAAAGGTGATAAAAATGAGCGAAGAAGCAAAAGAACTTCAAAAAAAGCTTTTTAACAAAAAGGAAAACGGCGTAGACTTTATGAGCGAAGAAGAGCTTAAAGCTTGCGATGAATTTTGCGAGGGCTACAAAAAATTTCTTTTTGAAAATAAGACGGAAAGAGAGTTTGCAAAATCTGCACTTGCACTTGCAAAAGAACACGGTTTTGTTGAATTTGATAAATTCGGCAAGCCGCTTAAAGCAGGAGATAAAGTTTATTATTTCAACAGGGGCAAGGCAATTATTCTTGCAGTCAAGGGCAAAAGGCCTGTTTGTGACGGAGTAAGAATCAGTGCGGCGCATATTGATTCCCCGCGTCTTGATTTAAAGCAATGCCCTGTTTATGAGGACGGAAGTCTTGGATTTTTCAAAACCCACTATTACGGCGGTATTAAAAAATACCAGTGGACTGCAATTCCGCTTTCACTTCACGGCAGAATTTGCAAAAATGACGGAACTCATATTGATGTTAAAGTCGGCGAAGACCCGGCAGACCCTAAATTCTGCATTACGGATATTTTGCCGCACTTGGGCGCAGAGCAGATGTCAAGAAAAGCAAATGAAATCGTTAAGGGTGAAGAACTCAATGTTGTAATCGGTTCACGCCCGTTTAAAGATGATGATGTAAGCGAAAAAATCAAACTTAATTTGCTTAATATTCTTTTTGAAAAATACGGTATTGTTGAAAGAGATTTTCTTTCAGCCGAGCTTGAACTCGTACCTGCTTTCACAGTAGATGATATTGGCTTTGACAGAAGCTTAATCGGCGGTTACGGCCACGATGACCGTGTTTGCTCATACCCGGCACTTCAGGCGATTTTGGATGTTGATGATGCACCTGAATATACAGCACTTACTGTTTTGACAGATAAGGAAGAAACAGGTTCAGACGGAAACACAGGTCTTAATTCAAGCTATCTTAAATATTTTATTGAAGATTTGGCAAGGCTTGAAGGTTGTGAGGGCAGGGATGTTCTTTCAAATTCAAAGTGCCTTTCAGCTGATGTTAACGCTGCGTTTGACCCTACTTGGTCAACCCCGTTTGAAAAAAATAATTCTTCATTTATTAACCAGGGTGTCTGCGTAACCAAATTCACAGGCGCAAGAGGTAAGGGCGGAACTTCAGACGCTTCTGCCGAATATGTAAGCTTTGTTAAAAATCTGCTTGAATCAAACGATGTTTTGTGGCAAAGCGGTGAGCTTGGCAAGGTAGATGCAGGCGGCGGCGGAACTGTTGCTATGTATATTGCCAACCTTGATGTTGATGTTATTGATGTGGGTGTGCCTGTTCTTTCAATGCATTCACCTTATGAAATAGTCAGCAAAATTGATACCTATATGGCGTATAAAGCTTTCAAGGTATTCTTTACAAAATAAGATGTTCGGCAGGGGTTTTCTCCTGCCGATTTTAATATGGTGACATTATGAAAATTTCAATTATTTCCACGGGCGGAACTATCGCGTGTAAAAAGGATGATAATATTCATCTTGACTCGCCTTTTAAAGTTGTCGATTATGCAGATGAAAATTTAACACGGGATGTTGATTTTTCGTTTTCTTCGCCTTTTACCGTTTTATCCGAAAATATGGATTTTGCACTTTGGCAAAAGCTGATTGCGGCTGTTAATGAAAGTGAAAGCGATAATATTATTATTCTTCACGGTTCGGATACCCTTGCGTATACTTCGTCACTTCTTGCAAATATGTTTTATGATAAAAATATTGTAATCACCGCTTCCGACAAGCCGATTGAGGATGAAACGGCAAACGGTATTTCAAATTTCAACGCGGCTTTAATGCAGGTTTTGAAAAATCAAAAGGGTGTTTTTGTAAGCTATAACGGTATTTTTTCGGCAAATGAAATTGTGAGCGCAGACTCTTCGGATAACTTTTTGTACTTAGGCAAAGCAAATGAAAAAATACCAAGTCCCCGTTTTGCGCCCAAAAATATATTGGTAATTAAGCCTTATATAAATATTGATTATAATAATTATAATATAGATAATGTTGATGTTGTTTTGCACGAAATGTATCACAGCGCAACCGTGCCTGAAAGTGCAAAGGCTTTTGCAAAAAAGTGTGCGCAAAAAGGAGTGGCTTTCTATTTTGTGACCTCCAAATCATCTGCCGATTATGAAAGCGCAAGCGATATAAAAGATAAAATTATTTATAACTCAACACTTGAAAACGCTTATGCCAAAATTCTCCTGTCCGGCAAATAAAGTGTGAAAATATAGCGTTAAAACACAGTTTTAAGAAATTAAATTAAAAGTGTTGGTATGTTCAAACTGCCGCTTGCATTG
>FR895309.1:33868-42630 GCA_000434995.1 Firmicutes bacterium CAG:341 | reverse complement strand
TGCCACATAGGCATAGGTGGGTAAATGGAAGGAGAATGAAAACTGATGAATGATTTTGAAAATTTCAAAAACTGGATAGAGATGGGTGATGAAGTCGAATTTACATATAAAGGTAAACGGTATTCGGTAACTTATTTTGTAAATGACTCAAAGCAAGAAGGAATTTCATTTTGCGAATTTTACAAAGAACCCGTCGAGTTTTATAAAGCAGAAGATTTTATGAATAATGCAAAAATTGAAAATGAGTTGTTAAAAAACATTTGGGACAAGGTTGTTGATATTTCTGTGTTTTAACGGAAATTTTTAATTTATCTTGACATCATCACTTTAGTGTGATAATATAAATACACAATTTAAAATGTAAACCGTTGAAACGGAGATAAAAACGAGATACGAACTCACAGAGAGCTTTCGGTGCTGGGATGAAAGCAGTAAACGGCTTGTTAAATGGACCGTTGAGGGTACGGTGAAAAGCTTAGGCTTAGTATTCCGTAACGCGATGACCTGCGTTAGTGGTCGGAGATATGATAGTATCTTGCAAAGTGTATGGTTACCCATAAAACAAGGTGGCACCACGGAAAGTAATTTTCGCCCTTGGTAATACAATAGTATTACCGAGGGCTTTTTTTGTTACCCTTTTGCAAGAGGAAAGACAAGAGGAATGAAAATGAAGATTAAACCGACTGTTGATGAAATCAAAGAAAAATATCAAGATTATTGCACCGTAGCTTTAAGCACAAGGCTTAAGGCGGATGTAACACCGCTAAAGGTTTTAAAAAAGCTTAAAAATGTGAGTTCGCACTGCTATATGCTTGAATCGTGCGATGATGCTAATGAAACAGGGCATTATACATTTTTAGGATATGACCCTAAAGCAGAAGTAAGCTGCACAAATTATAATGTAACGGTTATTGATTCATTCGGTGTTAAAAAATGTGTGGGCGACCCAAGAAAATATATTAACCAAATTCTTGCCGAGCATAAAGCACCGAAGATTGAGGAACTTCCTAATTTTACGGGCGGGCTTGTAGGCTACTTTGGATATGATTATGTAAAATATGCCGAGCCGAGCTTAAAGCTTGACGCCAATGACGACGGAAACTTTAAAGATGTTGATTTAATGCTGTTTGATAAAGTTATAGCGTTTGATAACAGAAAAAACGAAATCATCCTTATAGTAAATATGCAGCTTGATAATCTTGAAGAAAATTACAGGATTGCATCAAAAGAGCTTGAAATAATGAAAAACATTATTATAAACGGTGAAGAAGCTGAAATTGAAAAGCCGAAGATAAAAACCGAATTTAAGCCTTTATTTAATGAAAAGCAGTATACCGATATGGTGGAAAAAGCCAAGGATTACATAAAAGAGGGCGATATTTTTCAGGTTGTTTTATCAAACAGGCTTGAAGCCGAGATGGAGGGTTCGCTTTTTAACACATATAAGAGTTTAAGAAAGCTTAATCCTTCGCCTTATATGTTTTATTTTTCAAGTAATGATATTGAAATGGCAGGTGCTTCACCGGAAACCCTTGTAAAGCTAAAAGACGGAAAGTTAAGCACTTATCCGCTGGCAGGCACAAGGGCAAGGGGCAAAACAAGTAAGGAAGATTTAAAGCTTGAAGCTGAACTTTTAAAAGACCCTAAAGAACTTGCAGAGCATAATATGCTTGTGGATTTAGGACGAAACGATTTAGGAAAAATCAGCAAGTTCGGCAGTGTTAAGGTAAGCAAATATCATCAAATATTAAAGTTTAGCCATGTGATGCATATCGGTTCAACCGTGACGGGTGAAATAAGAGATGATAAAACAGCACTTGATGCGGTAGATGCAGTTTTGCCGGCAGGCACACTTTCAGGCGCACCGAAAATCAGGGCTATGCAAATAATAAACGAACTTGAAAACAACAAGCGCGGTATTTACGGCGGTGCAGTGGGATATATTGATTTAACAGGAAATCTTGATACCTGCATTGCAATTCGCCTGGCATATAAAAAGCGCGGAAAGGTATATGTTCGCTCCGGTGCAGGCATTGTAGCCGATTCCGTTGCAGTGAAAGAACATAATGAGTGCATAAATAAAGCAAAAGCGGTTATGACTGCTTTAAACGCAAGCGGGGAGGAAGAATAATGATACTTTTAATAGATAATTATGACAGCTTTTCATATAACCTCTTTCAGCTTGTAGGCACAATCAATGACGATATTAAAATCATCAGAAACGATGAAATGACGGTGGATGAAATTAAAGAGCTTGCACCAAGCCACATTATTTTATCACCCGGCCCTAAAAGGCCAAAGGACGCAGGCATTTGCATTGATGTGGTAAAAGAACTCGGAAGCGAGATGAAAATATTAGGCGTTTGCCTTGGGCATCAATCAATTTGCGAAGCGTACGGAGGGGTTGTATCGTATGCAAAGCAGTTGATGCACGGAAAGCAGAGCAAATGCGAAATTGATAATTCATCAAAGCTTTTTAAAGGATTGGGAAATTCAATTGATGTAGCAAGGTATCATTCACTTTCGGCAGATGAAAGCACATTGCCCGATTGCTTAAAAATCACAGCCAAAACAGATGACGGTGAAATAATGGCAGTTGAACATAAAAAATATAATGTATTCGGTGTTCAGTTTCACCCTGAATCAATAATGACACCGAACGGAATAGATATAATCAGGAATTTTTTGGGGGTATAGTTATGATTAAAGAATTACTTGCAAAGGTATCTGCAAAGCAGGACCTGACTTTTGAAGAATCAAGGCAGGCAATAGATGAAATTATGAGCGGCGAAGTTAGTGATGCAGTTATTTCTTCATTTCTTACAGCACTTGCAATGAAGGGCGAAACGGAAGAAGAAATTGCCGGTGCCGCAACCGGAATGCGTGCAAAGGCAGCACAGTTTAATATCGGCGGCCACGCACTTGATATAGTAGGCACAGGCGGGGATAAATCAAATTCGTTTAACATTTCCACAACTTCCGCTTTTGTGGCAGCTTGTGCCGGTGTTACAATAGTTAAGCACGGTAACCGCGCGGCATCATCAAAGTGCGGCACGGCAGATTGCCTTGAAGCACTCGGTGTAAAAATTGATTGCGAAAGCGAACTTATGAAAAAATCACTTGATGAAAATAATATTGCATTCCTTTTTGCACAAAAATATCACACTGCAATGCGTTTTGTAGGTCCGGTCAGAAAGCAAATCGGTATACGCACCGTATTTAATATTTTAGGCCCGCTTACAAATCCGGGCAAAGCAGACAGAATGGTGCTTGGTGTGTTCAGCGAAGAATATGTTGAAAAAATTGCAAAGGCACTTGTTAAAATCGGTGTAACGGACGCAATGGTGGTTTACGGAATGGATTGCCTTGATGAAATCAGTGCATCGGCAGAAACCAAGGTTGCAGAAGTCAGGGGCAAAAATATTTCGTATTATACAATCAAGCCGGAAGATTTCGGATTTGAAAGAGTAAATAAAGATGACCTTATCGGTGGAACACCTGAAGAAAATGCGAAAATTACAACAGCAATTCTTCAGGGCAAAGGTACTGCCGCACAAAACACAGCGGTAGCTCTTAATGCCGGAGCGGCAATATACGCCGGCATTTTGGGAATTTCACTTGCAGACGCAGTTAAAAAAGCACAGGATATAATAACATCAGGCGAAGCATACAAGGTTCTTGAAAATTTTGTAAAGGTAACTAATGAATAATGAATATACTTGATACCATTGCACAAAACACGAGAGAAAGATATAAAGAAATAATAAAAAATAAGCCTTATGATGAAATCAAAGCGCAGGCACTTGCAATGCCAAAGGGTGATTTTGAATTTGAAAAAGCACTTAAAGGCGAAAACCTTTCGTTTATTTGCGAAGTGAAAAAGGCTTCACCGTCAAAAGGGGTGATAAGCGAGGATTTTGCGTATCTCCAAATAGCAAAGGAATATGAAAGTGCAGGCGCAAGTGCAATAAGCTGCCTTACCGAGTCGAAATGGTTTATGGGCAGTGATAAATATTTAAAAGAAATTTGCGAAAATGTATCAATTCCCGTTTTGCGAAAAGATTTTACGGTGTGCGATTATCAGATATATGAAGCAAAGGTGCTTGGTGCTAAAGCAGTGCTTCTTATTTGTGCCATTCTTGATACGCAAACTATCAGCGAATATATCAAAATTTGCGATACTTTGGGTATATCCGCCCTGGTGGAAGCGCATAATGAAGAAGAAATAAAATCAGCTATTGCTTCGGGCGCAAGAATTATAGGTGTTAATAACAGAAATCTTAAAGATTTCAGCGTTGATGTAAATAATTCCACAAGGTACAGAGCTATTATTCCTAAAGATATAATTTTTGTATCGGAAAGCGGAATAAAAACACACGAAGATATAGAAGTTTTGCAAAATAATAAGACAGATGCGGTGCTTATCGGCGAAACTTTTATGAAAAGCAGTAATAAAAAAGAAATGCTCAGGGAGTTGCTGTATGGCAAAGCTTAAAATTTGCGGGCTTAAAAGGCTTGAAGATATTGAATATGTAAATGAGCTTAAACCTGATTATATCGGCTTTATTTTAACACCGGGGTTTAGGCGGAGTATAAATCGAAAAACTGCAAATCTTTTAAAAAAGCATTTGGATAAGGGTATAAATGCGGTAGGCGTGTTTGTAAATGACAGCAAGGAAAATATTGAATATTTTACCAAAAACGGTATAATAGATACCATACAGCTTCACGGTGATGAAACACCTGAATTTTGCAAAGGCTTTGATGTTCCGGTTATAAAATATTTTAATCCCCAAATGTTTGATAAAATTAACGATTATGATACCGATTATTTTTTGTTTGATTCAGGCACGGGAACAGGCAAGAAATTTGATTGGAGCATTTTGCCGAAAAGCAAAAAGCCTTTTTTCCTTGCCGGCGGGATAAATAAAGATAATATAAAAGCCGCAATTGATGAGGCAAATCCGTATTGCATTGATTTATCATCTGCGGTGGAAACAAATTCAAATAAAGATTACAATAAAATTAAAGAAATTATGGAGATTATGAAAAATGAGTAAAGGACGCTACGGAGTTCACGGTGGCCAGTACATACCGGAAACCTTGATGAACGAAATTATAAATCTTGAAAATGCATATGAACATTATAAAAATGACCCTGAATTTGTATCTGAACTTGATACACTTTTTAGGGAGTATGCAAACAGACCTTCACTTCTTTATTATGCCGAAAATATGACTAAAGATTTGGGCGGTGCAAAAATCTATTTAAAGCGTGAGGATTTAAACCATACCGGCGCACATAAAATAAATAATGTTCTCGGCCAGTGCCTGCTTGCCAAAAAAATGGGCAAAACAAGAGTTATTGCCGAAACCGGAGCAGGCCAGCACGGTGTTGCCACTGCAACTGTCGCTGCTCTTATGGGGCTTGAATGTGAAATATTTATGGGCAAGGAAGATACTGTCCGCCAGGCACTCAATGTTTACAGAATGGAGCTTTTGGGTGCAAAGGTTCATCCGGTTACAACAGGCACAATGACTCTTAAAGACGCAGTAAACGAAGCTATGCGTGAATGGGTAAACCGTGTTGATGATACCCTTTATGTTTTGGGTTCTGTAATGGGACCTCATCCTTTTCCTATGATTGTAAGGGATTTTCAATCCGTAATTTCAAAAGAAGCGAGAGAGCAGATACTTGAAAAAGAGGGCAAGCTTCCTACTGCCGTAATGGCGTGCGTAGGCGGCGGCTCAAACGCTATGGGTATGTTTTATAACTTTATAAATGATAAGGATGTAAGGCTTATCGGCTGTGAAGCAGCAGGCAGGGGAATTCACACAGGCGAAACTGCCGCAACTATTTCAACCGGCTCTTTAGGTGTTTTCCACGGAATGAAATCATATTTCTGCCAAAATGAATATGGTCAAATCGCCCCTGTATATTCAATCAGCGCAGGGCTTGATTACCCGGGTGTCGGCCCGGAGCATGCATATTTGCATGACATCGGCAGGGCGGAATATGTGGCTGTAACTGATGATGAAGCTGTTGAAGCATTTGAATATATTGCAAAAACAGAGGGAATTATTTGTGCAATTGAGTCAGCTCACGCAGTAGCACATCTTATGAAACTTGCACCGACTATGAGCAAGGATGATATTATTATTTGCTGCCTTTCAGGCAGGGGCGATAAGGATGTTGCCGCAATAGCAAGATACAGAGGAGTTGATTTACATGAGTAATATTTCAAATGCATTTAAAAACGGAAAAGCTTTTATTGGCTTTGTTACAGCGGGTGATCCTGATTTAGACTCATCACTTGAAATTATGACAGCTATGGCAAACGGCGGCTGTGATTTAATCGAAATCGGTATTCCTTTTTCAGACCCTATTGCCGAAGGCCCTGTTATTCAAGAAGCAAATTTGCGTTCCCTTGCGCAAGGCACTACCACCGATAAAGTTTTTGAACTTACAAAAAAGCTCAGCGGCAGGGTAGATACTCCTTTGGTTTATATGACTTATCTTAATGTTCTTTTTAAATACGGATATGATAAATTTTTGCAAAATGCAAAGGATGCCGGAATAAGCGGTGTAATTGTACCCGATTTACCATATGAAGAAAAGGACGAACTTCAAAGCGTTGCCGAAAAATATGATATAGATGTAATTTCACTTATTGCACCTACGAGTGAAGACAGAATTAAAATGATAGCAAGTGACGCAAAAGGCTTTATTTATACCGTTTCTTCAATGGGTGTTACCGGTATGAGAAATGAAATCAAAACAGATTTGCAGTCAATAGTTTCACATATCAAAAGTGTAACGGATGTTCCTGTTGCAATCGGCTTCGGTATTAACAAGCCACAGCAGGCAAAGGAATTTTCAGCATATGCCGACGGTGTTATAGTCGGCTCGGCAATAGTAAATATTGTGGCAGAGCATGGCAAAGATGCACCTAAATATGTATTTGATTATGTTAAATCAATGAAAGACGCAATAAGATAAATAAAATTATTAACCACCCTTATGCAATATGTAAGGGTGGTTTTTTCATATACAAGTCCTTGTGGTTTGAAAAACGCTGTGTTATCGGGGTAGTATTGTTTATGAACAGATTGTAAATCTCATTTTTGCAACTGCACTATATATTGAAAATATGCACCAAATATGGTATAATAAGCACAACATATGGAAATGCATTTTATGTGTTAATTGAAAACGGAGGTGGTATAATGAGTTTTGAAAAAATGTATATAGTCTGGATTTGTGCCGGAATAATCTTCGGTGTGCTTGAAGCGGTAACAGTTCAGCTTGTATCTGTTTGGTTTGTAATCGGTTCGTGTGCCGCGCTTGTTTCAAGCCTTTTGGGTGCAAAACTTTATGTGCAGATAATTGTTTTTATCGTAACATCTGTTTTAATGCTGCTGATAACAAGGCCGATTGTTAAAAAGAAGCTTACCGTTAAGGTTGAGCCGACTAATGCAGACAGATGCATAGGCTTAATTGCCACCGTTATTGAAGATATAAACAATATTGACGGCACCGGACTTGTGAAAGTAGACGGAAAAATATGGACTGCACGAAGTTTGGATTCATCAATCATAGAAAAAGGAACAAAAGTTATTATAGAAAAAATTGACGGAGTCAAATTGATAGTAAAAAAAGAATAGCATATACTTATATAAAAGATAGAAAAGGAGAAAATTATGAAATTGGTAATTGTATTTTTAGTAATCATTGCAGTAATTATTTTGTTTGTACTTACAAACATCAGGATAGTACCGCAGTCAAAAGCTTTTGTAATTGAACGCCTCGGTGCATATTTTGCAACATGGGAAACAGGGCTTCATGTTAAAGTTCCGTTTATTGACAGAATTGCAAAAACAGTTTCTCTTAAAGAGCAGGTAGTAGACTTTAAGCCGCAACCGGTTATTACAAAAGATAATGTAACTATGCAGATTGATACAGTAGTATTCTTCCAAATTACAGACCCAAAGCTTTATTGTTACGGTGTTGAAAACCCGATTTCCGCTATTGAAAATCTTTCGGCAACAACTCTTCGTAATATAATCGGTGAACTTGAGCTTGATTCAACCCTTACCTCCCGTGATACAATCAATGCAAAAATAAGAGTAATTCTTGATGAAGCAACTGACCCTTGGGGCATTAAGGTTAACCGTGTTGAACTTAAAAATATTATTCCGCCGAGAGAAATTCAGGACGCAATGGAAAAACAAATGAAAGCGGAGCGTGAAAGAAGAGAAGCTATACTTCGTGCAGAGGGTGAAAAGCAATCACGCATTCTTGTGGCAGAGGGCCATAAGGAATCAAAAATTCTTGAAGCGCAGGCAGATAAGCAATCGGCAATCCTTGCCGCAGAAGCTGAAAAAGAAGCTAAAATCAGAGAAGCAGAGGGTGAAGCAGAAGCTATTGCCAAGGTGCAAAAAGCAACGGCAGATGCAATCAAAATGCTTAATGAAGCAGATGCAAATGAGTCTGTTCTTAAGCTCAAAGCACTCGAAGCTTTCGCAAAAGCTGCCGACGGTCAGGCAACAAAAATCATTATTCCGTCAGAAATTCAAGGCATTGCAGGCCTTGCCGAAGGCATAATTGAATCTGTCAAAAAATAAAACACAACTAAAAAAGCGTTGGGATAAATTTCTACACGCTGGCAGATTTTGGATAAAGCGAGATAAATTTTGTATTTTGTGAGTGGGAGCTGTACGACGGTACTGCCCCCGAGCAAAAGACAAAAAGCGCCAAAAAG
>FR895309.1:9286-33775 GCA_000434995.1 Firmicutes bacterium CAG:341 | reverse complement strand
ACCCACCTCCCTTTGCAAGGGAGGCGAATAGGTTTATTTATTATATTTGTCGGCGCGTTTTAGCCGCTTTAGACTAATCTGTATTATTTTCAGGTGTGTATTCTTTGTTAAGCTTTTGAATTTCATCAATTGTATTTTTCAGCGTTTGTTCAAAGTCGCTTGAATTTTCACCTGAAAAATATGTCAAGTCATATTTTGATGTGTCCACGCTGTCCTCATCATTTAAAAACAGCGGTACATTGTAGCCTTTTTGCTCCCACTCGCGATTATATACTCTTTCATCATTTATATAAAATGATTTATATCCGTAATCGTTAACTTCTTTTGCACTGTAAATCGGGGTGAATACACCTTTTTTATATGCATATTCTTTTGAATTTGCAGTGAAGTTGTAATTGTTTTCTTTATCATAATTATTTGTGCAAAGATTAGTCGTTTTCTTACCCTTTTTAAGCAGTAAGTAAAATACCGAGTCATCATCAAAATAAACGGAAACACATTCTTTATTTATTACACGCTTTGCCGAATTTCCGTCCCATTTGTAAATATCAAGGCTGTACTGCGGCTTGTCATAATAAATGTAATCGCCGGAGTATTCGTCATATTTGCTCATACTCTTGTATGTTCTGTAAACCATACAAAGTTCGTCGTTGCCGTCTGCGTTAAAGTCGATTTGCTTAACATATGCAACACCGTCAATGTATTTTTCTCCGTCATCATCGGTTTTAATACTTGGCTGACCGTATTTTTCAAGCCTTTTTCTAACTACTTCGTAATACGCATTTGCTTTTCTTTCTTTTTCACTTAATGTGTTTGCAATTGCCTGTGAACTGATGTTGCCGAATGCGTCAATATTTGCGCTCACAAGTTCGGTAGTTATTTCTGCCTTTGATTTTCTGAAACATGAAAGTTCAATAGTTTCAAATTTATCTTTTATAATTTTGCCTTTTATAGAATAAGTGTCACTTGCAATGTCGTAACTTGCAGTGCCGCTTTTTCTGAATTTTCCGTTTCTCAGTGTGTATGTTGTAAGGTTTCGTGGGTTGTTTTTGTCATTTTTACAAATCAGGTATTTATTTCCTTTTCTGTAAAACGATACCCAGTAACCCTCTGTTTCCTTTTGCGTGGAGTTTGCTTCGTCTTTATACAGCTGGCTGAAATCACCATTGTGGTAGCCCCAAACTTCAAGGTAATAAACATTATCGCTGTTGTAGCAAAGCATAAGTTCATCGCGTCCGTTGCCGTTAAAATCCATTTGCCTTGCATAGCAAACACCGGTAAGCTTGGCTTTGTTTTCACCGTACTTTGCTTCGTCAAGAGCCTCCCATTTAACCGAACCGTATTTTTTTATGTAGTTTATGCAGACATTTCCTGCATCTTTGTTAAACTGTTCAGCTTTTTTGTTTTTGCTGTTTAGTGATATGGAAAACGAAACTGCCATTATTATCGCTATAAGTATTGCGCCTGCAATCCATAATCCTTTAATAACTGCACTGCGCAAAAGCGGAAATTTCTCCACCACTTCAATATCTTCTTCGGCTTCTTCGTGAACGGTGGCTTCAATTTTTTTGAATTCGTTTATAATAGTGGATAAATCTATTTTACCTGGTTTTTTGGAATTTGATTTTTTTACTTCTTCAATTTCGTCTGCTTCATCATCAAAATAATTGTATTTTTTCACCGTTTCACCTCTTTTTTTGAATTATTTAATCTGATTTTTTCTTGGTGCTTTTCTTGTCCTTGTCTTTTTTATCCTTATCCTTTTTATCTTTGTCTTTTTTATCGCTCTTTTTGGTTGTTTTTTCTGTTTTAGGCTTGGAATATTTGCTGTAAGTTGTGTAATTTACTTCCCCGTTAACACTGCGGGTGAGTACATAACTTTTTCCGTCCTTTTTAATCTTTATGTCAACCTTGCCCGGATTTATGTCTTTTTTCGCTTCAACCGTGCAGGTCAATGTTCCGTCGTTTGCAGTAACGCTCAACCTTATGTCACTGTCGGAATTATTTACAAATTGAAAATCCTGGCTGTTCCATTGAACAGTTGCATCACCGCCGAGCGGTACATAGCTTATTTCAAGCGAATGGCAGGCTCTGACTTTAATTTGCAAATTTGCACGCAGTACGCTTTGGAATACTGTGGAACTTACCTGGCATATTCCGCCGCCGAGTCCGTCTACAAATTCGTCACCCTGCACTACTTTAGCGGCTTCGTACCCTGCAAGCACAGTTCTTTTGCCTACCGTTTGGTTGAAAGAAAAGGTTTTGCCGGCAGGAATAACCACGGAGTTTAAATGGTCAACCGCTTCGTGAATATTTTTCGTTCTTGTTTCGTTAGATGAAAGGTAGTAGCTTGTGTAGCTTGCAATTTCATATGGGAAAGAAGAATCAAAATCTTTTTTAAGTGCCGGGTAAATTTTATTCGTTTCAGCTTCTTTAAATTTGGTTGATAAATCTTCGGTTGTTCTCGCTGTTGTTGATTCGGTTGTGGAGCTTGAATTTTCCGATTCTTGCTTGTTATCGCCCGAGGTTTGCTGAATGTTTGAACACGCAATAAATATTGTAGCAATAATTACCAGTGAGCAAAATACAGCCAATATCTTTTTCACTTATTTTTTCTCCTTGTATGGCTTTTTAATATTAACCCAATTTTCTTTTATAACTTGCCTTGCTCTTGCAACTGCAAGTGAATCGCCGGGTATGTCATCCGTAATGGTTGAACCTGCTGCAATGTATGCTTTTTTGCCCACTTCAACGGGAGCAATAAGGTTTGTGTTACAGCCGATAAATGCCCCGTCGCCTATGGTGCATCTTGATTTGTTTTTACCGTCATAGTTGCAGGTTACGGTGCCGCAGCCGAAGTTTACATCTTTGCCTACATCGCTGTCACCTATATATGTTAAATGTGCGCTTTTTGTTCCTTCGCCCACAATTGAATTCTTAACTTCAACAAAATTGCCGATATGCACACCCTTTTTAAGTGTGGAATTTGCCCTTACTTTTACAAACGGGCCTGCATCAACACCGCTTTCAACTGTGCTGTCAAGTATTTTGCAGTTATCAAGTATTACATCGTCACCGATTTTTGAATTATCAATATATGTGTTAGGGCCGATTGTGCAGTTTTCGCCGATAACTGTGTCACCTAATATAATTGTGTTAGGCAAAATAACCGTTGATGAGCCGATTTTTACATCCTTGCCGATTATTACACCGTCAGTGCATGGAATGTCAACCCCGCCGAGCATAAGGCTGTCGTTTATATTTCTTCTCATAATGTTGTTGAGAATGTTGAGCTGCTTTCTGTCATTCGCACCAAGTACAACTTCGCTGTTTTCAACCACATATGCCCCAGCGTTTTTGCCGGCTGAAATCAAAATTTCAAGGCTGTCGGTAAGGTAATATTCGTTTTGCACATTGTTATTAGTGATTTTTGAAAGCGCATAGCTTAAATCTTTACCGTTAAACCAATAGCAGCCTGCATTTGATTCGTTGATTTTCTTTTCTTCTTCTGTTGCGTCTTTATGCTCAACTATGCGCAAAAGAGTTCCGTTTTCATCACGCTTAATGTGGCCTATTCCGTTTGTATCGTCAACAAGCGCGCTGATAAGAGTAATTGAATTACCGTTTTCTTTGTGATAATCATAAGCTTTGTTAATCGTTTCGGCGTCCATAAGCGGACCGTCACCGTTTAAAATAAGTATATCATCATCAAGATGCTTATCAATAAATTTTTGTGCCTGCATAACTGCATGGCCTGTGCCAAGCTGCGGCTCTTGCAGTGCGGTTACAATATTACTGTCCTTTTTAGCAAGGTATTCTTCAAGAACTTCGTGCTTATATCCGGTAATTACGCAAATATCTTTTGCTCCGGCTTCTTTAACCGCGTCAACAACATAGCTAATCATAGGCGAAAAAAGCACTTCGCACATAACTTTCGGGCAAGTTGCTTTCATTCTTGTGCCTTTACCGCCGGCTAAAATTATTGCACACTTCATAATGTATTTCCTCTCAAATATATATAATTTATAAAAACGCATACTTTTTATCGTTTCTAATTATGCTACAAAACGCAAATATTTGCAAGTATTATTATAAAAACTACATATTTTCTTAATTTTTTTAGAAAAATATTTGTAATTTGCTTTATAGTATGTTATAATTCTATCGCATTATACTGTGAAGGCAAGAATTGTTATTTATTACGGCAATAAATTTTGGCCTTAAAAACGAGTATAAGAATATTAAAGCTATAAATAATTTTAGGAGGTAACTCAAATGGCAAACAAGTGGGTTTACATGTTTGAAGAAGGCGACATGACCATGCGTAATTTGCTCGGTGGTAAGGGTGCAAACCTTGCAGAAATGACTAAAATCGGTCTTCCTGTACCACAGGGTTTCACTGTTACAACTGAAGCTTGTACACAGTATTACGAAGACGGTCGCAAAATCAATGACGAAATCATGACTCAGGTTATGGAAGGCGTTAAGAAGATGGAAGAAATCAACGGCAAGAAGTTCGGTGATCTTCAAAATCCTCTTCTTGTATCAGTTCGTTCAGGTGCAAGAGCATCAATGCCTGGTATGATGGATACTATCCTTAACCTCGGTCTTAACGACCAGGTAGTTGAAACTATGATTGCAGGTAACGATGATCCTGCTTTCGAGCGTTTCGTATATGACTCATACAGAAGATTCATCCAGATGTTCTCTGATGTAGTTATGGAAGTTGGTAAGAAGTATTTTGAACAGCTTATCGACAAGATGAAAGCAGAAAAGGGTGTTCAGTATGATGTAGAGCTTACAGCTGCTGACCTCAAGGAGCTTGCTATTCAGTTTAAGGCTGAATATAAGAAGCAGCTCGGCGAAGATTTCCCTTCAGACCCTGTTGAACAGCTTAAGCTTGCTATTGAAGCTGTATTCCGTTCATGGGACAACCCTCGTGCAAATGTATATCGTAGAGATAACGATATTCCATATTCATGGGGTACTGCTGTTAATGTAATGCCTATGGTATTCGGTAACCTTAACAATGAATCAGGTACTGGTGTTGCTTTCACTCGTGACCCTGCTACCGGTGAAAATAAGTTGATGGGTGAATTCCTTATCAACGCACAGGGCGAAGACGTAGTTGCCGGTGTTCGTACACCAATGCCTATCGCTCAAATGGAAAAAGAATTCCCTGAAGCATATGCTGATTTCATCAAGGTTTGTGATACTCTTGAAAATCACTACCACGATATGCAGGATATGGAATTCACAGTTGAAAACAAGAAGCTCTATATGCTTCAGTGCCGTAATGGTAAGAGAACAGCTCAGGCTGCTCTTAAGATTGCTTGTGACCTTGTAGATGAAGGACATAAGACAGAAGCTGAAGCTGTTGCTATGATTGACCCTCGTAACCTTGATACTCTTCTTCACCCTCAGTTTGATACTGATGCTCTTAAGAAGGCTACACCAATCGGTAAGGGTCTCGGCGCATCTCCTGGTGCTGCTTGCGGTAAAGTTGTATTCACTGCTGATGATGCAGTAGAATGGAACGAAAAGGGCGAAAAGGTTGTACTTGTTCGTCTTGAAACATCACCTGAAGATATTACAGGTATGAAAGCTTCACAGGGTATCCTCACAGTTCGTGGCGGTATGACATCTCACGCAGCAGTAGTTGCTCGTGGTATGGGTACTTGCTGTGTATCAGGCTGCGGCGACATCAATATGGATGAAGAAAACAAGAAGTTTACTCTCGCAGGTAAGGAATACCACGAAGGTGACTATATTTCAATTGACGGTTCAACAGGTAACATCTATGACGGCGTAATTCCTACAAAGGATGCTACTATTGCCGGCGAATTCGGCAGAATTATGGGCTGGGCTGACAAGTTCAGAAAGCTCAAGGTTCGTACAAACGCTGATACACCTGCTGACGCAAAGAAGGCTCGTGAACTCGGTGCTGAAGGTATCGGCCTTTGCCGTACAGAGCATATGTTCTTTGAAGAAGACAGGATCGCTGCATTCAGAGAAATGATTTGTTCAGATACAGCTGAAGAAAGAGAAGCTGCTCTTGAAAAGATTCTTCCTTATCAGCAGGGCGACTTTGAAAAGCTTTATGAAGCACTTGAAGGCTGCCCGGTAACAATCCGTTTCCTTGACCCACCTCTTCACGAATTCGTTCCTACTGAAGAAGAAGATATTAAGAAGCTTGCTGATGCACAGGGCAAGAGCGTTGAGCAGATTAAGGCTATCATCGCTTCTCTTCACGAATTCAACCCAATGATGGGCCACCGTGGTCTTCGTCTTGCAGTTACATATCCTGAAATTGCAAAGATGCAGACTAAAGCAGTTATCCGTGCTGCTATCAATGTTCAGAAGGCTCATCCTGATTGGACTGTTGCTCCTGAAATTATGATTCCTCTTTCATGTGACGCTAAGGAACTTAAGTATGTTAAGGACATCGTTGTTGCAACTGCTGATGCTGAAATTGCTGCTGCCGGCAGTGATATGAAGTATGAAGTTGGTACTATGATTGAGATTCCTCGTGCTGCTCTTACAGCAGGCGATATTGCTAAGGAAGCTGAATTCTTCTGCTTCGGTACAAATGACCTTACTCAGATGACTTATGGCTTCAGCCGTGATGATGCAGGTAAGTTCCTTAATGCATACTATGATGCAAAGATTTTTGAAAGCGACCCATTCGCTAAGCTTGACCAAACAGGTGTTGGCCAACTTATGGAAATGGCAGTTAAGAACGGTAAGGCTACTCGCCCTGAACTTCACTGTGGTATCTGCGGTGAACACGGCGGTGACCCATCTTCAGTAGAATTCTGCCATAAGATTGGTCTTGATTATGTATCATGCTCACCATTTAGAGTTCCTATCGCAAGACTTGCTGCTGCTCAAGCTGCAATCGCAGAAATGTAATCAAATTACATTGTTTAGGAAATAAAAAATTAGAGGACTGCTTCGGCGGTCCTCTTTTTGCAGCCATTCGCAGTGGCAAGCACCCAAGATGCTACAAAACATTCCCCCGGAATGTTTTTCCCAAATCAAAGATTTGGAGCATCGGTCTCTTGCACTTCGTGCAATTCACTCTCAGGCTGCAATCGCAGAAATGTAATCAAATTACATTGTTTAGGAAATAAAAAATTAGAGGACTGCTTCGGCGGTCCTCTTTTTGCAGCCATTCGCAGTGGCAAGCACCCAAGATGCTACAAAACAAAAACTCCAACCCGTTTTGTTTTATTTTATTCGATTTCGATATATTTTGTTGTATCAATTTCTTTCTTTGGCTGTTCTTTTGGAATAGTCAATTTAAGAATACCGTGCTTAAATTCACCTTTAATGTCAGCCTCGTTTATGTCGCCTACATAAAAGCTTCTCTCACAAGTGCCGGCATAACGCTCTCTGCGGATGTATTTAGAAGATTTCTCTTCTTTTTGTTCCTCATCAAGACCTTTTTCGGCTCTGATGGTGAGGTAACCGTCTTTAAGCGAAACTTTTACATCATCTTTTGAGAATCCCGGCAAATCCATTTCCATTAAATAGCTGTCGTCGCTTTCCTGTACATCAGTCTTCATAAGGTTTTTACCTCTGTGGCCATACAGTTTCTTTTGCATTTTCTCCATATCTCCGTCATCATAAAACGGAAAATCAAAGAAATCATCGAACAAATCTTTACCAAATACACTAGGCATCAACATAAGTCATCGCTCCTTTCATAAAAAACACCATATTGAAACCTGTTTTTTATGAACTCGGGATGGGAAACAAAGCGGAGTTACCCGAGGCTTTCGCCTCTTTTGCTTCTCCTTGACTTCCTTTCCTTTTGTTCTGTCTATACTATATCACCGCAAATTAGCACTGTCAAGGGTAGAGTGCTAATGTTAACAAATAATTAAAGTTTTTATCCGATAGGTACAAAAACAGCAAAATTTATATATTTTATGCCGGCTGTTAAAACTCTGCGTACAAAAGCAAAGCGGACTTTGTATATATTTGTGATAATTTTATTGCAAAAGTGCGGTGGAAATTATAAAATAAATGTATCAATATTTATCAGGTGTTTATATGATTGAAAAAAGATTTGAAGAATTAAATGAACGCGCTTACGAAAGGGGATATAATACCTTTTCCGATTTTTTGAATATGGAGGAGCAAAGCGTACTTAAATCGACTTTTATTCCGTGCGTGCTTTTTGGGGGATATTCTATGGCAGAGCGTGTGGTTGCAGGCTTTGGCGAGGATTTGAACGATGAAAAATTCCCGATTGTGTGCGTTTGTGCAAAACCGCTTATTCAAAAATTTGCCGATGAACTGACGCACCGTGATTTTCTCGGTGCGCTGATGAATTTGGGAATAAAAAGGGAACTTGTGGGTGATATAATTGTTGATGATAACTGCGGATATATCCTTTGCCTTGAACATATTGCAGATTATATTTGCGAAAATTTAAACCGTGTTCGCCACACAAGTGTAAAAACGCAAATAAGCGCACTTCCTGAAAATTTGAATAAAGAGATTGAATCAAGCGAAGTATTTGCGGCATCAAAAAGAATTGATGTGGTGATAAGCGCAGTTTATAATCTGTCAAGAAATGAAACTTCAAAGCTTGTTAAAAATGAGAGAGTGTTTGTAAATTCCCGTATGGTATCTTCTGTATCAAGTCTGCTTAACGGCGGTGATGTTGTATCCGTCAGGGGATTTGGCAGATTTGTATTTGTAAAAGAGATAAAGGAAACTAAAAAGGGCAGGCTTGTACTTGAAATTAAAAAATATTGACAGTCCAAAAAAATGAACCAATGCCCCAATATAATATGTATATGTGATATAATACGCTCGGAGGGATAAATATGAATACTGTGTTATCTTTTATAATAATCGCACTTCTTGTTATTTGCCTGATTATGCTTATTATGATTTATTCTAAAAAAGGTACATCGTCAGGCGAACTTATTAAGCAGCAAATTGAACTTTCGTCAAAAGCTACCGATGATAAAATATCAAAATTGAGCAGCCAAATGGGTGCGCTTACCGATAAAAATTACGAGCAGCAAATTAAACTTATTGAAACGCTGAATGTAAATTCGCAAAAGCAAATGCAAATAACAGCCGAGTCGCTTGAGCGTATGCAATCAAGTAATGAAAAAAAGCTTGAACAAATGCGAAAAACCGTTGATGAAAAGCTTGATGAAACTTTAACTCAAAGGCTTAATTCTTCTTTTGAAACAGTGTCAAAGCAACTTACAAATGTATATAAAAGCCTCGGTGAAATGAAAGAGTTAAGCTCAAATGTTACAGACAGTGTCGGTTCGCTCAACCGAGTTTTAACCAATGTTAAGGCGCGTGGTACTTGGGCGGAAGTTCAGCTTCAAAATATACTTGACCAAACTATTGCAAATATGTACGAAACAAATGTGCAAACAAACCCGAGCTATAACGGCAGAGTTGAATTTGCGGTTAAAATACCAAACGGTGATACCGATGAAATTACATATCTTCCGATAGATTCAAAATTTCCTATGGAGGATTATGCCCGTCTTACCGCCGCAAGTGATGAGGGCGATATTGAAGCACTTGCAAATGCTAAAAAAGCACTTGAAACAAGGGTTAAGGATGAAGCAAAGCTTATCAAGCAATATGTTTGCCCGCCGTATACCACACCTTTTGCAATTATGTACCTTGCAACAGAGGGCTTGTATGCTGAAATTATATCTTCTAAAACAGGAATTGCCGAAAACTTGCAGGCACAGGGAATTATGATTGCAGGTCCGTCAACAGTTACCGCACTTCTTAATTCACTTGCAATGGGTTTCAAAACCGTTGCTATTAACAAAAAGGCAAATGAAGTGTGGAAAGTTCTCGGTGCGGCAAAAACACAATATGAAAAATTCGGTGTTGTGCTGGCAAAGGCACGCAAAAAGGTGGAAGAAGCCGGCAAAACTTTGGAAGACGCAGAAAACCGAAACAGAATTATCCAAAAAAATCTAAAAAGCGTGGAATCTCTTTCTGCCGATAAGGCAGAGCAAATTCTTGGATTGGAATTTGAAAACGAAGAATGATTTACAGAACTCTAACAGGGCAATTTGCCCTGTTTTTTTTACCTCTTGACAAATGGTATAAAATATTTTTTAATAAAATCAGAAATTTTTGTCACAAAATCGATTTATTTAGGGATATTGTATAATGATAGGACTTTTTTTAAATCTGCTTGATACTCAAAGTGAAAAAGACAAATTCGCAAATCTGTATGATAAATATAAAAATTTGCTTTATTGGATTTCGTATGGAAAAACGAAAAGCAGTCAGGATGCCGAGGAGTGCGTTCAGGAAACATTTTTCTATGTTGCAAAGCATTTTGAAAAAATCGGTGATGTCAATTCAAGTAAAACCAAGGGTTATCTTGCAACAATTGTCACGGGATTTTCGATTGATATTTATAATAAATCAACGGAATTTAATCACATTGATATTGATGATAACAATATGACTCAAAATTTATCATATTTTGATAATATCGAAACTTTTGAGCTTTCTTGCGCAATTGAAAATGTTCTTAGCGAGGAAGAAAAAATTTATGTCTATCTCAAATATGTTTACGGATATAAGAGCACCGAAATTGCGGAAATTTATAATGTTACGGATATATCGGTGCGCAAAAAAATTGAAAGAGCCAAAGCAAAATTAAAAAAATATTTTGAGGAGGAAACAAATGACTAATTTTGAAGAAGCTTGCAAAATGTCGGCTGAAAAATGGGCTGATTCTTTGCCCTCCGAGATTGAAGTGCATAATTTTAGCAAAAAGCATATTGATGCCATAAATGAAATTATATATCCCAAGCAGAGCGTTAAGGTTAAAAAGCTTTCAAAGAAAACAATTAGGTTTATCATTATTGCCGCTGTTTTGCTTGTGCTTGCAACTACTGCCATTGCTTCCCCTGCCTTTAGGCAATTTACTTTAAATAATTTCTCAAACCATAGTGAATATAGAGTTGGTGATACTAAAAATGTTCTTGCACTTACTGATTTAAAAGTGAATTATATTCCAAAAGGCTTTAAAAAAACTTATAGTTATAAAAACTACTCGTATGGTTATACAAATTTAAATAAATATGTTTATGTAGATAAGATGAGCTTAGATACTGAAATAGCTTTTGATACCGAAACAAGCAGAAGCGAAAATATTACAATAAAAGGAGCAAAGGCGATTTATTATATTACTGATAATAATGTTGGAACAATAATATATAATGATGGTAATTATATTTATGATATTCATGGTAATATAAGCAAGGAAGAACTTGTTAAAATTGCACAAAACGCAGAATAATGAATTAGGCAAAATGCCGAATTCTCGATTTTTTAAATTTTTTTGTCACAAAGTGGCCTTTTTTAGGGATTGTGTATAATGAAAGCTGAAATCGGAAAGGAGGTGCAGATATGCCTACACAAAGTACAAGGATAAAACAGATTTTTGCAATTGTATTTTCTGTTTTGTTAATGTTTTCAAGCTGTATAGTTGCAAATGCCGACATAAATGACAGTATCAGTATATGTTATGCTGAAATAAACAGCAGAGATGTTAATTTAACTATATCGGGGATAAAGGCAACTTGCAAAGCAAGTTTATTTGCTAAAAAATCGACGACCTTGAAAATAAAATTGGAGTTGCAAAAGAAAAAGTCAGACGGATATGAAACTGTTGAAACTTGGACGAAAAGCGGAAATGGCTTGAAGCTCGACTTGCTGGAAACAAGAAACATTAATCGGCTTTGCAAATATAGAATAAAAGCTACATTTACTGCTGGCTCGGAAAAAGAAATAGTTTATCAGTATTGATAAGGAGAAAGTTATGAAAAAAATCATAAAAAGAATATTTGTTGTTATATTATCAGTTATTTTTGTTTGTTCTTTTAGTACATATGCATATGCTAGCGAAAAAGTGCAACCAACAATTTCATTTTGTGCGACATTAAAAATTGTGTCTTGTCCAAATGCATCAAATAGCTCGAAGGCTAGTTCCGGTATTTTAGGACATTCGTTTTTAATAGTTGAAAATATAGGCGTTTCAACTTTCAAAATCGGACATATGACAGTGCCTGTTGGCGAGAGTATCACAATCGGTACTTATTCAAATAGAAAAAATCACAATGGAATTTGGTATAACATTGAAGGATACACTGGAATGAATGGCACATGTTATAGCCTGACGACAGGTTTGACAGGTAGTCAAGTAGCAACATTGAGAGATACGATAAATGCTCATGATTCTTGGAGTTTGACGAAAAATTGCAGCTATTTCGCAAAAACTGTTTGGAATTCGGTTAATACAGGTTGTAAACTTTCTGGAAGTAACCCCAAAGCGTTGGCTGACAGTATAAAAAAAGTTAATGGATATAGCACAAAGGTTACAATTCCTAAAAAAAGTATAAATAATATTGCAAGACATACCAAAGACGGAATAGTATATGATAAAACAGGTGCAAAAGCAAGTGGTGATTAATTATGATTTTTATTAAAGCTTTTATAAAATGTTATCCCTATCTTGTAGGTATAGCGATTATTTGCTTTGTATGCTATGCAGTATGGATTTCAAAAATTTATTATGATATACTTACCGCTGTTCCTTTATGGATGCTGATTGCGTATGGTGCAATATTAAGCGTGGCAGTAATCGCTGTTTTGACTGTTATATACATAATTTTGCTCAAGTGCGTTAATAAATAATTACAAATGGGAATAAAAAAGACCGTCGGGTGACGGTCTTTTGCTTTTATATCATTTTTTAGTATAGCAGATGTGGGAAAAATGAATTCCTTTATCATAATAGCTTGCAAGAAGTTCTTTATCGTATTCATCTTTATTAAATGCAGGGAAAAATACCTGCGCGTCGTCACATTCAGCTTCAATTTCGGTTAAATACAGCTTGTCTGCCATTGGCAAAAACTGCTTGTAAATGTCACCGCCGCCGATTATAAATGCATTGTCGCTGTCAACTTCCTTTAATGCATTTTCAATAGAGTTAACCACCGTCGCACCCTCGGCTTTATAATCTTTTCTTGTGGTGATAACTATGTTTTTTCGCCTTGGCAAAGCTTTCGGCAGTGATTCAAATGTTTTTCTGCCCATAATTACACTGCTGCCCATTGTGGTTTCTTTAAAGAATGCCATATCGTCTTTAAAATGCCAAATCAGGTCGTTTCCTTTGCCGAGTTCAAGATTTTTGCCTACTGCGGCTATCATACAAATTGCCATAATTTTCTCCTGCTTACTGTGAAATAGGGAATGAAATTTTGCCTAAATGTTTATAATCAATAAGTTTAACATCTTTGCAGTCTCTTGATGAATCAAATTTAAAGAAATCATCAACTTCCGGATTAAGCCAAAGCTTCGGTGCAGGCAAATCGCCCTGCTCGTCAAACCTCTTTAACTGCTCTTTAATTCCGTCAATCTGGTTTACATAGATGTGTGCGTCCTTAATGCTCCAATCAATTGTACCCGGCTTTAAACCGCAAACCTGCGCAAGCATACAAAGAAGTGTTGCATATTGCGTAACATTAAATGGTAAACCAAGCGGAACATCACAAGAACGCTGATGTACCCAGCAGTTAAGCTTTCCGTTGGTAACATCCCATTCGCTTGACCATACACAGCTCGGAAGTACCGCTGTATCAAGGTAATCGTTTTGCCATAAAGTCATTACCATTCGCCTGTCTTCCGGGTGATTTTTTATTTTGTCAATAAGATTTTGAGTCATTTGGAATTTATTTACAATGTAACCGTAAGCTGTGCCGATTGTGTGCGCCCACTCTTTGCCAAAGAATTTGTGAACTTCTGTTTTAACAAGTTTTCCGTTTTCATCCGGCAGCATTTGGGTGGCGTTCCAATATCCTTTTTCGTCAATTTCCCATTCATTCCAAATTTTAACATCGCGTTCCTGTAACCAGCGAACATCGTTTGACTGTGCCTGATATATCCACATCATTTCAAGCACTGCCTGGCGGATAAATAATTGCTTTGTGGTAAGAATAGGGAATTCCTGTGATAAATCAAAATGAAAATGATGTGACGGTACTTTGATTGTGTTAGTTCCCGTTCTGTTAACAACTTCAGTTCCCTCTTCAAGTATTTTTCGGCATAAGCCCAAATAATCTTTATCCCATTGTGACATAATTATATCCCTTTCAAAATAAACTAACGGTATTTTAACATAAAGCGACATTCTTTTCAACTATAAAACTGATTGAAAAGGTGAACTGCCCCTGATGTGCAGACAGTACAAAAAGGGATGAATAAATGCCGTTAAACCGAAAAACACATTTTTGATTACGAACTTGAAAGTACAATTTTCCTTGCATATGAATTGATGATAAGCAGTCAGTCGTATTATAAACACATCAAGTATTTATTAAATTTTTGTAAAGTCTATTTACACTTTCTTGATTTGTGATATACTCTTTATGTTACTAATTTATGAACCGAGGTGCTCCTATGGGAAAGGTTAAATCTTTTTTGAACAGCAAAATTGTTAAAAAAGATGTAGGCGAGCCGACATATCTTACCTGGAAGGAAGCTTTGTCTTATGCAATGGGCCGTGGTGCTCAGGGTATGAGTACAAGTATGACAGCTTCAAAATATGTCAATTTCTTTATTACCGATGTGCTTCATATCAAAGCAAGGCACGCAAGTAATATCAGGCTTTATTGCGGTATTTTTGATGCGATTAACGACCCGATAATGGGTGTTATTGTTGATAAAACCCGTTCACGCTGGGGCAAAATGAGGGGCTATATCAAATTTGCACCTTATCTTGTGTCACTGTTTATGATTTTATTCTTCGTCGGTAATGACAACCTGTCATATGGAATGAAGATGGCATTGACTGTTTTTGCTTTTGTCGGCCTTGATGTTACATATACCGCATTTGATGTTCCTATGGGCGCGCTTGCGTTTTCAATGACCCCCAACGGTACTGAACGAACGAAGCTTTACGGTATTGCGTCTATCGGGCGTATGATAATCGGTGCTATTCCGGCAGCTTTGGTTGCTTTTGCCGCTTGGTTACCGTATTTTAATTCAAATCTTGATAAAGCATATTTGGTTGCGGCTGTTTTTTCGGCAGTGTTTATTATTGTGTTTACCCGCTTTACATTTTCAAACTGCCATGAAAGAATGGAGCATAGCGAGGAAACACCGTCACTTAATGAATGTATCCACTTGCTTTTAACAAACAGGCCGCTTTTAATGCTTTTCCTTTGTAACATCTTTTTTGTAATTATTAAGGTATCCGAGCAATGCTCATTCTATTTTGCATACGATTCACTTTTCAATGCTAAATATAACGGACTTCTCGATATTATGAAAGCACCGGGTTCTGTTTTGGCAGGTTTGCTTGTTCCTATTATTGTTGAACGCTTGGGTGCTAAAAGCGATAGTAAAAAATTCTATCAGGTGTGCTGTGTTTTAGGTATAGTTTTAAACGGACTTTTTGCCCTTTTAACATACAACGGAATTATGAACAAGCCTGCAAATCAGCCTGTTTCAACCTTAACCGGTGTAATTGTACTTGCATTTTCAATGCTTGTTACATTCCCGCTTGAATTTAAAAACCTTATGCAAAAGGAAATGGAAGCCGAAACAGTTGATTATGTTGAATGGAAATCAGGCAAGCGTGTTGAGGGTACAATGCTTTCAATTATGTCATTTACAGGTAAGCTTGAAGGTACACTTTCATCTTTCATCTGCCTTCAGGTACTTGCAAGAACAGGTTATGTTGAGCATACAACCGATGTTTCCACTGTTCAAAATCATTCAACTCTTTTAGGTCTTTTCCTTATGACCACCGTATTTCCTATTGTGGGTTACCTGCTTATGCTTATTCCTATGCATTTTTATAATATTACAGGTGATGGCCACAGAATGATGATTAAAGAAATTATGGCTCGCCGTGAAAAAGAAAAAGCAGAAAAGGAAAGCGCATAATTTAATATTGACAGTCTAAAACAGCCCTTATTTTAGGGCTGTTTTCGTTAAAATAAATATATCAATGTTTCGGAGGTATAGAAATGAAAAAAACATTTTCGATATTTTTAAGCTTGCTTCTTGCAATCAGCTGCTTATCGGTAGGTTCAATAAACGCATTTGCAAATACTAAAAAGACTGCGCAGGAAATCTATTTGAATTCAAGCGCCGCAGTTTGGGGCGACTTGGGAAATAAAGCATATGTTGAATTTACTCCGTCTTATACCGGCTCATTTGAATTTTATTGCTTTAATCAAAGCTATGGCGGTAATATTATGGCGTCGATAGAAGATTTCAGCGGTGAAACATATAACACCGTGCTTAATGATAATAACCCAAATCTTATTTGTGCCGCTACACTTGAAGCCGGTAAAACATATTACTATGTGCTTGAATCGGCATCTGTGTCTTTTTCAAATGTAGTAAGTGTAAGAAATCATAATCACGATTTCAGCTTATATAAATCATATCCTGCTCATTATGACCAATATGACAGCGCACAAAATTATGACGGTTATGTTGAAAGCATATGCACATATTGTCCGGAATACATAAAAAACGCCAGCTTTCCTGCTGTATCAAGCGTAAAAGCCAAGACTAAATCTTTCACATATAATAAGAAAAAGAAAACTACTTCAGTTAAGGTTTATGACAGAATGGGAAATGTTGTTTCTCCGTCAAATTACACCGTAAGTTATAAAAACAATACCAAGCCGGGATATTTAACTCTTACAGTTAAATTTAAAGGCAATTACTCAGGTACTGCGATAATCAAACTCACCATTAAGCCGAAAAAGGAAACACTTTCTTCGCTTAAAAGCACAAAGAAAAAGAAAATGACTGTTAAATGGAAAAAGGATAAAACCGTAACAGGCTATCAAATCCAATATTCAACATCAAAAAAATATGCTAAAAAATCAACTAAAACAGTAACAATAAGCAAGAAAAGCACTACTTCAAAAACTATTTCCAAGCTTAAATCAAAGAAAAAGTATTATGTAAGAATTCGTGCATATAAAAAATCTTCCGGAAAGAAGATATACGGTGCTTGGTCTAAAACAAAAACTGTTAAAGTAAAATAAAAATTGAGCGTTTAAAAAATATAATTATTATAAATATTCGCTTGAATCGTCTATTATATTATGATAAAATCAAAGTGCTATATGATTTTAAATAAAGGAGGTAAAAATATGCAAATGACTTTTCGCTGGTTCGGTAAGGACCTTGATACCGTATCACTTGAGCAAATCAAGCAAATTCCGGGTGTAGTCGGCGTTGTTCCTGCTCTTCATTATCTTCCTGCCGGGGAAGCTTGGGAAATGGAAGATGTGCAAAAAATGTATGATGAAATCACATCTGCCGGGCTTACAATGGAATGTATCGAAAGCGTAAATGTTCACGAGGATATAAAGCTTGGTTTACCTACAAGGGACAAGCTTATTGAAAATTATAAAACATCAATCAGAAATCTTGCAAAGGTTGGGGTTAAAGTAATTTGCTATAACTTTATGCCTGTTTTTGACTGGACAAGAACAGACCTTTATATGCCTTTGCCTGACGGTTCAACCTGCCTTAGCTATGACGGCAAGCAGGTAGATGGCAAATCACCCGAAGATATGTTTAAAGAGATTGATGATAACTCAAACGGATATGCTATGCCGGGTTGGGAAACTGAAAGAATGGGTGAAATTAAAGAACTTTTTGAAAAGTATAAGAATGTAACTGCCGATGATTTGTGGGCAAATCTTAAATATTTTCTTGAAGCTATTATGCCTACTTGTGAGGAATGCGATGTCAAAATGGCAATACATCCGGATGATCCGCCTTGGGGTATTTTTGGCCTTCCTCGTATTATCACAGGCAAAGAAGCTGTTGAAAAGCTTCTTGATATGGTTCCGAGCAAGTACAACGGTTTAACTCTTTGCACAGGCTCACTTGGTGCAAGCCCTAAAAATGATATGGTTGAAATTATTAAAGCCGCAGGGGATAGAATTTATTTTGCTCATCTTCGCAATGTTTCAATCAATGACAGGTGGTTTAACGAAACTGCACACGAAAGTGACTATGGTTCACTTGATATGTATGAAATAGTTAAAGCTCTTCAAGAGGTTGGGTTTGACGGATATATTCGCCCTGACCACGGCAGAATGATTTGGGGAGAAGTTGCACGCCCGGGTTACGGACTTTATGACAGAGCATTGGGCGTAAGCTATCTCAACGGACTTTGGGAAGCTGTTGAAAAAAGCAGAAAGGAAAAATAAACATTATGTTTAAACATGAGAATTTAAAAGGTAAAGTTGCTGTTGTTACAGGCGGCGGTGGTGTTCTTTGTGCCGCATTCGCAAAAACCCTTGCTAAACAGGGTTGCAAAGTTGCAGTGCTTGACCTTAATGAAGAAGCAGCAAAAAAATGTGCTGATGAAATCAATGCAGACGGCGGCGAAGCTATTGCAGTCGGCTGTAATGTTCTTGAACTTGAATCAATGGAAAACGCAAGAAAAGTCATCAATGAAAAATTAGGCTCTTGCGATATTCTTTTAAACGGTGCAGGCGGAAACAACCCGAAGGGAACTACTACAAAAGATACTCTTGAAAAAATCGACCTTGTTCAAAAGGATGAAAATGTAAAAACTTTCTTTGACCTTGACCCTAACGGTATCAGCTTTGTATTTAACCTTAATTTCCTCGGTACACTTATTCCTACTCAGGTATTTGCCAAGGATATGGCTGAAAAGCAAAAGGGTACTATCATTATGATTACCTCTATGAATGCATTTAGGCCGCTTACCCGTATTCCTGCTTACAGTGCCGCTAAAGCCGCTGTTAAGAACTTTACCGAATGGATGGCAGTTCACTTTGCTCCGCTCGGAATCAGAGTTAATGCGATTGCACCGGGCTTTTTCTCAACAAAGCAGAATGCAACTCTTCTTTGGAATGAGGACGGAACACCTACTGAAAGAACAGGCAAAATTCTTGCCGCTACACCAATGGATAGATTCGGCGAACCTGATGAACTTTCAGGTACACTTCTTTTCCTTTGCGATGATACTTATTCAGGCTTTATTACAGGTGTTAATATTCCTGTTGACGGCGGTTTCAACGCTTATTCGGGTGTATAAAAAACAAGAATATTATTATGGGCGAGTTGATTTGCAATTCGCCCTTTTTTAAAATCAGGTGATGAAAAATGGATAAAAGCAAAAAGAAAAAAACTTTGCTCATTGTAATATCGGCTTTGATTGTTGCAATTATAGCGGCGGTGCTTTATATAATTTTCGGTGTTATCGGAATTGACGGAAAAGTTGAATATAGGCAAAGCGAAAAAGTAAATGCCAATGTCAGCGGCAGTAATGTCACCGTGCTTGATAATAATGTGAATTACCAAACTATAAACGGATTTGGTGCGTCTGCTTGCTGGTGGAGCCAGGATGTAGGCTCGTGGGATAATGCAAGCGATATTATGCAGGCACTTTATGATGATGACAAGGGAATAGGACTTAATATTTACCGCTACAATCTCGGCGCAGGTTCAAAGGGTGATAGTCATATTTTGACTAAAAACCGCCAAACCGAATGTTTTTTAAATGCTGACGGAACATATAATTTTAATAATGATAAAAACGCACAGCAGTGCCTGGAACTTGCAAAAAAATATGCCGGCAAGGATATGCGCTTGACTCTGTTTTGCAACAGCGCTCCCGTGTATTTAACAAAAAACGGTGCGGCATACTGTACCCCATATAAAAGTGATGATGAACAGTGGGTTTCAAATCTTGATAAATCAAATTACAAGGCATTTGCCGATTTTTGCTATAACAGTGCCGATTACTTTGTGAAAAAAGGTTACCGCCTTACAAGCGTTTCGCCTATAAATGAGCCACAGTATAATTGGGCAGCTTGGTATAATGATGATAATACTTATTCCGTTAATCAAGAGGGTTGCTATTATTCCAAATATGAAGCAAGAGATTTGCTTAAAGCTTTTGTTAAAAAATTTAAAGGCAGTGAGCTTGATAAAAGCGGAGTAAAAGTATCAATGTTTGAATCCGGTGCTATGGAAGGGCAAGGCAGTACAGCAATGGCATATATGGATTGCATTTTGGGCAAAGGGCCAAAATATGTTTTCAAAAATGCCGCTCTTCGCAAATATTTTGACGAAGTGAGTATGCATTCTTACTGGTCAGATACAGATACTAAAAAAGCCACGGCAGATTATATTTCTGAAAAATATTCAAAATATAATGTTGCGTCTACTGAATATTGCCAAATGACTACCGATGAAAACACAGGTGTGTTTGACCTTATTTCCAAAGCGAAAAAAGGAACTAACGGTACTACAATTAAGTACGGTGTTGCAATGGCAAATAAAATTGTGGATGATTTAACTCTTTTAAACGCTACCGAATGGGATTGGTGGACTGCCTGTTCCTACGGTGTGTATACCGACGGTCTTATTTATCTTGATGAAGATAATCACGAAAATCTCGATTTTTCAAAAAGATATTACTGTCTCGGCAATTTTTCAAAATTTATTAAAGAGGGCGCAATCAGAATAGCTTGTTCATCAGGTGTTGAAAATGTAAAAAGCGTTGCTTTTGTTAATGAAGACGGTTCAACAGTTGTAGTATATGTAAATAACAACGATAAAAAGGTTAAAACAGCACTTGACTGCACAGGCAATTACAGCGTTTATACAACCGATAAGGATAACGATATTGCCAAAACAGATTTTGGCACAGCAAAAAAACTTGATGTTTCGCTTCCTGCTTCAAGCGTAGTTACCGTAGTTTACGATTAAAATTTAATATGTATAACTTAACACCCCAAGGGCAATAATACCCTTGAGGTGTTTTTTATGGCTACAAAAGATAAACCAAATAATAAAAATTTAAGAGCTTTATTTTCAGTGATTTGCCTTTGCATTGTTGCACTTGGCTTGATTGTTTATTTTTCAACCCAGTCTTCGCACACAACAGATGTAAACGAAGCTACTACCGTGGTTGAAAAAGCTAAAGAAAAAAAGGTTACCACCACAAATAATACGCAGTTAACCACCGCAAGCCAAACCGAAAAGCAAACAACTAAAAAGCAAAATTCAAAAAAGCCGACTACCGTAACATCAACCGAAGTATCTACTATGACATCAAGCGATACTAATATTCCTTATAAATCGTTTTACAAATATCCTTGCGATGAAACGGTGCTTTTGGGTTACAGTGAAGAACTTGTTGAAAATAAAACCATGAAAGATTACAGGGCGCATACAGCGGTTGATTTTAAAGCTAATAAGGGCAGTAAAGTGCGTTCGATTAACGACGGGCTTGTATTAAGCGTAAGCAAAGACGCTATGCTCGGCACCGTGATTGAAATTGACCACGGCGGCAAACTTGTTGCAAGGTATTGCGGTATGGATACCGTAAATGTATCAGAGGGCGATTATGTAACTATCGGCGAAACTCTCGGTACGCTCGGTACAACTCCGTTTGAAGAAAAGAGCGAATCACACCTTCATTTTGAAACGCTTTTGGATAATAAGTATGTCAACCCACTTGATGTAATGGGAAAAACAGAATAGCTTTTGAAAAAATAAACAAAAAATAGGCGAACAGTGAAACCCCGATGATTTTTTAGGGGCAAATACTGCTCGCCTTTGCTTTTATAGATTATTCGTTTGTATCTGCATTTTGATTTTCCGGCTCGCTTGAAACCGTTTTATCATTTACAGGCGGCTGATAATATTCTGCCTTTTCCTGCTCGTTATTTGCATATGACGGGTATGAACCGCTTTGTATAGGTTCATTTTCACTCGGCACATTTGCAGGAGTATAAAATGGTGATGTATTTTGCTCGCCTGCATTTTCATTCTCGCCTGCATTTTCATTTGCAGCGGTTTGTGCTGCTCCGGTATCAGCTGTGTGCTGCTGTGGGTTGTAGTAATAAGCGTTTGCACTGTCGTTTTGATTAGCTGTGTACTGCTCATTGGTATTTTGTGCAGGGTTATAATAATTTCCCGCACCGGCAAAAGCATATTTGTTTGCCTTTTCCTCTTGTGAAAGGAAGTCGTCTTCCGTAATTCTGCCCTCTTGCAAAGCTCTTATTTTGAAGTTTTCATAATAGAGTGCTTGGGTAGTTAAATAATAAGGAATTGCATATATGCTTGCAATGCCGAAGGAGATACCGCAGAGTATCCACCAGCCGATAAAGCTTAAGTCAAGTGCAAAAAGCTCACTCCTGTTGCCGGCAACCATCTTTTTAGATAGCTTGAGAGCCTCCATAGGCTTCAAATTCGGGTTTTCACACATAATCTGGAATGAGAAGTATGAACTGTAATTATACACGATACCTGGGATTATGAAGAGAAAACACCAAAGCGTTATAAACAAGGTTCTTAAAATTGAAACAACAAGCTTTTTACCGTATGTTGCGTCAAACGATACTTTGAATATGTTTTTGATTTCTTCACCGAGTGAAAATTGCTCACTCGGGTCACGCTTAACGAGGATTACATAAAAACCTAAAAGTGAAACAAGAAGCGGAGAAAGCACGATTGAAAGAACGGTAAGCCCTCTAATTCCTGTATCGGAAAAATAACCTATGCTTGAAGTGTTAACGGATGTGTTAGTAATGCCGGTGTCACCGACGTTATAGCTTTGGCCGAAGCTTTCAATAGGATTGTCGCTTGAGCTGTCACCGTCATCGTAGCTGTCATCATCATCGTAGCTGTTGTCGTTATCATTACTTTGCTCGCCGTTAAAGTATTTGAAAAAATCTTCAGGTGTGTTTTGGTTAGAGTTATCACTGTAACCGTTGCTGTTTTTCGGGCCGAAGAGGTTTTCAATATCATCACTGTCGGAGTAAACATTTACGCCTATGGTTAAACCCTGGGTTAAAAAAATTACAATTGCACTTAAAACAAACAGGGCGAATATTTTGTCTTTAATGATTTGCTTAGCTTGTGATTTTACCAAGCTTCTGTTGATGTTATTCATAATTTTATCCTCCTTTGAAAGATAAATTAAAACTCAACCTTTTCCTCGATGAATTTTACAAGTTCGTCAATCGGAAGTCTAACCTGCTCCATAGTATCACGGTCACGAACGGTTACGCAGTTATCTTCAACCGAATCAAAGTCGTATGTGATGCAATACGGAGTACCGATTTCATCTTGGCGGCGGTATCTTTTGCCGATAGAGCCTGCATCATCATAATCAATGTTAAATTTCTTTGAAAGCATAGCAAAAACTTCTGTTGCCTGCTCGTTAAGCTTCTTTGAAAGCGGAAGAACCGCTGCTTTAAACGGAGCAATTGCAGGGTGGAAGTGCATTACTATTCTCTTGTCATTCTTTTCTTCATCAAGCATTTCTTCATCATAAGCTTCTGTAAGAAGTGCAAGGAATAAACGCTCAACACCAAGTGAAGGCTCAATAACATAAGGTACATATTTTTCGCCTGTTGCCTGGTCAAAATATTCAAGGTTTTTGCCGCTTGTTTTGATATGCTGTGTGAGGTCGTAGTCTGTTCTGTCAGCCACACCCCAAAGTTCGCCCCAGCCAAATGGGAATTTGTATTCAAAGTCGGTTGTAGCTTTGGAATAGAAGCAAAGTTCTTCAGGGTCGTGGTCACGAAGCCTGAGGTTATCCTTGTTGATGTTAAGAGAATAAAGCCAATCACGGCAGAAGCTTCTCCAATAATCAAACCACTCAAGGTCAGTACCCGGCTTACAGAAAAATTCAAGCTCCATTTGCTCAAATTCTCTTACACGGAAGATGAATTTGCCCGGAGTAATTTCGTTTCTGAATGATTTACCTACCTGTGCTACACCGAAAGGGATTTTCTTTCTTGTAGTTCTCTGCACATTTGCAAAGTTTGTAAAAATACCTTGTGCAGTTTCAGGGCGAAGATAAATTTCGTCTTTTGCATCCTCTGTTACACCCTGGAAAGTTTTAAACATAAGGTTGAATTGGCGAATATCCGTAAAATTATGCGCACCGCAATTTGGGCAAGGAATGTTATGCTCCTTAATATAAGCAGACATTTCCTCATTGCTCCAGCCGGCAACATTTGTGCCGTCAAAGCTTTCAATCAAATCATCTGCTCTGTGCCTTGTTTTACATTCACAGCAATCCATAAGCGGGTCGGAGAATCCGCCGAGGTGGCCTGATGCAACCCAAGTTTGCGGGTTCATAAGAATAGCACTGTCAAGCCCTACATTATATGGGTTTTCCTGAATAAATTTCTTTCTCCAGGCTTTTTTGATATTTTCTTTAAGTTCAACACCGAGTGGGCCGTAATCCCATGTATTTGCAAGACCGCCGTAAATCTCTGAACCCGGGTAAACAAAACCTCTACCCTTGCAAAGAGCAACAAGCTGATCTAAAGTTTTTTCTGAATTATCCATTATATTTTCCTCCGTTAGTTATATACACATTATTTTACTATGTTTTTGTTAATAAGTCAAATACATATTATTAAAACAAAGAAA
>FR895309.1:0-9229 GCA_000434995.1 Firmicutes bacterium CAG:341 | reverse complement strand
CCTTTAACGAACCTAATTTATATATTTTATACTTACCAGCCCAAACGCATAATTGTAAGCGTGCATTTGCCTGTTCCGTATTTATAGCATGCTCTGTGTCCTTCAGGTGTAAATATATCTACTCTGCCTACGCTTGAAAGGCCTGAACCGCCTCTGTCAACTACTGTGTAGTTTGTTCCGTCAATATTTACTATTGAACCCATAGGCAACCAGTTACAAGCAATGTAGTACGGGTTTTTCATTCCGTTTGAAACACGCTTGCCGCTTGCAGTTCTACCTGTACCTGTACCGCAAGTGCCGCAAGCACAGTAGTGTGTGTATCTGCCTGAAATTACTTGGCCTACTTTGTATCCCTTTTTATTCTTTACTCCGTTAGTCTTGACCTTGGCACCGTCTGTTTCCTTTGTGCCTACTTTTACTACCTCGCTTTTAGCTTTGGTAATAACATCTTTGTCAATAACTTTCTTAGTCTTTTTCTTACCATTTACATATTTTACTTGATAAGTTACATTGGCTTTGCCTTTTTTGCCTTTTTTTACTACGGTTTCAATGCCTTCGTAAACATCATCATTTTCTTTTTCAATGGTACCGTATTTAACGCTTTCTTTTTTGGTAACTTCCTTGTATGTTACACGGTTAACAGTTACCTTGGTTTTTTTTGTAATCTGCTTATTTACAGATGGGGTAGTGTAATCATCACCGTCAAGTGTAACATTTGCTACATCAAGAAGTGTTGATACAGTTCCGTCTACAACCGGTACTTTGTATATTTCACCGTCAACCTTAAGTGTGGTTGTTTTAGATGATATATACTTAATTTCCATACCGTCTGTAACAATATCATTAAGTGAGCAGCTAAGAGTAACTTTTTCGGTGTTAAATCCGATTTCGTCAAGTGCTTCCTTAACTGTGTCACCGTATACGCTGTATGTGTTTGTTACTCCATTGAATTCAACATTTATGTTGTTAAGTCTGTCAACTTTAATAACTCCGCCCTTACCTGCGTTAAAAGAGCTTATATCGAGTTTGTCTGTATCCTTCAAAGTAACATTTGCTTGCGACAGGATTTCGATAGGTTCCGTTTCGTTTGTCGTAATTGTATAAGTGTTGTTGTCAACTTTAATTTCAACAGTGTAGTTTGATACCATCTGTGCAAATGCAGTTGATGCAAAAATAATTATTGCTAACACAAACGCAATTACTGCCGTTACGACTTTATGGCTTACGCCGCGTATGTCGCCGGTTGTTGATTGGTTAGTCATCTTAATCTCCTTTTGTGATAGAAATATTAGGGTTTCGCTTTGAAACATTGTTCCTAATACCGATACGAATGTAGCTACAAAAATTTCATATCGAGCAGAGTTGTTTTTTCTGCTTCACCGTTATTATTTCCTCGAGCGATTGCCATTATAGTGACAAATGCATAATGTGTCAATATTTCCGAAGATAAGATTTTGTATAATATGCACAAACGTTTTTAACATTGTGGTATGGTTACAAAACGGTTACACTATATCTTGTGGTTATATTCTTTAGCGATTTAGTGTGAGAAAGTATATTTTTGTAAAATCGTTAGAAATGCCACTTTAAATTCTTACAATTTGTAACATTTTATTTTACCAATTTTTAATAACTCAATATATTGTATAAAAAGTCTAAAAATAGAAAACACTACCCATTATATAGATATTGTACGACAGCCTAACAGTTAGATAAAACAACAATTATTTCAAGCCGAAAAAATCACTTGATTCAAAAAAGTAATAACAAACAAGTTAAAACCGGTAGGCTTAATGCTTACCGGTTTATTTTACGCTTACATATATAATTCCACATATTTCTATATTATATATTATAATATATAATATATTATTTAAAACTATTATATATGTAAGCGTAAAATAAACCGGTAAGCATTAAGCCTACCGGTTTTAACTTGTTTGTTATTACTTTTTTGAATCAAGTGATTTTGTTATTTTTACATTTACGAAAATTGTTATACCCGTAAGTAAAAGGCCAAATATAATACTGATAAAGCAGGAGCCTTTTACCGCATTGCCGAAAGCCTGCGAATATACCTGCGGTGATATATCAAACCTCTGTGCTGTTTTAAATATCAGGCACAAAACAGAAGATACCGTAAATATCATACCTGAAGTGGTGAGCGAAGCAAAAATGTTAAACATTATTTCGCGTGAACGCCTGTATAAAACAAGAAGCATAATAATAGGCACAGCCATAAGCAACATTCCTATTGATATAAGGCGGGAAGAATTACTGCTTAATGTGCCGATGTAGCTTACAAGAGTATCAGCATTGTTAAAACCAAAGCAATCGTTATATGCTTCGGTAGCTTTTATGGCAGTGTTGTGTATAAGTTCGCTGTCATATTGCATATTGTTTCCCTCAAGATACTCTTTGCAAAGCGATTCAAACTGCTTAATTTGATTTTTTGAGTACAATGTAGGATTTTGGCTTGAATATAATTTGCCTATTACATTTGATGCGGCAGTATCGTTCGTTTTAAACACGGTGTTAAACACTCTTGCCGGAATTGTGCTTTGCGCTTCCAGTACGGCAACCCTGTCTTCAAACGCCTTTTCGCATTGCTCATTTACATTGCTGTATTCAAAAATACGGTTCATATACCCCTCGTTTAAAACGGTGGATTTGGCAATAAGCGTGCCGAAAAATAAAATAGAGCCGATAGAAAAAAGCATTGTTAGGATAAAGCACATAGCTTTTCGCGATTTTGAAAGTGTCATATGCCCTCCTATGCGTTTACTTTTGTGCCGGTTTTCATAACTGCAACACAAACATAATATTCATTTGATATTCCTGCGCCTACGCTGTTATCGGTATAAAGTACCAGCGCCCTTGAAAGACCGGCGCCGACTTTTTTCAGCTCGTAATCGTTTTTAACCGTAAGCGTTTTTATTACTTCATATTCGTATGATGAATAAAAGGTGTCAATATTTATTAAATCACCTTTTGAAGCAAGCTTGATTTTAGAACTGTTGTTTTTATAAACTTGCGCAAAGCAAGGCCCTATTTCGCCCGGCAAAGTGCTGTTTAAATCAATGTTGAATTTATTATTTGCGTTTACTGCACTTGCATTATAAATAAGCGGCAGGCTTTTATCTTCAAAATTCACATTGCCGATTATTGAATTAGCCTCAAGCTTTTGAAAAGATGATTTTGCAATAATTCCGTTTTCTTCTTTAATACCAAGCGAAGTAACTTTTTTGATTTCATCACTTTGAACGCTTGCGTTTATAAAAGAGTTGTTTGATTCAAGTATATCAACACTTCCCACAAATAAAACGGAAAGTATTATTGCAAGAACTACGGGAAGAAAAATCCCGTTTAAAACTAATCTTTTTTCATTTTTTGTCATATTAAGCCTGTTATCTGTTCATATCCTGCGCCTGAAGAGCATTTTGCATAAAGTTATTTTTCTTCTTTTTAGGTTTGTATGCAGGTGGGTTTTTAAGCTTTTTCATAAGTTTGCTGTTATTCTTGGCAGTGAGCTTGTTAATTTCGTGAACAGGGCCTGACATATATTCTGACATATATTTATCTGCAACTGCCATCATATCCTTGTCATTTTGCATTGCACCCAAAATTGTTACGCCGATAACATCCTGCACTTCGTTTGTGCCGTCTTCGTAAACTTCGTTAAGCATTTTGAAAAGCTTTTTCTGCTCTGCTGTGTTTCCGTTTTTGATTACATCAAGCACCTTTGCAGTTCCGACTTCTGTAAAAAATGTTTCAGGTAAAAATTCGCCGTAAGCAACAATGTTTTTCTTGATTTCATCCTTATATTCAGGGTAGAGGGTGCCGAAACGGTTTGCAAGTGAGTCGCAATCGTAGCTGATGATTCCGTTTTTAGCCTTGGTTCTTGATACAGCTTTCGGCATCTTGACCTTATCAAGATTTACTTGTTTTCTTGCCTTGAAAATGCCTGATATTTCATCGTTGATTTCATTGCCGAGACTTTTTGCATCTTTTTCATTATAAGTTTCGGCATCGTAAAGCGAGCGTGAAATTGTTTCAAACTTAGGCTCGTCTGCCTCGTAATCATAGCAGCATTCAAATGCCATTGTGCTTGCCTGCATATCATAAGCAATTCTGTAAGCTCCTTTTTCGCCGGCAAAAGTAATGCTCTTTTCATCTTCGTTTACTTTTTTAAATTCAAGTTCGGTATTTGTTTGATTAAGCTGTTTTTCAGCAATTTTGAAAACTTCACTAATTTCCATATCTTTATCTGCTCCAAAAATAATATTAAATCAAAGTTTTTAATTAGCTTATTATAACATTAAAAAGGCCGGTTGTCACTATATTTTTTATATATAAACTGTAAATATAATATAATTATAAAAATCTTTATTATAATTATAAGTATTTGTATATAATACATTATTGATTATTACTTGTGATTGTGCTAAAATATTATGAATATATATAGGCGTAGGTGACTTAAAATGAGTAATGAAAATAAAAAGTTAACACTTGCAGTAATTTTCGGCGGTGTTTCATCAGAACATGATATTAGCTGCATTTCAGCTAAGGGCATTATTTCAAATATTGATTATAATAAATATAATGTAATTCTTCTCGGCATCACAAAAGACGGCAGATGGTATATTTTTAATGATGATATTTCACTTTTACCTAATGACAGATGGACTGAATCTAAAAGTCTTATTCCGGCTTACATATCACCTGATACTTCAGTCGGCGGTATAGTTACCGCAAAGGGCGAAATTATCAAGCTTGATTGCGTATTCCCTGTTCTTCATGGTAAAAACGGAGAGGACGGAACAATTCAGGGCCTTTTGCAGCTTGCTCAAATTCCGTATGTAGGCTGTGACGCCACATCATCAGGCGTGTGTATGGATAAGGCTGTTGCAAACGCTGTGGCAGACGCTTTTGATATTCCGCAGGCAAAATGGTGCGCTTTCACCCAGTATACTTTTAATAAAGATAGGCAACAATGTATTGAATATGCAGTTAATAAGCTTGGATTTCCTATTTTTGTTAAGCCTGCAAATGCCGGCTCTTCTGTCGGAATTACAAAGGCGCATAATGTAAATGAACTTATTGAAGCTATGGCTGTTGCATTTAAGGAAGATAAAAAAGCTGTGCTTGAAGAATTTATAGATGGGCATGAAGTTGAGTGTGCGGTTTTGGGCAATGATGAGCCTATCCCTGCCGAAGTGGGTGAAATTAAAGCTGCGGCAGATTTTTATGATTTTGACGCAAAGTATAATAATCCGCAAAGCGAACTTTGTATTCCTGCCGATATTCCTGAAGAAAAGCGAAACGAAGTCAGGGTGCAGGCTGTAAAGGCATATAAGGCACTCGGCTGTGAGGGAATGTCACGAGTTGACTTTTTTGTAAGAAAGAGCGACGGTGCGGTTTTGCTTAATGAAATAAATACTATTCCGGGGCAAACACCTATCAGTATGTATCCAAAACTTTTTGAAGCAGCAGGCGTACCGTATAAGGAGCTTATTGACAGGCTTATCGGATGTGCGCTTTCTCGTGGCGGTAAATTCTGATTATGGAAAAGGTACTTATTGAAATCATAGGTTCGCAAAATATTGATAATCAGTTTGATAAAACCGAGTTTACAACAGTCGGCACATTTGAAGAGCTTGAAGAAAAATATGTTATAAAATATAAAGAAGAGCAGGATGCCGGCGAGGAGCCTATCAATGTAAGCGTAGTTGTTTTAAAAGATGAAAGTTCGGTTGAAATGACTCGTGAGGGTGCAGTGGTATCAAGGCTTGTAATTGAGCGTTCACAAAGAAATCTTTGCCATTACGGTACTGCTTACGGTGAAATTCTTATGGGCATTTGCGGCCATTCCATTGAGCATGAATTTGATGAAAACGGTGGCAAATTCACCTTTGGTTATGATATAGATATTAACGGGGCTTTGGCTTCAAAAAATCGTGTAAAGCTTAGTTATAAAAAGAAGAAGCAACCTAAATAACAGGAGTATAAAGATGTCAAAATTAGTTAAACAGACCGAAAATGAATTAAAAATAATTATTGAAAATGCAGTTAACAAAGCAATGGCAAGCGGTGATTTGCCTCAAGCTGAAATTCCTCAGTTTAACATCGAAAAGCCGGCTAATAAAGATAACGGCGATTATTCAACAAATGTTGCAATGGCAGGAGCGCGTGCATTTAAAAAAGCACCGAAAATGATTGCCGAAGCTATTGAAAAATATTTGGAACTTGGCGGTACTGTTTTTGAAAAAGTTGAAATTGCAGGCCCGGGATTTATGAATTTCTTTTTATCCCAAAAGTTTTATTCGGATGTACTTAAAGATGTATTTGCCTGTGGTGAAAACTATGGTAAAAGCGATTATGGCAAGGGCAAAAAAATCCTTGTTGAATTTGTATCCGCAAATCCGACGGGGCCTATGCATATCGGCAATGCACGCGGCGGCGCAATAGGTGACTGCCTTGCAAGTGTGCTTGATTGGGCAGGATACAGTGTTAACCGTGAATTTTATGTCAATGACGCAGGTAATCAGATAGAAAAATTTGCAACTTCACTTGAAGTTAGGTATCTTCAGCATTTTGATTCCTCGGTTGAACTTCCTGAAGATGCATATCACGGCCAAGATATAGTTGACCACGCAGAAAATTTTATTGCCGAATATGGCGATAAATATGTTAATGCGCAGTCGAGCGAACGCCGCAAAGCACTTGTGGATTATGCACTTCCTAAAAATATCGCCGGGCTTGAAAAAGACCTTGGCAGATACAGAATTACTTATGATAAATGGTTTAGGGAATCAACGCTTCATAATGACGGTTCGGTTAAAAAAGTTATTGACGCACTTAAAGAAAAGGGCGTTACTTATGAGCAAGACGGTGCATTATGGTTTAAGGCAAGTGAATATGGCAATGATAAAGATATAGTGCTTGTAAGGGCTAACGGGCTTCCTACTTACATTGTGCCTGATATTGCTTATCATTATAACAAGCTTGTTACTCGCGGATATGATAAGGCTATTGATGTTTTGGGGGCTGACCACCACGGTTATGTACCGAGGATGAAGGCGGCTTTAACTGCTCTCGGCCTTGATGCATCAAGGCTTGATTGCGTTATTATGCAAATGGTAAGGCTTGTAAGAGACGGTGAAACCATTAAACTTTCAAAGCGTTCAGGCAAGGCAATTACACTTAATACCCTTATTGATGAAGTTCCGCTTGATGCGGCAAGATTTTTCTTTAATTTAAGAGAGCCTAATTCTCATTTTGATTTTGATTTGGAACTTGCGGCAAAGCAGTCAAGTGAAAATCCTGTATATTATGTTCAATATGCGCACGCAAGAATTTGCTCAATCATTAAAAAAGCGCAGGAGCAGGGTGTTCAGCTCAGAACTCCTAATGATGATGAACTTGCACTTCTTAAGTCTAAAGAGGAAAAAGACCTTATTCGTCATCTTTCAGCTCTTACCGATGAAATCGTTGCTTCGGCAAAAGCATATGACCCGGCTAAAATTACACATTATGTAATTGAGCTTGCTACTCTTTTCCATAAATTTTATAATGCACAAAGAGTAATGCTTGATGATAATGAACCGCTTATGCAGGCAAGGCTTTACCTTTGCTCTGCTGTAAAAAATACAATTTATAACATTTTAACTATGCTTAAAATAACTACTCCTGAAGTTATGTAAGAGAGGTAAAATATGGCAAACATTAAGGATAAGGCGCTTTATTTTGTAGGAAATAAGCTACTTAAATATGTTTATAAAAACCCTCAAAAAAATATGCTCAAACTTGTCAAGTTAGGTAAGGCAGTTGCAGGTAAAATGTACCCTGAAAGTACATTTACCAAGCCTATTGAAATCATAAGTGACGAAACTAATGTTTGGCATAAATATTTGTTTAACGGGCTTAATGATATTGACCCTGATTTTTTCAGGTCGGCAGTGCTTACTTTTGCAATTGATTTGGGGCTTAACGGTACTAAAACACTTCGCAAAAAGCGTGAAGAAGAGCATTGCAATATTCCTTGGGTTATTCTAATGGACCCTACTTCTGCCTGCAATTTAAGGTGCAAAGGCTGTTGGGCGGCTGAATACGGCCATAATTCAAACTTAACTCTTGATGAAATGCGCAAAGTTGTGCGTGAAAGCAAGGCACTCGGTACTCATTTTTATATGTTTACGGGCGGCGAACCTCTTATTCGTAAAAAGGATATTTTAACTCTTGCAAGGGAAAATAAGGATTGCATATTCCTTGCGTTTACTAACGGTACGCTTGTTGATGACGCATTTTGCGAAGATATGAAAAAGTGCGGTAACTTCGCACTTGCACTTTCAATTGAGGGTGACGAAGCTGTTAATGACAGCAGGCGAGGTGAAGGTGTTTACCAAAAAACTCTTGCCGCAATGAAACTTCTTAAAAAGCACAAATGCCTTTTCGGTACATCTATTTGCTACACTTCTAAAAACTATGCAAGCGTAACAAGTGATGAATTTTATGATTTTATGATTGAAAACGGTGCTAAATATGCTTGGTATTTTCACTATATGCCGGTAGGTGCAGATGCGGATACAGAACTTCTTTTATCTCCTGAACAAAGGGAGCATGTTTACCGCACCATTCGTAAAAACCGAAACGGTAAAACCGGTAAGCCTATTTTTACCGTTGATTTCCAAAACGACGGTGAATTTGTAGGCGGCTGTATTGCCGGCGGGCGCAACTATTTTCATGTTAACAGCGAGGGCGATGTTGAACCTTGCGTATTTATTCATTACAGTGATTCAAATATCAGGGAAAAGAGCATTATTGAATGTTTGAAATCTCCGCTTTTCCACGAATATTATAAGGGCCAGCCATTTAATGATAATATGCTTCGCCCTTGCCCAATGCTTGAAAATCCGCAGGCACTCAGAAAGCTTGTTAAAAAAACGGGTGCTAAATCAACAGACCTTATTCAAAGCGAAAGTGCAGATGAACTTTGCGCAAAGTGTGACCTCTATGCTCAAAATTGGGCGCCTAAAGCAAAGGAAATTTGGGAGGAGCAGGAACGCTTCCACCCATTCACGCAGTATTATAGGGATACACCCGAGGGCAAAGCAGAAAAAGCAAAGAATAACGAATAATAATGGTTACAGCGTGTAGAAAAGTCAAATTCAATTTTCTACACGCTGTAAGATTTTGAGAAAGTGAGATAAATTTTGTATTTTGCGAG
>FR895308.1 GCA_000434995.1 Firmicutes bacterium CAG:341 | reverse complement strand
TTTCCCGTTATTTCAACACCGGCAGGTATTTTCATAAAATCAAGTGATGCTTCAGTTCCGCCTATAATAGGCACGCTGTCGGAAAGCTTAAACTTCCCTGATTGACCGCCTAAAACATTTACGGTTGATGAACTCATAAGATTTTTAAGTGAATTACTGAGCTTTTTCTTTTCAAGCTTTAATGATACAGGCTCACTTGCCACACCGTCACATACAACATATGCGTAAAGTGATTTGCCCTCTTCCATTTTTGACGCAAGGTCAATTTTGCTTGCGACACCGTTTGTAATCTCTGTTTTATACTTGCTGTTTCCGTCATTTTGAATTAAGTAATATTTTACATCTTTTGCACCGTTGGTTACAGCAGAAATAACAAGATTATAATTCACACCGTCAATCAAAGTTGCACCGTCATATTGTGCATCAACATACGCTTTTTTCGGCTTATTTTTCTTATCAAGCTGCTGAACATAGACGGAGGAAACATACGGTTTTCCGTCTTTTCTGTCTTTAGTCATATAAATATTATGACTGTTTGATTTCAAATACTTTGAATCGCTTGTAACTTTGGCAGGGATAATATAATCTCTGAAATCATCTTTTGTAAACTTGATTTCTTTTCCTTTTATATCATTCTTTTTAACAACCTTTTTCTTGTCAAATTGTGATGAATTTTCAGCAATATTCATATTGACAGATTTAAGCTTAAGGTTTACATCATTTGCGCCATCAATAATAGCAGTGCTGTTATAAACGGTAAAAGAGGTTTCGTCTTCGTTGGTTACTAACGGAAATTCCCCAGTCCAATTGTAATGAATGGTTGCGTTTGTTAAATATTGATTATAAGGACCTATACTTATCTTTTTCCAATCACTTCGTGAACCTGTATAGTATACATCTTTTAAACTTGTGGAATTATAAAATACATTACGATCAATACTTGTTACACTTTTTGGTATCGTTAAGCTTGTTAAACTTCTGCAACCATCAAAAGCCCAACCGCCAATACTTGTTACACTATCTGGTATTGTTACACTTGTTAAACT
>FR895307.1:16667-26625 GCA_000434995.1 Firmicutes bacterium CAG:341 | reverse complement strand
AAATTTATAATTTAATGTTTTCTACACGCTGAAAGGAGAACTGAATTACCAGTTCTCCTTAAATATTTATCGAAGTTTAAAAATCAGCCTTCGTATTCGTCTTCATTTTCCCAGTTGTGCCAAATGTTTTGAACATCATCGTTTTCTTCAAACATTTCAATCATTCTTGCCATATTTTTCATATCTTCTTCAGATTCAAGCCTTGTGTATGTTTGCGGCACATAAGCAGGTTCGCTTGAAATGATGTGATAGCCTTTGCCTTCAAGTTCATCACGAATTGCGCCTACATCGTTAGGCTCTGTTCTGATTTCAAAAATATCTTCTTCATCGGTAAGAAAGTCGGAAGCACCTGCTTCAAGTGCGTCTTCCATAAGCTGGTCTTCGTCAACATCTTCTTTTTCAATTATGATTACACCCTGTCTGTCAAACATAAAGGTTACAGAACCCGGTGTGCCCATATTTCCGCCTGCTTTATCAAAGTAATGCCTTACTTCAGATGCAGTTCTGTTTCTGTTATCTGTAAGCGTTTCAACTACTACTGCGATACCGCTTGGGCCATAGCCTTCGTAAACGATTTCTTCAAAATTAGTGCTGTCGCCTTCGCCGGCTGCTTTTTTAAGCATTCTGTCAATGTTATCGTTTGGTACATTGTTTTGCTTTGCTTTTGCAATAACATCACGAAGTTTGGCATTATTATTAGGGTCAGGGCCCCCGTTTTTAACTGCTACTGCAAGTTCTCTTCCTATTTTTGTGAAAACTTTTGCTCTTGCTGCGTCATTAGCACCCTTTTTTCTTTTAATGGTGCTCCATTTGTTATGACCACTCATTTTCTCAACTCCCGTATGTGAATTTTTAACTTAAATATTCTAACATATTATTTATTATATATCAAGAGTTAAGTTTGCACAATATTACATGCACTTACAATTTATATTTGTATGCTTATTTTTTAATTTGATGTTGTATATTTACTTATTATATGATATTATAGATGTGTATAATTATATAAATTTGTATAAATATTCAGGAGGATTTTATTATGTATTCGGATTATTATGATTCAATCGGCAAAGTTGCCGAAACGGATAAGGAAGTTGCAGACGCAATGGCACTTGAATTAAAACGCCAGCGTGATAATATTGAACTTATTGCTTCGGAAAACCTTGTTTCCCCTCAGGTAATGGCTGCTATGGGCAGTGTTCTTACAAATAAGTATGCCGAGGGTTTACCGGCAAAGCGTTATTACGGCGGTTGCCAATATGTGGATATTGTTGAAAACATTGCTATTAAAAGAGCGTGTGAGCTTTTTAAATGCAATTTTGCTAATGTTCAGCCTCATTCAGGTGCGCAGGCTAATACTGCTGTTTACCTTGCACTTCTTAAGCCGGGTGATACAGTTATGGGTATGAGCCTTGATAACGGCGGTCACCTTACTCACGGTTCACCTGCTAATATCAGCGGTAAGTATTTCAACTTTGTACCTTACGGCGTTGATGAAAACGGATTTATTGATTACAAGGAATTTGCAAAGCAAGTTAATAAAGTTAAACCTAAACTTGTGGTTGCAGGTGCTTCCGCTTATCCAAGAGAAATTGATTTTAAAACAATGGCTGATATTGCACACGCAAACGGTGCAATGTTTATGGTAGATATGGCGCATATTGCAGGCCTTGTTGCCGCAGGGCTTCATCAGTCACCTGTTCCATATGCCGATGTTGTTACAACTACAACTCATAAAACATTAAGAGGTCCACGCGGCGGTCTTATTCTCTGCAATAATGAATATCTTATTAAAAAGCTTAATTCAGCAGTATTTCCGGGTACACAGGGCGGCCCTCTTATGCATGTTATTGCAGGTAAGGCAGTTTGCTTTGGCGAAGCTCTTAAGCCTGAATTTGCTGATTATCAAAAGAGAGTTGTTGAAAACGCAAAGGCTCTTGCAAACGGACTTATGAACAGAGGAATGAAGCTTGTTTCGGGCGGTACTGATAATCACCTTTGCCTTCTTGACCTTAGGGGTACAGGTGTAACAGGTAAGGAACTTGAAAACAGACTTGATGATGTTCATATTACTCTTAATAAAAATACTGTTCCTAATGAACCTCTTTCACCGTTTGTTACATCCGGTGTTCGTATCGGTACTCCTGCCGCTACCACAAGGGGTCTTAATACTGATGATATGGATAAAATTGCAGAGTACATTACTCTTGCTGTTACAGATTTTGATAATCAAAAGGAATATATCACAAACGGTGTTGCCGAAATTTGTGCAAAATATCCTCTTTATGAATAATTAAAGAAGTGATAATATGAAAGTCTTATTGATTGAAATATTAAAAATATTACTTAAAATTATTTATGCTCCCATTAAGCTTTTTAAAACTAAAAACAGAATAGTTTATCTTTCAAGGCAAAGCAATGATAAAAGCCTTGATATGAAGCTTCTTGAAGAAGCAATAAATAATGAATGTCCAAATACCGAGCAGGTTTTCAGGCTTAAAATGATACCTGAAAGCTTGCCGGGAAAAATTGCATATTGCTTTTCAATAATAGGTGATATGTATTATCTTGCAACATCAAAGGTAGCAATAATTGATACTTATTCAATTACTGTTTCTTGCTTGAAGCATAAAAAGAGCCTTAAAGTTATTCAAATGTGGCACGCTTTGGGCGCACTCAAAAAGTTTGGGCTTCAAAGTGTCGGTACAAAAGAGGGCAGGGATGAAAAAATCAGCCGTGCTATGTGTATGCATAAAAATTATGATTATGTTCTTGCACCGAGTAAAAAAACAGCGAAGTTTTATATGGAAGCGTTTGGCTGTGATAATTCTAAAATTAAGATTTGCTCACTGCCAAGGGTTGACGATATATTAACTGATAACGGCTGTGCTTCCCGCTTTTTTACAGAAAATCCGGCTTTAAGTGATAAAAAAATTGTTCTTTATCTTCCTACTTTTCGTGAAAGAGATGCTTATGTAGCAGAAAAGCTTAAGGTTGAATTTGACGAACTTGCTGATTATCATTTGATAATTAGCGCGCATCCTCTGTTTTCTAAAATTAAGATTGAGGATAAATTTTCTTACAGCGGTGATTTTTCAACATATGATTTGATGAAAATTGCCGATGTTATAATAACCGATTATTCGGCTTGTGCTTTTGAAGCTAGCGTTTTGATGAAACCGCTTTATTTCTTTGTACCCGATTATGAAGAATATTCAAAAGAACGGGGAATAAATGTTAATCTTAAAGAGGAAATGCCAAGCGCGACTTTTGAAGATGCAGAAGCTCTTGTAAATGCAATTAAATCAAACAGCTATGATTTTGATATGTTGTATAAATTTAAAAGCGAATATGTTGAAAATTCAAAAGCAAACAATGCAGAAATTCTTGCAAAATTTATTTCTATGTTGATTGCTTAAATATAAAAAGAAGGCAAAACAATGGACTATACATTTTCCGACAAAATTTCTTCTCTCCAGCCAAGTGCTATCAGAGAAATACTTAAAGCAACAGCAGACCCTAAAATTATTCCACTTGCAGCAGGCAATCCGGCACCGGATGCTTTCCCCGTTGAAGAGGTAAGGGCAATTGCGGCAGAAATACTTGATTCCCGCCCTATTGATGCACTTCAGTACGGCGTATCCGAGGGCTATCAGCCGTTGCGTGATACAGTTAAAAAGTGGATGAAAAATCACGAAAATATCGGCAAGGACTTTGACGATGTGCTTATTGTTTCAGGTGCAACGCAGGTTATGGATTTAACTACCAAAGTTCTTTGTAACGAAGGGGATACCGTTATTTGTGAAGAACCGTCATTTATCGGTTCGCTTAATTGCTTCCGTTCTTACGGTTGTAAGCTTAAAGGTGTGCCTGTTGAAGCAGACGGAATAAATATTGCTATGCTTGAAGAAGCACTCAAATCTACAAAAAATGCAAAGTTTATATATACAATTCCAAATTTCCAAAACCCTTCGGGTGTTACAATGTCTTTGGAAAAGAGAAAGAAGCTTTATGCACTTGCTAAACAGTACGGTGTTATGGTTTTGGAGGATAACCCTTACGGTGATTTAAGAGTCAGCGGTACTCCGCTTCCTACTATTAAATCAATGGATGAGGACGGAATAGTTATTTATGCCGGTTCATTTTCAAAAATTCTTTCACCGGGCCTTCGTGTTGCTTATTGCATTTCGCCTAAAACGGTTATGGCTAAAATGACGGTAGGCAAGCAGGCTTCCGATGTGCATACGCCTTGCCTTAATCAAATGATTGTTGATGAATGGTTTAAAAACTATGATGTTGATGCTCATATTAAGCATATTCAGGGCATTTACAGAAATAAGCTTAATCTTATGTGTGAATGTATTGATGAACATCTTGGCGATTTTGTAGAATATGTTAAGCCGGAAGGCGGACTTTTTGTTTGGTGCAAATTGCCTGATGATGTAAATATGCTTGAATTTGTTAAAAAAGCAGTTGAGAAGAATGTTGCAGTCGTTCCGGGTAATGCATTTTTAATGGATGATACACAGGAATCACACTACATTCGCCTTAATTTCTCAACCCCTACCGATGACGGTATTATAAACGGTGTTAAGGCTTTGGGCGAAGTAGCTAAATTATATAGATAATCGGAGAAAAACAATGGCAGAAGAAATTAAAAAAGAACGCAAAAAAAGAAGTCTTTCACTTATCCAACCTACCTCTGTGCCTACTTTGGGCAATTATCTCGGGGCAATGCGTGGCTGGAAAGATTTCCAAGATGATTTTGATACAGTGTTCGGCATTGCTGATTTGCACTCAATTACCGTAAGGCAAGACCCGCAAAAGCTCAGAACCCAAACTACCCAGCTTTATGCCTTACTTATGGCTACCGGACTTGACCCTGATAAGAGCATTCTCTTTATTCAGTCACATGTGCCGCAACATTCACAGCTTGCTTGGATACTTAATTGCTATACTCAATTTGGTGAGCTTAGCAGAATGACACAGTTTAAGGATAAGTCACAGCAACACTCAGATAATGTAAATGCAGGTCTTTTTACTTACCCTTCACTTATGGCGGCAGATATTCTTCTTTATCAGGCAGATGTTGTTCCTGTTGGTGTTGACCAAAAGCAACATCTTGAAATCACGAGGGATATTGCCGAGCGTTTTAACGGTATATATGGTAATGTATTCACTGTTCCTGAAGCGTATATTACCAAAACTGCGGCAAAGGTTATGAGCCTTGCTGACCCTACAAGAAAGATGAGTAAGTCAGACCCTAACCCTAAAGGTACAGTTTATCTTACAGATGAACCTAATGTTATTATGAAAAAGTTTAAGAGTGCTGTAACCGACAGTGAAATGAGTGTTCGCTATGCCGAGGGTAAAGACGGAATAAATAACCTTATGTCAATTTATTCAGCAGTTACCGGCAAAACATTTGATGCTATTGAAAGTGAATTTGCCGGCAAAGGCTACGGTGATTTTAAAACCGCAGTAGGTGAAGCAGTTGTTGCCGAGCTTGAACCTGTTCAAAAGCGTTATAATGAACTTATGAAAGATAAAGCTTATCTTCAGGAAAAATGGACTCAAGGTGCTGATTTGGCACAGCGTGTATCCCAGCGCACACTTGATAAAGTTATGAAAAAAGTAGGCTTTGTACTTAAATAATTGAAAATATCAAAAAACTAAATGCCCGAAAAACCTTGTGTTTTCGGGCATTTTTCTGTCTTCTGAAAAAATATTTAAAAAAATACTAAAAACCTATTGACAAAATAGGTAATGTGTTGTATAGTGTAGACATCACAGAGATAACCTACAAACCTCGTAGGTAATAAGGGGAATATTTAAGGAGAGATTGTTATGACTAAAATTTACAGCAAATTAACAGTCGCTAATGTTAAAAATCAACGAATGTGCTTTCGATGTTATATGTAAAACCATAAATTATTTTAGCTTTAATACTTATTACAAATTTAAAAACTAATTTTAACATCGAAAGGAAATTAACATTATGTCAGAATATAAATATCATTTTGAAACACTTCAACTTCATGTAGGTCAGGAAGAACCGGACCCGGCAACAGATTCAAGAGCAGTTCCTATTTATCAAACAACTTCATATGTATTTAAAAACAGCGATCACGCACAGGCAAGATTCGGCCTTGCAGATGCAGGCAATATCTATGGCAGACTTACCAATTCAACACAAGATGTTTTTGAACAGAGAGTTGCAGCTCTTGAAGGCGGTGTGGCTGCTCTTGCAACAGCTTCAGGTGCAGCAGCACTTGCGTATACTTTCCAAGCTCTTGCACAGGCAGGCGACCACATTGTATCAGCAAAAACAATTTACGGCGGTACTTATAACTATCTTGAACATACATTTTCACAGTTTGGTGTAACAACAACTTTTGTTGACCCTGATAACCTTGCTAATTTTGAAAATGCAATTCAGGATAACACAAAAGCAATCTTTATTGAAACACTCGGCAATCCAAATTCAAATCTTATTGATATTCAAAAGCTTGCAGATATTGCACATTCACATAACATTCCTCTTGTTATTGACTCAACATTTGCAACGCCTTATCTTTTAAGACCTATTGAATACGGTGCAGATATTGTAGTTCACAGTGCTACTAAGTTTATCGGCGGTCACGGTACTACTTTGGGCGGTGTAATCGTCGACAGCGGTAATTTTGATTGGAAAGCAAGTGGCAAATACCCACAGATTTCCGACCCTAACCCAAGCTATCACGGTATTTCATTCCAAGAAGCAGTTGGACCGGCAGCATTTGTAACATACATTCGTGCAATCATTCTTCGTGATACCGGTGCTACAATTTCACCGTTCAATGCATTCCTTCTTCTTCAGGGTCTTGAAACACTTTCACTTCGTGTTGAACGCCATGTTGAAAACACAAAGAAAGTTATTGAATATCTTGTTAATAACCCTAAAGTTGAAAAGGTTAATCATCCAAGCATCGACCCAAGATACAAAGAACTTTATAACAAGTATTTTCCAAACGGTGCAGGTTCTATCTTCACATTTGAAATTAAGGGCGGAGAAGCTGAAGCCAAGAAGTTTATTGACAGCTTAAAGATTTTCTCAATCCTTGCAAATGTAGCAGATGTTAAATCACTTGTTATTCATCCGGCAACCACAACACACAGTCAGCTTAGCCCTGAAGAACTTGCAGAACAGGATATTAAGCCTAATACAATCAGACTTTCTATCGGTACAGAGCATATTGACGATATTATTCACGATCTCGACGAAGCTTTCGCCGCAATCGACTAATTTTAAATTCTAAATTATTTGATTAAATTTAAGGAGATTATTTATTATGGCTATTTATAAATCAGCACTTGACCTCGTTGGTAAAACACCACTTCTTGAGGTACAGAATTTTGAAAAAGAAAACAATCTTGAAGCAACAGTTCTTGTAAAGCTTGAATATTTCAATCCGGCAGGTTCTGTTAAAGACAGAATTGCAAAGGCAATTATTGAAGACGCAGAAAAAACAGGAAAGCTTAAAGCAGATTCAGTTATTATTGAACCTACAAGCGGTAACACAGGTATCGGCCTTGCAAGTGTAGCTGCTGCAAAGGGATATAAACTCATTATCACAATGCCTGAAACTATGAGCGTTGAAAGAAGAAACCTTATGAAAGCATACGGTGCCGAACTTGTTTTGACAGACGGTGCAAAGGGTATGAAGGGTGCTATCGCAAAGGCAGAAGAACTTGCAAGCGAACTTCCAAACAGCTTTATTGCAGGCCAGTTTACCAATCCTGTAAACCCTGCAACTCATAAGGCAACAACAGGCCCTGAAATTTGGAACGATACCGAAGGCAAAGTCGATATTTTCGTAGCAGGTGTAGGCACAGGCGGTACACTTTCAGGTGTCGGCGAATACCTTAAGAGCCAAAATCCTAATGTAAAGGTAGTCGCAGTAGAACCGGCTACATCACCTGTTCTTTCAAAGGGTACAGCAGGCCCTCATAAAATTCAAGGTATCGGCGCAGGCTTTGTTCCTGATACTCTTAATACAGATATTTACGATGAAATCATCGCAGTTGAAAACGAAGATGCATTTGCAACAGGTAAAGCATTTCCTAAGCAAGAGGGTGTACTTGTCGGCATTTCAAGCGGCGCAGCACTCTGGGCAGCAAAGGAACTTGCTAAAAGGCCTGAAAATAAGGGCAAAACAATTGTTGCTCTCTTACCTGATACAGGTGACAGATACCTTTCAACTCCGCTTTTCAGCGAGTAATAAAGACAGATATAATATTTCCCTTATATCATTAAATCAAGGCTTGGGCTTCACGGTCCAAGTCTTGATTTTTTTATTTTATGCTCAAATGCCACTAATATATTAAATAATTTTTTAACAAAATAGGCAAAATATAATAAAATTTATAAAAAATATTGATATTACTATCCCAAAGTGCTAAAATCTATAATAGGCAAATTTGGAATATTTTAAATTTTTCATAAATGCTCTGTCACAATTTAAGGAGGACAAAACAGTGAACGACTCAAAAGCACTTAAAAGACTTGAAGCACTTTTTGATGACGGTTCATTTACTGAAATTGATGCTTATGCTAAATCAGCTGACGGCTCAGTTGAAGTTGTTGCCGGCTTCGGAACAGTTAATGAGTGTGCAGTTTATGCATTTTCACAGGATGTAACTGTTGACAGCGGTGCTGTAAGTGTTGCACAGTGTGCTAAAATTAAAAAGATTTATGAACTCGCTTTAAAAACCGGTTGCCCGGTCATCGGCGTGTATGATTCAAATGGTGTTAAGCTTACCGAAGGTTTTGAAGTTATGAATGCTTACGGTGATCTTGTTAAAGCATCAACATCAATGAGCGGCGTATGCCCTCAAATTTCAATTGTTGCAGGTTCTTGCCTCGGCACATCTGCTCTTATTGCAAATATGGCTGATGTTGTAGTAGCGGTTAAGGATGCTGATTTTTATGTAACAGCTCCAAGTGAAGTTACTGCCGAAGAAAGCTATGAAGCAGGAACTGTTGATATTCTTTGCGATACTTTTGAAGATGCAGTGGCACAGGTTAAAAATCTTGCTTCGCTTCTTCCGTCAAATAACCTTGCCCCTTCTCCTCTTTTTGAATTTGAAGCACCAAGCACTTTTGCAAATGACGGTGATGATGCAATGGCTGTTATTAACAGTATTGCAGATGCAAATTCAGTAGTTGAACTTAAGGGCGTATATTCAGAAAAGAAATGTAAAACAGCTCTTGCAACAGTTATGGGCACAACAGTAGGCTTTGTTGCATTTGAAGGTGAACCTATTTGCCCTTGCTGTTCTTATAAGGCTGAAGCTATGGTTAAGCTTTGCGATGCTTATTCAATTCCGGTTGTAACTTTGGTTAATGCAAACGGTACTGTTAATAAGCCGGGCAAGGAAAATCAAAGCCTTACAGCATTTACTAAACTTACAAGTGCTTATGCAACTGCAACTACACCTAAAATTTCTGTAATTACAGGTAATGCAGTCGGCCTTGCATATATTGTTCTTGCAGGTAAAGGCTCAAATGCAGACTTTACTTTCGCTTGGGATAAGAGTGTTGCTTCTCCGCTTCCTACCGAGTCTGCTGTTCAATTTTTATTTAATGACAGACTTGCAAACGGCGAAAGCAAGCAAGACCTTGAAAAAGAATATATTGAAAAGGTTGCTTCACCATTTACTGCCGCAGCTTGTGGCGCAGTTGATGATATTTTTGCTCCTGCCGATACCCGTGCAAAAGTTATTTCTGCACTTGATATTCTTGCAGGTAAAAGGGAAAATACTTTACCAAGAAAACATTCTGTTAAATAATGGAGGATTAAAATATGAAAAACTATACAATTACCGTAAACGGTACAGCTTATAATGTTACAGTTCAGGAAGGTGCAAATGCTCCGGCTCCTGTATCAGCACCGGCTCCTGCTGCTGCACCTGCACC
>FR895307.1:0-16614 GCA_000434995.1 Firmicutes bacterium CAG:341 | reverse complement strand
TGCTCCTGCCGCAGCTCCTGCACCGGCAGCTCAGGGTTCAGAAGGTTCAGTTAAGGTTGAAGCTCCTATGCCTGGTACTATCCTTGATGTTAAGGTTTCAGTAGGCGATTCAGTTTCAAGCGGTTCAGTTCTTTGCATTCTTGAAGCTATGAAAATGGAAAATGAAATCGTTGCTCCACAGGATGGTACTGTTGCATCAATCAATGTTTCAAAGAGTGACAGCGTTGAAGCAGGCCAGGTTATCATTACATTAAACTAAGAGGTGTCATAAATGGCTAAAATCGGTATTACTGAAACAGTTCTCCGTGATGCTCATCAGTCTTTGATTGCAACTCGTATGAGAACTGACGAATTTGAAGACATCCTCGAAAAAATGGATAAAATCGGCTACCACTCACTTGAATGTTGGGGTGGTGCAACTTTCGACAGTTGTCTTCGATTCCTTGATGAAGACCCTTGGGATAGGCTTCGTCTTATTCGTAAAAAATGTCCTAACACAAAGCTTCAAATGCTTTTCAGAGGTCAGAATATGCTCGGCTACCGCCATTATTCTGATGAACTCGTTGATTATTTTGTAAAAAAGAGTATTGATAACGGTATTGATATTTTAAGAATATTTGATGCTCTTAACGATGTTCGTAACCTTCAAACAGCTATTGATGCAGCCAAGAAATACGGCGGTCATGTTCAGGCTGCTATTTCATATACCACCGGCCCTGTTTTTGATATTGATTATTATTGCAATTATGCAAAGCAACTTGAAAACGCCGGTGCAGATTCAATCTGTATTAAAGATATGGCAGGTCTTTTAACTCCTTACGGAACTTATGACCTTGTTAAAGCACTTAAAAGTACAGTTGATATTCCTGTTCAGCTTCACTCTCACTATACTTCAGGCCTTGCTTCTATGGTTCACCTTAAGGGTATTGAAGCAGGTGTTGATGTAATTGATACTGCTATGAGTCCGCTTGCTATGGGTACTTCTCACCCGGCTACCGAATCAATGGTTGCCGCACTTAAAGGTACAGAGTATGATACAGGTCTTGATATTAAGGCTCTTTCAGAAATCAGAGATTTCTTCACACCGCTTCGTGAAAAGTATCTTAAATCAGGTCTTCTTGACCCTAAAATGCTTGGTGTTGACGCTAATACTCTTCTTTATCAGGTTCCGGGTGGTATGCTTTCTAACCTTGTGTCACAGCTTAAGCAGGCAGGCAAGGCAGATAAGCTTGATGAAGTTCTTGCCGAAGTTCCGAGAGTAAGGGAAGATTCAGGTTACCCACCGCTTGTTACTCCTACATCTCAAATCGTTGGTACACAGGCTGTTTTCAATGTTATTATGGGTGAAAGATATAAGATGGTAACCAAGGAATTTAAGGATATGGTTGCCGGTAAGTACGGTAAAACACCTTGTGATATTGACCCTGAATTCCAGAAGAAGATTGTAGGCGATGATGAAATTATCACCTGCCGCCCTGCTGACCTTATTCATGATAAAATTGATGATTTCAAGGATGAAATTAAAGAATATTATGAGCAGGAAGAAGATGTTCTTTCATATGCCCAGTTCGGTCAGGTTGCAGTTAAGTTCTTCCAAAAGAGAAGAGATAAAAAATACAATCTTGACGGTAAGCATGAAGACTTTGAATCAAAAGTTCATCCTGTTTAATTAACAAACTTATAAAAAGTGCCACTTTTGTGGCACTTTTTGTTTATATTCCGCCGTTTTTGTACATTGAAAAAGTAATGTATAAAATATTGCATAAAAATACAGTATGATATTAAAAAAATGTGTACAAAATATTGCAAAAAATGATTTCTTATGTTAATATAAAAACAATACTAAAACTATATTATATATGTGGGAGGAATAATCTATGCTTACATTCAAAAAAACCATTGCATGCCTTATGTCGCTTATAATGATAATGACTGTAACTCCGTTTACAGCTGTTACTGCATCTGCGGCTACGGCAAAGAGCGTAAGCTCAAACATTGACGAAACAAACAAAAAGTACCATGCAGCTCCGTCAAAAACCTTTACACCAAAGACGGGTATGAGTGAAGTTTCTTGGCTTAACAGTGCCGAGGTTAATGAAGTAAGCTCATCAGACGGTAAATTTCATAAGCAGTCATATGCTCCGTCTTCAAATGTACTTTATTGGCCGAGCGCTTATGTCGGTACAACTGATTGCTTGCAATTTCAAAAGAATCATTTAGATTTCAGAGCATATTATCCGTCAGCTGTACTTATGTGGGATGGCACGACTGATGCTTATATGCCGATTATGTGTATAGCACAAAATACAAATAAGATTGACGGAAGAAGAGTTATTTATTATGCTGCACCTTATGACAGTGAGCGTATATCTAATGCCACTTCGCCGGCTCACAGCGCAAATTTCTATGCTGATACTTGGCGCGGAACTAAAGTTGAACAAAATGAAAATTTCAACGGTAATATGTACGGTAATAATACACCATTTGGTTTTGAAGCAAAGGTTTTAACTGAATTTATCAGTACAGGGGAAAATGCAAATAAATGTTATTCATTCGGTACGGATATTGGCAGCAGAGATTTGGCAAGTTTTCTTCATATTGATTCAAATATTGATAATGACACTTCTTTTATCTCAAACGGTTTTTTGGCTAAAAAACTTTATTGGACAACAAATTCAAGTAATGTAGATTTTACAACTGCTTATGATAATAATTCAAAAGAGTCAAGTTCAACAATTTATGTTGTAAACTATAAGCCGATTGTTACAGCTGCAAATGAAGCTGCAAAAGATTTGGAAAGTTTTGACCAGACATTGTATACTCCTGATGCAGTTAATGAGTATTACAAAGCAATACAGGATTTGTATGATTGTGACCCGAATTCATCTTTTAACCAAAAAGACGGTAAGGATGAAACCGATATATCAGACACTGCAGCTAAAGTTGCAAATTGTGCAAACGATATTAAAAATCGCATTAGTGCTTATGAAAAAGCAAAACTTAAGCTTGAAAGCAGTAAGCAATATCGCATTAAGTTTACAAATTCAAATACAGAACTTCTTTCAGATAACTATTATAAAGCAGGAGATACAATAGTTGTACCTGTTCTCAGTGATAGTTATGAAGATTGTGATAAAACAGGCCATTGCACTGTAACATTTGAATGGCAGCCTGCTGTTGAAAAAACTGCAAGTGCAAATGTTAACTATGCTGAAACGAAAATAGTACCGGCAAAAACACCGCATACTTATGGCGCATACTCACAAATTACACAAGATGGTAAAAATGGTCATATCCGCACCTGTTCAGAATGCGGATATAAAGACTGGGCTTTGTGTGATGACCATTATGTAAAGAAATCTTCGACACCTGCAACATGTACACAGGACGAACAGATTGTATACGAATGTTCGGTTTGCCACAGAATAAAAACTGAAGTAGGCGAAAAGAAAAAAGGCCATGATTATGAAGTTGTTTCGCCAAAGGTTGATGCCACTTGCGAAACTCCAGGTAAAACTGAAGAAAAGAGATGTAAAAACTGCGGTGATACAATAGGCGGCGATGTAATTCCTGCTCTTAAGCACGATTATTCAATTTTAGTATCGAAAAAACAAGAAGCTACCTGTACAACAGATGGTAAAGAAGCTGAATATGAATGCTCAAAGTGTGGAAATCATACCGGCGGTGAAGTAATTAAGGCAACAGGCCATAACTATCAGTATTTTGAAGCTGAAAATAAAATCGTTTGCAGCAAATGCGGCGATGAAAAAAAAGTAGGCACATCATATATAGTACCTGAAGGATATACTTTAGTTGAAACAGTTCCACCTAAATGTACTGAAATTGGTTATACACTTTACAAAAATAGTGAAGGTAAAGAATTTTATAACGATATTAAATCTCCAACAGGTCACCAATACGGAAAGACGACAGTTGTAGCAAGAAGCTCAAAAAGAAATTGCAAAGCTTGGACATTCATATGTTAAAAATGTTGTAGCACCGACCTGTACCGAACAGGGATATACAATTTATAAATGTAAAAATTGCGGTGACACATATAAAGATGATTATGTAAAAGCATTAGGTCATACAGAAGTAATTGATAAAGCGGTAGCACCGACTTGCACTCAATCAGGTTTAACAGAGGGTAAACATTGCTCGGTTTGCAATGCTGTTCTTGTTAAGCAAGAAAAAATTGATGCAAAAGGTCACGATTTTTCAAACAACGCACAATTTTGTTTGAACGGTTGCGGTACTGCTAATCCTAATTATGTTGCACCAAGTCAACCGGCACCAAATCCGACACCATCAACACCTTCAACACCTTCAACTCCGGCAACACCTTCAATTCCGGCAAATCCGGCACCGTCAGCACCTCCGCTTACACCGGGTGAAAGCACAATTGCCAATAATTACGGTGTAGATTCTGCAACAGCCAAGTTAATTTATATTTATCTTACCCAAAATAATATTTCAAGTGAGACTTCATCATTAACCGAAAAGGTAATGACAGGTACACCTGTTAAGGGTGACGGTGATTATAAAGGTTCAAACTTCGGTCTTTTAAAAGCAAAAACCACTAAGATTACTAAAAAAAGCGTGACTGTAAAGTGGAATAAGGTTAAGAATGCAGACGGTTACATTGTTTACGGCGCAAAGTGCGGTGCTAAGAGCAAGTACAAAGTGCTTAAAGTTGTTTCAGGTAAAACAACATCTTATACTCAAAAGAAGCTTAAGAAAGGTACTTATTACAAGTACAATATCGTAGCATTTAAAAATATTAACGGTGCTAAAGTTACTACCGCTGTGTCAAAGAAAATTCACGCAACTACTCTTGGCGGAAAATACGGTGTAGCAAAGGCTGTTAAGGTAAATAAAACAAAGGCTACAATTAAGAAAGGTAAGACTTTCAAAATCAAAGCTTCTGAAATCAAGAAGGATAAAAAAATTAGAAGACACAGAGCTATTTGCTATGAATCTTCAAATACTAAGATTGCCACAGTAAATTCAAAAGGCAAAGTTAAGGGCGTTAAAAAAGGTAAATGCACAATTTATGTTTACGCTCAAAACGGTGTTTATAAAACAGTTAACATTAAAGTAAAATAATAATATTTAAAGGGAATGGCTTTTGCCATTCCCTTTGTTCTATCTAACCACAAAGTATATGTATATTCCGTAAATTATAAGCAGTAATATACCTTGCCACCTTTGAAATTTTTGGCTGATGATAGTAGGCAAAACAGCTATTAAAATTACGCCTAAGCACATTACACAATCAAAATTAACGCAGGAAAGTGAAACTGCAAGTTCGCCGCTTCCTTTTGTAATTGATATCAGTGAGCAAATCGGAAGAATTAAAGTTAAATCAATTATATTTGCACCAAGTATATTTCCGGCTGAAAGTGAGCCGGATTTTTTCTTTAGTGCTGTAAGAGCTGTTACAAGCTCCGGCAGGGAAGTGCCAATAGCAACTGCGATAACGCTTATCACTCTTTGCGAAATATTTAGGCTTATGGCAATTTGTGTGGCATATTTAACAAGAAGTCTTGCACCGAATATTATGCCCACAGCACCTAAAATAAAAAGAATTATGCAACTCACTTTTTCTTTTGTGCAGTATGATATTTTGCTTTCATCACTTTTTGTTTCGCTTTTTATGCATTTTATGTTTTCAAAAATAAATATTGCAAATACTGTAAATAAGAGAGTTACACCCAAAGCCGAAAGAAAATAATATTCTCCGACTTCACCTTTAAAGCTGAGCTCTTTCTTTTGCGTTACTATGCAGCCTATTATTATAAAAACAACAGCAAATATCATAGCGATACTTTTAAATGAAATATCTTTTCTTTTTATTTCAAATGGCATAAATGTAATAAAAAGTCCTAAAATCAAAGCTGTATTTGCCGTGACGGAACCAATCGCATTGCCGACCGCCATATCAACATTTTTGCTTAATGTTGCCTGAATACTTACTATAATTTCAGGCAGTGTGGTTGCGATTGATACTATTGTAGCGCCTATGATAAATTTAGGAACGCCAAGCATATTTGCAAGTTTTGTTGCACTGTCAACGAAAATATCACCGCCCTTAATTATTAAAATTAAGCCGATAATAAAAAACACGTAAGTTAATGCTGTTGCCATTTTCTCACCTTAAAATTTGTTGTTTTGCAAATTGATATATGATATAATATTTAAGCTAATACTGATATGAGGTGACATTATGTCTAAAAATAAAAAATTCAGTCCTATAATACTTATTCCTATTTTTGTTGCAATATTCGTTTTGATTGTTCTTGCAGTGAGTGGGCATTTAACAAGAACAGAAGATATAAAAGAACCAACTGCCGAAACTTCCGTTTCTGCAGTTAATGAGCAAAACAGTGAACCTGTAAGCGAAAATTCAGATGGAAAGGTTACGCTTTGCGCTGTCGGCGATAATCTTATTCATAATACATTGATTGATGCAGGCAAGCAGGAAGACGGAAGTTATGATTATACTTCGCTTTACCAAAACATTGCACCTGTAATTCAAAAATATGATGTTTCCGTAATCGACCAGGAAACTGTACTTGGCGGTTCTGATTTTGAATATACGGGCTATCCTGTGTTTAATTCTCCTCAGGAAATCGGCGATGCCGCAAGAAATGCCGGATTCGATGTATTTAACTGTGCCAATAATCATATAATGGATAAAGGCTCACAAGGCATTATGAATGAAATTGAATATTTTAAAAAGCATAAGGATGTTGTTTATCTCGGTATTAACGAAGATGAAAAGAGTTATAACACTATAAAGTATTATGTAAAAAATAATATTACATTTGCATTGCTTAATTACACTTATGGCACTAACGGTATTGACCTTCCGAGTGATAAACCTTGGATTGTTAATATGATGGACAAGGATAAAGTAACTAAAGATATTAAGGAAGCAAGGGCAAATGCCGATGTGGTAATTGTATTTCCGCATTGGGGGACGGAAAACAGCTTCGGTATTTCAGATTATCAAAAGGAATACACCGATTTGTTTAGTAAATTGGGTGTTGACATTGTTATCGGTTGTCACCCGCATGTAATTGAACCGGTTAAGGAAGTTACTAATAAAAGCGGCCACAAAATGCTTGTTTACTATTCGCTTGGTAATTTTATTTCACATCAAATTGAAATTGACCAGCTTTGCGGCGGTATTGCAAGTGTTGATATTGAAAAGAAAAACGGAAAAATAACTGTTAACGGTAAGTTTATTCCGATTGTTACTCATTATAACAGAACAGACGGTGATAAATTTAGATTTGATGTTTATAAACTTTCCGATTATACAGATGAACTTGCAAAGTCACATTCACAAAATGGTGGAACACCTGAATACTATAATAAACTCGTGAAAAAAGTAATTGATGAAAAGTATCTTGATTTATCATAGTATCTTATTTTTGGCATATCATACAAAAAGTTTTAACATGAATTGATGCTCACGCAGTAAATTAACAAAATTGAATAAAATCGTTGACAAATTTATACCTGCTGGCTATAATGAAAGTGTAGTAAGAACAAAGGCGTTCCGAGTTGATTCGGAGCGCCTATTTTTTTGCTTTAATTTACAAAATTACTCAAGAGAGGAGTATTTACTATGAGTAAGTACACAAAAGAAGACATCCTTAAAAGTGCACAGGAAAACGGAGTTGAATTTATCAGACTTCAGTTTACAGATGTTTTCGGCATTATGAAAAATGTCGCTATCACAAGCTCACAGCTTGAAAAAGCACTTGACAATGAATGTATGTTTGACGGTTCATCAATTGATGGATTTGTAAGAATTAACGAAAGTGATATGTATCTTCATCCTGATTATGATACATGGACTATTTTCCCTTGGAGAAAGCACCAGAACGCACAGACAGCTCGTCTTATCTGCTCGGTATATTGTGCCGATAATAAAACACCGTTCCTTGGTGACCCAAGAAATGTTCTTCAAAAGGTTATGGATGAAGCTGCTGAAATGGGTTACAGCTTTAATGTAGGCCCTGAATGTGAATTCTTCCTTTTCAAACTTGATGAAGACGGCAACCCAACTACAACAACAGGCGACGAAGGTGGTTACTTTGACCTTAACCCTATTGACCATGGTGAAAACTGCCGCCGTGATATTTGCCTCGCTCTTGAGGAAATGGGATATACAATTGAAGCATCACACCACGAAGTAGCTGAAGGCCAGCACGAAATCGACTTTAAGTTTGATGAAGTAATGACAACAGCAGACCGTGTAATGACTTTCAAGCATGTTGTTAAAACTTATGCTACAAAGCATGGTCTTCATGCAACATTTATGCCAAAGCCGATTTATGGTATCAACGGTTCAGGTATGCACACAAATATGTCACTTATGACTAAAGATGCTAACGGTAAAGTAGTTAATGCTTTCTATGACCCTGAAAGCGAAGACGGCTTGAGCGAAGTTGCTCATTATTTCATCGGCGGTCTTTTAAAGCATGTTAAGAGTATTGCAGTATATTCAAACCCAACCGTAAACTCATATAAAAGACTTGTACCTGGTTATGAAGCTCCTACCTATATTGTTTGGTCAGCATCTAACCGTTCATGTCTTGTTCGTATTCCTGCAGCAAGAGGAATGGGTACTCGTGTAGAGCTTCGTTGCCCTGACCCAACTTGTAACCCATATCTTGAAATGGCACTTTGCCTTGCAGCAGGTCTTGACGGAATTAAGAATAAAATCTCTCCTGCTCCTGCAGTTGATTATAATGTATTTGACCTTTCAGATGAAGAACTTGCAGCAAAAGGTATTGATTGCCTTCCTGGTTCACTTGAAGAAGCAATTGAAGCTTCAGAAGCTGACCCATTTGTTAAAGAAACAGTAGGCGACCATGTATTCAATGCTTATACCGAAGGCAAGAAAGCTGAATGGGATGAATACAGAACAAAGGTTTCACAGTGGGAAATCGACAGATATATGGTTAATTACTAATCTGTATCTTTTACTTAACCCTCTCTTATGGCAATTATGCCAGTTGTTAGGCCGGCATCGCTTTCCGGTGTCGGCTTGACATATATTTTTAGCACAATGAGGTGCGACAATGTTATGTGTTGTCGTGCCTCTTTTTTTATTTTCTTTTTATCATTACAAACTATTTAATTTTAGGAGGAAGAATATATGGATATAACATCTATTCTTGAAAAAGTCGACAGTGAAGTGTTCGGTATTTGGTTTTTAATCGGTGCGGCTCTTGTTTTCTTTATGCAATGCGGTTTTGCTATGGTGGAAACAGGTTTTACCAGGGCTAAAAATGCCGGCAATATTATTATGAAAAATCTTATGGATTTTTGTATCGGTACTCCGATGTTTATATTGCTTGGTTTCGGTCTTATGATGGGTGAAGAAGTTTTAGGTGGCTTTTGCGGTATGCCAACCTTGGGCGTTTTCACAAATTATCAAAATTTTGATTGGTCTAATTTTGTATTTAACCTTGTATTTTGCGCAACAGCGGCAACTATCGTTTCAGGTTCAATGGCTGAGCGTACAAAGTTTTCAAGCTATTGTATTTATTCAGCTGTAATTTCTGCTGTTGTTTATCCTATTGAAGCAGGTTGGATTTGGAATCCAAACGGTTGGCTTGCAAATCTCGGCTTCCATGATTTTGCGGGTTCTTGTGCTATTCATATGGTTGGCGGTATCACAGCATTTATCGGCGCAATTATGGTTGGCCCTCGTATCGGCAAGTATGTTGAAGACAAGAAAACAGGCAAAAAAGTTGCTAAAGCTATTCCGGGACACTCTTTAACTCTCGGCGCACTCGGTGTGTTCATTCTCTGGTTTGGTTGGTATGGCTTCAACGGTGCTGCTGCAAAAAGCGGACCACAGCTTGCTTCAATATTTGTAACCACAACTTGTGCTCCTGCTATTGCTACTTGTGTAACTATGATTTTCACTTGGATTAAAAACGGTAAGCCTGATGTTTCAATGTCACTTAACGCTTCACTTGCAGGTCTTGTTGCAGTAACTGCCGGTTGTGATGTTGTTGATGCACTTGGCTCTTGTATTATAGGCGTTGTATCAGGTATTCTTGTAGTTGTTGCAGTAGAATTTATTGATATTAAGCTTAAAGTTGACGACCCTGTCGGTGCTGTTGCAGTTCACTGCGTAAACGGTATGTGGGGTACTGTTGCTGTCGGCCTTTTCGCCACTACAACCGTACCGGGTAATGATTCATTCCAAGGCCTTTTCTACGGCGGCGGCTTCTCACTTCTCGGCAAGCAGTTATTAGGTCTTGTTTGTGTTGCCGCTTGGACAATTGTTACTATGACAATAGTATTTTTCATTATTAAGAAAACTAACGGACTTCGCGTATCTGAAGAGGAAGAAATCAAAGGTCTTGATGCTACCGAACATAATCTTCCGTCTGCTTACGCAGATTTTATGCCTGCTATGGCTTTTGCAACATCTTCTTCTATCAAAGCTTCAGCTCCAAAAGCAAGTGTACCTGCAACTCCGCTTGCTCCGGTTGAAAAGGCAGTTGAAGTTGAAACTTATACGACTAAAAAATCACCGGCTTTATCAAAAGTTGTTATGATATTTAATCCTGCTAAGTTTGAAGAAATTAAATCTGCTATGAACGAAATCGGCATTACCGGTATGACTGTTACAAATGTAATGGGATGCGGCACACAAAAAGGCCACATCAGAAAATACCGTGGTGTTGAAATCGAAGAAATGAATCTTAACCCTAAAATGAAACTTGAAATGGTTGTTTCTGCTGTTCCGGTTGAAACAGTTGTTGAAACTGCAAGGAATGTGCTTTATACCGGTAATATCGGCGACGGCAAAATCTTCATCTATGATGTTGAAGATGCGGTTAAAGTTCGTACCGGCGAAAGAGGATATGATGCTTTGCAGGGTGAGGATGATGTGTAAAACAGATTTGTAAAATCTCTTTTATATAATTGTTTTTGCTATTTTCTACCAAAGAAAAGGGACTGTTAATTCAGTCCTTTTTCTTTTATGCGATATGAATAAAAATACAACCGTATACATTGAAAACTGAATAACTATACTAAAAGTTGTATGGATACTGTGATATTATACATAAAATAACTTAAAAATCGCACTAATTTTGTAATTTGTATAATTGACTAATAAGTGTTATTTATTGTAAAATTAAGAAAACACAATATTTATTGAACATTATGTTCATAAAATATATTGTTATTTACACATAACTTAAGGAGAGGATACTATGTTGAAAGAAGGAGAAATCAGAATTCCGTCAGGCTGTGCCATTGCCGCTATTATTGACAGAAAAGGCAACCGCATAAACGGTTCTCAAATCATTAAATCTATTGCACTTATGCACGATAGGTCAAATGGTCTTGGCGGTGGTTTTGCTGCTTATGGTATTTATCCTGAACATAAGGATGAATACGCTATTCATGTTTTCTATGATTCAAGCGAGGCAAGAAAGCAGTGCGAAGATTTTCTTTTTAGGCATTTTAATATTGATGTTGCGGAGAGAATACCTACCCGCCAAGTTCCAAGCATTGAAAAAGGACCTGATATTTGGCGTTATTTCGGTAAGGCAAACCGTGTGCGAATGAAAGACGCAAGGCTTGATGAACTTGAATATGTTGCACAGTGTGTAACTAAAGTTAATAATGCAATTGAGGGTGCTTATATCTTTTCGAGCGGTAAAAATATGGGTTGCTTTAAAGCAGTAGGTTATCCTGAAGATGTAGGCGAATTTTATATGCTTGACCAATATGAAGCTTATATTTGGACAGCACACGGCAGATTCCCGACTAACACACCCGGCTGGTGGGGAGGTGCTCATCCGTTTAATATTCTTGATTGGTCAATTGTGCATAACGGTGAAATATCATCATATGATGCCAACCGCAGATATATTGAGCAGTTTGGATATATTTGCACGATGCAAACAGATACAGAAGTTATCACTTATCTTTTTGACCATCTTTTGCGCCATCATAATCTTCCTATTGAAGTTGCCGCAGATGTACTTACAGCACCTGAATGGGATGAAATTGACAGAATGGACGATGATAAAAAGAAATATTTTACCGATCTTCGTTCTATTTATAACGGTGCGCTTGTTAATGGCCCGTTTTCTGTAATTCTCGGTTCTAATAAGGGACTTCTTGCTATTAACGATAGGCTGAAGCTTCGTTCACTTACTGCCGCAACTAAAGGAAACCGTGCTTATTTTGCTTCTGAAGAATCGGCAATCAGAATTATTTGCCCTGATCCTGATGAAGTATGGTCTGTTTCAGGTGCAGAGCCTGTATTTATTCCGCTTGAAATTGATGAAGAGGAGGATGAGAACTGATGATAAATTATATTCCACGCAGATTTACTGTTATTCGTGATAAAGAACTTTGCATAAATTGCGGATGCTGTGTTCGTCAGTGTTCAAATGAATGTCACTTTTTTGATGAAGACGGAAAAACAGTATTAGTAAATTCAAAAAATTGTGTTGCCTGCCACAGATGTGTTGACCTCTGCCCGACAGGAGCATTGCGTATAGAAAAATATGTTTGTGATTATCGTGATAATGCGAATTGGACACCTTCTTATCAGCAGGAAATCTGCCGTCAGGCAGAAACGGGTTCGGTTCTTCTTTCCGCTATGGGTAATCCAAAGCCTTATCCTATTTATTGGGATAAAATCTTGCTTAATGCATCACAGGTTACCAATCCGTCTATCGACCCTCTTCGTGAACCGATGGAAATTCGTACTATATTAGGTCGCAAGCCTGATAAAATTGAGGTTGAAAAGAAAGGTAAGTCTATCACTGAAATGCCGCCGCAGGTTATGCTTGAAACACCTATTATGTTTTCGGCTATGAGCTTTGGTTCTATTTCACTTAATGCTCAAAAGTCACTTGCTATGGCAGCCGTTGAACTTGGAACATTGTTTAATACAGGTGAGGGCGGTCTTCATCCCGACTTGCGTTCTTTCGGCGATTATGCTGTTGTTCAGGTAGCGTCAGGCCGTTTCGGTGTGCATAAAGATTATCTTAATAATTCAAAGTTCGTTGAAATTAAAATAGGCCAGGGTGCAAAGCCGGGTATCGGCGGTCACCTTCCGGGTGAAAAAGTAAATGTTGAAGTATCAAATGCCCGTATGATTCCGGAGGGTTCAGATGCTATTTCACCTGCACCGCACCACGATATTTATTCTATTGAAGATTTGCGCCAGCTTATTTGGTCACTTAAGCAGGCTACACATAATAAAAAGCCTGTTTCTGTTAAAATCGCGGCTGTACATAATATTGCAGCTATTGCTTCCGGTGTTGCAAGAGCCGGTGCCGATATTGTGGTTATTGACGGATTTAGAGGCGGTACAGGTGCCGCACCTACAAGAATTCGTGATAATGTAGGTATTCCTATTGAACTTGCACTTGCTTCTGCCGACCAGAGACTTCGTGATGAGGGTATCCGCTCAACAGTATCACTTGTTGCCGCAGGTTCGTTTCGCTGTTCGTCAGATATTGTTAAGGCAATAGCTCTCGGCGCAGATGCCTGCTATGTTGCTTCTGCTCCTCTTATTGCTATGGGCTGCCATATGTGCCAAACTTGTAATACAGGTAAATGCAATTGGGGTATCGCTACTCAAAGGCCTGATTTAACACGCCGCCTTAACCCTGAAATTGCACATCAAAGAGTAATTAACTTAATCAATGCTTGGAACCACGAAATTAAAGAAATAATGGGTGGTATGGGTATTAACTCTATCGACTCGCTTCGCGGTAACAGACTTATGCTTCGTGGTATAGGTTTGAGCGATAAAGAACTTGAAATACTCGGCATTAAACACGCAGGTGAATAAGGGGGATATGCAAATATGAAAAAAGTTTTCGCAAGAGAAGAGCTTTGCATAAACTGCCGTCTTTGTGAGGTTTATTGCAAAACAGCTCATTCAAAATCAAAAGATATAGTTAAAGCTTATAAGTCGGAGAAGCCTGAACCGGTAAGCAGAATTTCTGTTTTTGGTGATAAGGTTGCTTCGGTAGCAGTTAATTGCCGCCATTGTGATGACCCGGCTTGTGTAAAAGCTTGCATTACAGGTGCAATGACTAAAGATAAAAAAACAGGCATAGTTTCTGTTAATGAGGATAAATGCATTGGCTGTATGACCTGCCTTGCTGTTTGCCCGATAGGTTGTATTAAGCAGGGAAACATTGCATATAAATGTGACCTTTGCCAAGGCGAAGAACCTGCCTGTGTTAAAAATTGCCCTAACCACGCTTTGTTATGGCTTGAAGTGGGAGGTGCTAAATAATGAATTATGTTATTATCGGTGCTTGCGCGGCAGGCCTTTCAACAGCGGAAGCTATCAGAAAAGCTGACGCTAAAGGCAATATTACAATGCTTACAGAGGAAGCGTATCTTCCTTATTCACGCCCGTCAATCAGCTATTTTCTTAAAGGTAAAGTTAAAGAAAGTGATATGGCACTGCGCAAGCCTGCATTTTATAAAGCTAATAATATAAATGTTGTTACAGATGCCAAAGTAACTTCTGTTGACAGAAAAAATAAAACCGTTAAAGTCGGCAAAAAATCATACCCTTATGATAAACTTTGCCTTGCAACAGGTTCAAAGCCTTTTGTTCCGCCAATGGAAAATGTTGACGGTAAGGATAATGCAGTAACTTTCCTTGATTTAGCATCTGCAAAAGAGCTGAAAAAGCTTGCAAATGAAAATACAAAGGCGGTAGTTATCGGTGCGGGTCTTATCGGTATGAAAGCTGCCGAAGGACTTGTAAAAATATGCAAGAGTGTTGATGTTGTTGAACTTGCACCAAGAGTTCTTCCGTCAATTCTTGATAAAACATCTGCCCGCCAGGTAAAAAAACATTTAGAAAATAACGCAATTAAATTTCATCTTGAAAACACCGTTGTTAAAGCGCAGTCAAAGGGTAAGCACATTACGAGCGTGACTCTTAAAGACGGAAAAGTGTTAAAATGCGATTTGCTTGTACTTGCAGTCGGTGTAAGACCTCAAACCGAACTTGCCGAAAAAGCCGGACTTGAAGTAAACAGAGGTATTATTACAGATATTCATACAATGCAAACAAGTGATAAAGATATTTATGCGGCAGGAGATTGCACCGTTTCGGTTGATATGCTTGACGGTTCAAAGAGAATTATTGCTCTTTGGCCTAATGCTGTGCAGCAGGGTAGAGTTGCCGGCAATCAAATGGCTTGCGAAAGCGAAGTTGTAAACGGTACTTATTCAGTCAATGCAATTGACTTTTTCTCACTTCGCATTTGCACCTGCGGTCTTATAAATGCACAGGGCGAGCAGTATAGTGATAAAATCAAATCTGACGGTGATGTTTATAAAAGGCTTGTTTTTGAGGGTAATAAACTCGTAGGCTTTGTGCTTATCAATTCAAGCGAAAATGCCGGTATTTATACAAATCTTATTTCAAATAAAGTTGACCTTAATTCACTTGAGGGTGATATTATGGATACACCGTCAATATTTATGTTTGATAAAGAAACAAGAATTCAAAAATTGAGAGGGGGCATTTTGTTATGATTATCGAAGCAGGGCTTACTCGATACGAAGCAGTAAATGAAGAAATTGAAAAGCAACTTAAAAAGCAAAACAAAGTTACTGTTAAAGATGTTAACGGCCAGCGATATATCGGTTGCGCTCTTGATGAGGGTAAAACCGTTGAAGTTTACGGCACACCGGGCAATGATATGGCTTGCTATTTAAATGGCGGCAGAGTTGTTGTTTACGGTAATTGCCAAGATGCAGTCGGCAATACAATGGGCGGCGGCGAAATCGTAGTTCACGGCCATTCGGGTGACGCTATGGGCTATGGTATGCGTGACGGTCAAATTTACATTCGTGATAATGTGGCTTGCCGCGGCGGTATTCATATGAAAGAATTTAGGCAAATGCGTCCGGTTCTTGTTATCGGCAAAAATGCAGGCTCATTCCTCGGCGAATATATGGCGGGCGGTACTATTGTTCTTCTCGGCCTTGATATGAAAAGGGGAGAAAAACTTTTCGGCACTCACTGTGCTTCGGGTATGCACGGCGGCAAAATTTTCGTTCGCGGCTCTTTTCCAAAGGAAAATATCAGCGATAATATTAAGGTTCAAAATCTTGATGAAACTGATAAAAAAGAACTTGATATGTATATTAAAAAGTATTGCAAATTCTTTAATGCCGATTATGACACTATTATGGCAAAGCCTTTTAAAAAGCTTGTTCCGGCATCATCCCGCCCGTATGCAAATCTTTATACACCAAACTAAATAAAAATAATCAAAAGCACCGAGATTCATAATCGTGAACTCGGTGCTTTTTGCAATGTTGCAAATTTTGATTTTAAATGATACAATATAAAAGTAAATATTTTGTTTTTACAGGAGGCTAATTATGAAAAAAGTTATTAGTTTATTTTTATCCCTTATAATGCTCTTGAGTATTGTATCGGTTGTCGATTTTTCAGCTTATGCTTCTGTTCAAACAGGCAGTTGCGGTGATAATGTAACATATTTGCTTGATACAGAAACAGGTGTGCTTACAATCAGCGGTAGCGGAAATATGAAAAATTATAAT
>FR895306.1:29460-29651 GCA_000434995.1 Firmicutes bacterium CAG:341 | reverse complement strand
AACAAGAAAACCGTAACAATCAAGAAGCAGAAAACTACAAAGACTACTGTTAAAAAGCTTAAGGCAAAGAAAAAGTATTATGTAAGAGTTCGTACATATAAAATAGTGAACGGTAAAAAAGTATATTCTTCTTGGTCAAAGGTTAAGAGTGTTAAAACTAAATAAGTCAAAAAACTGCGAAGATTTAATTC
>FR895306.1:29196-29408 GCA_000434995.1 Firmicutes bacterium CAG:341 | reverse complement strand
GACACCCTATGTGACTTGCCGATTTCATATTTGAATATGCCGAACTTAAGGCTGATTATTTCAATCAAAGTTTTGAATCAATCTTAAACGATTCACTTTTAGGTTTAACGGTGGTTACAATAGGCTTGGTTATATGGATTGTAATATTGCTTGTCAAAGACCCTAACGGTGTATTTGAAAAGAAGTTTACAAAAAAATAAAGTAAGAAAAAA
>FR895306.1:0-29147 GCA_000434995.1 Firmicutes bacterium CAG:341 | reverse complement strand
GTCCGTTTTTGTTTTTGATGTTTGAATTATTTATAAAATAATGCGTTAGTTTGTGCTTTTGAAAATCTGTAAACACTCATTTCAATTCCGAGTGCCAGGTAAATACACAACGATGATGAACCGCCTGCCGAAAAAAGCGGCAGTGTAATACCGATACTCGGTAAAATTGAAAGCTCCATTCCTATATTAACAAACATTTGCGCAAACAGCATAACCGATATGCCGCTGCACATTAAATAACCTACATTATCTCTTGCTTTAAGACCTGTTGTCATAACCCTTATAATCAGCACTGCAAGAATAACAATTACTGCAAGTGCGCCGATATATCCGAGTTCCTCTCCGGCAACGGTTAAAATCATATCACTTTCGTTTACCGGCACAGAACCGCTTTGAGTCATACTTCCGTTAAGATAACCTTCGCCAAGCCAGCCGCCGCTGCCAAGTGCAATTTTACCGTTAGTTTGCTGATAGAGAACATCTTTATATTGCTCAGGGTAAAACAGCGCAGTGATTCTTTCCCTTTGTACACCGTTTATAATGTTTAATTTCCAAGCCGCAGTAAAGCCGACTATTATTGCGCAAATGCCGGCAATAAAGTAGCCTATATTTACTTTTGCAAAGAATAACATTCCGATGAACATAACCAGGAAGATGAGGGCTGAACCGGCGTCACCGGTTAAAAGTACAAGCCCGATAGGAATCATACCGTGAATTACAAGCGGCACGATTGTTTTAAGCCTGTTAATATTATCCTTAACCATATCAAGATGATATGAAAAAGATATAATAAATCCGACTTTTAAAAGCTCCGATGTTTGAAAATAGAATACACCAAGGTCAAGCCAGCTTTTAGCATCAGGCCTGTCAGGGTTAACGGCTTTACCGAAAAGCAGTGTTACCACCATAAGCCCTATACATCCCGCCGCTATTAAAGGCCATAACTTTGATATAATTTCATAGTCGATATTGCAAACAATAAGAGCAAAAATAATGCCGCCCAATGTGGAAATCAGCATACTTTTTACGCCGCTTGCAATAACAGCACCGTCTTTTAGTGTGGAATATGTTGCACTGTAAACAAGAGCAAGTCCGTAGCAAGAGCCGATTAGGGCAGTGATAAGTGTTACAAAATCAAGCCCGCTGAAAAATCCGACTCTGTTTTTTTTCAATTTTTTCTCCAATCTGTATTGAATTTTGTATATATTATATTAAAGTATATTAGAAAGATAATGTCAAGTGAAAAATTGTGTTTTTTGTGTTAAATTTGTTATTGGAATATTTATTGTTATATGTTATAATATATCGCAAGTTAAGAATAAATGGAGAAATATTTATGTTAAGTGATATTGAAATTGCACAAAACGCTAAAATGAAAGACATTAGCGAAATTGCATCAATGCTTGGTATTGATGCAAAAGGAATTGAGCCTTACGGTCACTATAAAGCTAAAATATCAAATGAAACTATCGAAAGTTTAAAAGATAAAGAAGACGGCAAGCTTGTTTTGGTAACTGCTGTTAATCCAACCCCTGCGGGAGAGGGTAAGACTACTGTTTCAATCGGCCTTGCGCAAGCACTCAATAGGCTTGGCAAAAAAGCAATTGCCGCCCTTCGTGAGCCGTCACTCGGCCCTGTTTTCGGAATTAAAGGCGGTGCGGCAGGCGGCGGATATTCGCAGGTTGTACCTATGGAGGATATAAATCTTCATTTTACCGGCGATATGCACGCTATTACAAGCGCAAATAACCTTATGTGTGCCATTCTTGATAATCATATTCAGCAGGGCAATGTGCTTGGTATTGACCAACGCAGAATTCTTGTTAAAAGATGCCTTGATATGAATGACCGCGCACTTCGTAATATTGTTTGTTCACTCGGCGGTAAGCTTAACGGTATCCCGCGTGAAGAACATTTTGTAATCACCGTTGCAAGTGAAGTTATGGCGATTCTTTGCCTTGCAAATGATATTTTTGATTTAAAACAAAGGCTTGGCAAAATTCTTGTTGCTTACACTTATGACGGTCAGCCTGTTTATTGTAAGGATATTAAGGCAAACGGTGCTATGACTGTTTTGCTTAAAGATGCCATTAAGCCTAACCTTGTTCAAACTCTTGAAAATACACCTGCTATTATGCACGGCGGTCCGTTTGCAAATATTGCACACGGTTGCAACTCCGTAAGGGCTACAAAAACCGCACTTAAACTCGGTGATTATTGCATTACCGAAGCCGGTTTCGGTTCGGATTTGGGCGCAGAAAAGTTCTTTGATATTAAATGCCGCTTTGCCGGTTTAAAGCCTGCCTGCGTTGTTCTTGTTTCAACCGTAAGGTCAATGAAATATAACGGCGGCGTGCCGAAAGATGAACTTAAAGAGGAAAATTTGGAAGCACTTAAAAAGGGTAGTGAAAACCTTGCGGCACATATTGATAATCTTCATAAATTCGGTGTGCCGGTTGTAGTGGCTATCAATCATTTCTATGCAGATACAGATGCAGAAATTGAATTTGTTGAAAAATTCTGCAAAGAAAAAGGTGCCGATTTTGCAGTTACAAAGTGCTTTACCGAGGGCGGTGCAGGCAGTGAGGAACTTGCAAAAAAAGTGATGTCCGCTTGCGAAAAGGAAAATGATTTCCGTTTTCTTTATGATATTGATACCCCGATTTATGAAAAAATTGATACTATTGCCAGGGAAATATATGGCGCAGACGGTGTTGAATACACCAAGGAAGCTAAAAAGAGTATTGATGAATTTATTAAACTCGGCTGTGATAATATGCCTGTATGTATGGCTAAAACGCAGTACAGCCTTTCGGATAATCCTGCTCTTTTGGGCAGGCCTCACGGTTTCAAAATCACCGTTTCTTCTGCATCACTTTCAAACGGTGCAGGTTTCCTTGTGTGCCAAACAGGTTCGGTTATGACTATGCCGGGGCTTTCAAAATCACCGGCTGCGTATAAAATTGATATTGATGAAAACGGTAATACTGTCGGTCTTTTTTAAGGTGAAAGTATGAAAGAGTATAAAACTAAAAGTTATGAAGAAACAGTTGAGCTTGGTAAAAAAGTTGCTAAAAGCTTGCCTAAAGGCTCGCTTGTTGCATTTTTAGGCGGGCTTGGAATGGGTAAAACCGCTTTTACAACGGGTTTTGCAAAAGGACTTGGCATTGATGTTGATGTTTCTTCACCGACTTTTGCTATTTGCAATACTTATATTGGTGATGAAAATACGCTTTACCATTTTGATATGTATCGTGTTGACGGTTGGGATGACCTTTATTCTACCGGATTTTTCGATTTCCTTGAAACAGATGCATATATGGCAATTGAGTGGAGCGAAAATGTTTACGGCGCATTGCCTGATGATACTTTGATGATTGAAATTGAACGCCTTGGCGAAAATGAAAGACTTTTTAAAATGTATAAAAAATCAGAGGAAGAATAATGATTTTATCAGTTGATTCTTCGGCTGTTACTGCTTCTGTTGCATTAACCGACGGAGATAAAGTTATTAAAAGTGAATTTGTAAATGCCGGCCTTACACACAGCGAAACGCTTTTACCTATGATTAAAAGGGTAATGGGGGAACATACGGTTGATGAACTCGAAGCGATTGCAGTTACGGCGGGTCCCGGTTCTTTTACCGGAGTCAGAATAGGTGTTGCAACCGTTAAAGGTTTGGCATTTGAAAAAAATATTCCCTGTATCAGCGTTTCAACTTTAGAGGCAATTGCCTGCAATTTTATTAAAGAAGATGCAATTGTTTGCGCTGTAATGGACGCGAGAAGAATGCAGTTTTATAACGCTGTGTTTGAAATTAAAAACGGTACAGTGAAAAGACTTTGTAAAGATAGGGCGATTTCTATTGATGATTTAAGAAAAGACCTTGCCAAGTACAGCAAAGTTATTATTGCAGGTGACGGAGCAAAGCTTTGTTTTGATAATTTGAATTTGGATAATGCTGTTTTGTCACCTGATGATAAAATGTATCAATGCGCTCAAGGTGTAGCTTGTGCCGCAAATAGTAAAGAAAAAATTTCAGCCTCGGCTCTTATGCCGATTTATTTAAGGCTCAGCCAGGCTGAAAGAGAATTAAAACTTAAAAAGGAAAGATAAGGAGAATAATATGATAGCATTAGGAAGTGACCACGCAGGTTTTTCACTTAAAGAGGAAATCAAAAAGCATCTTGATGAAACGGGAGTAGATTACATTGATGTAGGCTGCTACTCACCTGAAAGATTTGATTATGCAATTTCTGCGCAAAAAGCTTGCGATAAGGTAGTGGCAGGCGAATGTTCATCTGCAATTCTTTGCTGTGGTACAGGTGTAGGCATTTCAATGGCGGCAAATAAGGTTAAGGGTATTCGTGCTTGCTGCTGTACTGATTATTTCAGCGCAAAGTATACAAGACTTCACAATGACGCAAATGTTCTTTGTATGGGCGAAAGAGTTATAGGAGCAGGCCTTGCAATTGAACTCGTTGATGTTTTCCTTAATACAGAATTTGAAGGCGGAAGACATCAAACCCGCGTTGATCAAATTATGGCAATTGAAAAGGGCGAAAAGCTTTATTGATATGATATTTTAAATATAGTCAGTAAAACAAAAAACCTGTTGATTTTATCAACAGGTTTTTTGTTTTTATATGTATTTTTAGTTGTTTTCTTCTTTACTGAGCTTTTGACCCATAAGTACACCCATTACAGATGCCATCATAAGACCTCTTGTCCATCCTGAACTGTCACCAAGGCAATGAAGACCTTTAATGTTGGTGTTAAGGTTCTCATCCATTTTAACTTTGTTAGAATAGAATTTGAGTTCAGGGCTGTAAAGAAGTGTTTCGGTTGATGCAAATCCCGGTACAACAATATCAAGCATTTTGATAAATTCAATAATGTTCGTCATCGCACGGTACGGCATAGCTGCAGTAATATCACCTGCGACTGCGTCTTTAAGTGTCGGCTTAACATTACTTTTTGTAAGTTCATACTGCCATGTTCTTTTACCGTCAAGAATATCACCGAAACGCTGAACCATAATGTGACCTGCACCAAGCATGTTTGTAAGTTCACCGACTTTTTGCGCATATTCAATTGGCTGGTTAAACGGTTCTGTAAAATTATGGCTTACAAGAATAGCAAGGTTTGTGTTTTCACTCTTCTTATCCTTAAAGCTGTGTCCGTTAACAACAGCAAGGTCGTTATCATAGTTTTCCTGTGCTACAAAGCCGCCCGGATTTTGGCAGAATGTACGAACCTTGTTTTTCCACGGTCTTGGATAACCGATAAGTTTTGATTCATAAAGTGCTTCGTTAACTTTTTCCATAACTTCGTTTCTGCACTCAACTCTTACACCGATGTCAACAGTACCCGGCTTGTGAGCAATGTTATGCTCGATACAAAGCTTGTCAAGCCAATCAGCACCGCGCCTGCCTGTTGCAATAACTATTTCAGGTGCGTTAATAATTACATCTTGACCCTTGTCATCAATAATTACACCTTTGCAAACACTGTCTTCAATAATGATGTTTTTACATTCTGTTGAAAACATCATATCTACTCCGTTATCTGCAAGGAAGTTTTGAATTTTAAGGTAAAGTTCCTGTGCCTTTTCAGTACCTAAATGGCGGATAGGGCAGTCAACAAGTTTTAAGCCTGCCTTAATGGCATTTTTTCTGATTTCTTTGATTGCGTCGCCTGTGTTAATACCCTCAATTTTAGTGTCAGCACCGAATTCAAGATAAATTTTATCTGTATAGTTGATAAGTTCCTGCGCAAAGTCTTCGCCGATAAGCATTGGCAAATCGCCGCCTACTTCATAGCTTAAGCTTAACTTACCGTCAGAAAAAGCACCTGCACCCGAAAAGCCTGTTGTAATAGCACAGCTTGGCTTACAGTTTACACAGTGGCCTACTTCTGCTTTAGGGCAATGGCGCTTTTCAACCGGCTTGCCTTTTTCAATTAAAAGCATTTTTTTCTTTGTACCACGCTTGATGAGTTCAAGGGCTGTAAAAATACCTGCCGGGCCTGAACCTACAATTATCAAATCGTAACTCATTTATGTACTCCTTTTTTGCAAAAAAATAAAGTCGAACCGCAATAGCTCGACTTCAAAACTTTTTCTTGTTTATTATCTATTGCACATTATATTAGCATATTAGCATATATTTGTCAATAGTTGTTACATTAGTTGTTGCATTTTAGGTTTAATAATTCTTGCATATATAAATATAATCTGTTATACTTTATAAGTAAAAATATATTTTATGGGGAATTTGATGGAACAGACGCAATCTATTAAAGAAATACTTGATACATACGGTAAATATACCGGCTTAACTATGGGTACATCAATGGAACCGCTTATTCACGAGCAGCAGGATAACATAATTGTTGTCAAGAATAAAGGCAGGCTTAAAAAATATGATGTGGCTGTTTATGTTACACCGCAGGGTAAGTATATTATGCACCGTGTTGTAAAAGTGTGTGATGACCACTATGTTATAGTCGGGGACAATTTGCTGAAAAAAGAATATGTTACCGATGATATGATTTGCGGTGTTCTTGTCGGATTTTATAAAAAAGGTAAAAAATATATTGATTGTACTTCATCAAAAAAATATATGATATATTCAAAAATATGGGTTGCCCTTTTGCCGATTCGTCCTGCCATTCTTCTTTTTCCAAGGGGAGTTAATTGGATAAAAAGGCATATTTTTAAAAAGGGGTGATGTTCATTATGGTAAATAAAAAAATCGGCAAGAACGATACAAATGTTATTAAATGGATGTTCACCGTTTGTAAAAAGCAATTTCCGATGATGATTTTGCTTGTTGTTTTAAATGCGATATACGGTATATCTTCAGTCTTTTTTGCAAAGTTTTCCAAAAGCATTATTGACGGTGCAACGCAGGCAAAGGATTTTAATATCGTAATTAAATTTGCACTTTGTATGCTTTTTCTTGTTGCATTTCAAATGATACTTAATATAACTAAAAACAGCCTTTCCGAGCGTTGCAGTGCAAGGCTTGAAATGATACTCAAAAAATATATTCTCGATTTAGTTATAAAAAAAGATTATCAATGTGTTACATCATATCACACGGGTGATTTGCAAAACCGTATGTTTAATGATGTGACGCTTGTCGCAAACGGGTTTACAACGATTATTCCCGAGTCTGCATATTTCGGTGCAAAACTTTTAAGCTCATTGATTTATTTAATTGTTATAGATAAAATTTTTGCACTTATTTTTGTAATTGGCGGGTTTACTATATTTTTTATTACCCGAATTTTGAGAAAAACACTTAAAAAATTACATAAAAAAGTGCAGGAAACCGAGGGTAAAACCCGCTCGTTTATTCAGGAAATATTAACTAATCTGCTTGTAATCAAAGCTTTTGCGGTGGATGAAAAAGTTAATGAAACAACAGATGAGCTTCAAAATGATAATTTTAAAGCAAGGATGACTAAACGCAATTTTTCAATTTGTGCAAATGTAGGGCTTGGTTCTATATTTAGTATAGGCACAGTATTTGCAATTGCTTTTGGCGCATACGGCATTTTGTTTAAAGCTATGACATACGGTACAGTTACTGCGATAATTCAGCTTGTTAATCAGGTGCAGTCACCTTTTGTTTCACTTTCGGGTATTATGCCAAAATATTATAATACCATTGCGTCAGCCGAAAGACTTATGGAACTTGATGATTTGCCTGATGAGAAAGAAATAAATAAAAATGAAATTGATAAGGACGCCGTATATCGTGCATTAAAATCAATTGAATTTGAAAATATCACATTTAGTTTTGACAGGGATTTTATTCTTGATAATACATCATTAAGCATAAATAAGGGCGATTTTGTGGCGATTATGGGCATATCCGGAATCGGCAAAAGTACACTTTTAAAACTTCTTTTAGGTGTGTTTAATGTAAATTCGGGTTCAATTTATCTTAACACCGATAATTCAAAAATATTTATCGATAAAAATACACGCAAGCTGTTTTCATATGTGCCGCAGGGCAATATGCTCATTTCCGGTACAATTAAAGATAATATTACTTTTATTAACCCGAGTGCGACTGATGATGAAATCGCAAAAGCAATTGAAATAAGCTGTGCAAAGCAGTTTATTGATGAATTGCCTTCAGGTATTGAAACAGTAATAGGCGAAAAGGGAATGGGCCTTTCTGAAGGGCAGATTCAGCGCCTTGCAATCGCAAGAAGCTTACTTGCAAACTCACCTGTTCTTCTGCTGGATGAAGCCACATCAGCCCTTGATGAGCAGACGGAAAAGCAGTTTTTAACTAATTTAAAAACTCTTGATAATATTACTTGTTTAATTGTTTCGCATAAAAAAGCCGCGCTTGATATATGCAATAAATCCATTAAAATTAAAAACGGTAAAATTATAAGTGAGGGATAATATGTTAATTACAAAATGGGGCAAAGCACTTGATAAAAATCATCCGCTTTGTGAATATCCACGCCCACAATTTGTTCGTGACAGTTATATAAGCCTTAACGGAATGTGGAAATGTGCATTTTATAATAAGCCCGATTGTGAGGATGAAAAGTTCAGATACGATATTTGCGTTCCTTTTTCACCCGAAGCATATCTTTCCGGTGTACATAGAACTTTAGAACCGGGCGAATACCTTATTTATAAAAGAAATTTTGTTATTCCGAAAGGCTTTAATAAAGGCAGAGTGTTTATAAATTTTGGCGCAGTTGACCAAATTGCCACTGTTTTTATTAACGGTAACAATGTCGCAACTCACAAGGGCGGATATACTTCGTTTAAATTTGAAATAACAGATTATGTTACCGACGGTGAAAATGAAATCAAAGTATCTTGCCTTGATTTTAGTGATGTTAATGCATTTTCACGCGGTAAGCAGAAAACAAAGCGAGGAGGCATTTGGTATACTTGCCAAAGCGGAATATGGCAAAGCGTATGGCTTGAATCAACACCGAAAAAATATCTTGAAAAAGTTAAAATAACACCGAATTATGATGAATCAAGCGTTTCGTTTAAATATTTTGGATGTGATGATGTTGAAGTTTCGATATATGACGGTGATAGCCTTATAGCTAAAACAAAGGATACAACCGTTTCAATACCTGATTTTAAATCGTGGTCACCCGAATCACCTTTTTTATATGATGTGGTTTTTTCGGCTTGCGGTGAAGAAATTAAATCATATTTCGGTATGCGCAAATTTTCTGTCGGCAATGACGAAAAAGGTGTTAAAAGATTGTTTTTAAACAATAAGCCTTATTTTCATAACGGTGTGCTTGACCAAGGATATTATCCTGACGGGCTTTTGACTCCGCCTGCAAATGACGCTATGAAATTTGATGTTGAATATGTTAAATCAGCCGGCTTTAATATGATTAGAAAGCATATTAAAGTTGAACCTCTTTTGTGGTATCATTATTGTGATGTAAACGGTATAATTGTTTGGCAGGATATGATAAACGGCGGAGGAAAATACGGACTTGAAATATCTGTAATACCGTTTTTGAATATTACGCTTAATGATAATAACTATTCTACTTTTAAGCGAACTGATAAAGAGGGCAGGTTACTTTATTATCAAGAGCTTGAAGAAATTGTAGATTCACTGTATAATTGCCCTTGCATTGCACTTTGGACTTTGTTTAATGAAGGTTGGGGGCAATTTGACAGCGCAAAAGCATATGATTTGATTAAATCACTTGATGATACCCGAATTGTTGATTCTTCATCAGGTTGGCATGATATGGGTAAAAGTGATGTTATTTCAAAACATATTTATTTCACACCGATTAAAGTTAAAAGCGGTGATAAGCCATATGTTCTTTCAGAATTCGGCGGACTCGGATTTAAAATTAAAGGGCATACATTTAATGATAAAATGTTTGGATATAAAGTCTTTTTCAGCTTCAATTCTTTAACCAAAGCATATAAAAGGCTTTTTGAAAAAACTATCATTCCTCAAATTAAAGACGGTTTGAGTGCCACCGTATACACTCAAATTACCGATGTTGAGGATGAATTAAACGGACTTTTAACATATGACCGTGAAATTCAAAAGGTAGATTTTGATACATTAAAAAAGATTAACGAAAGGGTTAAATTAAATGATTAAAGCAACTATTAAAACAAATAAAGGCGATATGAAATTCAATCTTTTAAGCGATGCTGCACCAAAAGCAGTTGAAAATTTTGTTACTCACGCTAAAAACGGATATTATGACGGTCTTATTTTTCACCGTGTAATTAAGGACTTTATGATTCAGGGCGGTGACCCGACAGGCACAGGCTGCGGCGGTGAATCAATTTGGGGCAAGCCTTTTGAAGATGAATTTTCAATTGATGCAAGAAATTATTACGGTTCACTTTCAATGGCTAACAGCGGTCCTAATACTAACGGCTCGCAATTCTTTATCGTTCAGGCAAAGGAAGTGCCGACTTCTCTTCTTGAGCAAATGGAAGAGCTTAAAGATAAGGGCTATCCGCAGGAAGTTATTGATAAATATAAAGAAGTAGGCGGTACACCTTGGCTTGATTTTCACCACACGGTATTCGGTGAAATTACAGACGGAACAGATGTGCTTGAAGATATAGCGGCAACCCGTACCGGTATGGGTGATAAGCCTGTTTATGATGTTGTTATTGAAACAATTGAAATAGAAGAGTGATTTTGACAAATTAACCCCTTCTCATTGGTTATAATAATCAGTGAGAGGGGGTATTTTTTGGTTATATATGTTGATGTACTGTTTGTTGTAAATTTTTTTATTACATATTTGTTGCTTTTTGCAACTTCTTTTTTAGCTAAATCTGAAATGAAGCAGTATAGGGCAATTATCGCTTCGCTTGCCGGTGGGTTATATTCGCTTGTGATTATTTGCGATAAACTTAATTTTCTTATATCCACTCTCGGTAAAATTGCTGTTTCAATATTGATTGTTTTTATAGCATTTGGGTTTAAACGCTTTACTGTTTTTTTAAAAAACTTTTTTGTTTTCTATTTTTCGAATCTTATATTTTTAGGTGTGATTTACGCTGTTTATATGTATTTTTCGCCTAATGGCGTAACTGTTAAAAATTCAAGCGTGTATTTCAATATTACTGCAACCCAGCTTGTTTTAAGTGCATTTGGTGCATACATTGTGACTTTTATTATTATTAAAATAACAAATCGCACGCTTGCTAAAGGTGAAATATACAGTTTGAGTATTTTTACGGATGATAAGGAATATAAGCTTTTTGCTTTTGCCGACAGCGGTAATAAACTTAAAGAACCTTTTTCGGATTATCCCGTGATTATTGTAGATAAATCAAAAATACCCGAAAAGTGTGAAAGGTTGATACCCTGCCAAACTGTTTCAGGCGAAGGAATGTTAAAAGCTTTTAAGCCGGATAAAGTGATAATATCAAGCTCAAAAAATAAAATTGAACTGACTAAAGTTTATGTTGCTTTTTCCGAGGTGAAGTCTAAAAGCTTTTCTGCTATCTTGTCTAATGAACTTATAAATATTTAAAGGTGATTATATGTTAAAATTTTTTAAAAAACTGTTTTTAAGGCTGTTTAAAAAGCAAAAGTGTTTTTATATCAACGGGCCTGAAACACTGCCGCCTCCTTTAACTAAAGAGGAAGAGCAGAAAATTATGAACGAACTTCAAAACGGAATTGAAGATAACCGTGAACTGCTCATTATTCATAATCTGCGCCTGGTAGTATACATAGCTAAAAAATTTGAAAATAAAACTACTTCAACCGAAGACCTTGTTTCTATCGGCACAATCGGATTGATGAAAGCGGTTAAAACTTTTAATCCGGAAAAAAATATTAAGCTCGCCACTTATGCTTCACGCTGTATTGAAAATGAAATTTTAATGCATTTAAGAAAAGTAAATAATATGAAAAGTGAAATGTCGTTTGATGAACCGCTTTCAATTGATTGGGACGGAAATGAACTTACCTTGCGTGATGTATTAGGCACGGACCCGAATGATGTTTTTGAAGAAATTGAATATGATGATGAAAAAAGGCTTTTGCGCCAAACGGTAGACGCATTGCCTGAAAAAGAAAAGAATTTAATGGTTCTTCGTTTCGGCCTTGGCGGCGGCGAATGCCTTACTCAAAAACAGCTTGCAGATAAAATGGGCATTTCGCAGTCATATATCAGCCGGCTTGAGAAGAGAATACTTGAAAAAATAAAAAATGAATTAAATCGCCTGTCGGCATAAATACCAAATATTCCTTTTTCGCATAAGATAAAATGTAAAATAATTATTATGTGAAAGAGGAATTTATTTATGTCTTTATATATAAAAGTCGGCTCTATTACAAATGCCCAACGCTCGCAAAGGGCGTTAAGGCAAAGCGGATATAAATCTATAATTAAGAAAATCGAAAATCCGTCAAAAGAAGACGGGTGCGGATATATTGTAGTTGTCAACGCATACACGGAAGAACCTATTTTTATCTTGCAAAAAGAGGGAATACAGATTAGAGGTGTTGACAGAAAATGATATACCTTGATAACAGCGCCACAACTAATCCAAAACCTCAAGTTGTTAAAAACGCTGTTTCAAAAGCGATGAATTATTATAGCTTTAACAGCGGCAGGGGCGGGTATAAAGAATCAGTCAATACTTCAAATATGATTTTTACCGTGCGTGAAAAAATTGCAGATATGTTTTCGTTTTTACCTCAAAATATTGCATTTGTGCCAAATTGCACCTTTGCTTTGAACTATGCAATAAAAGGCATAGCTAAACCGGGTGACCATTTTATAATATCTAATCTTGAACATAATGCAGTTGTACGCCCTATCTATTCACTTTATGAAAAAGGTATTATTTCTTATGATGCGGCAAAATTTTCTTATGATAAGGAAGAAACAATAAATAATTTTAAAAGTTTAATTAAGGCTAATACTAAAGCAATTGTTTGTATGCACGCTTCAAATGTATTCGGCTGTGTTTTTCCAATAAAGGAGATAGGAAAGCTTGCACACGATAACGGTATTATTTTTATAGTTGATGCGGCGCAAAGTGCCGGTGTTTTGGATATAGATGCAGGTAGAGATAATATTGATATTTTGTGCACACCCGGGCATAAGGGGCTGTATGCACCTATGGGAAGCGGTTTTATTGCAGTGGGTGACGGTATCACGCTTGATACAATTATTGAGGGCGGCACAGGCTCAATGTCAATGATACTTTCACAGCCGAAAGATTTGCCTGACAGATTGGAATCAGGCACGCTCAATAATGTTGCAATTTGCGGCCTTGCAGCAGGAATTGATTTTGTTAATAGTAAAAAGATTGATAATATTTATAATCACGAAAAGTCTTTGATGAATATGGTTTATAAAGAAATGTCAAAAAATGAAAATGTTACTCTTTATACTCCCGATTTTAAAGATGCTTTTTCAGCACCGATATTGTCTTTTAATTTTAAGGATTATCCGTCAGAAAAAACTGCATCGCTTTTAGCACAAAAAAATATCGCCACAAGGGCAGGGTTCCATTGTTCCAAACTTGCACACGAAGCGTTTAATACAAATGAGCGCGGAACGGTGCGCATAAGCCCGAGCGTATTTACAAATTTTTCTGAATGTGAAATATTTATTAACACTTTAAAAAAACTTTAAAAAACTCAAATATTCACTTTATTTATCAGCAATCGTGTGATAAAATAAATAATAGTAAATAGTAATTAAGGAAGTTAATTATATGTTAGAGAAAATAAGTGATACATTTAATAAAATTTTAAGTGTATTTTCAACATTTGGCATATCGGATGCGCTTGATATTATTCTGGTTGCGATAATAATATATATTTGCGTGCGCATTATTAGGGAAAGCAGGGCAATGCAGCTTGCTAAGGGCTTTATTTTTATTGCTATTATTTATGGTATTGTTACCCTGCTTGATATGGAAGCGTCAAGTTTTATATTTAAAGCGATATTTTCTAATATTTTGATAATTCTTGTAATTCTTTTCGGCCCTGAAATTCGTAATATTCTTGAGCAAGTCGGTAAAGGTGCAACATCAAAAAGCCTTAAATCGCTTATTCACCCGGGTGTTGCTGTGGATATTGCCGAAATTTCCGATTGTATAGAAGTAGTATGTAAAGCCTGTGCAAATATGAGCGATCAAAAAGTAGGCGCTCTCATTTGCTTTGAAAATGAAACACTTCTTGGAAATGTAATTAAATCAGGTACAATTCTTCAGGCAAAAGCCTCAAGGGAACTTGTTGAAAACATTTTTTATCCAAAATCACCGCTTCACGACGGAGCAATGGTTATTCGTGACGGTAAAATTTATGCAGCAGGTTGTATTTTGCCGCTCACTAAAAAGCTTGTATCATCTTCGCTCGGCACAAGGCATAGGGCAGGTATCGGGCTTACAGAGGAAAGCGACGCTTTGGTTGTAATTGTAAGTGAAGAAACAGGTGCTATTTCCGTGGCAAAGGGCGGAATTTTGCAAAAAGATGTTTCATACGGTGACTTGAGAGATATTCTAACTACTCAGTTTATTCCGTCAGGCTCCTCCGATGATGATAAAATTATCAATAAGCTTGTAAGGAGGATAAAGAAATAATGGCAAACACAGATAATAAAAACAACAAAAAATTCTCTTTAAGAAAGCTTATTTATAATGATAAATATTTGATTGTATTTTCAATTATTACAGCTGTTATTGTATGGATTTCAACTTCAATGAGCCTTTCACCAGAAACTACCAAAACCATTACTGTTCCCGTTAATGTTGATTTCAGCAATACTGCAGCAGACCAGCTTGGTATCAAGTGTTATGGGGATACTAAAATTGATGTTGATGTAACTGTTAATTGCAAAAAATATCTTGCAAGGGATATTTCGGCAGATGACCTTAAAGTTCAGCTTCAAACAAATGCTGTAACATCTAAAGGAAATTATGAAGTGCCTATAACCGTTTCATCTGTAAACGAAAATGCCGATTTCAATATTTCATCATATTATCCTACCGTGTATAAAGCTTACTTTGATGTAGAGGATGAAAAAACACTTGATATTGATTTGACTTATACCAATGATGATTTTGTTGCGGACGGTTATGTTATGGGTGAAACTTTGCTCAGTGAAAAAGTTGCAAAGGTAAAAGGCCCTAAATCATATGTATCGAAAGTTAAAAAACTTGTTGCAAATGTGGATATAGAAAATAAGCTTAAATCCACACAGTCTATTGATATTACCGCTGTGCCTGTTGATGCCAACGGCAATGCGGTTGATTATGTATCGGTTGATACCGATTCCAAAAACCTTACTGTTACCATTCCTGTTTTAAAAGAAATGACATTGAATGTAACAAGTTCATTTACCGGCAAGCCGTACGGTGTTGATGAAAGCAAATTTGATGTATCATACAGTGTTAATAAAGTATCTTCCGCAGTTCTTGAAGATTCGGGAATTAAAGATGCAAATATAGGTAATATTGATTTTTCGCAACTTAATGTCGGCAAAAATACTATTAAGTTTGATGTTACAACACTTGACGGAATAGTAATTCTTGATGATGTTAAGGAAATCACCGTTACCGTAAATGTGCCAAGCACCTATAAAACTAAAAGGGTTGCGGTTAATAAAGATTCTGTAACTGTTACGAATGTACCTGACGGTTACAAAGCTAATGTTATTTCTGTGAATTCAAAGGAAGTAACTGTTATAGGCTCAAAGTCTAATCTGAATAATGATAAAATCGGTGTCGGAATGGTGGTTGATTTATCATCATATAAAAGTGATGATATTTCTTTAGGCAGGGATTACTATGATATAACACCAAATATTGAAAATTCATCAGGCTGTTGGGTTTACGGTGATTATAAAGCTCAAATTGAACTTGTTAAGAAATAGAATATATTATTTGAAAGGGCGCTTTTTACAGCGCTCTTTTGTTATGTTTGCGTTAAATTATTTTAAGTTTATGTTAAATAAGCGATAAGAAGCTTTTACTGAATTTTTACTCATTTTTTACCGAACCTTGATTATATTTTAATTGTGGTGTTATACAATTAAGCCAACGAATTAAGAAAGGAGCGATAATATGAGCGAAAAACTTAAAACTGCATTGTCATCGGTATTAGCTGTGTCTCTTGTAGTATCAGTAATGACCGCTTCGGGATTTGCTTGCCTTGCAAGTGTTAATAACGATGATGATTATTCAAATGTACAATATACATATATTGAACAATGATTGCTGCAAGCAGTTGTAAATTGCTTACAGCATTTCGCTTATTTGAAGGTTAAATTATGAAAAATAATATTATATATACAGATGAAACTTTAGCTGTTGACAGCAAAAATACTTTTAAAGATAAGATAATCAAATTTGTCAATAAACACGCAGAAATATGGAAATTTATTAAATTTACTTTTACCGGTGCATCAACTTCGGTGCTGGAACTTGCTGTATTTTGGGTTTTGCAATATGTTGTTTTTAAATCTCTTAATGAAGTTCCCGTTACCGATAACGCTGTTCTTTCTTTTTTGGGAATTGAATATAAGGGATATATGTATTCATATTTCATTTCGGCAGTAATAGGCTATGCCGCAGCTTATATTATGAACAGAAAGCTGACTTTTAAAGCTGATGCTAATCCTATTCTTTCGACAGTTTTATATACCATTATGGTTATATGCACAATTACTTTTAATACTTGGTTTGGTTCTTTTTTGGGAACTCTTATTAAAAACAGCGGGCACGACAGCGTATTTATTGTATTGCTTACCAAACTTATTGTTATGACTGTTCCTACTCTTTGGACTTATCCGCTTAACCGCTTTGTTATTCACAGAAAGAAAAAAGCTTGATTTTGTATATTATTGTTTATTATAATTAAATAAAAAGCAAAGAAAGAGATAAGTATGAAATACAAACTTTTAGCCTGTGACCTTGACGGTACACTTCTTGATGATAATTCAAATGTTTCGGCAGAAAACTTAAATGCAATTGATGAAATGGTAAAATTAGGAGTTGAATTTGCGATTTGCACCGGCAGAACATACGATGAAATTCCTAAAGCGTTGCTTGATAATAAAAGTATCAGATATATTATTTATTCCGACGGTTCTGTAATTTTAGATAAAAATAAGAAGAAAAATATATTTGAACATTATATTGATGAAATTACTAATAAAAAACTTTTTGAACTTTTATCAAATTATGATACTATGATTGAATTTTTTGATTTCGGAACACCCAAAACCGAAAAATCAAAACTGAATTTAAAATCATATGATTATTACAAGATAGATAAATATTATATTGAAACTATTGAAAATACGAGATTGGGTATTGATTCACTGAAAAACGAACTTCCAAATTTGAATCATACAGAACTTATAAATGTGTTTTTCAGTGATTTGGACGAAAGAAAAAAATGTTATGATAAATTGAATTCATTTGAAACAATAAATTTCACCACTTCTATGGATAATAATATTGAAATTATGGCAAAAGGTGTTTCAAAGGGTGACGCATTGTTTAATTTGTGCAAACTGATTGGTGTTTCAAAAAATGAAACTATTGCAGTGGGTGACAGCTTAAATGATTTAACTATGTTTGAATTTGCTTCTTTGCCGATAGCTTCCGGTAATGCAAGCAAAAAAATTAAAGAAATAACTAAAAATGTTGCTTGCTCAAATAACGAGCCGATTGTTAAGTACATATTAGAAAACTTTATTAAATAAGAGGATGAAAATGGAAGGAAAAATACATTTTTTAAATACAGGTCATTCGGACTGTATCATTCTTGAAAGCTGCGGAAAAATTGCAATGATTGATTCGGCGGAAGATACAGACTTTCCGAAAGATAAGCCACACCTTAATTTAAAAGGATATGAAGATGTTGTAGTAAAATATCTATTTGATAATTTCAGTGATTCAAACCATAAGGTGAATATTGATTTTGTATTGGGTACGCACTGCCATTCTGACCATATAGGCGGTTTTGATACTGTAATAAATAATCCTGATATAAATGTTAAAACCGCATATTTAAAACCGTATAGAGAAGAAAATATTTGCCGGTATGAACGCGTCAGATGGGATAATTTGGAAGTGTATAACCAAATGCTTTGTGCAATAAAAAATAATAATGTAGAGCTTGTGGAAAGCTTTGATGAAAAAACCGTTACCCTCGGTGATTTTGAAATTGAGTTTTTTAACGGAAAATATAAGCCACATAAAATCAAGTTCGGCGAAAATGTAAACAGTGTCGGTACGCTTGTAAAAATCGGTAACAGCAAAGTATTTCTTGCAGGTGATATAAATTATAAAGCAGGGGATGAAAAGCAAATAGCCGATAAAATCGGCAAAGTAGACTTGCTTAAAGTAGGACATCACGGTTATTTTTATTCTACTTCGTTTTATTTAGTGAAAAAGTTGATGCCTGATATTGCAGTGTTTTGCAATGAGATGAAAGGTGTATATCCTGATGTTAAGTATAAGCTTAAAAACATTTCAAAATCAAAGCTTTATGCAACAGTTGATTCAAACGGAATTATGGCTTGGCTCAACGGTGATGATATAGTTATCAAAGAAAATATTATGTAGCCCAACCTCCGTGTAATGCTACTATTACACGCTATTACACAAAAAGTCTTGAGTTTAACTTTTGTTTTACTCAAGGCTTTTGTTTTATTGACTTTTTTTATATATAAATGTATTATTAAAGTATAATCAGTTGATTTTTAATCAATATATTTTTGGAGGTAATAATTATGAGCAAATATGACGGAACTAAAACACAAAAAAATCTTGAAGCTGCTTTTGCAGGTGAATCCGAAGCAAGAAATAAGTATACTTATTTTGCATCTGTCGCTAAAAAAGAGGGATTTGAGCAGATTTCGGATTTGTTTTTAAAAACTGCAAATAATGAAAAAGAACATGCAAAAATGTGGTTTAAGGAAATGGAGGGTATTTCAGATACCGCAACAAATCTTAAGGCGGCTGCCGACGGTGAAAATTACGAGTGGACTGATATGTACGCCGAATTTGCAAAAACAGCTGAAGAAGAGGGCTTTCCTGAATTAGCGGCAAAGTTCAAACTTGTTGCCGCAGTTGAAAAACATCACGAGGAAAGATACAGAAAACTTCTTGAAAATGTTGAAACAATTAAAGTATTTGAAAAAAGTGAGGTTAAAATTTGGGAATGTCGCAATTGCGGCCATATTGTAGTCGGCACAAAAGCACCAGAGGTTTGCCCGACCTGTAATCACCCACAGAGCTTTTTTGAAATAAGCGCTGAAAATTATTGATATAAAGTATAATGATTAAGGGAGAAGCTTTGTAATAAAGCTTCTCCCTTTTTACTTTTTATCAAATACACTTGACAAAATAAATATAATGATTTTTAATAAAATTAAAACTTTTTATCACAAAAATGAAATTATAAGGGATTATGTATATATGATAGGACTTTTTTTAAATCTGCTTGATACACAAACTGAAAAAGACAAATTTCAACTGCTTTATAATACATATTGTGACCTATTATATTGGATAGCACTCAAAAGAACAAACCGTGTTGAAGATGCAGAAGAGTGCGTGCAGGAAACCTTTTTATATATAGCAAAGCATTTTGATAAAATAGGCGAAATAAATTCAAAGAAAACAAAAATTTATTTATCCACAATTGTAACAGGATTTGCGATAGACATTTATAATGATTCTCAAAAAGCAGAATTTATTGAGATTGAAAATGATAATGAAACAGCAGATTTAAAATATTATGAAAATTTTGCGAAAATTGAGCTTTTAGCAATTATTGACGATGTATTGGATGAAGAAAACAGAGTGTTCTTTCATTTGAAATATTTGTATAACTATAAAAGCAAAGAAATAGCAGAGATTTATAATGTTAAAGATTCCTATGTGCGAAAAAGGTTAGAATACGCAAGAAATAAATTAAGAAAAATATTAGAGGAAAGGAAATGATAAAATGTCGGAATTTGAAGAAGCACTGTGGCTTTCGGCTGAAAATTGGACTGACTCTTTTCCTACCGACTTGCCAAAGCATAAGTTTAGTAAAAAGCACAACAAAGTAATAAATGATATAATTTACGGCAAGCAAGATAAGAAGATTAAACTGTCAAAAGGTACAATTAAGGTTTTGCTTATTGCTGCTGTTTTGCTTGCAATTGCGACAACAGCATTTGCCATTCCTCAAAGCAGAGAATATATTGTCGATAAATTTTCTAACCATTCGGAATATAATGTGGTTGATAAGAAAAAATCCAAAAGAGTAAAATCTTTAAATGTAAAATACATTCCTGCCGGATTTGAAAAAGGTGATGATTATGAGTTTGTAGTCCAATATGAAAAAGGTGACAGAAATTTTGTTGTTGAAAAATTCGAATTATCAGGAAGCGTAGGATTTGATACGGAACATTACGAACCTGAAAATATCAAGATTAACGGTATTGATGCTGTATATTATAGGTCAAATAATAATGTAAAAGGAATAATTTTTAATGATGGAAATTACATTTACATAATAGAAGGAAATATAGGAAAAGACGAACTTGTGAAAATTGCACAAAATGTAGAATGACGATTTGTGAAAAGAGCCGAAACTTCGGCTCTTTTTTATTTTTTTATCACAAAATGGAATTTTTTAGGGATTATGTATAATGAGGGGATAATTAGAGAGGAGGTGTGTATTGTGACTAAACAAAAAAACAGACTCAAACAATTTATTCTGATTCTTTTATCATTTTTAATGATATTCAGTAATATGTTGGTAGCTAATGCGGCTGTTAATTATGATAATGATGTTGCTCCCTTATACATAAATATTTCAAGTCATTTCGAAAAATTCGAAATATCAGGAATTAAAGCCATTTGTTCAGCTACGCTAAAAGCTAAAAATTCTGTTCCTTTAAAAATCAAAATGGAGTTGCAGAAAGAAAAGTCGAAAGGTTACGAAACTGTTGAAACATGGACAAGCAGTAAGACAGGAACAGTTTTAGCTATGTCTGAATCAAGAAATATCAATGTTTTGTGTAACTACAGATTAAAAGTTACATTTACAGCAGGCAAGGAAACTGAAGTTGTTTATAAGTACCAATAGTGTTTATTAAAACAATTGTGTTTTAATAAAGGAGAAAAAATAAAAATAACAAATAAAATAATTTCTTTATTAGTAGTATAACTATAATTGTATCTAGTGGAACAATTACTGCTTTTGCTAATGAAATGAATATTTTAGAAAGGGTATGATTTAGTTAATAACTAATCATATAAGATAACTATGAAAAAAATTAACGGTAAAAAGTTATTGAAGAATTTTGTTATAGCATTATTGGGGGCAATTATAGGATATTTATTATATTATAGTGTCATAATGGAAGCTATACCGTTGTTTATCGAAAGTTCAGGTATTAAATATACTGTCGTAAGTATTTTGGCTCTTGTTATACTCATAGCAGGATGTATAGCTGCTTTGAACTTAATCATCAATAAAAGAGTAAATAAGTACTTGTTTTTTACTATGTGTGTTACTTACTTTGCAATATTATTTGTTGCACTATTTTTACGATCTTCAATTGAACGAGTATTTATATTTAATCCCTTAACCGGTTTAATAGATACTTTTTCAAACTGGGAAATGGCAATTCAGAGCATAATGAATCTTGCTGTATTTATCCCAATGGGGTATTTTGTGCGAAAGCTAAAATACAGCAACCTTTTTATCTTTTCAATTGTAATTTCTTTGGCAATTGAGCTCATTCAGGTTGCAACAATGCGCGGATTTTTTGATGTTTTCGATATTTTACTTTATTTTATCGGGATTCATATAGGGTATTTTATATTTAAAAAATGGCAGATAATTGTGGAATAGACATTCTTATATTGATTTTAATTGTGCTTTTTACAATTTTTTTGATGACTTTTATTTTAAATAATAAAATTGAAAAAGAAAAGGAACTTTATCAAAATGATTGGGCAATCTACAATTATGGACAACAAATAGAAAATAAAAGCGGAATAGCAGGTATAGATATAAATATTCGACCGATATTTAATAAAATCAACACAAAAAAAGATGATTATGTTATAGTCGCCGTTGTCGACACTGGTGTAGATTTATCTAATTCTAATATAAACAAAAGCATATTGCTTAATAATAATGATACAATCAATAATTATGATGACGATAAAAACGGGTTTATTGATGACTATTACGGGTGGAACTTTTTCAATAATAATAACATCATTTATGAAGATGCTTTATATGATTATCACGGAACATATGTGGCGTCAACCATATTAAAAGTGTTTCCTTGTGCAAAAATACTACCTGTGAAATTTTTGAATTCTACTTATGGTACAATTGAAGATTCAATTAGTGCTGTGAAATATGCAATAAGTAGGGGAGCAAAAATTATCAATTGCAGTTGGAATTTTAATGATGATAGTAAGGAACTGTTTGAATTGATAAAAAATCATCCTGAAATACTTTTTGTCTGCGCAGCAGGAAATTCAAATCTCAATTTAGATAATCAAAGCCTTTTTCCATGTAGTTATGATTTAGATAACATAATTACTGTTATGGCTGTGGATAACAAAGGTTTGCCATATAATTCAAGCGGTTATGGTGAAAACGGTGTTGACATTGCTGCACCAGGTGTTAATGTTAAAACAACTTTGCCTGATGACGAGGAAACATTGATAAGTGGCACATCAGTTGTAAGTGCGTATGTATCAGGAACTGCTGCACTACTTCTTTCTCAAAATCCTAAACTCACACCGGTTGATATAAAAGAAATACTAATAGAAAACTCCCATAAAATAAACGATTTAAAGTCAAAATGTAAATCAAAAGGTATTATTGATGTCAGTGCTAGTTTTCAGGCTGGTATGAAATATAAGGAGGATGATAAGTGATTATTAGCGTTATATTGATTTTTGTGTTCTTGTTAATTTTAGCCGACTTATTCTTTTTGAATTACTTATGGATGAATTTTAATAACGAATTGTTTAATATATTTAATGTTTTATTGTTTGCATTATTTTTAGTATTTATAGTTTTAGCTATTATCAAATTATATAAACTGATTTCTGAAAAAAATATTAAAGTGTTTTTATTTGGATTGGTAATCATATTACTTATCGGTATAGGTTCATTTTTAACTTCAAATACAAAAGAGCAAGAAGTAGTTGGATTGACAAGTATAAGTGCAAAGGAAAAAGACGAAAAAGGTAATTACTATATAGTTTTAAACAATTTAGAATTGAAGAAATTTGTCAGAATTAAGTGTGATAAAGAAATATTTGACAATATCGAAACTAACCGTGATAAACTATATACTATTACTTATAGGTTTGGTTATTTCAACAATGATTACGGGAATTTAGGTAATATAGAGGAATACAAAATATAAAATAAATTGTAAAAATGCACAAAAATTGTATTGATATGATGAATTTTTTATTGTATAATAGGTATGTTACTAATTCGAAGGGAGCGTTTTTGTGTATGAGATACCCACAAATCGTTAAAAAAATGTCACTTGAACAAAAGGCAGCTTTTGTTTCAGGTTATGACTATTGGCATCTTGAGGAAGCACCTGAGCTTGGACTTCCTAAAATTATGATTACTGACGGACCTCACGGTTTGCGTAAAGCTAAAGGTAAGGATTATGTTCCTGCCGAGGGTGAGGAAAAGAAAGGCGGAATAGGCCTTGGAAATTCAGTTCCTGCAACTTGTTTTCCGCCGGCTGCTACTTCATCTTGCTCTTGGGATGAAGACCTTTTAAAGCAAGAGGGCGAAGCAATGGGCCAGGAATGTTTGAAAGAAAAAGTTTCAACTATTTTAGGCCCTGGTACAAATATTAAGCGTGCACCTGTTTGCGGTCGTAACTTTGAATATTTCAGTGAAGACCCATATCTTGCAGGTAAATGCTCTGCAAGTGTTATCAACGGTGTTCAGTCAAAGGGTGTAGGTACATCACTTAAACACTTTGCTTGTAACTCACAGGAAGCATTTCGTATGGTTCTTAACGAAGTAATTGATGAAAGAACAATGCGTGAAATTTATCTTCCTGCATTTGAAATTGCAGTTAAGGAATCACAGCCTTGGACTGTAATGAATTCATATAACAGAATTAACGGTGTTTATGCGTCACAAAATAAACATCTTCAGCAGGATATTCTCCGTGACGAATGGGGATTTGAAGGTTTGATTGTTACTGACTGGGGTGCTTCTGTTGACAGAATTCCAGGCCTTGAAAACGGTACTGACCTTGAAATGCCAAGTTCAGGAAAACTTAACCAAAATAGAATTGTAGCAGCAGTTAAGAACGGCGAACTTGATGAGGCAGTGCTTGATGAAAGAGTTGACAATGTAGTTAATCTTATTATGAAATCAAAGCCGGCTCTTGAAAATGAACATACATTTGACCCGAAAGCTCATCACGCAATTGCACAGAAAGTTGCAGAGGGTTCTATGGTTCTTCTTAAAAATGATGATAAAATTCTTCCTCTTAAAAAAGGACAGAAGGTTGCAGTTATAGGTGAAATGGCAAAAGCTCCTCGTTTCCAGGGCGCCGGTTCATCTGTTATCAATCCTACAATGCTTTCAAATGCATATGATGAACTTGAGAAGCTTGGTGTTGACCTTACATATGCACAGGGTTATTACAAGTCTGCTCCTACTAAAAAGGATAAGAACAGATTAAGTGATGCCGAACTTACAAAGCAGGCTGTTGAAGCTGCTAAAAATGCTGATGTTGCAGTTGTATTTGTCGGCCTTACCGAAGATTTTGAAGGTGAAGGTTATGACAGAGAAACCATCAATATGCCGGCTAACCACAACGCTCTTGTTTCTGCTGTTGCTAATGCAAATCCTAATACAGTAGTTGTTCTTGCAGGCGGTTCTGTTGTTCTTATGCCATGGCTTAATGAGGTTAAAGGTCTTCTTAATTCAGGCCTTGGCGGTCAGGCTGGTGGTATTGCTGTTGCAAATATCCTTACCGGTGCTGTTAACCCATCAGGTAAAACATCTGAAACATATCCTACTTCATTTGAAGTTAATCCTACTTTCGGTAATTATCCGGGTGGCCCTGTAACTTCGGAACATAAGGAATCCGTATTTATTGGTTACAGATATTACGATTCAGCTAATCTTGATGTTGTGTTCCCATTCGGTTACGGTCTTTCATACACAACATTTGAATACAGCGATATTAAACTTTCTGCTGATAAGATTAAGGATACAGATACAGTAACAGTATCTTTCAAAATTAAAAATACAGGTGATGTAGACGGCGCAGAAATTGCACAGGTTTATGTAGCTGATAAGGAATCTACAATTTATCGTCCTGTAAAGGAACTTCGTGCATTTAAGAAAGTATTTCTTAAAGCAGGCGAAGAAAAGGAAGTTTCACTTGAACTTTCAAAGAGAGCTTTCGCATTCTATAATGTTAATATCAATGATTGGTTTGTTGAAACAGGCGATTTTGAAATCATCGTAGCTGCATCAAGCCGTGACCCTAAGCTTACTGCTGAAATCAATGTTGAATCAACAGTAGATGCTCAAGTTCCTGATTACAGGCAGACAGCTCCTAATTATTATAACAATGTTGCCAACATTACCCGTGATGATTTTGCTGCTGTTTACGGTGAACTTCCAAATCCTGAAATTGATACAAATAAGAAGATTGACCTTTATTGCTGCCTTAATGATGCACGCCATACAAAATGGGGCGGTAAGCTTTGCAATATGATTACAAAGATTATGAGTGGTATGGGTTCAGATGCAAACGGTGACGGCAAAATGCTTGCAGCTATGGCTACTCAAATTCCGATTCGTAACTTTATAGCTATGAGTATGGGCGTATTCTCGCCAAAGATGGCTGACGGTCTTCTTATGATGCTCAATGATGATGAATCAAGCTTTGTTGGTTTTAGTAAGATTTTCTGGAGACTCGGCGGCGCACTTACAAGACTTCCGGCACTCCTTAAATCTATTTAATGATTACAAATTAAACTACAAATTAAACAGCACTTTGCTTTTAGCAAAGTGCTGTTTTTATCTACCTGATTCTTTTTTTATTTCCCTAAAGCTTTTGCCATAGTATTTTTTTAAAAGTCTTTGCGTTTGCCTGTCACACAAGCCTATCATTTGCGAAAGCTTGGTAAGAGTAATATCGTTTTCATACAAAAAAGCTTGCTCTATTATTGCAAATCGTTTGTCATTTAAGTTTTCTTTGTTTGTAAATTCTTGAAAATCTTTTGGTAAAAGCAATCTTGTAATTTGCGTTAAAATAATTATCATCAATCCTGATATTACACTTTCGTAATCAGGATTTTTATTTTTCCACTCATTTAAAAGCATTTTTGCAAATTGGTTGTCAACATTTTCAAGATAGCAAAAATTATGCTGTGTAAAAATACTTGAAAATACATTTTTGCTTTTATCGTTTTTAACTTGTATCAAAATAAATACATCTTCAATAGGGTTTTTCTCATCATAATTTTGGCTGTGCCTAATATTCGGCCCTGTTATGAAAAAATCGTTTTTCTTCAGTTCAATTTTATTGCCATCGGCTATAAGTGTGCCTTTTCCTTCGGTTACAAAATGCAGTTCATAGCAGCCCTTTGCGTGAGCGTGCATCGGTATTTTTTCGCCGAGTTTACCGCCACCCAAATCTGTTATTGTAAATTGTATTTTGTTCCAAATAAAATCCATTTATATCACCTTGCACATTATAGCATAATACGACATTTAGGTAAAGATGATGTCGTGTTATTTTTATACCTGTATGTTATAATTTTTACGAGGTGAGCTTATGAATAAATATGTAAAAAAAGCACTTTGTGTGTTATTAACGGGAACTTTTGTCTTTTCGGCGGCATCTTGTTCAGCGGACAAACTCAGCGAAGGTGATATTAAATCTCTTTTTAAAGATACTTCTAAAATTTCGTTTTCATATGATTATACCGAGCTTAAAGATTCCAAGAAAAATAAAACTAAATCTTGGAGACAGGGTATGGTATCCGGAAACGGACTTCAAGGGTTTATTACAAGCGGCAGTCCGTACAGCGATACATTTATTTTTCAAAATATGCATTTTATAATGCCTAACGAAAATCAGCGTACTTGCCCGCAAACTTATGATGAACTTGAAACTGTAAAGCAAAGTATTGTTAAAGGTGAAGATATTACGGATAATGCAAGCTATGATGATGTATACCGTTATCACCCGGGCGGCCAATTAAGGCTTGATTTTGACAAGAAAAGCAGTAAAAAATATGTTCGCTATACAGATTATGAAACATCACAGGTCGGTGTTGATTTTACGGATAAAAACGGTACTTGGAAGCGTACATCATTCACTTCGATGGCAGATGATGTTGTGATTACAAAGCTTAATAAATCATCTTCAGGCAGTAAACTTAATTTGACTTTATCATTTGATGATCTTTCAACTCTTGCAAACTTCGGCGACAGCGACGAAGTTAATATGAAGTATAAAAAGTTAACTGATGATAATGCAAACTTCCTTGCGCTTGTTTCACACTATCCTGATTATGAAAAAAGCGAACTGAAAAACGGTGGATATGCAACAGTAACTTATGTAATCACTTCAGGCGGAAGCAAAGAAAAAGTTTCAATAGATAAAAAAACAGACGAAACGCAGTTTTCGGGTGAAAATGCAGGCATTAAAATTAGCAATGCTGACAGTGTATATCTTCTTACTGTAAGTGACAGAACTTACGATATGGGAAAGATTGATGATTTTGAAAAGCAAAATGATTTCAAACTTGTTGATGATTGTATTGCAAAGCTTGAAAGCGTTGCTGAAAAATATGCAGAAAATAATAATTTTGATTATTATAAAGCGTTAAATAATCATTTGAAAATTTATCAGCCTCAATTTGACAGCGTTACACTTTCGTTGGGTGATGATAGTTTTGATTCAAACGAAACACTTTTAAAAGCGCAAAAGGGTAAAAAGAAAATAAATTTCGCTCTTGCCCAGCGTACATATTATGCCGGCAGATATGCATATCTTTGCTGTTCGGGCTATTCTACAAGCCGACTTTACGGTATGTGGACAGGCGAATTTAACACCGGATGGGGCAGTAAATATACAATGGACGCAAATGTTAATTTGCAAACATCTTCAATGAATACGAGTAATATGTCACGCAGTCCTATCGGCTATACATATTTCATTTTGCGTCAACTTCCTGATTGGGAAGAAAATGCATATGCAACTCACGGGTTTAAAGACGCTATTCAGGCACCGGTTAATACTGACGGTGATAAAGCTGTAATCACCGAAACCTGCTATCCTTATCCTTTCAGATATTGGAACGCCGGCACATCTTGGATGATTAACCCGCTTTATGAAACTCTTCTTTCATATGGTAATATCAATATTCCTTTAAGTGATGAATTTGACCTTGAAAAACTTAAATCGGTTCTCTCTGTTACCGAAAAAGACTTAACAGAAAGCCAAATTAAAGAAATTAAAAAGCGTGGATATTTAAGGCTTGAAGAAGATATTTTATATCCGCTTTTGGTGAAAAGTGCAAATTATTGGAGTCAGCTGATGAGTCCTGAATATTACACCGCAAAAGATGGTTCTATTCATTATGAAAAGGGCAAAACATCATTAAATGACGGTGAAACATATTGCATTTTGCCAAGCTATTCGCCTGAAAATAACCCATCAAATTATAACAGTCCGTCGGATGCTAACTGTGCTATTGATATTTCTGCCTGCCGTGATAATCTTAATATGCTTATTAAAGTTATGGGCGATGTTGATAAAAGTGCAGATACATCTAAATGGCAGGAACTTGAAAAAAATCTTCCACCATATCTTTATGATGAAACAGGTGCTCTTAAAGAATGGGCAACAACTTCATTTGATGAAAATAATGAACACCGCCATTTAAGTCACCTTTACGGTGTATGGCCGCTTTTTGAAACGCAGGGAAATGAAAAACTGTCGAAAGCCTGCGAGCAGGCAATCGCAAATAGACAGAGTGAAAATGAAGCGTCACACGCACTTGTTCACCGCAGTCTTATTGCTTCAAGGTTAAAAGATTCAGATTCTTTAACCGATGCTCTTGTTAAACTTAT
>FR895305.1 GCA_000434995.1 Firmicutes bacterium CAG:341 | reverse complement strand
GCGGTATTCGGGCAGAGCTTCTGCGTTCTTTGCAAAATTTCTTTTATATTATTCAAGGTGTACTCGGGCGGAAGTCCTATGCCGATGTCATTCGTTCCGATTAAAATCACAAGATTTTTTGGGTTTATGTTCAAGGCGTTACATTCGAGCCTTTCCAACAATCTGTCACTTGTGTCACCGCTGATTCCACGGTTGTAAACTGCCTGCCCCGTTGTTTGCGAAAAGGCATAAAACAGCTTATAGCTATTGAATATTTCCGTGATTGAGTCGCCGAACAGCACCGTTTGTCCGTGCCGGGCGTACTTCTCATTCAAAAAAACAAGATTCTTTTTTTCGTCTGCTTTACATAGTCGTAAGCCGTTTTTTCTGAAAGTTCTTGTTCATTTGCTTCTCTGCGAAATTAGGTTTATCTGTCGCTGTCAACGGCAAACAATCCCGCACCGATTGCACCGCAAAATTCAGGCTTGTCGGATATGAAAATCTTTGTGTTCAACTGCTTTTCAAGTTCGGTTACAACGCCCTTGTTGTTTGCAACACCGCCTGTCATCATTACACCGTCTGCACCGAGTGCCTTGCTTGCAAGAGCCTTCGTCTTTATCGCAACGCTTTTGTTCAAACCGTGAATAATATCGGCTATCTTTTTATTTTCGGAAATCAGCGAAATCACTTCGCTTTCGGCAAACACCGTGCACATATTTGAAATTGAAATATCCTCGCTGTATTTTAAACCGTCATTCGCCATTTGCTCCATACTGATTTCAAGAGCCTTTGCCATATTTTCAAGAAATCTGCCCGTGCCTGCTGCACATTTGTCGTTCATAACAAACGATGCAACATTTCCGTTTTCGTCAAGGGTGATAAACTTTGAATCCTGTCCGCCGATGTCAATAATATATCGTGCTTCAGGATACAAAAACCTTGCCCCTCTTGCGTGGCAGGTAATTTCCGTTACATCATCGTTTGCAAAATCAATATTTTTTCTGCCATAGCCTGTTGCGGTTATGGTTTTTATTTCGTCAAGACCGATTTGTGCCTCGTCAAGTGCCTTTTGCGCCCCTGCCTGAGCGTTTGCACCTGTTCTGACCATAACAGCCTTGACAATATTCTTATTTTCGTCAAAAATGACAAGCTCTGTTGAGGTTGAACCGCTGTCAATTCCTGCGTAATATTTTCCGTTTTTGTTCATTTTTATCTTTGCATTATTCTCCGTGTTCAAGGTTTCGCAAAAAGCCTCCAGCCTTGTTGAAAGCTGACCTAATTGCTGTGCGGTGTAGTCCGTTTCGATTTTCAAAATCGGTGTCTTGCTGTCTGCAAGCTTTGTATATTCAAAGCAATAATAATCGCAAAACTTGATTGTGTGGTATACGATACCTGCCAAATTTTCGTTGTTTAGCAGTTGTTTTCTTGATGTCGTGTCGCTCATTCGCATGCAAGGCGTTTGCGCCATCAACGCTCTTGCGTATTTTTCCATCAGCTCGTCAAGACTGTCATTTTCGCTCATATTTTCGTTTGAAACACAGCGATTATTTGAGCAAGTCATATTGATTACAGGAATTTGAAACGCTTCTCTGATTACATTCATCAGGCTACCGTTTGCATTTGCACCAAGCACTAAAATGAATTTGCTGTTCGGAAACGCAATCGGCTTGTCGCTGAAATTGTGCAAAAATTCTTTTGCGTCAAACGCTTTGCCCGTCTGTGCTTCAAGGTCTTTAATGAGAAAAAGTAAATCATTCTTTAATCGTTTTACGGCACAAGCGCCGTTATCAATCGGCAGGTCAAGAATGGTTTTGTATTTAATTTTGCTTTCTGCCACATCAAACAATCGTCTTGTGCTGTCACAGCAGTTCATAAATACAAGCTTGTCATAGTCGCCCCGATGTATTTCCTCGCAAATCGCCTTGATGTGTGAGCAAACATTTGAGTGCATAGCCTGTGAAGAATAGTCAAAATGCTCCGCTTCGTTGTTGATTAAACGATAATCGTCAAAGCATGCCAAAATCTCCACCGGTGTGTATTTGCAGTTATATCCAATCATTTTCTATTCTCCAACAGTTCTAAAAACGCTTCTGTTCTCGTCACGGTTTGACCGTCGTTGACATTGTTCCAATTACAGCCGTCACCGTCAAGAATGAGCGTTGGAAAGCCGTTTGACTCAAAGGTGGATTTTGCAATGTTTGAAAGCCCTGCCGTTTGCTTGCAACCCCAATGGCAGTACCAAACAATGCCGTTTGCATTGAGCTTTTTTGCAAGTTCAAGCGTTGCGTTTATTCTGTTCGTACCGTTTCCGTTGACGGTGTTTCTGACAAGTCGGTCTGCCATAAATCTGTACGGGTCGGCTTCTTCAAGGTCACAATACATAGCATCCATAACCATATCGCAAGCGACAATTTCGCAACGGTCGGTGAAGTTAATCAAATTACGCAAAGCGTCCTGCCAATAAGGCAAGGTGTGCACCCAAAGAAGTCTTACGCCCTTTTTGCCCTCTGGAACGGCGGCAAGCTCGTTTTTCAAATCGGTGCTGTATTTCAATGCGTTGTCCGTGCCGAGCATAACATGCGTTGCAAAAACCGACAGCATTTGAGAAGTCATTTCGTCCGACAGCGAACGATTTGCACGAAGTGCCAATATGTCATTAAAATTCTTTAGCGTCTGCTTTGATTTTTCAACCGTTTCAATCAACTTTGCCTCATCAAATGTATAGCCCTGCTTTTCAATAAAGGTCACCATATCTTTGATTTGCTTTGCAACATAATCCACAGCACCGCTTGAATAATTGTATGGCACATCAATCATATATTGAGGCACGTTGTAGTGTTCCGCTGCTCGCCTGAACGACAAGTGATTTGCGTCACATGCAAGTGTTGTGTTGATGATAAAATTGGGCTTTGGCAAAACGCCCGTTTCCACCATTCCGATGAAAGCCTTGTGATAAGAGCACATAGTTTGCGAAACAAAATTTTGCTCCGCCGTGTCGATAAATATCTGCTCCGACCTTGCGGCAGCCAAATAGCAAGCAAGAGCCTCGGGAAACAGTGTGCTGATGCCCATAGAATGCAGAATTTCACACGGTAGATACAGGCTTACGATTGCAGAATTTTTGCCCGTTTTCAGCGGTGTAATTGCAGAATCGGCAGCCGCCCACTGCATAAATTGGCGTGACGGCAAAAGCTTTTTTGTTGGGAAATATTTGCACATAAGGCCTGCCGTGCTAAATGCAAAGCACAGCTTTTTTCTGGCTGACAAAGGATTTGTCGGTGCGGTTTTATATATGTGATTGCCAAATAATTCTATCAAATTGTTCATTGGGTTATAGTATTCCTTGTGTTATTTAATTTTGATTATAGCACAGCAACATACGAAACGCAAAGCGTTTTCTCTTCATTGATGGCAAGCGCAAAGGTGATAAAAACAGAAGAAGTATAAACAGCGTAAAATTGAAGTTTTTCTATTTTGCTTTCTTACCATACAGAATAGTTTGACATAGTATAAGTTGCCGACCGATACAGTTAAACTTAACAAAAGGATTACTTATCTGACAAGTTTATATGGTGGAAAGTACGCTCCCTAAATGCTATAATAATTTATAGTTAAGGGGGCGTATTTATGTTTTCGGATAATTTATTATACTTAAGAAACATTAAAGGTTTATCGCAGGAACAAGTTGCCGAAGCAGTCGGTATTTCTCGTCAATCGTATTCCAAATGGGAACAAGGAGATACTTTTCCTGACATTGATAAATGCGATAAGCTGGCAAAGTTTTATGGCGTTACT
>FR895304.1:28419-93943 GCA_000434995.1 Firmicutes bacterium CAG:341 | reverse complement strand
CAGCTCCGTTTGCAAGAAAACGGAATTTATCTCACTTTCTCAAAGTCTACCGGCGTGTAGAAAAAATCTAAAAAAAGACTTTATTATTGCTATAATTTATGATATTATATACATTGGTGATTTAGGTGAAGCTGTCAAAAAATGATGATATAAAATTGAATATTGACTCCCTCACCTCAGAGGGCAGCGGAATCGGGCGTTATGACGGATTTGCTGTTTTCGTAAGGGGTGTTGTTCCGGGTGATGAAATAACAGCCCATATTATTAAATGCTCTAAAAACTATGCAATTGCAATTGTTAAGGATATTATTAAACCTTCAAAATACAGAATTGAAAGCGATTGCCCGGTTTCAGATAAATGCGGCGGCTGCTCATTTAGAAATGTAAGTTATGATGAAGAGCTGAAATATAAAAGAACGAGGGTTAATGATGCTTTAGAGCGAATAGGTAAGCTTGATATTGAAGTTGAGGAAATAATAGGTGCCGATTGTACACAAAATTATCGCAATAAAGCGCAGTATCCCGTTTCAATATGTGATGGTGAACTTTTTGCCGGTTTTTATGCTTATAAAAGCCATAGAATTATATGTTGTGATGATTGCAAGCTTCAGCCGATTGAGTTTAAAGCAGGGCTTGACGCATTTAGGATTTGGGCAGAAAAAGCCGATATTACATCGTATGATGAAAATACAGGAAAAGGTCTGCTTCGCCATATATATTTCAGGAAAGGTTTTGCAAGCGGCGATATTATGGCTTGTGCTGTTATAAATTCAGGTAAACTGCCGCAAAGTGAACTTCTTGTTTCGCTTTTAAAAGAAAAGGTTGCAGGTTTAAAATCTGTTGTAATCAATATTAACCGTGAAAAGTCAAATGTTATTTTAGGTAAGGAAAGTAAAACACTTTGGGGTGATGATTATATTAGCGATGAACTTCTCGGTAAAAAATTTGTTATCAGCCCGAATTCTTTTTACCAAGTTAACCATGCCCAGTGTGAAAAGCTTTATTCAAAGGCTCGTGATTATGCAAATCTCGGCGGGGACGAAGTTCTGCTTGATCTTTACTGCGGTGTCGGCACAATCGGTTTAACTATGGCAGACAGTGTTAAACAGTTGGTTGGAATTGAAATTATTCCGCAGGCAATAGAAAATGCGAAAATCAATGCCAAGCTTAATAATATAGATAATGCAAAGTTTATTTGTGCAGACGCACCAAAAGGTGCTGAAATTTTAAAATCCGAGGGCATTAAGCCTGATGTGATTATTCTTGACCCACCGCGAAAGGGTTGTGCACCGTCACTTTTTGATACTGTTTGCCAAATGAATCCTAAAAGGATAGTTTATGTATCATGTGATAGCTCAACTCTTGCAAGAGATTTAAAAATACTTGAAGAAAAGGGATATAAAACAAAGAAAGTATCTGCTGTTGATATGTTTCCGCGTACGCCGCATATCGAAGCAGTTGCATTGGTAGAAAAAATATAATACTAAAATATAAAGGTGATATTTATGAAACTTAAAAACGGAATTGTAACAAATTCAATAGACGGTGAAAGCTTTGCTATTGCTACCGGTGAGGCTTCAAAAAGCTTTAACGGTCTTATTAAAAATAATCCTACTGCTGCTTATATTTTTGAACTTCTTAAAACAGAGCAGACAGAAGAAAGCATAGTTAAAGCTATGATGGATAAATATGAAGTTGACGAAGCCACCGTAAAAGCTGATGTTAACGAACTTTTAAATCTTCTTAAATCGAAGAATCTTATTGAGGAATAATTATGGAATTTACATCAATTGAAAGCGAATATCTTGTGGCACTCCTTAAATGTGCGTTAAAGTCGCAAAATGTGCCTGATATTCCTGCCGGCCTTAATTGGAAAGAACTTGTTAATATATCAAAAAAGCAGCAGGTTTATTCCACAATTGCCCCGATTATAAATAAAATCAATATTCCGCCAGAGCAGGCGCAGGAATTGATTTTCTATTCTCAAAACGAGCTTGTGCGTATGATTGCAATGAAAAATGAGCTTAAACAGATAGAAAAAGAATTAAACGGTGCAGGCATTAAATATATGCTTTTAAAAGGCGGAGTGATTAAAAATTATTATCCGCTTCAAAAGATGAGGCAGATGAGCGATTATGATATTCTTTATGATGTCAGCAAAAGAAACGAGCTTATCTCAATTATGAAAAATCGCGGATTTAATCTTACTTCAAGCAGTGAAAATTCAGACGATTTTTTCAAAAAGCCGTATTATACTTTTGAATGGCACAGAGAACTGTTCTTTGAAGAGCATGATTTTAATCCTGATTTTTCGGATGTTTGGGATAATGCTTCCAAAGATGATAAAAAAGAATTTGAATATCATATGAGTTCAAATGACCTTTATTTGCATACAATTGCGCATATGTATAAACATTATATTTTAGGCGGTTTCGGAATCAGATTTTTTGCTGATGTTTATGTTTTGCTAACAAAGCTTAAAGATGAACTTGATAAAGCTTATATTGATTCAAAGCTTGAAAAAATGGGACTTGTTGATTTTGAATTTGATGTGAGAAGTATTTGCTTTGCACTTTTTGATGATAAAGAAATCACAAACTCGCAGGTTTTGTTTCTTAATGAATCTCTTTCATTTGGCATATATGGCAGTGGTGGAGTTACCGGCGCAAAACTTTATTATGATGAATATAGGTCAAAGCACGGTGATGTTTCCGTTTCTAAATATTACAGGTCTAAAATTTTTCCGTCAAAGGCATATATGAAAAGGACATACCCTGTTTTAACCAAAAAGCCGTATTTGCTTTTTGCGTACTATATAATTCGTCTTTTTGATAAATTTTTCCATAGCAGAAAAAGAATAAAAAGCGATATAAAAATGTTAAAAGAAACTGTTAAAGAAGAAAACAAACAGTAATGAAAGGATAAAATCTCTTGTCAGTAAGTAAGGACCATATTAGAAATTTTTCAATAATTGCCCATATTGACCATGGCAAATCCACCCTTGCAGATAGGTTGTTGGAGCTTACAAGCTCAGTAGCAAAGCGTGATATGCAGGAGCAGATACTTGATGATATGGATTTGGAGCGTGAACGCGGTATCACAATTAAGGCACACGCCGTAAAGCTTGATTATACAGCGAAAAACGGTGAGCTTTATGAATTTAACCTTATAGACACTCCGGGCCATGTTGACTTTAATTATGAAGTTTCGCGTTCACTTGCAGCTTGCGAGGGCGCAATTTTAATAGTTGACGCTTCCCAGGGCGTTGAAGCGCAAACCCTTGCAAATACTTATCTTGCACTTGATCACGACCTTGATATTTTACCTGTTATAAACAAAATTGATTTACCTGCCGCCGAACCTGAAAGAGTGGCACAGGAAGTTGAAGATATTATTGGTATTGAGTGTATGAATGCACCGAGGGTAAGTGCTAAAACAGGCCAAAATGTTGAAGAAGTACTTGAATATATAGTTAATGAAATTAAACCGCCGCAGGGTGATGATAATAAGCCGCTTAAAGCTTTGATTTTTGATTCGGTTTACGATTCATATCGCGGTGTAATAGTTTATGTCAGAATTATGGACGGTAAAATCAAAGCCGGGGATACTATGCGTATGATGGCAACCGGTGCTGAATTTACAGTAGTCGAAGTCGGCTATATGCGTGCAACCTCACTTGAAAAGGCAGATGAACTTTGTGCCGGTGAAGTAGGCTATATTACAGCTTCTATTAAAACAGTAGGTGACGCACGAGTTGGTGATACGGTTACACTTGCAACTAACCCTGCGCCTGAAGCTTTGCCGGGCTATCGCAAGGTTAATCCAATGGTTTTCTGCGGTGTGTATCCGGCAGACGGTGCAGATTATGAAAATTTGCGTGATGCACTTGAAAAATTGCAGCTTAATGATGCGTCGCTTTCATATGAGCCGGAAACATCGGGTGCTCTCGGTTTCGGTTTCAGGTGTGGATTTTTAGGCCTTCTTCATCTTGAAATTATTCAGGAAAGGTTAGAAAGGGAATATAATCTTGACCTTATTACAACTGTGCCGAGTGTTGTATATAAAATTCATATGACCGACGGTTCAATGGTGGAAATTGATAACCCGACTAATTATCCTGACCCGGCATATATTGATTATTGCGAAGAACCTTTTGCAAATGCATATATTTATGTTCCGAGTGATTATGTCGGCACGGTTATGGATATGTGCCAGGATAGGCGCGGTATTTTTAAAGATATGAAATATATTACAACCGACCGTGTTGATATTCACTATGAAATGCCGCTTAACGAAATTATATATGATTTCTTTGATGACCTTAAGTCAAGAACAAGGGGCTATGCGTCATTTGATTATGAACTTTCAGATTACAGAAAGAGTGATTTGTGCAAGGTCGATGTTCTTTTGAACGGGGATATTATCGACGCACTTTCGTTTATTATTCATAGGGAAAAAGCGTATGCCCGTGCAAGAAGAATTGCCGAACAGCTTAAAAAGCATATTCCACGCCATTTGTTTGAGATTCCAATTCAAGTTGCAATCGGCGGAAAGGTTATTGCGAGAGAAACTGTTAAAGCACTTCGCAAAGATGTACTTGCCAAGTGCTACGGCGGCGATGTAACGCGTAAGAAAAAACTTCTTGAAAAGCAAAAAGAAGGTAAAAAGCGTATGCGCCAGTTTGGTCAGGTTGAAGTGCCACAGGAAGCATTCCTTGCAGTGCTTAAGCTTTCAAGCGATGAAGAATAAAAAATCCCTATGCAGATTAAATCTGCATAGGGATTTATCTTTTTATCAGCAAATCATACCTGCTTCAATCCAATTCATTACTGACGGATATTCTTCTTTATAATTATCAAGCTGGTCATGATTTGTATCAATAAATGCCTGCATTTCGTCATAATCTTCAAAATCGAATGTGAAATCCTGCTCAAAAGCATATGTTGCAGTAAACATTAAATCAAAAATATCATCTGTCGAAAATTCTTCGAGCATTTTATCAGCTGTGATTTCCGTGATGTAATCAAGTGCGTTTTTAACCGTCAGGTCAAAATCATCTTCGTCAACTTCAATTTCATCATCGGCATTGCAGTAGTTGATTATGTCTTCGTCACTAAAGCCGAGTGTTTGCACATATTCAATAACATCTTCAAGCCCGATTTCGTTAACTTCATCATAAAGCCTGTACATAAATTCGCCTAAAAGATTTTGAAGTGCGGTAGCTTTAAAAATTGCGTCGATTTCGTGGCCGTCTTCATCTGTGATAACAAAGCCGCTTTCTTTAAAAGTATCCCACATCAGTTGGTAAAAACAAGTGTGCTGTTCATTCTCCCCGAAAACAGCCTCCTGAATGTAGCTTTCAATGTCCATTTGTATTCTCCTGTGTTTTAATTTATGATTATTATATACTATATATTATTCATTTTCAATATTGCATTATAATTTTATATAAGTTATAATTAAAATATGTAAAACTACATATAAAGTTAGGATTGATACTATGAAAATAAAAATAACAAGTGAAAACAATTATGCTGTTTTAGGACTTGATGGTGCTATGCTCAATTCCCTTAATAAAAACGGTACGGAATATCTTTGGCAGGGGGATTCAAAGTATTGGGCAGGTCAAGCTCCCGTTTGTTTTCCTATAACCGGTGTGTTGCCAAACGGTGAAATGGAAGCTTTTGGCAAAAAATGCACAATGAAGCGCCACGGTGTTGCAAGAATAAATCCGTTTGAAGTGGATGAACAGTGCAAAAACAGCGTTACATTTGTTCAGCACAGTAACGAAAATACAAAGCGTGAATTTCCTTTTGATTACGAACTTAAAATTAAGTACACAATATGCGGTGATACCGTAACTAATGAATATATTATTAAAAATACAGGCGATTGCGACCTTCCATTTGTAATCGGCGGGCATCCGGCATTTAATTGCCCTATTGACAGCGATGAGAAATTTGAAGATTATAAGGTTGTGTTTGATAAAAATATTACAAAGCCATGCCTTCGCCCTGACCACCATTCAGGCCTTGTTGATGTAAGCCAAAAGTTTGATGAAATGCACGGCGGCAATACTTTGCCCCTTGTTCACGAATTGTTTGAAGAAAAAGATGCACTTATTTTTGAAAATTGCGAAGCAAAAAGTGCAACACTTATCGGCAAAAACGGAAAAGGTATTAAAATTGAATACCAGGATATGAATAATTTGCTTGTATGGTCTGCTGTCGGCAATGCTCCGTTTGTTGCGCTTGAACCGTGGACGGGGCTTGCAAGCTGCAGTGATGAAGACGGAATTTTTGAACATAAAAGAGGAATGACTGTCCTTGCACCAAACGAAATTGCTTCATTCAAATTTAAAATTACAATGATTTAATCTATTATATATATTCAGTTAATAATATAATAATAAAATACCAAATGGTGATGCTATGAATTATGGTTTTATAAGAATATCTGCAAGTTCACTGAAACTTAAGGTTGCCGATGTCAGCTTCAATGTTTCAATGATAAAAGAAGCTATTGATAAGGCACTTGAAATGGGTGTAAAGCTTCTTGTTACCCCTGAACTTTCAGTGACCGGCTATACTTGTGCCGATTTGTTTTTTACCGATGTGATTATCAAAAAAAGCGAAAAAGCAGTGAGCATAATTGCAGATTATATTAAAGAAAAAGATATTGTGGTTGTACTCGGCACTCCGGTTGCGTTTTATAACAAAATATATAACTGCGCAGTTGTTTTGGATAATTCAGGTGTTAAGGGCATTGTTCCAAAAAAGCATCTTGCAAATTACAATGAATTTTATGAAAAAAGGTGGTTTGCATCAGGTCTTGATTTTGAATTTGCACAGCCAATATCTTTTGCAGGGTTTGACACCCAAATAGGCGATATGATTTTTGATTTGGGGCAAGGTGCAGTTTTGGGAATTGAATTGTGCGAAGATTTGTGGGTGCCTAATCCGCCAAGCAGTACGCTTGTGCTTCAAGGTGCTAATATTATTGCGAACCTTTCGGCAAGTGACGAATATGTATCCAAGGCACAGTATAGGCGTGAACTTGTTTCAAACCAATCGGCAAGATGTATTTGTGCATATGTTTACAGCGGTGCATCTGTTTTTGAAAGTACGACTGACCTTGTGTTCAGCGGGGCTACACTTGTATGTGAAAACGGTGCAATTTTAAGCGAGGGTGAACGCTTTGAGCGTGAAAATGTGCTTACCGTTGCAGATGTTGATGTTGAAAAACTTATGGCTCAAAGGCGGGCTGATATGTCATTTGAAAATATCAGCGGCGAAGTTGAACTTGTTAAATTAAATCTTGAAAATAAAGCAAATGACCTTGAATACAGATATGTTGATTCAATGCCTTTTGTTCCGAGTGATGATGCAAAAAGGGAAGAACGTTGTAAGGAAATATTTGCAATTCAGGCATCCGGCCTTGCTAAAAGAATTGAACATGTTGGCTCAAACGGTGTTGTTGTAGGTATATCCGGTGGGCTTGATTCAACGCTTGCGCTGTTAGTCAGCGTGCAGGCTATGAAACTTCTCGGTAAAAGCAGCAGTGATATTTTGGGTGTAACAATGCCCGGCTTCGGCACTACGGACAGAACTTATCAAAATGCGCTTGAGCTTATGAAGTCACTCGGTGTAACTATAAAAGAAATTAGTATTAAAGACGCGTGTATTTTGCATATGAATGATATTGAACACGACAGCAGAGTTAAAGATATTACCTATGAAAATACGCAGGCAAGGGAAAGAACGCAAATTTTATTTGACCTTGCGAATAAGCACGGTAAGCTTCTTGTAGGAACAGGGGATTTGAGCGAACTTGCTATGGGTTGGTGCACATATAACGGTGACCATATGAGTATGTACGGTGTTAACGCAAGTGTACCTAAAACCCTCGTTAAATACCTTGTTGAATATGTTGCAAGAGTAAGTGATAAGGCTACTGCCGATATTCTTTATGATGTGCTTGACACTCCTGTTTCGCCTGAACTTTTACCGCCTGATGAAAACGGTAATATAGCTCAAAAGACGGAGGATAATATCGGCCCTTATGAACTTCACGATTTCTTTTTGTATAACTTTGTTCGTTTCGGCTTTTCAAAAGAAAAGATTGAAAAACTTGCCTTGAAAGCTTTTGGCTCAAAGTATGATGAAGCTGCAATTGCAAAGTGGCTCGGGGTATTTACAAAAAGATTTTTTATAAGTCAGTTTAAGCGTTCCTGTATTCCGGACTCACCAAAGGTTGGTTCTGTTTCACTCAGCCCGCGCGGTGATTGGCGAATGCCGAGTGATGCTTCATTTAATATGTTTATATAATAATTATTATAATATTTGAATTAAGGTGTAATTTATTATGAAAAAAGTAATTTCAATTTTAATGGCTGTTTTGATGATTATGTCAGTTGCGTTTGTATTTGCTTCCTGTTCTTCAAAAAAATATAAGGATACGGATGCAACACTTCCTTCATCAACTGTTCAGAATGAAACTGTAACAAATTCAAATGGTGAAACAGTTCACGCAACTCAAAGCGCAACTCAAAGCGCAAATCAAAATTCAAACTCAAACGGTAAAGATTCGAAAACTACTACCAAAAAGGCAAATAAAAGCGACAAGAATACCGTTGCGAAAAAAGATAAAAACAGTAAAAAAGAAAAAACCACGAAAAAGAATTCAGCACAAAAAGCAACAAAGAAAGACGAAAAGGCTGATGAGATATCAAGCCAAGCAACCGAGCAATCAACAACTGAAAAGCCTAAATCGCGTGAAGTATTTCTTTTCGTTGAACTGCCTAATAAAAGCAATATTGAATCAAAGCTTTATGTAAGGTATAAAAGGATTGATGATAAGAAATACGAACATTTAATGTTTGAAGATAAGGCTGATAAGAAAAAAGAAGTTGACTATGATATTGTTAAACTTGACGGTAAAACCGTAAAAAAATACAGCCTTGGTAAAATCAAAGGTGATGTTAAGGTGATTATCCACTTTTCAGAAGCTGAAATTTCAAATGAAACAAATTCTGTTGTTATTAAATCGGATGAGGACAGAGGTACAATTTCACCTGTTGCCGGTGTTGATGTTGTAGACGGCGGTTTAGACTGATGCGAATCGCATTTTTGTATAATAAATAACTGTTGAATTTAAAAATTTATAGTGATATAATTAAAATTATAGTAATGTAGCTATTGATATGCACAAATATAATATTTGCATATCGCTTGATTTTACATTCATTATAATATTGCTTTTTTAACTTTAGGGAGGAAAATTTATGGCAAGAAAGAAAAAGACCATGGACGGTAACAGTGCTGCTGCACATGTAAGTTACGCGTTTACAGAGGTCGCTGCTATTTATCCTATTACTCCGTCATCAAATATGGCTGAGGAAACAGATGCTATGGCAGCAAGAGGTGTTAAAAATATTTTCGGACAAACAGTTCGTGTAGCTGAAATGGAATCAGAGGGCGGTGCAGCAGGTGCTGTTCACGGTTCGCTTTCCGCAGGCGCACTTACTACTACATATACCGCATCACAGGGCCTTCTTTTGATGATTCCTAATATGTACAAAATTGCAGGTGAACTTATTCCGTCTGTAATTCATGTATCGGCTCGTTGTGTATCAACCCACGCACTTAATATTTTCGGTGACCATTCCGATGTTATGGCTTGCCGTCAAACAGGTTATGCAATGCTTTGCTCTGCAAATGTGCAGGAGGTTATGGACCTTGGTGCAGTTGCTCATCTTTCAACTCTTAAGAGCAGAGTTCCGTTTCTTCATTTCTTTGACGGTTTCCGCACTTCACACGAAATTCAGAAAATTGAAGTTTGGGATTATGATGACCTCAAATCAATGGTTGATATGGATGATGTGCAGGCATTTCGTGCAAGGGCGCTTAATCCTGAAAGGCCTGTTCTTCGCGGTTCGGCAGAAAACAGCGATATTTTCTTCCAGCACAGAGAGGCTTGTAACAAGTATTATAATGACGCAGTTGCAACAACTGAAATGTATATGAATATGGTAAACGAAAAGCTTGGCACAGATTATAAGCTTTTCAATTATTATGGTGCAGAAGATGCAGACAGAGTTATTGTTGCTATGGGTTCTGTATGCGATACAATTAAGGAAACAGTTGATTTCCTCAATGCCCGTGGTGAGAAAGTAGGTATGATTAAAGTTCATCTTTACAGACCTTTCTCGGTTAAGCACCTTATTGATGTTGTTCCTGACAGTGTCAAGTTCATTTCTGTAATTGACAGAACTAAAGAGCCGGGTTCTCTCGGTGAACCTCTTTTCCTTGATGTAGTTGCAGCTCTTAAAAACTCAAAGTTCAGTGATGTACCTGTATACGGTGGTCGTTACGGTTTAGGTTCTAAAGATACTCTTCCTGCACATATAATTTCTGTTTATAATAATATGAATGCACCACAGCCAAAGACTGAATTTACACTTTCAATCAATGATGATGTTACAAATCTTTCACTTGATGTAACAGAAAGCCCGGATACAACACCAAAGGGTACAACTTCTTGTAAATTCTGGGGTCTTGGTTCAGACGGTACAGTAGGTGCAAACAAAGATTCTATCAAAATCATCGGTGATAATACCGATATGTATGCTCAAGGTTACTTCTTCTATGATTCAAAGAAATCAGGTGGTATCACAGTATCACATCTTCGTTTTGGTTCATCACCTATTACTTCAACATATCTTATCAATAAAGCTAATTTTGTAGCTTGCCATAACCCTTCATATGTAACCAAGTATGATATGGTGCAGGATATTGTACCGGGCGGTACATTCCTTCTTAACTGTATTTGGTCACCTGAAGAGCTTGATAAGCAGCTTCCTGCTAAAATGAAGAAGTATATTGCTGAAAATAATATCAACTTCTACACAATCAACGGTATCAAGATTGCGGAAGAAGTAGGTCTTCCAGGCAGAGCTTCAACAATTCTTCAGTCTGCATTCTTCACAATTGCTAATATTATCCCTGTTGATAAGGCAATTGAACTTATGAAGAAGGCTGTTGTTAAGAAGTTCTCTAAAAAAGGCGAAGCTGTTGTAAACGCTAACTGCAACGGTATTGACAGAGGTTCTAAAGAAGTTGTTAAAATCGATGTTCCTGAAAGCTGGAAAGATGCAGTTGATGAAGAAAAAGAAATTGTTATTCCTACAAATCGCCCTGAAATGAAAGATTTTGTTAAGAATATTCTTCATCCTATCGACCATCTTCACGGTGATGATTTACCTGTTTCAAAGTTTGTTGACAGAGCGGACGGTGTATATCCGCAGGGTTCTGCCGCATTTGAAAAAAGAGGTATTGCAATTACTGTTCCTGAATGGGACGGTACAAAGTGTGCCCAGTGTAACCTTTGTTCAATGGTTTGCCCTCACGCTGTAATTCGCCCTGTTTGCCTTAATGAAGAAGAAGTTAAGAACGCTCCTGAAGGCACACAGCTTGTTAAACATAAAAAGACTGATTATCAGTATGCTATCATTGTTTCTACTCTTGACTGTACAGGTTGCGGCTCATGTGCAAATGTTTGCCCTACCAAGTCACTTACAATGAAACCTATTGCTTCTCAACTTAAATCACAGCCTGTATATGATGCACTTTCACAGATTGACGCTAAACCGGAAGTTCTTACTAATAATACTATCGGTGTTCAGTACAGAAAGCCGTATCTTGAATTCTCAGGTGCTTGCGCTGGTTGCGGTGAAACACCTTATGCAAAGCTTGCAACCCAGCTTTACGGTGACAGAATGTATATTGCAAACGCAACAGGTTGTTCTTCAATCTGGGGTGGTTCTGCTCCTTCAACTCCATATACAGTTGATAAAAAGGGTCACGGCCCTGCTTGGTCAAACTCATTGTTTGAAGATAATGCTGAATTTGGCTATGGTATGATGCTTGCTCAAAAGCAAATTCGTGAAAGACTTGCAAATGATGCACAGGTTCTTCTTGATACTCCTGTTGCAGATAAGGTTCAGGCTTGGCTTGATACTTATGATGATGCCGCTGCTAATACAGAAGCAAGCGATGCTCTTATTGCCGCTCTTGAAAATACAGAGCTTGATGGTGAAGCTAATGATGCTAAAGTAGATTTTCTTAAAGATAAGGATTATGCTGCAAAGAAGTATCAGTTTATCTTCGGCGGTGACGGTTGGGCTTATGATATTGGCTTTGGCGGTCTTGACCATGTAATTGCTCAAAATCAGGATGTCAATATTGTGGTATTTGATACCGAAGTATATTCAAATACAGGTGGTCAAGCATCTAAAGCTACTCCTACCGGCGCTGTTGCTAAATTTGCCGCTTCAGGTAAAGTAGTTAAGAAGAAAGACCTTGCTCAAATTGCTATGAGCTATGGCTATGTTTATGTTGCTCAAGTTGCTATGGGCGCAAATGCCGCACAATGCTTGAAAGCATTCCAGGAAGCAGCAGCATATAACGGCCCTTCACTTATCATCTGCTATGCTCCTTGTATCAATCACGGTATTAAAATGCCGTTTAACCAGGCAGAGCAAAAGAAGGCTGTTATGGCAGGTTATTGGAATTTGTTTAGATTTAATCCTGCTCTTGCTGAAGAAGGTAAGAATCCGTTCTCACTTGACAGCAAAGCTCCTACTGCCGACTATGTTGAATTTATTGAGGGCGAAACAAGATATTCTGCTCTTAAGCGTTCATTCCCTGGTAAAGCAGAAGAACTCTTTGGTATTGCTGCCGAGAATTCAATAGAAAAGTATAATAAGCTTGCAAAGCTTGTTGACTTCTATGCTCCGAGCAAAGACTGATAATAGTTAAAAATATTTAAGGGTAACAGCTAATCTGCTGTTACCCTTATTTTATATTTTAATCGAGCATTATATATGAAAAAACGAGAAAAAGTGAGTAAATGAGAGATTATTACTATATTTATAAAAATGTTGTTGACTAATAATCTCTCTTGTGTTATTATATTCGAGCAAAAGAAAAAAGAACCGTTTAGGTTAATTATTTAGGAGGATTTGATTATGTCAACATTTTTACCAAAAGCTGACGAAATCACTCGTAACTGGTATGTTATTGATGCAGCCGGCAAGCCTCTTGGTCGTGTAGCAAGTGAAGCTGCAGCTCTTCTCAGAGGTAAGCACAAGCCAATCTTCACACCAAATGTAGATTGCGGTGACTTCGTAATTATTATCAACACAGACAAGGCAGTTCTTACAGGCGATAAGCTTAATAAAAAGCTTTATCAGCACCACACAGGTTATATCGGTAACCTTAAGGAAGTTAAGTACGGCACACTTATGGCAGAAAAGAGCGATTTCGCTATGCAACTTGCTGTAAAGGGTATGATTCCTGATACAACACTTGGCAGAAAGCAGCTTACAAGATGCCATATCTATAAGAACGCAGAACATAAGCACGAGGCTCAAAAGCCGGTAGCTTATGAATTATAATAGGAGGTATCTGAGTTATGTATGAAACTAATCCATATTTCTACGGAACAGGTAGAAGAAAAGAATCAGTAGCTCGTGTACGCTTATACGCAGGTACCGGCAAAATCACAATTAACGACAGAGATATTGACGATTACTTTGGTCTTGAAACACTTAAGCTTATCGTTCGTCAGCCACTTGCTCTTACAGAAACAGGCGAAAAGCTTGATGTTGTATGCAGAGTAAACGGCGGCGGCGTAACAGGCCAGGCTGGTGCAATCCGTCACGGTATTGCAAGAGCTCTTCTTCAGTATGACGAATCACTTCGTCCTGCACTTAAGAAGGCTGGATTCCTTACTCGTGACCAAAGAATGAAGGAAAGAAAGAAACCGGGTCTCAAAAAAGCTCGTCGTGCACCACAGTTCTCAAAGAGATAATCTGTTTATCCAAAACGCTCCTGTTATCAGGGGCGTTTTCGTGCTTTTTTGAGACACGAGGCTCCAAATTCGTCGACGAAGGAAAAACGGATTTGGGAGAAACAGTCCGGTGGACTGTTTCGTAGCGAGTAGATTTTATCGAGCTTTTCGTGCACCTCGCAGGGCGGTGCCCTAAAAATTTATCGTATCATAAATGATACTCGAATTTTCAGACCGCTACTAAGCTCTTGTTGTTCCCTTTAACTGCCGCAGGCAGCGGTCACAAACGAGCCAGTTCTCAAAGAGATAATCTGTTTATCCAAAATGCTCCTGTTATCAGGGGCGTTTTTTTGCAATTATATCTCTATTATGGTATGATTGAGTTATAAAATGTTAAGGATGTTTAACTATGATTTATAAAGTTACAAAAAATGAGCAATTGAATACCTGCCTTGATATAATTCATAAAAGTTTTCAAACAGTTGCTGATGATATGAATTTGACTAAAGAAAATTGCCCAAGTCATACTGCATTTATGCCTTTGCGAAAGCTCCAAAATCAATTTGAAAATGGTAATTCTATGTTTTTATATGAGCATGTCAATGCACCTGTGGGCTACTTTTCATTAAGTGTAAATGATGATAGTGCAGAGATAAATAATTTATCTGTTTTGCCTGATTACAGACATCTTGGAATAGGCAAAGAATTAGTAAGCTTTGCAGTTGATTATTGCAAAAAAACACTTGATTTAAATAAAATTAAAATAGGAATTGTAGAAGAAAATACGGTTTTAAAAGAATGGTATAAAGCGCTTGGCTTTGTTCATACAGGTACAAGGAAATACGAACATTTGCCCTTTACCGTCGGATTTATGGAATTGGAATTATGAAAGAACTAATTGTTTATCATGTGGTAACCGAAAAGCCTATGTATATAGGTCAACATATTAAATTTGATCAAAATCATCATAACGGAGTATGGCAAAGAGTTAATGAAAAAACGGACATTGTGAATGATATTTATAATTGGCCTGATAACTATAAAAATACGGTTTTAGAACACCATACCTCTGTTGCGTTAAGAGAGCTTGCACTTGAAAAAGTAAGAGTGGATAAATATCCGAATTATCCGTCAAGAATGGCTTGCCTTTATGTTTCTAAAACCCTTGAAGAAGCAGAAAAATGGTTTGACTATTTTATTAGCTTATGTAGGCCAACATTCCAAATTGTCAAACTAAAAGTTAATGGCAATGTATTTTACGGTGATGCAGAAAAATGCTTTGACGGTAGATTAAATGAACAAGAGAATCTTATGCTTGCCGAGCAATATTGGAGTAATAAAAGTTTTAATAATAACTCAATTATCGAAATGCTTGTTGATGGCAATATTGAGGTTGTTGAAATTTTAAAGAGTAAGAATTATGTGCAAAAAAGGAGTGACAGTAATTAACAAAACAGCAATTGCAACTTTTGAAAATATAGATGATATTGTTGATTTAAGAGTTGAAATGCAAATTGAGGATTGGAACAAAACATTAGGTAAAGATTTTTCTTGCTATTCGGATGAATTTGCGCAAACAACAAAAAATCATTTAGAAGATAAATTAAACACATCTATCTTTTTTGCAGTTATGTATATTGATGACAAGCCTGTTGCGATGGCGGCACTTGAAGAATTGACTGAATTGCCGCAAATAACCGTTTGCTGTGATAAAAACGGTAGACACTGCTGTTTGGTAAGTGTATATACAAAGCCTGCTGCCCGTGGTAAAGGTTATCAACAACAGGTTATTAAATGCTTGCTTGAGTTTGCCAAATCAAAAGGCTTTACGGATATTACACTTACAACTAACACACCTGATGCAATTCATATTTATAAAAAAATTGGATTTAGGCAAATTTCAAGTAAATATTTTTTAAACTTACATAATTAAATTTTATGCTTGTAAGAAAGGATATAGTTATGAAATCTAAAAAGGTAGTTATTATTTCATCGCTGATTTTATTTATTTTTGGTTTTTTGCTTATCGTTTTAGGTTATTGTTTTAATAAGATGTTCTTAAACCCGTTGATGGTTGAATTGATTAAAAATTTAGGATTTGGTATTTTTTGCAGTAGCGCTGTTACTTTCGGAATTTCCGGACCCGAATATCATATTGTGAAAAAGAAATCATTGGAAAAATATCTTGTGGAATCGAATAAACTATTACATTCGTTTTTAAAAGTAGAATATTTTCAATATGAAACTTATGAGAAAGCTTTGATTGGTTATTTCCATTATAAAGAAATAAATAGAACCTTTCCTGCTGCGAATTTTATGGAAAAAGAAAGCAAAAATTTAAATGAATTAAAAGGTTATTATAAGAAATTCACTAGCATAATTGATAATGAAAGTTTATTTGAAGAAATAATATGCGAAGAATATAAAACAATAACAAAAAAATTGAATAAAGTTATAGAAAGCTATATTGATTTTACCAATAATGTTTCAATTTATGAACTTGATTCTTATTTTTCGGAACTATCTTTTTTAAGCAATAAGGGAAATACAAAGTATAAAAAATGGATATTTTTAAATTTGCACTTGAAAATATATGCGTATTTTGATTCAATTAACTATGTAACAAAACAACTAACGGATTTATCAAAGGATAAAAGTACAAATTATTATTATGAAGCAGCAAGAATAATTGAAAAAACGCAAAACAAATTATGTGAAGTTGATACAGAAAATCAATTAAATATTTCTGCTCGGCTGGATTGTTGTACTAATAAAATTATCTTAAGAAAAGATATAAATGAAATAGAAAATAATATTGAAATTTTGCACTCGAAAATACTAAATAAAAAAGTCGAAAAAACACATCCACGATATTATTCAACAACTAGTTTAATAGTTGATGATAAATAACCCGCCAAAACAAAGCAGTATAGCGAAAACTATACTGCTTTGTTTAGCCATAGCTTTATCCTTATAGTGAAGATAGGGTAAAATCTTCTTGAATTCCTACTAAAAAGGTAGTATAATGTCTACTGAAATATGTATTTGTTAAAAATCGGGTGGTTATAATGAAAATTAAAGATATAATAAATAATAAAAAGGTTACTGTTTCATTTGAGGTTTTTCCTCCTAAACAGTGGGATAAAATTGCAAATACCAAAAAAGTAGTAGACGAAATGGTAAAAGATAAGCCGTCATTTATGAGCGTTACATACGGTGCTGCCGGAACTACAAGCGGATTTACTACTGAAATCGCAAATGCCATTAAGCAGGGTGGGGTTGAGCCGCTTTCACATTTAACTTGCCTTACTTCAACCAAGGAAAAAATCAATTCTGTTCTTGATGAACTTGAAGCAAACGGTATTGAAAATGTACTTGCGCTTCGCGGTGATATACCAAAAGATTTTGAAATGGGTAAAAATCAGTATTATCATAACGCATTTGAACTTGTTAGCGAAATTAAGGCGAGGAATAAGTTTTGCATAGGTGCTGCTTGCTATCCTGAAACTCATCCTGAATCTAAAAACAGGGTGGAAGATATTGCACGACTTAAAGAAAAAGTTGATTGCGGTGTTGATTTTATCACAACTCAAATGTTTTTTGATAATGAGAAGTTCTATAACTTCCGTGAAATGTGTGCGATTAAGGAAATAAATATTCCTATAATTGCAGGTATTATGCCGATTACTAATGCAAATCAAATTAAGCGAAGCGTTGAACTTTCAAATGCTTCACTCCCTGTTAAGTTCAGCAAAATTATGGAAAGATTCGGTGAAAATCCGGATGCTATGAAGCAGGCAGGCATTGTATATGCAACAGAGCAAATTATTGATTTAATGGCAAACGGTGTTAATAATATCCACATTTACACTATGAACAAGCCTGATGTTGCACATCAAATTATGGAAGGACTTTCAGCAATAATAAATGAATAGAACAGAGATACTTCATTATTTGCGCACAAATTCAAAAGTTGACGATAAAAGGCTGATTGATTTGATTGACGATTGCTGCAATGAGGTTAATAAAAGTGTCAGACCTAAAACTATCAGCAGAATTTTTGAGTGTACTGTAAACGAAGACGAAGTTATTATTGAAAATCAAGTGTTTAAAAGCAAGCGTCTTGCCGAAAACATGAAAGGGTGTAAAAAGGTTTGCCTTTTTGGTGCTACTTTGGGAACGGAATGTGACAGATTATTACGCACCTACACCTCAAATGATATTACAAGAACAATGGTGCTTCAAGCGTGCCTTGCTTCTAAAATCGAAGAGGTATGCGACGGTATTGAGGATGAACTTAAAGCGCAGGGTATGACTCTTCGTATGAGGTATTCACCCGGTTATTTTGACCTGGATATAAAAGAAAACAAAAAGTTTTTTGAACTTATGGATATAACAAAGCGTATAGGATTAACTCTTACGGATACTTACCAAATGGTTCCGTCTAAATCCGTTACTGCTTTTATAGGTATTGAAAATGATTAAATTCTTTGATGGCGGTATGGGCAGTATGCTCAACCTTGCGGCGGGCGAATTGCCTGAAAAACTTAATATCAGTGATCCGGAAAGGGTTTTTGCGGTGCATGATGCTTATGCAAAAGCAGGTGCGCAGTTTATTACTGCAAACACCTTTGGCGCAAATTCACTTAAATATGATAATGTTGATGAACTTGTAAAAGCAGGTGTTGCACTTGCAAAAAAAGCAGGCAAAAAAGTTGCTCTTGATTTAGGGCCGACGGGTAAACTTTTAAAACCTATGGGCGACCTTGAATTTGAAAAGGCTGTTGAACTTTTCGGTGAAGTTGTAAGAGCAGGTAAAGACGGTTCAGATGTTGCAATTATTGAAACTATGAGCGATATGTATGAACTCAAAGCAGCGGTACTTGCAGTTAAGGAAAATTCTGATTTGCCGATTATTACTTCTATGATTTTTGATGAATCGGGCAGGCTTCTCACGGGCGGCGATGTTAAAAGTGCTGTTGCAATGCTTGAAGGTTTAAGGGTAGACGCAATCGGATTTAACTGCGGTTTAGGCCCTAAGCAGATGATACCGCTTGTTAAAGAGCTTCGTGAGTGTACATCACTTCCTATTATAGTTATGCCGAATGCAGGGCTTCCGGAATCTGTTGACGGAAAGACGGTTTATAATGTATCACCTGATGAATTTGCTAATGATATGAAAGAAATTGCCGAACTCGGTGTTTCTATTTTAGGCGGATGCTGCGGTACTACGCCGGCGCATATTAAAAGAATGATTGAACTTTGCAAGGATATTGACGATAATATTCCCGAAAAGAAAAATGATACGGTTGTTTGCTCATATTCAACTTCAGTTACAATTGGGCAAAAGCCTGTTGTAATAGGTGAAAGAATTAACCCTACCGGCAAAAAACTTTTTAAAGAAGCACTTAGAAATAATAATATTGATTATATAATTAAAGAGGGTATTGCACAGCAGGAAAAGGGTGCGCATATACTTGATGTTAATGTGGGCTTGCCTGAAATTGACGAGGTGCAAATGCTTCAAGACGCTGTGTTTAATCTTCAAAGTGTACTTCCTCTTCCGCTTCAGCTTGATTCAAGTAATACCCAAGCTCTTGAAAAAGCTATGCGTATGTATAACGGCAAGGCTATGATTAACTCCGTTAACGGTAAGCAATCATCTATGAATGAAGTTTTTCCGCTTGTTCAAAAATACGGCGGTGTTGTTGTTTGCCTTTGCCTTGATGAAAACGGTATTCCTGAAACAGCCAAGGGCAGAATTGCTATCGCTGAAAAAATAATTAAAACAGCCGAAAGCTACGGTATTGATAAAAAAGACCTTGTGGTTGACGCCCTTGTTATGACAATATCAACTAATAAGGATAATGCCAAGGAAACACTTAAAGCTGTTGAATATATCAGGCATGAACTTGGTGTTGGTACTGTTTTGGGCGTGTCAAATATCAGCTTCGGTTTGCCTAAGCGTGAAGCTATTAACACAGCTTTCTTTACACTTGCGCTTAAAGCAGGATTATCAGCAGGTATTATCAATCCGCTTAGTGAAAGTATGATGAATGCTTATTATTCATATAATGCACTTGAAGGTTTTGATGATAATTGCACCGAATATATCGAGTCTGTTACTCAATCGGCAAATAATAATGCCTCATCAGGTGTAACAGACCTTAAAACCGCTATTATTAAAGGTATGAAAGAAGACGCAGGTGCCTGTGCTAAAGAACTTTTAAAAGATACCCAGGCACTTGATGTCATAAATAATTATATAATTCCGGCACTTGATGTTGTGGGTGACGGTTTTGAAAAAAACAAAATCTTTTTACCGCAGCTTCTTATGAGTGCTGATTCCGCAAAATCTGCATTTGATGTTATTAAAGAGCACCTCATTCTTTCAGGCCAGGAAAAGAAAAGCGAGCATAAGGTTGTAATTGCCACAGTTGAGGGTGATATTCACGATATTGGTAAGAATATTGTTAAAGTTCTTATGTCAAATTATGGATTTGATATTATAGATTTAGGAAAAGATGTGAAGTGCGAAAGAGTGCTTGAAGAAGTGCAAAAGCAAAATGTTAAGCTTGTAGGCCTTTCAGCACTTATGACTACTACTGTTCCTAATATGGAAAAAACCATTAAACTTATTCACGATAATACCGACGCTAAAGTATTTGTAGGCGGCGCAGTTCTTACTAAATCATATGCCCAAATGATAAATGCCGATTGGTACGCTAAAGACGCTATGGAAAGCGTCAGAATAGCAAAAGAGTTTTTCGGAGGTGAGGCATAATGATGGTTTCAACCAAGGGCAGATATGCCCTTAGAATTATGGTTGACCTTGCCGAAAATCAAGAGGGCGGTCCCGTTTCACTTAAAGATATTGCCGAGCGCGAAAATATCGGAATTAAGTATCTTGAAATTATTGTATCTTCGCTGAATAAAAACGGACTTTTAAAAAGTGTTCGTGGTAAAAACGGCGGATATATGCTTAATCGTGAGCCGGCAGATTACACGATTTCTTCAATTCTAAATGCTGCCGAGGGCAGCCTTGCTCCTGTTGCTTGTGTGAGCGACGGTGACTGCAAAAACGCACCAAGCTGCAAAACTTATGTTTTGTGGAAAGAACTTGATGATGTGATTGAAGATTTTCTTTCATCTAAAACATTGGCTGATATATTGTAATGAATCAAAAAATAAGGACAACGGATGTTATATCCGTTGTCCTTATCTTTTGTCGGTTCTGCCGAGAATGTAATCTACACTTGTGTTATAAAAATCAGCAAGTGCAATTAAAATTTCCGGCGGGATTGTTCTTTCACCGCTTTCGTAATATGCATATGTTCGCTGTGGTATATTCAAATTTTCGCCAATTTGGGTTTGGGTTAAATCACTGTCTTCTCTCAAATCCCTTATGCGTTGATACTTCATTTTTATCACCGTATTTATTATATGGAAGAACAATATGTTCTATTGACAATTAGAACAATCTGTTCTATAATGAGGATGAATATATCAAAAGGGGAAAAGAGTATGGATGAGAATTTAAAATATAATACTTTGGATAATGGAAATACAGATGTTCAAAATAAAGAAAATGAAAAAGATGAATCCTTAGCATTGAGCGAAAATGACATTGAAAGTGATGCTATCAATAATGAAAGTGAAATGCAAATTCCTAATGCATCAGTCAATAAGAAATTTTGTAAATATTGCGGAAATGAAATTTTGGATGGTAACGATTATTGTTCATATTGCGGCATCTCTGTCAATGATCCAAATATAAAACATTGTCCTAAATGTGGTGCTTTGTTAGAGGAAAAACAAAAATTTTGTGTTAATTGTGGATACAAATTAACTAATATGAATATCAAAGCAAACATTGACAAAAATGTAAAAAGTATTAAAACTTCTAAACAAGGTAAGACGATAAGCAAAATAATTGCGATTGTTGTTATATTAGCAATATTAGTTGGAACAGGTGCAGAAGTGTTACCTAAAATATTCGTGTCAACTGAAACATTACTCTCTCAAGGCGAATACGAAAAAGCATACAAAAAAGCAAAAAATGGAGAAAAAGACTTTGTTCTTTATGAAAATATCATAGCGGTATTGGCGCAAGAATATAAAAAAAACTTGAAAAATCCAGATTCGTTTAAGTTGAATAATGTTTGGATAGATGTAGATGATGATATGTTTGTATTATCAATATCTGGAAGTAATTCTTATGGTGGAACTGTTTCCAATTATGCACTATACACATATGATACAGATAAAAATGAATATTCGTTGTGGACATCTGTAAGTGACCTAGAGGAAGAAGAAATATACTCTTTTGATGATTATGAAGATGAAATTGAAAAACTTTTAGATAATGCAGCAAGAAAGAACATAACTAAAATTATTTATAATGAATCATATGAAGTAAAGAATGGAATTTGTGATAGAATAAATGGCTTAAATGAGAAGAAATTATTGAGCAAGATTTCTTATATAGAAGAAGTGAAAAATTTAAAACATTCATCAAGTGATGAATCTGATTCTGAAGAAGATAATGATGAATCAAGTGATGATTATGCTGCATAAATATAAATATGTAAAGCTGGTTAATATATTATAATTGTTGACAAATAAAATTTGTTGCTATATAATAAAAATAGATAAGGAGCTTGCCGATAGACGGTCGCTCCCATATGGATTTATTAAGAAATAAACCGCAATGTTGGAGCAGGGCGGTTTATTTCTTTTTTAGTACCGTGATGTAACCTGTTGCAAAAATTAAAATAAGTATAATATAAGCAAATTGTTCCATAGGTATCACTCCCTTTCGGGAGCAAGATTGACCGCCTACCGTATCTGGTAGTTTTCCTTATCCGAAATAATTATACAATATCAAAATTACTGTGTCAATATAACTAAAGGACAACGGATGTTATATCCGTTGTCCTTATATCTTTTTTTAATTTATTATCAATCCGGGTAACCGTTAGGGTTTTGGCTTTGCCATCTCCAGCTGTCCTCACACATTTCTTCAATGCCTCTTTCAGCTTTCCAACCGAGTTCTTTAAGTGCTTTGCTTGGGTCTGAATAGCAAGTCGCAATGTCACCATCACGGCGTGGACCGATTACATAAGGAATTTTCTTGCCTGATGCTTTTTCAAATGCTTTTACTACATCAAGAACGGAATATCCTACACCTGTACCGAGATTGTAGATAAAGAGTCCGTCTTCGCCCTCAACTTTTTCAACAGCTTTGATGTGGCCGAGTGCCAAATCAACTACATGAATATAGTCGCGAACGCCTGTTCCGTCAGGAGTGTCATAATCATCGCCGAAAACATTAAGGTGGTCAAGTTTGCCGATTGCCACTTGAGTAATATATGGCATAAGGTTGTTTGGAATACCGTTAGGGTCTTCACCCATTGTGCCGCTTTTATGTGCACCGATTGGGTTGAAGTAACGAAGCAGGCAGATTGACCAGCTGTTATCTGAAACATAAAGGTCTTTAAGTATACATTCAATCATAAACTTAGTTCTGCCGTATGGGTTTGTAACTCCGCCGACTTCCATATCTTCGGTAAGAGGGGATACATTGTTCATTCCATAAACAGTGGCTGATGATGAAAATACAATTTTTTTACAATTGTGCTTTCTCATTACATCAAGCAAAACAAGTGTGCCTGTAATATTGTTATCAAAATATTCAAGAGGTTTGCGCACGCTTTCACCGACAGCTTTTAAACCTGCAAAATGGATTACAGATGTAATGTTTTCTTTTTCAAAAACTTCGTTTAATCCTTCTTTGTTTCTAATGTCACATTCATAAAAGCTGAAATCTTTTCCTGTTAAAGCTTTAATTCTGTCATATGAGCTTTTTTTGCAATTATAAAGATTATCAACAACCACAATTTCTTGACCGGCATTCATAAGTTCAACACAAGTGTGTGAACCGATGTAGCCAAGGCCACCTGTAACTAATACTGACATAATGCTACCTCCGTAGTTTTAATTATATAATTTCTTTGTTTAATAAGCTTTACCCCAATAAAGCATTTTTTTAGCCGGTTTGCCGCAGCAAACGCAAACATCGGAAATTTCTTCCTGGTCAAAAGGAATACAACGCGAGCCTACGCCGGTGATTTCTTTAACCTTATCTTCGCATTCTTCACTGCCGCACCACATAGCTTTTACAAAACCGTCACCGTTTTCTTCAAGTGCTTTTGTGATTTCGTCCATGGTTTTGCATTTGTATGTTCTGTTTTCTCTGTTATCAAGTGCTTTTTGATAAAGTCCGTCGCGTACTTCATCAAGCTTTTGGGTAATTACTGTTTCAATTTCGTCAAGTGATACTACAGTTTTTTCCCTGTTATGCCTTGTTACAACAACGCATTGGTTGTTTTCAATATCCCTTGGGCCGATTTCAACTCTTACAGGAACACCCTTCATTTCATATTCAGCAAATTTCCAACCTGGTGAATTTTCACTGTCGTCAATTTTAGCTCTGCATACTTTTTTAAGCTGCTCGCAAAGGGCATTTGCTCTGTCAAGCACACCTTCCTTATGCTGAGCAATAGGTATAACTATTACTTGAATAGGTGCAACAGCAGGCGGTAAAACAAGTCCGTTATCGTCACCGTGTGTCATAATGATAGCACCAATCAATCTTGTTGTTACACCCCAGGAAGTTTGGTGTGGGTAAGCAAGCTTGTTTTCTTTGTTTGAAAACTGAATGTCAAATGCCTTTGCAAATCCGTCACCGAAATAATGGCTTGTACCTGCCTGAAGTGCTTTACCGTCGTGCATAAGTGCTTCAATGCAATATGTACGCTCGGCACCAGCAAATTTGTCGCTATCTGTTTTCATGCCCTGAACTACCGGCATTGCAAGGTCTTCCTGGCAGAATTTTGTATATACATTTAACATTCTTTCAGTTTCATCAATTGCTTCTTCGGCAGTTTCGTGAAGGGTGTGGCCCTCTTGCCACAAAAATTCCCTTGAACGAAGGAAAGGCCTTGTTGTCTTTTCCCATCTTACTACCGATACCCATTGATTATAAAGTTTAGGCAAATCCCTGTAAGAATGTACAATATCTTTAAAATGCTCGCAAAAAAGTGTTTCGGATGTAGGTCTTACGCAAAGTCTTTCTTCAAGCTTTTCGTTACCGCCGTAAGTTACCCATGCACATTCAGGCGCAAAACCTTCAACATGGTCAGCTTCCTTTTGAAGTAAGCTTTCAGGGATGAACATTGGCATATTTACATTTTCGTGTCCAAGTTCCTTGAACATACCGTCAAGTATTCTTTGAATATTTTCCCAAATAGCATATCCGTAAGGCCTGATTACCATACAGCCCTTAACACTTGTGTAAGATACAAGCTCAGCTTTTTTGCACACATCTGTATACCATTTAGCAAAATCTTCATCCATAGATGTGATGGAATCAACCATCTTTTTCTGGTCATTTGCCATAATTCTAACTCCTTCGATATATAATATGTTTATTATATTACTAAATTACTTTGAGATAATATTATATAATATATTAAATAATATGTAAACACCATTTTTCAACAAAAATTTTTAACAAGAAAATGTTTTTTATGTCAAATTGCCATTTCTTTGCGTTGTTCTTGATTTGTTCATATTTGCTTGATATATTAAGGGCAGAGGTAATATTTACCTTGATATACATAACAATGATTGAATCTTGATTGTCTTTTTGCACAAATTAGGTTTGTGATTTTTGTGAAATTTGTATAACACTACAAATAGTAAATGATAGGGTTACAAAAAGTATAATTTTGATAAAAAAGGCTTGAAAAAGAAAAAACATTGTAGTATAATCACGACAGTACAAACAAGGGGGTGACTGCAACGTTTGATACTATACTAATGAAGTTAGATCTTCAAAAAGAACTTACCGACCAGCTCGAACTGAAAGAAGTTTTTAGTTTTAAGATTGGTAATTTTAAGCTTGGCTTCGATGAGGCAACAGTGGTAAGTTGGATAATTATTGCGGTAATGACAGTTCTTGCGATTATCTTAACTCGAAATCTCAAAGTAACGGGAGAAATTTCAAAGCGTCAGGCATTGCTCGAGCTTGCTTATGAAAAAGCGCAAGACTTTTTCAAAGGCATTATGGGAGAAAAGGTTGAAAAGTTTATTCCTTGGCTTATGAGTGTGGCTCTTTTCATTGGCGTTTCAAACATTATTGGTTTGTTTGGACTTAAGCCGCCGACAAAGAGTATGCAGGTAACTGCTTGCCTTGCTATTATAAGTATAGTGCTTGTAGAATATATGGCATTTAAGAGCAAGGGCTTTATCGGGCGTTTGAAGGAATTCACAAAACCGATTTGGATAATTACTCCTATCAATATTATGGAAGTTATTACCAAACCTCTTTCACTTTGTATGCGTCTTTTCGGTAATGTAATCGGTTCATTCATTATTATGGAGCTTATCAAAGCATGTGTTCCGATATTCTTGCCGACGGTATTCAGTCTTTATTTTGATATATTCGACGGTTTACTTCAAGCATACATTTTCGTATTCTTAACAGGTCTTTATTTACAGGAGGCAGTTGAGGAGTCAGAGGAAACAACCGACAAACAGAAGAAAAAAATAAAAAAAGCAAGTAAAAAGAATAAAAAGCAGGCTAAAGCCGCTTAAATATAATTTTTAATTATTAAGGAGAATAATATTATGACAGGTTCAGTTATTGCCATCGGTGCAGGTATTGCTCTTATTTGTGCACTCGGTGCAGGTATTGGTATTGGTATCGCTACAGGTAAAGCCGTTGAGGCTATTGCTCGTCAGCCGGAAATGGCTGGTCAGATTCGTACAACTCTTATCCTTGGTGCTGCTCTTTCAGAAGCAACAGCTATTTACGGACTTGTAGCTTGTATTATGATTATTTTCTTGGTTAAATAAAACAGTTTTAATCAAAAACAGTTTGATGAGAAAGGACCATAATTATAATGTTAAAATTTGACATAAATATTCTTTGGACCTTGATTAACCTTATTATCTTTTTTGTGCTTATGAAACTGTTTTTATTTAAACCTATTAAGAAAACACTTGATAAGCGTAAAGAATTGATTGAAGGTCAGTTCAAGGCAGCTGAAGATAAAGAAAAGAAAGCCGATGAGCTTCAGGCTGAATATCAGTCACAGCTCTCCGGCGTTGAAGATGAAAAGAAGCAAATTTTGGCTGAAGCAAGAAATAATGCCAAGGCTGAATATGACAAAATTGTTGCCCGTGCAAATACAGATGCAACAAAAATCAAGACAGATGCCAAAAAAGCATCAGAACTTGAAAGCGAAAAGGCACGCCTTGCAGTTAAGCAGCAAATCGCAGAGCTTGCAATGCAAACAGCTACAAAAGTTGTTGAAAAGGAAGTTTCAGCTGAAACTGATAAAATGCTCTATGATGAATTTTTAAATGAAAGCAGTGATAAATAATGATTCAAAATATTGAAAAATATCTTGACGCACTGTTTTCTGCTCACGCAAGTGTGTCAAGCTTGGAAGAAGCTTTAAACACTGTTAAATCTAACAAGGAACTCAAGGATATTTTTAACGACCCTAATGTTACACTTGAAGAAAAGAAGAATGTAACAAAAGAGCTTTTTGCTCCGTCAGTTAAAGATTTTATTGCAGACCTTGCAGCAAACGGTAAGATTGACAGTTTAGGCGAAATAATTGAGGCTTATATTTCAGCTCTCAATAAGCAAAACAATGTTGCAAATGCAACTATTACCTGCGTAACAGAACCTAATGACGAGCAGTTAAAAGGTATTAAAGAATTTGTTTTAAAGCAGGAAAATGCTGATGATGCTCAAATCAAGATTGTTAAAGACGATTCAATTATCGGTGGTTTTATAGTTACTATCGGCGATAAGCAGTACGATTTTTCTATTAAAACAAAGCTTGACAGCATTAAGCAAAAAGTTATGGATTCAGCAAGAAACAGTGCTGTAACAAGCGAAAATGTACTTGCTGTTCTTAAAAAAGATATTAGTGATTTTGAACTTCGAACTAACAGTGAAGAAATCGGTACAGTAGTTCGTGTTGGTGACGGAATTGCTACAATCCATGGCCTTGACCACGCTATGTACGGCGAAATAGTCGTTTTTGAAAATGGCGTAAAAGGTATGGTTCAGGATATTAAAAGGCATCAAATCGGTGTTATTCTTTTTGACAGCGATTCGGGTGTTGAACAGGGAACTAAAGTTAAAAGAACACATAAGAAAGCCGGTGTGCCGGTAGGTGAAGGATTTATCGGCAGAATTGTAAATTCACTTGGTGAGCCTATTGACGGTAAAGGTGAAATTAAGGCTGATGGTTACCGCCCGGTTGAGCAGCCTGCTCCTTCTATTGTTGACCGCCAGAGTGTAGATACTCCGCTTGCAACCGGTATTCTCTCAATCGACTCAATGTTTCCAATCGGTAGGGGCCAGCGTGAACTTATCATTGGGGATAGGCAAACAGGTAAAACTTCAATTGCACTTGATACTATTCTTAACCAAAAGGGTAAAGATGTTATTTGTATCTATAATGCAATCGGCCAAAAAGCTTCAAGTGTTGCAAAGCTTGTAAATACACTTGAAAAAGCAGGTGCTATGGATTACACAATTGTTGTTTGCTCAACAGCAAGTGAACCTGCATCTCTTCAGTATATATCACCGTATTCTGCAACAGCAATTGCCGAATACTTTATGCATCAGGGTAAAGATTGCCTTATTGTATATGATGATTTAAGCAAGCACGCAGTAGCTTACCGTGCGCTTTCACTTTTGCTTGAAAGAAGCCCGGGCCGTGAAGCTTATCCGGGTGATGTATTCTATCTTCACTCAAGACTTCTTGAGCGTTCAAGCCGTCTTACAGATGAACTCGGCGGTGGTTCAATTACTGCTCTTCCTATTATCGAAACTCAGGCAGGCGATGTATCTGCATACATTCCTACTAATGTAATTTCTATTACAGACGGTCAAATCTTCCTTGAAAGTGACTTGTTCTTCAGCGGTATGCGCCCGGCTGTAAATGTCGGCCTTTCTGTATCCCGTGTTGGTGGTGCAGCGCAAACAAAAGCTATGAAAAAAGCAGCAGGTTCACTTCGTATTGATTTGGCACAGTTTCGTGAAATGGAAGTGTTTACCCAGTTTTCATCTGACCTTGATGAAGAAACAAAGGCAGGCCTTACTTATGGTAAGGGACTTATGGAACTTCTTAAGCAACCGCTCGGTCATCCGCTTTCACTTGCCGATATGGTATTTACTCTTGTCGGTGCAACAGGAAAGAAGTTTATGGATGTTCCTACTGAGCAAATAAAGAAATTCCAAAATGAAATGCTTGAATATATGAATGAAAATCACAGTTCCCTTGTTAATACAATTGAGCAAACAAAAGTGCTTGATGATGATACAAGAGAGCAGATTTTAGAGGCAATAGACGAATTTAAAAAGAGTTATCAAGAGGGTTAATAATGGCTAATGCTCGTGAAATTCAAGCCAGAATGAAGTCTATTAAGGATACAATGAAAATCACAAACGCTATGTATATGATTTCATCCTCAAAGCTTCAAAAGGCGAGAAGAGACCTTAAAAATACAGAGCCTTATTTCTACACAATTCAAGAAGCTCTTGCAAAAATACTTGAACTTTCACCTGATGCAGGTAATATCTATTTTGATGAAAGAGAAGATGTACCGAAGCAGGAAAGAAAACAGGGTTATATCGTAGTCACAGCCGATAAAGGTATGGCGGGTGCATATAACCACAATGTAATCAAAATTGCAGAGAAAGAGGCTCTTTCCGATAATAAAAATATGCTTTTTGTTGTCGGTCAGGTAGGTCGTAAATATTTTGAAAAAAAGAATATTTCTATTGATATAGATTTCAAATATACTGCTCAAAACCCTAATGTTAACAGAGCCAGAGTTATCAGCGAAAAGATAGTAGAGCTTTTTAGGGAAAAGAAGCTTGATGAAGTTTATATCGTTTACACAAGAATGGTTAATTCTGTTACCTTTGACGCTGAAATTAAACAGCTTTTGCCTTTGAAGAAGGTAAAGTTTGAAAGAACAGATGAAAGCAACAAGTATGGAACCTGCTCTTTTGAACCAAGTATGAATGCAGTGTTTGACCATATTATACCTAATTATGTTTCGGGATTTGTATATGGCGCACTTGTTGAATCATACTGCTCCGAGCATAATGCCCGTATGATGGCAATGCAAACTGCCACAGATGCAGCAAAAGATATGCTCAGAAGTTTGGGTATCGAATATAACCGTGCAAGGCAGGCAGCAATCACGCAGGAAATTACTGAAGTTATTGCCGGTGCCAAAGCACAAAAAATGAAAGAAGATTAGGAGGTGTCCTTGTATGAAGAATGGTAAAATTGTTCAGGTTATGGGACCTGTAATAGATGTTGAATTTGAAGACGAATTGCCGAAAATTAAGGACGCTCTTGAAGTGGAATTAGATGGCAAAAAGCTTGTTATGGAGGTTAGCCAGCACATCGGCGGCAACTGTGTTCGCTGTATTATGCTTGCAGCTTCAGAAGGCCTTTGCAAAGATATGGAAGTTATCAACACAGGTGATGCAATTAAAGTCCCTGTCGGTGATAAAACCCTTGGCAGACTTTTCAATGTAGTAGGCGAAACGATTGACGGACTTGATAGCCTTGATAATGAAGAACATTGGGCTATTCACCGCAAACCGCCTACATTTGAAGAGCAAAGTGCCAATGTAGAAATCCTTGAAACAGGTATTAAGGTTATTGACCTTTTAACACCTTATCCAAAGGGTGGTAAAATCGGTTTGTTCGGTGGTGCCGGTGTTGGTAAAACTGTACTTATTCAGGAACTTATCACCAATGTTGCCACTCAGCACGGCGGTTACTCAATCTTTACCGGTGTTGGTGAAAGAAGCCGTGAGGGTAACGATTTATGGAAAGAAATGGGCGAGAGCGGCGTACTTGAAAAAACTGCACTCGTTTTCGGACAGATGAATGAGCCGCCTGGAGCTCGTATGCGTGTTGCTGAAACAGGCCTTACAATGGCAGAATATTTCAGAGATGTTGATCATCAGGATGTGCTTCTCTTTATTGATAATATCTTCCGTTTTGTACAGGCAGGTTCAGAAGTATCTTCGCTTTTAGGCAGAATGCCATCTGCCGTTGGTTATCAGCCGACCCTTGCAACTGATGTCGGCGAACTTCAGGAGCGTATTGCTTCCACCAAAAACGGATCTATTACATCGGTTCAGGCTGTTTATGTTCCTGCCGATGACCTTACAGACCCTGCGCCTGCAACAACATTTGCTCACCTTGATGCAACAACTGTTCTTTCAAGAAAAATTGTTGAAAAAGGTATTTATCCTGCTGTTGACCCGCTTGAGTCTAACTCTCGTATCCTTGAACCAGATGTAGTAGGCGAAGAGCATTACGCAGTTGCCCGTAAAGTTCAGGAATATTTGCAGAAATATAAAGAACTTCAAGATATTATCGCAATTCTCGGTATGGAAGAACTTTCTGATGAAGATAAAACTACTGTTTATCGTGCAAGAAAGATTGAAAAGTTCTTGTCACAGCCATTCCATGTTGCTGAGGCGTTCACAGGCCAGCCGGGTAAATATGTTGCTGTTAAAGATGCGGTTAAGGGATTCAAGGCTATTATCGACGGTGAAGTTGATGATGTTCCTGAACAGGCTTTCTTTAACACCGGTACTATTGAAGATGTTTTGGAAAATGCAAAAAAGCTTGAAAAATAAGGTGATTATATGAATACTTTTCAACTTAAAATAATTGCGTCTAATAAAGTCTTTTTTGACGGTGAGGCTCAAAGCCTTTCTATTCCAAGGCTTAACGGAGGCTGCGAAGCTTATCTTGCAAAGCATGAAAATTGTGTTGTGCCTATTGAATTCGGCGAAATGAAGATTGTTGATGCAAACGGTAAAAAAATCAACGCATTTGTAGGCAGCGGTTTTCTTGAGTTTCTTGATAATGTTGCAACACTTGTTTGTATTTCGGCAGAACTTCCTGAAGAAATCAATGAGCGCCGTGCAAAAGAAGCTCAAATGAGAGCTGAAGAAGAACTTCGCCAAAAGCATTCTCTTCTTGAATATTATCACTCTAAAGCTAACCTTTCTCGTGCTATGGAGAGACTTAAAGTTAAAAGCAGATATACTATGTAATAAAAAACGACTGAAATCAAGTAATTTGGTTTCAGTCGTTCTTTTGTGTAAAAATCCTATTCTTGTAAATTATATTTCTTTATTGTATAATAGATATAATTACATTTAAGGGGAAAATTATGCAGTACAATTTAAAAACAGGTAATTTTTGTGATTTTAGTAAGTTCAGGGAAAATATTATGATTCCGCGTTCTTACTTTATTCCTTTTGCAAATCTTGATGAACTTGCAAAAACAGATATTAGAAATGAAAGATATTCATCCTCCCGTGTTGAATGTCTTTCGGGTGAATGGGATTTTGTATATTATTCAAATTGCAAAATGGTGGATAATTTTTTTGATACAGAAAAAATTAAATTTGATAAAGTAAATGTTCCTTCAATGTGGCAATATACGGGTTATGAAAAGCCTTATTATGTAAATACCAGATACCAATTTAAGCCTAATCCGCCGCATATACCTGAAGATTGCCCGGTGGGCATTTATCGCAGATTTATTGATATTGATAATCTTGATTTAAACTATACTTTGGCATTTTTAGGTGTTGCAGGTTCACTTGAACTTTTTTGTAACGGTAAATATGTAGGTTACAGTGAGGGCAGCCACAATACCGCTGAATTTGAACTTAATGATTTTCTTGTTAAGGGTAAAAATGAAATTGTAGTTCAAAACCATAAATGGACTAACAGTACATATCTTGAAGCGCAGGATATGTTTCGCTCTAACGGTATTTTCCGTGATGTTTTGCTTTATAAAACGGGGAACAACTCTATTTATGATTTTGAAGCTAAAATCAGTTTCAAAAGTTCATTTTCTCTTGATTTTTTGCCATCATTAAAAATTAGCGACGATTGTGTGTTGTCTGTTTCGCTTTATGATGACGGTGAGATTGTATCATCAAAATCTGTTAATGTATCACCGTCAAATATTGAAAAAATCAGTTTTGATAATCTTGATGTTCACAAGTGGTCAGCCGAATGCCCTTATCTATATGATTTGGTAATTATTCTTTCAAAGGGCAAAGATGTTATTGAAGTTGTAAGAAAAAACATTGGCTTTAAAAATGTTGAAATAATCGGCAATAAGTTTTTGTTTAATAATGAGCCTATTAAACTTTTGGGTGTAAATCACCACGATACCAACGCTAAAACGGGATATGTGATGTCAGTTGAAGATATGGAACTCGATGTCAGCCTTGTAAAGCAATATAATGCTAACTGTATTCGTACATCTCATTATCCGCCTGACCCTACTTTTCTTGATTTATGTGATGAATACGGAATATATGTAATTGATGAAGCTGATATTGAAACTCACGGCTGTGAAACCGAACTTCATAGGCCGGGTGCTTGCTCACATAATAAAGATTGGCAGCAACATTATTGGGATAGGGTTTACAGAATGTATGCCCGTGATAAGAATCATCCGTCAATCACAATGTGGTCGCTCGGAAATGAATCACACGGCTATCTTAACCAAGATTATTGCTATGATGAACTTAAAAAGTTATCAACGCTTCCTATTCATTATGAGGGTGTGTGCAGAACTCCACGCTTTGCATATGATGTTATTTCGCATATGTACGCATGGCCGATTATGTGTGAAAAAATTGCAAAGGGCAAATTGCCGAAGTATCGTAAAAAGCCATTTTTCCTTTGTGAATATGCGCATGCAATGGGAGTTGGTGCAGGCGAACTTGAAAGATATGTAAAATGCTTTTATTCTTCAGATAATATGCTTGGCGGTTGCATATGGGAATTTGCAGACCATGCTGTTTACCACGAAAATGAAAAAGTTAAATACACTTACGGCGGTGACCATGGTGAAGAAAAGCACGATGGCAATTTCTGTATGGACGGCCTTTTCTTTCCGGACAGGACACCGCATTCAGGCGCAAAGCAAATGAAAAATTGCTATCGCCCTGTCAGATGCCGCAAAATTGCAGATAACAGATATCAATTTTTCAACCATAATTATTTTGAAAATGCAGCGTTGAGTGTAAAGTATACCTACTTTACAAACGGAGTTGAAACATATTCAAGCACATTTGATGTAAATATTGCACCTCAGTCAAGTCAGGAGTATGAAATTGACTCGCTTGAGCTTGAAAAGGATAATCATAATTCGGTTGTGTTTGAATATTTAGCAGGTGATTTCTTAATTGCAAGTGAGCAAATTATTTTAAGTGAGGGTAAGCTGAGTGCAGATATAAATTCTGACGGTAAAACCGCCGTAAAACCTAGCGAAAATAAACTTTATATCACTTTTGATAATGGTTCAATGATATTTGATAAATCTACCGGATTTATTACTTCATATATTTATAAAAATCACGAAATGATAAATTCATTTCCTCTCGGTGATTTTAAAGGCTTTGCACCTGCATTTTATCGCGCTCCGCTTGATAATGACAGAAATATTTGCAAATACTGGCATACAATGGGACTTCAAAATACATCAAATATCTGTAAAGGCAGTAACTTTACAGATAATGGTGATAATATTGTGGTTACAACTAATATTAAATCCCTTGCAAATTGTATTCTTCCAGTTGCAAATACTCAAATTAAATATACAATTTATCCAAACGGTAATATTTCGGTTGATGTAAATTGCTTGGGTGGCGGTGCTGTCAAGCTGTTGCCTCGCTTTGGTGTTATGCTTGAAATGCCGAAGGAATATGAAAATATTAAATATTTCGGTTTGGGTGAAGATGTTAATTTGCCGGATTATAAGGAACATACAATAAATAAAGTTTATCAAACAACAGTTGATAAACTTAAAGAAGATTATATTAAACCACAGGAAAGTGCGACAAGATGTGATGTTCGCTTTGCAGAGATTACAAATGCTTCAGGCTTTGGATTAAGATTTGAAGCTGTAAATAAACCTTTTATTTTTTCTGCAAGTCATTACACTTCAAATCAGTGGGCAAAAGCAATGCATAGGGATGATTTAGTTGATTTGCCGACTACCTGCGTGAATATCGACTCATCTGTTTTAGGTGCAGGCTCAAATGCTTGCGGTCCGCTTCCCGATAAAAAGGATAGGGTGGGTTCACTTTCAGGCAAGAAGTTAAGTTTTGTGGTTAAACCGATAGGTGAATAAATGTATAAAATAGGAATCGATATTGTTAAAATATCAAGGATTGAAAAAAGTATTAAAAGTCAATCATTTTTAAATAAGGTTTTTACCGAAAACGAAAGAGCTTATTGCAAAAAAGCTGAAAACTTTGCCGGAATATTTGCAGGTAAAGAAGCTTATTTTAAGGCACTTGGAACGGGGCTTAAGTTTCCGCTGACAGATGTGGAAATTGGGCACGATGAAAACGGTAAACCGCACCTCTGCGGTATAGATAGCAGTGATATATCAATTTCACACGACGGTGAATATGCAGTTGCAACAGTAATATTGTGGTAAAGCAAAAACACTTTACACTAATACAGGCGGTGTTATTATGAGGATATTAACAGCAAAACAGATTAAAGCAGTTGAAACAAGAACTTTTGAGTCAGATTCAACCGAAGCTGAGCTTATGCTGAAAGCAGGAACAACTTGCTTTGAAAAAATATGCAAAATATTTGGCGAAAGTCTTGCAAACAGTAGGGTTGGAGTATTTTGCGGCAACGGTAAAAATGCCGGTGATGGCTTTGTGATAGCCGATTTGCTTAAAAAAATAAATGTTTTTACAGATATAATTTTGTGTGATAAAGAGCCTACTGTTGATGAACCGAAAATGTATTATCAAAAAGCAATCAACAATGGTGTAAAGGTGATAAACTTTACAAAACTTGATGTTGAAAATTATGATATTATAGTTGATTGCATTTTCGGAATAGGCTTTCACGGTGAAGCAAAAGCACCGTTTAAAGATGTTTTTGATTTTATTAACAGCAGTAACGCAAAGGTTGTCAGCATTGATACCCCAAGCGGTACAAATTCAACCGACGGTTCGGTGATAAATGCGGTTAAGGCGGATTATACTATTGCAATTTCTACATTAAAATTTGCTCATGTGTTGCCACCTTCAAATGCATATTGCGGCAAGATTTATACAGTTAATATCGGTATTGATGAAAAACATTATGAATCTGGTTATCCGCAAACTATTACTAAAAAGGATATAAAAAAGAATTTTACCAAGCGTGAATTTAATTCAAATAAAGGTTCGTTCGGCCATCAGCTTAATATTTGCGGCTCATATTTAATGCCGGGTGCATCTGTTATATGTGCAAAAGCTGCACTTAAAACAGGTGTAGGCCTTTTAAAATGCGCTTTTCCGAAATCAATATATCCCGTTATGACTTCACATTTAACCCAGCCTTTATTTAAACCTCTTTGTGAAAACGAAGCTAAAACAATTTCAATAGGAGCGCTCGGTGATGTTTTTGAAGATTTAAAATGGGCAGACAGCGTGGTTGTAGGCTGCGGACTTGGTAATAATGATGATATTCAAGTTGTGGTTGACCAAATTATTAAAACAAGTGAAGTGCCTGTTATACTTGACGCCGATGGTATAAATGCCGTTGCTCCTTTCATAGATATAGTAAAGGATAAAAAAGCTCCGTTAATTATTACTCCGCACCCTGGCGAAATGGCAAGGCTTATCGGTGAAAGCGTTGATTATGTTTGCTCACATAGGCTTGAAGTTGCAAAAGCATTTGCAAAGGAAAATGATGTGATTATAGTGCTGAAAGGTGCAAATACTATCGTTACAAACGGTGTGGATGTCTATTTTAATACAACGGGTAATCCCGGTATGGCAATGGGCGGTACGGGTGATATGCTTGCAGGTATAATCGGCTCATTTGCAGCACAGGGTATTGCACCTATTGAAGCCTGCAAAGCAGCGGTTTACATTCACGGAAGATGCGGCGATATTGCGGCACAGGAAATTTCAACTCGCGGTATGACTGTTGATGATATGATTTATGTTTTGGGAGCTTTAATGTCCGAATTTGAATAAAGGACAGATTTATTTGAAAAAAACATTAGGCTTTATTTTACTTATCATTTCAATTTTTATGTTTAGTTCGTGTTCGGTTAAAATAAATACCCCTGAAGTACCAAAGGCTTTTACTCAAAATGCTGTGGTTACATCAGGGGATTTTTCATATGAATGTGAAATTTGTAAAAAAGAGGGGAGCGTATCCATCACTGTTAAAAATACAAATGCGCTCGGCCTTGTGATGACTTATGACGGAAAAAATGTAAATTTTAAATACAGCACTTATTCATATGATATTTCAGGCGAAAATTTTGAAAAAGAAAATGCAGCAATTATTATTTATGATGTAATATCTGCTCTTTCAAACGATAACACAAAACTGCATATTATTGACGGCGGTGTAAAATATGAAGGAAAAACAAATTTCGGTGAATTCATTCTCGTGCAAAATGATAATTCAACTTTAAAATCACTTGCGTTTAAAAACAGTGATTTCAAAATAGTTTTTAAATAAAAAAGTAACCCTATCTGCCACTCGCAGATAGGGTTTAATTTTTTTAGAAATGTATTTTTAGTTTTTAAGGCTGTGCATTGGAGCAGGAATTTTGCCGCCGCGGTTAATAAACTGCGCAGGAGATTTAGTATTTACTTTCATAACCGGGCCGCTTCCTAAAAGTCCGCCAAATTCAAGTTCATCGCCAATGTTTTTGCCGATTGCAGGAATAACTCTGACCGCTGTTGTTTTGCAGTTAACCATACCTATTGCAGCTTCATCTGCAATAATACCGCTGATAACTTCTGCACTTGTGTCACCCGGAATAACAATCATATCAAGACCTACCGAGCATACCGCCGTCATAGCCTCAAGTTTTTCAATCGTGAGTGCACCGCTTCTTGCAGCGTCAATCATACCGGCATCTTCGCTGACAGGGATAAATGCACCTGAAAGACCGCCGACACTTGATGATGCCATAACGCCACCTTTTTTAACAGCGTCGTTAAGCATTGCAAGGCAAGCGGTTGTACCAGCACCGCCGCACTGCTCAAGCCCGATTTCTTCAAGAATATGAGCAACGGAGTCACCTACTGCCGGGGTAGGAGCAAGTGAAAGGTCAACTATACCGAAGTCTACACCAAGCCTTCTTGATGCTTCCACACCCACAAGCTGACCCATACGGGTGATTTTAAATGCAGTCTTTTTAATCAGTTCTGCAATTTCATTTACAGAATAATCAGGGTGTTTGCTGATAGCACTTCTTACAACACCGGGGCCTGAAACACCTACATTTATTACACAGTCAGGTTCACTGACACCGTGGAAGGCACCTGCCATAAACGGATTATCCTCAGGGGCGTTGCAAAATACTACAAGCTTTCCGGCTGCAATGCAGTCGTTATCTTTTGTAAGCTCGGCAGCTTCTTTAACCTTTTGACCCATAATTTTAACGGCATCCATATTTATTCCGGCTTTGGTTGAACCGATGTTTACCGATGAACAAATATGCTCTGTTTCGGCTAAAGCTCTCGGAATTGAGTTGATAAGCTCAAGGTCGCCTGCCGCAAAACCTTTTTGCACAAGTGCACTGTAACCGCCGATGAAATTAACGCCGATAGTTTGCGCCGCTTTTTCAAGTGCCAATGCATATTTCACAGGGTCGCCGCCGCTGATACCGGCCATTATTGCAATAGGTGTAACGCTAACCCTTTTATTTATAATAGGAATACCGTATTCCTTTTCAATCTGCTCGCCTGTTGATACAAGATGTTCAGCCTTGGTGCAAATTTTGTCATAAACCTTTTGGCAGGATTTATCTATATCCGTATCCCCGCAATCAAGAAGGGAAATGCCCATTGTTGTGGTTCTTATGTCAAGACATTCATCTTGAATCATTCTTATTGTTTCAAGAATTTCTTTTGAATTTATCAAGGTTACACCTCCTATATTCTATGCATTGAGTTAAAAATATCCTCGTGCATTGCGTGAATTGAGAGGCTGTTTTCATCACCGTATTTTGTAAGCTCATCTGCAAATTGAACAAATCCGACTGTGCTGTTGCTTATGTCAGCAAGCATAATCATACAAAACATATCATCAAGAATAGTCTGGCTTACTTCGGTAATGTTAATTTCATATTTTGCACAGATAGATGAAACTTTTGCAAGAATTCCTACTGTGTCTTTACCTACAACTGTAATAAATGCTCTCATATTGTTACCTCCGATACGCAAATTACTGTATAGTTTATAATCGTATTGCTTAAAATTATAACAGAGTGATAAACTTTTTTCAATAAAGTATAAGAAATATATTTTATTTTTTTGTATTTTGTGTTATTATAACAAAAGCTTATTATATTTACATTATATTGAGAGGCAAAAAATTGGAATATAAAAATATTGTTGATGTTCACACCCATTCAATTCATTCTTTTGACGGAAATGACAGCGTTGAGTCCCTTTGCCTCAGCGCAATAGAAAAAGGTGCAAAAGTTATTGCGATAACAGACCATTGCGATATTGACGGTGCGGATATGAATCCTGATGAGCTTTGCCCGCCGCAGCTTAAAGATTTGAATGAATGTATATCTAAATACAGTGATAAAATTAAAATACTTAAAGGTATTGAAATAGGCCAGGGAATTTACAGAAAGAAAGAAACTCAAGCTTTACTTCAAAAGTATGATTATGATTTCGTTTTAGGTTCACTTCATAATCTTGAAAATATGGAGGATTTCTTTTTCCTTGATTATCAAAAATATGATATTGATGACCTATTGAGTAAATATTTTGATGGCCTTTTGGAACTTTGCCAATGGGGTGCTTTTGATTCGCTTGCACACCTGACTTATCCTTTAAGATATATTGTCGCCAGGGAGAAAATTGAAGTTGATATGAAAAAGTATCAAGATGTATGCGACGCTATATTTGAAGAACTTATCAAAAAAGATAAGGCACTTGAAATTAACACTTCGGGTCTTTTTATGGATATGAAAGATACATTGCCTAATGTATCTTTTGTTAAAAGATATAAAGAACTCGGTGGTAAATATATTACAGTCGGTTCAGACTCGCATTATGCAAACAGAGTGTGCCAAGGCATAAACCAAGGCTATGATGTTGCACGAGCGGCAGGCTTTGATTATGTTACTGTTTATGAAAAACATCAGCCTAAACTGATTACTATTGAATAATATTTAGATAAGGAATTTTTATATGGAAAAGTTATTAGAAATACTTGAAACAAACCCAAGGCTTTCAAACAGAGAAATTGCTGTTATGCTTGGTAAAACCGAAGAAGAAGTTGAAGCACAAATTCGCCTTTATGAAGAAACGGGAATTATTAAAGGCTATCGTGCCATGATAGATAAAAATAAGGCCAAAATGCAAACCGTAACAGCACTTATCGAAATTAGGGTTCAGCCAAAATTCGGCCATGGTTTTGATGAAATTGCAAACAGAATTGCCCAGCTCGAAGAGGTTGAAAGCATTTATCTTATGAGTGGCGGTTTCGACCTTTGCTGTATGGTTTCTGATAAATCATTTGAAGAAATTGCGCTTTTTGTTGCTAACAGGCTTTCACCGCTTGACGGTGTTATGTCAACCGCAACCCATTTCATTCTAAAAAAATATAAGGAGCAGGGTGTATTTTTTACAGAAGCTCCAAAGGATGATAGGGGGATTTTTTCATTCTGATGGACTACAATAATTATTTAAACCCAACTCTTGTCAGTATTAAGCCGAGTGGAATCAGAAAATTCTTTTCTATCGCAGAAGAGATGGATAATGTTATATCTCTCGGTGTCGGCGAACCTGATTTTAAAACCCCGTGGCATATTAGGCAAACAGGTATCAATTCTCTTGAACAGGGTGCTACAAGATATACTGCAAATGCAGGTCTTTCCCTTTTAAGAGATGAAATTGCCGATTATTATAAGCGCAAATTTAATGTGCAATACGATCCTAAAACAGAAATTACGGTTACCGTAGGCGGTTCGGAGGGAATAGATATGGCTATTCGCTCGCTTGTATGCCCGGGAGATGAAGTATTGGTTGTTGAACCAAGTTTTGTTTGCTACAAACCAATTATTGAAATTTGCGGTGGCGTACCTGTTCCTATTGTTACTAAAAATGAGGACAACTTTAAGCTTATGCCGGAAGAAATTGAAAATGCGGTAACAGATAAAACCAAGCTTATTGTATTGCCTTTTCCTAATAATCCTACCGGTGCGGTTATGCGTAAAGGCGATTTGGAAAAGATTGCCGCTGTAATCAAAAAGCACGATTTGCTTGTACTTTCAGATGAAATTTACAGTGAACTTACTTACGGTGATGAGGAGCATACAACTATTGCGTCACTTGATTCAATGCGGGAACGCACAATTATAATCAATGGCTTTTCAAAAACTTATTCTATGACCGGTTGGCGACTCGGCTATGCGCTGGGTCCTGCTCCTATAATTAAGCAAATGACTAAGCTTCACCAATATGCAATTATGTCTGCCCCTACAACTTCGCAGTATGCCGCTATTGAAGCTTTGCGCAACGGTGATGATGATATTAAAAAAATGCGTGAAGATTACGATATGCGCCGCCGCTTTACAGTTGATGCTTTTAGAAAAATCGGACTTGATTGCTTTGAGCCGGAGGGTGCGTTTTATTTGTTCCCTTGTATTAAATCAACGGGTCTTTCATCTGAAGAATTCTGTGAAAAGCTTGTAATGTCTAAAAGAGTTGCTGTTATACCGGGAAATGCTTTCGGTGATTGCGGCGAAGGCTTTATTCGTGTTTCTTATTGCTATTCAATAGATAACATTAAAGAGGCAGTAAGGCGTATCGGTGAATTTATAAAAGAACTTGGAGAAAATTGATGGAAGTTAAAGTTAAAGCTTATGCAAAGATTAACTTGATGCTTGATATTATCTGCACCCGCCCGGACGGTTATCACGATTTGTTTATGATAATGCAAAGTATCGGCCTTTATGATACCGTTACGGTTACCGAAACAAATTCAAAAAAGATAACTATCACTTGCAATATTGAGGATATTCCGCTTGATGAAAAAAATATTGCATATAAAGCGGCAGATGCATTTTTTAAAACAACTAAAATAAAAAATAAAGGTGTAAATATTGACATTGTTAAGCGTATTCCACACCAAGCGGGGCTTGCCGGCGGCAGTGCCGACGGTGCAGGTACTCTTGTTGCACTTAATGAACTGTTAAATGCAGGTTTAAGTGATGATGAACTTTGCAATATCGGTGTTAAAATCGGGGCTGATGTACCGTTTTGTATAAAGGGCGGTACCTTGCTTGCACAGGGTATCGGTGATGTGCTTAATAAAGTTAAACCTCTCAGGCAGTGCTTTATTGTAATTGCCAAGCCTGATTGCGGCGTTAATACCGGCAAGGCTTATGCACAGTTTGACACAGTCGGCAAGCGCCATACACCTGATAAATTCGGTATGCTTTGTGCAATGCAAAATAGGGAACTTTGCGAAATATGTTCTAAAATGGAAAATGTTTTTGAGCAGTTTATTGAAGTGCCGAATAAGGTGGATATTAAAGAAGTTATGAGAACTAACGGTGCATTGGGAGTATGTATGAGCGGAAGCGGCCCTACTGTTTTCGGTATTTTTGATGATAAAGAAAAAGCTGAAAAATCTGCACTTGAACTTAAAACTCTTGCAAAGGATATTGCTGTAACAAAGCCTGTAAATAAAGGCTGTAAAATTATAAAATAATTGGTGGTTATATGAAAACTTACGAACAAGTTGATAATTATATGCAGGAAATCGGCCTTAAATATGTTAAATCATCTAATGAATTTATTGCCGGCCTTGCTGTGAGAACTAATAAGGATTATACCCAAAAGGTTGCCGCTGAGCTTAATTCGCGTGCAAAGCACAGTAATTCAAGTAATATGGTGTTTTATAAAATAAAGAATGAAACATTTGATGGCTCTATTTATATTTCAGCGGCTTTTGACGGCGGACTTTTCAGGCATTTGGGAAATTTAATTATTGATTACGCCGAACTTTTTGATTCAAAGCAGATATTAGACCTTGCCTGCGATTGCGGTATTGTAACTTGCTTTATAGCAAAAATGTATCCGAACTGCCATATTACCGGTGTGGATGTTAATTCATCCGCAATTGAAAATGCAAATAAGCTTAAGGAAAAGCTTGGGCTTGATAATGTGGATTTTGTTTGCAGTGATGTATTTGAATATGCAGGTGAAAATAAGGCTGATACAGTGGTAACTTTCCGCGCACTTCTTGATACTTGTATGGCTCAAACTAAGGATTTGCCGTTTTTTGGTGAGCGCAGTTGGAGGGAAGAACAATATAAAAATGCATTTTTACCGTTTATAAATATAATAGAAAATAATATAAAGCCTGATGCCAAAGTGTTGAGCGTTGAAAGATATACTGCCGATTACGGTTGGTTTGGATATATGATGGCACTTGAAGAGAAAGGTCTGCATACTAACAGTGAAAAAAGTGCAATTATGCGCGCAAGCGACATTTCATCTGTTAAAGAATACAGTGTGACTTATGCCGGATACAGTGAGAATGATACATACCAAAAAACTTTTGATGATGTACTTTCAAGGGAGTATAAAGCAGGTCAAGGGTATGAGGGTGCTATGGCTGAATTTGCACTTTACTATGACAGCGAGGGCGAAATCAGCTTTGCCGATATTTATAAGGATGATAAACTTTTGCACCAATTTGCAATTGCCGAATCCAAAAAAGGTAAAATAATTTATTATGAGGCTTCGGGAAACAGAAAAAAGGTAAAATACTTCAATGCAAAGAAAAAAGATACGGTTGAAAAGCAACTTTTAGATAATTTATCACTTTACAGCGAAAAAATATATACAGTTAATAAGTACAATAAGTAGAATATATTCCCTTGAATCGTTTTCAAAAAATTCATAATATATTTACTTGTAATTCAAAACGCATAATGTTAGTTCAACATCGAACAATATTGTAAGTTTTGCTAATTTCGACACTTAAAATTATACAAATTAAACAAAATTTATAAAAGCTATTGATTTTTTTGTGCAATAGTGCTAATATTTAGTTGTAGTTAAGAGATAGACAAAATGATTTATTAAAAAGTCATTCAAAGTTTATTAAATAATTACAAATAAGTAATTAACAAATGAGCAAATGAATATTATTATTAAGGCTTTAATCGGTATTTTGTTCGGCGTTGCTTTAGGGCTTGCCGCAGTACCGTTAGCAAAAAGGTTGATTCTTTCCAGAAGCGAAGATCCCGGTGATATTATCGTTTTAAGAAAAAAGTCAACTTACATATTAACAGCTTTGGCAGGGGCTGTCGCTTCAGTAGGTTTGGTATTAACTGCTGATGACGAAATTGCACTGATAAGAAATTTGGTGCTTCTGCTTCCGATGTTAACCATCGCAATAGTTGATTCGTTGATTCGCAAAATTCCTAATTCGCTTTTGCTTTCAATGATAGTGGTTCAGGCGGCATATGTGATTTATCAATGCGTCACTACACACACAAATTACACATTGCTTAATGCTGGCATAGGTTTCTTTCTTGGATTTGTAGCTTTTACAATCCCGACTCTTTTGAAAGTTCCTGTTGGTGCAGGCGATGTTAAGTACAGTGCAGTTGTAGGCTTGATAATGTATATGGGTTGCTATTTACAAACAATGGCCACAGTTGGCATATTGGTTTTGTTGGTTTTCGTATTTTTGAAAATAACAAAGCGTGGGGGAATGAAGACCCTTATCCCCATGGGACCTTTTATTTCCGTCTCGGTAGTAATTTCAATGTGTTTCCCGGTGCTTAATTCTCTGGTAGTGCTGGAAAATATATTTTAATTAACAAATAAATTATTTAAATCTTATAAGGAGGAAAAACAAATGAGCTTTATTAAGGATGAAAACGGACAGGGCATGCTTGAGTATGTACTTATCATTGCTATTGTTGCAGTTATCGCTATCGTTGCTCTTGTAGTTATTAAGAATGTAGCTAAGAACAAGACAAATGATATGTCAAGTAAGATGGAAGACACACGTTTGAATGCAGACTAATAAATAGCGTTTATAAATAAGGAGCAGGGGAATCCTGCTCCTTATTTAAGTTAAAGTAGATTTTTTACAAATTTAGGCATTGATTAAGGGGTGAAAGGCTCTATATGATGACGAAAATTTATAAATACAGATTAAAAAAGAAAGAAGAAGGCCAGTCGATTATTGAATTTGTTCTTGTTCTTCCTATTTTTGCGATAATACTGTTTTTGATTCTTGATTATGGTTGGCTTTTTGTTAACTATATTGAGGTTGAAAATTCTGCTCGTAATGCGGCGCGTATAGCTTGCGTGGAGTATACGAATGTTAATATGGTTAACGGTCAAGTTCAAAGTCCGGTTGATTATACGCTTGACGCACTTAATGATGATACCACCCCTGAACAGATAGTACATATATTATCGCAGGTTAAAAATTCACTTCCTAAGAAAGTGGATAAAGTTAAAGTAACAATAACATATACAAACGATTTGGATGCTGTTGCTGCTAACAGAAATGTTAAAAATAGGTATAATGGCGATGTGAAGTTGGTTGTTTCTTGCAGAATCGCAACGCTCACACCGGTGTTAGGTTCAGGCGCGGATAAAATGCACAGAACTTTGACATCAACTTCAATATTTAAAGTGGAAAAATCAGATGATGTATAATATTACATCTCTATATTATATATGTAACTAATATTATCTAAGAGGTAGATTTATGAAAAAGGTTTATTTAATAGCAGTAATATTTGCAATTATTGCAGGTGTTGCTACATATATGTTTGCAACAGAAATTGATAAGAAAACAACTTTTAAAGATGCAGATATGGTAACAGTATTGATACCTACTGCCGATATTGATAAAAATGTTGAAATCACAGCAGATATGTTTGAAGGCGATAATCCTCAAATTATCACAAAAGAAATTCTTGCTGCCGATTCAAATGACAGCTATATCAAAGCTCAAAAAGAGCTTGTTGATGATGCTAATAATGTTCATATGATTACTGTTGACAAACTTTATGCAAATGAACCTATCAATAAGAACAGACTTCAGGATAAAAACGGTGATGATGTTGCCCTTTCACTTAAACTTCCGCAGGGTAAGGTTGCTTATTCATTTGATGCAGCCAGTGTAAAGAGTGTTGACGGTTATATCAGCGAAGGTGATACAGTTGATGTACTTGTTAACAAGAAAGATGATTCAGGTAACATTACAACAAAAATAGCTTATAAAGATTTAAAAATCTTAAGAGTTTCTACAAATGCCGAAAATTCAAGTGCTTCTCAAAGCGGAACAAAGATTACTAAATACAGCACGCTTACTGTTGAAGTAACCAAGAAGCAGGCACTTAAGCTTTATGAAATCGAAAGCGAATACGATTATAAGCTTATACTTAATCCAAGACGCTAATAAACTACGAGGAGAGTCCCCATGAGCAGTATAAACATTGTAGTATGTGCAGAAAAAACAGAATATAAAGTTGCAGTTAAGAATAAAATCGTAAACGATGAACTTTCAATTATCGGTTACGCTGATTTTCAGCCTGAATCTAAAATGAGAATTCAGGGTTTTGTTCCTGATGTTGTAGTTTTTGTTTTAGACAGTGATGAAATAACACCTGAATTTTTGACTTTTGTTGAAGATATTAACTTGGGTTCATTTGGTTGCTCTGCAATCATTATGACTGATAATGTTACGGTCGACCTTGTAAATAACGCGGCTCAAAGCGGTATTAGGCGCGTAATGAATGTCAATATCGGCAATGAAGAATTTTTAAATACGGTTAAAAGTATCGTAGGTAACGAAAAAAAGCTTAATCAAAATTTTAATGTTACTAAAAAAGTTCGTTCAAGAGTTTATGCATTTTTCAGCGGTAAAGGCGGTGTAGGTAAAACTACCATTTGTACAAATACTGCTGTATATCTTGCAACACTCGGCAAAAAGGTACTTTTGGTTGACCTTGATTTGCAGTTTGGTGACGCAGATATGGCACTTGACCTTAACCCAAGTGAAACAATAGTTGACCTTGCAAGAGATACTAACGGTATTTCTATTGATAATTTATCTTCCTGCTGTTGTACTCACGCTTCCGGTCTTTCGGTGCTTGCTTCTCCAAGTTCGCCTGAACTTGCAGAGTATATTCAGTCAAATCATACAAAAGCAATTATTGATGTAGCGCGTAATTATTATGAATATATTATTCTTGATTGTGGCTGTGCATTGACTGACCCTGTAATTACAGCACTTGAATCAAGTGATGATATATTTATGGTTAATGATGTTAATATTCTTTCATTAAAGCGTGCAAAGCTTTGCCAAAATGTATTGTCTCAAATCAACCAGCAGGATAAAGTAAAACTTATTATAAATAAAAATGTTAAAAAGAATAATGTAAAAATCAGCGACTATGAAAATCTTCTCGGCATAGATGCTTACGCTGTAATTTCAAGTGATTTGAAAACAGTAAACAGCTCACTCAACAGCGGTCAGCCGCTTATTACATATAAGCCGAGAGCAGTAATTGCCAAAGATATTTCTTCTTTTGCGAATAAGCTTATTATGGAAAGAGAAGGCACTTTAACGGCAGGTACAAAGAAGAAAAAAGCATTTGGAAAGAAGAAATAATTAAATGGGATTGTTAGATAGATACGGTGTAAATGGAGAACCACAGCCAATGCAAGTGAGTCCTTTAACTCACGATGCTTCAAATGATAAATTAGCACGAATTGCTGTTGAAGATCCATTTGCTGAAACAAAAACACGAATTCATAACGCAATCATTGAACAGCAAATAAGTTCCGGCGAAGTTGTAACAGATGATTCAATGCGTGCGCTTATCAATGAATATGTTGAAAAGCCGGAATACAATATTCCCCGTGTTGACAGAGATACTGTTAAAGAGCAGCTTTATGATGATATTATGGGTTACGGCCCTATTCAGTGCCTTGTTGACAGTGATGAATATTCTGAAATTATGGTTAACGGTCATGACCATGTTTATGTTGAATCACACGGTAAACTTGTACTTACCGATATTCAATTTAAAGATGACCAGCACCTTATGCAAATAATTGACAGAATCGTATCCCGTGTAGGCAGGCATGTTGATGAATCAAGCCCGATGTGTGATGCCAGACTTCTTGACGGTTCGCGTGTAAATGTAATTATTCCTCCCGTATCTCTCGTAGGCCCTATTCTTACAATTCGTAAATTCGGTAAAACACCTATTTCGGCAGAAAATCTTTTGACTTGGGGTTCTGTTTCTTCTAAAATGCTCCTTTTCCTTGAAGCTGCTGTTAAAGGTAAACTTAATATAATCGTTTCAGGTGGTACCGGTTCAGGTAAAACTACACTTCTTAATGTATTGTCTTCATATATTCCGACTGATGAAAGAATTATTACAATTGAAGACTCTGCCGAAGTTCAGCTTCACCAAGAGCATGTTTTAACGCTTGAAGCGCGTCCTGCCAATATGGAAGGTAAAGGTCGAATTTCTATTCGTGATTTAGTTGTTAACTCCCTTCGTATGAGGCCTGACAGAATTATCGTAGGTGAGGTTCGTAGTGAAGAAACACTTGACATGCTTCAGGCTATGAACACCGGTCATGACGGTTCACTTACTACTATCCACGCCAATTCCCCAAGGGACTCGATTTCGCGTATTGAAACAATGGTTATGATGTCCGGTTCGGAACTTCCGTCTAAAGCTATTAGGGACCAAGTTGCTTCCGCGATTAACCTTATTGTTCAGCAGGCTCGTCTTAGGGATGGTTCAAGAAAGGTAACTTCTGTATCTGAAATTGTAGGTATGGAGGGTGATGTTATTCGTATGCAGGATATTTTCACTTATGAAACAGAGGGTGAAATGGATGCAAACGGTAAGTTTAAAGGTTCGTTTAAAGCAACAGGTATTATTCCAAAATGTGTTGAAAAAATACGAGAAAACGGAGTGAGTGTAAACAATGACTGGTTCCTCGACTAATATTACTATAATTACAATCATTTTTGCTGTTTCAATTGCTCTTTTCGGTTTTGTATTGGCATTTCTTATTTCTTCTATTCTTACAAAGGATCAAGTTGCTGCCGATAAAAGACTTGATGAACTCAAAAAAAATGAGGGCGACAGTGAAAATTATGCTTTAGTAAAGCACGAAAGCAGAATTAAAGCAAAAAATAAAGAAAAGAAAAAGCAGGGCGGCTTTTTTGAAAAATTTGCAAGTGCACTTTATACCGAGCTTCAAAGAGCCGATATGAAAATGCGACCTGAAGAATTTTTGACAATTTGGCTTTTGGTAACGGTTGTTCCGGCAGGTCTTATTGTATTATTCTTGCAAAACTCGATTGTTGCATTGGCTGTTATGGTTGTTTGCCTTTTCCTGCCGATGTTCTTAATCAAAATTAAGCAAAAGCAAAAAGTTAAAAAGTTTGAATCCCAGCTTAGTGATGCGCTTATTATTGCTTGCTCTTGTTTAAAATCAGGTCTTAGCTTTTCACAGGCTATGGAAACTATTAGTAAAGATATGGATGCCCCTATCAGCAGTGAGTTTGCATTGGTAATTAAAGAAATGAGTATGGGTTCTTCAATGGAAGAAGCTCTTGATAAGATGTCAACAAGAATTAAAAGTAAGCATCTTCAGCTTATGATTTCGGCAGTTCTTGTCCAAAGGCAAACAGGTGGTAACCTTTCTCAAATTCTTGAAAATATTTCAGATACCATTAAGGACAGAATGAAACTTCAGCAGGAACTTAAATCTGCTACCGCTTCGGGTAAGATGTCAGGTACAATTGTAGGATGTATGCCTGTTGCGATATTAGGTATGTTTGCTTTGGTAAATTCGGATTTCGTAACACCTATGTTCCACGAAAAAATCGGTATAATACTTCTTTGTGTTGCCGGTGGATTAGAACTTCTCTGCTTCTTACTTATCAAAAAAATTACCACTATCAAAATGTAAGGAAGTGTTATTATGATACCTTTTATAGTTATTTCATATGCTTGTTTTGCTTTATGCATTGTTGTAGTGCTTTTAGGAAGAAAAGGTACTGAAGAAGACAAAAATTTACGCAGAATGAAAACACTTGGCAAAGATGTTGTTAAGGCTGATTATAAAAATGTTGAAACATCGTTTTATGAAAGAAACATAAAACCTATGATTGACAAAATGAGCAATAAAAACAACGAGAATCAAAGCAAGAGTGCCAGAGTAAAAGCTGAAAATGAGCAGATAGCAAAAAAGCTTAGAAAAGCCGGATTACATATTTCAGTATCTAACTTTAAATTTTTCAAAATGGCATTTATCATTTTGACAATAGTATTGTTTTTGGGTATTAGTATTTTACTTATAAATGTTACGCAATATTTCTTTATTCCTATTTTAGTCGGTGTTCTTTTAGCACTTCTTGGTCCTAATATGTTCCTTAACAGTAAGGTTAAATCACATCAGGGCGCAATCAGAGCACAGCTTGCTGATACGCTTGACCTTATGAGTGTATGTATGGAAGCCGGACTTAGCTTTGATGCTTCGCTTGTTAAAATTTCAGAGCGTATGGAAGGCCCGCTTATTGATGAACTTATTACTGTGTTTAAGCAAATTCAACTTGGCAGAAACAGAAATGACGCATTAAAAGACCTTTCAAATTCAACGGATGTTGATGAACTTAAAACTTTCGTATCAGCTGTAATTCAGGCAAATCAGCTTGGTATTCCTATTACAAATGTTCTTCAGGCTCAGTCAGAGCAGTTGAGAATAAATAAGAGGGAAGAAATTAAAACCGTGGCAGCAAAAGTACCTACCAAAATGACTATTCCTACGGTATTTCTCATTCTTCCGGCAATTATTTGCATTGTATTAGGTCCTGTTATCATCCAGGTTAAAAACGAAATGGGTGGTGCAGGAGGATTAGGCGGTTTGTTCTAATGGCACTTTTGAAAATATATAAAAACGGCCAGCTTATTCTTGATGAGTGTGAAAATGCAAATCATTTTTTTACTCGCTTTATGGGGCTGATGTATAGAAAGGGTATGGCAGAAAACCACGGGCTTTTGCTGACTCCCTGCAATGAAATTCATACTTTCGGGATGAATTTTGATATTGATACCGTTGCTCTTTCCAAAAATAATGAAATATTGTTTATTGATAGGGCAGTACCTCCGAAAAAGGTGCGAAAAAAGGTTAAAAACGGATATAAAGTTTTGGAACTTTGCTCAGGTGTGGCTGATAAATTAGGTCTTGCCGAAGGTGATGTTTTAGACTTTAAATAATGAATGATAATTCCAATGTGCTTGCAAAACGCAATTGTGCATTGGAATATAGTTCGTTAAATATATAAATTACGCAAATGGAGAATCTTTTTTATGACAAACAATGATGTAGTTGACAGAAACAAAATACTCGGTTCGGCAACACAAGACTTTGGTTTTGACAAGGTTTTACGCGGCTACGATATTAAGCAGGTAAATGAATATATTTCTAATTTGCTTGCTACAAATAAAAATGCAGGTGAACTTTTTGACCAGCGATTTGAAGAATTGAAAAATTCTAAATCAATGCTTGAATACGAACTTTCGCAATCTAAAGGCGAAGTTGAAAAATTAACAAAATTGCTTGAAGATATACGCGCACAGCGTGATACTTTACAGGCACAGGAAACGAGTAAAGGTTCAAGCCTTGACACTTCTGTTGTTGAAGAATACCAAGCAAAAATAGATTCTCTTATTTCTAAAAATAGACTTTTAGGCGAAGAAAATAAAAAGCTTGAAGATAAAAACAGAGATTTGCAGCGTGATGTTGCACATCTCACAAAGAAAGTTGATAAAAACAGAACAGAAATTAAATCTTTGAGAGAAGAAATTGAGTCAGGTATGACTAACGAAGCTGATAAAAAGTATACAGAAATTGCACGCATTTATGAAAGTGCAATTGATAAAGCTGAAGACTTGATTTATCGTCTTCAGACAGAGCTTTCACTTGCTCATTCAAAGGTAGAAGATGTCGGCGAAACAAACGAATAATACATCTGTTTAATCTCATAATTTAGCAGAAAGGGTGTGAGTAACTTGAAACCAAATAATCAAAAGAAAAAGCATAGTAATGAACAGGGCGCTGTTATGTTTGCGTCTATTTTTGCAACGACTGCATTTCTTCTTATTGTTGCAATGATTATGGATTTCGGTTTATTCTATTACAGGCAGGCTCGCCTTCAAAATGCTGCTGATTCGGCAGCTACTGCTGTTGCGGCCTCAATCGAATCTACTGATGAGGATATGAAGAAAACTGCGCTTTCATATCTTAAAAAGAACGGTATGAATTACGATGAAGATAAGATTCAAATCAAGATAACAAAGCGAGGTCTTCTTGACGAAGCTGCCGCTGCGGATGATTACCTTACCACAGGTTATTTGAAGCTCGAAGTTAAGGTTGAAACGGGAACAATCTTTGGCCCTCTTCTTCATCTTGATTCACTTATGCTTCATTCATCTTCTTTTGTAAAAGTCAGCGCAGATTATACTAACCGTATGCCGAGAGCTTTAAACTATACCCTTTTTGCAGGCTCTTCAAACGGTACTAACGCTGACGCTGCAATGCAAATTAACGGCAGAACCGGTACTGTAACGAATATTCTTTCAAGCGGTCTTGAGTCGTTTTTAAATGGTGTTAATGAAAACCTTATTCAGCCTCTTATCGGCTTTTTTGGTGGAACTCCGAATTATACCGACCTTGTTCATATTAACCTTTCGGAAGCTATTACCAATGGTGATATTCATTCAAATTCAACTATTGACATCGGCGTGCAGGCTGTTAATGTTTCGCGTATTAAAGACGGAAACTTGCAGGAAGCCAAGAAAGATTCCAACGGTAAACCAAAGCAGGCTGTCAACCCGGATGGCTCACCTAAATATCAGACTGATGAAAACGGTAATTACCTTTACCAAGTAGTTAAGGATGAAAACGGTAACCCTGTACCTAAAACCGACAGTAAAGGTAATATAATTTATACCAACCAGCCTAAAAAAGATGCTAACGGTAACCCTATTTATAAAACCGATGAAAACGGTAACTTTATTACTGATGCCGACGGTAATTATGTATATGAAAAAGAACCTGAATATAAGATGGAAAAAATCCCTGTATATGTATATGAAAACTATACACAAAGCACAAGCGGGGATAATTCTGCTAATGATTACGGTCAGGTTACTTATACAGCTGTAAAGGATATTAACTTTACAAATACAAGCTGGAATGAAGACAGTGTTCACCTCTATGTTCAAAACCAGCAAAAGATTGAAAAAACACAAACTGCTCTCGCCATTCTCAATATGATTGACTATGCAGATGTAACCAATCTTGCAACCTTGAAGGAAAAATATCAGCAAAAAGCTGACGCATTTATTGAGTCAAAGAGCGGAGTTATCACACAAAAACAGCAAGATGAAATTAAGGCTCAAAAAGATAATCTTATTTTTGATAAGGATAATAAGGTTATTACACTTGCCGGTCAGGAAGCTATTGTTTATGATATAAACAGAACCGATTCAAAGGCTATGCTTGAACAGGCTTATACTGACAGCAATACAAATGCTTCGTCAACTGAAACTGACGGCATTGTATTTGAAAAAAGCAAGCTTTTTGACCAAATCAGTAATAATGAAGACCAACTTTATAAAGCAAATTCAACTGAACTTCTTTTCCAAAACGAAGCAGATACAAAAGATACGCTTGATTATCAGTTAGAAGTAGGTTCGGGTAATAATAAATATACAATTAAAGTCACAGGTGATAAAGTTGACCGTGACTATGCTAATACACACAGCGAAGGCCCGGGTTCAACATACAGCAGGTCTGCTACTGCTATCGACGCCAAGTATGCTATGTATAAAACATTCCAGCAAAGACTTGGCGAAGACGGATTTATTACAACACCTAACCTTAAGCCATACTTTGTTCGTATGACTAATAAGTCGGTTTCAAATTCAATTAAATCAAAAGATGATTTTGATACCAATGCTGATTCAAGTGCAACAGTTCGTTCTGCTGTTGCTGACCTTGGCACTCAACTTCAAGGTATCCTTGATAAAACAAGCTATGATGACTCGACTTATTCCAATGTTACAAAATTAACATCCAAGGATACTTCACCGTTCTTTACTCAGTTTATGGAAACAAAGAGCGGCGGTCTCACTAAACTCGAAGGTGATGATCATACTACTTATAAAGGATATAAACTTTATAATTCTAAAGATGTTCTTAAAACTCCAAGTGAGTTTGTAAACGAATATAAAAAGTCTTATAAATTTGCAGATGTTGCCAATAAAAAGTATTTTGATGATAATATCAGCGGTAAATACGCAAATGACGCTGTTCAGGCTAAAAAGAAAACGATTAAGGATGAAAATATTTCTGTATCTGAAAAGTATGACCGTGTTAAAAATGACGGAACTTATAATAGCCTTTCATCGCAATCACTTCCAAACAAAACAGATGTTTTTCTTGGTGATACTGTTGAATTTAATAAGCGTGCTGAATTTAATAATAAAGTTAACGACTTTTCTGTTTCAGATTTGCAAACTGCCGAAGTTGTTAACAAGGATAACAGCGTACCTGACATTAGCGTAGACTTTAACGTTGCAGATTATATGCCGAATTTGGATAAAACGAATAAAAAAGTATATGCGAAGTCAAACGCTAAATTTGCACAGGATAAAACTGAAATATCAGGTTTGTCATATGAAACATCTAAGCAAAACGATATGACAAATAAATGGTTTAATTGCAATGTTAGTCCAACAGATAAAGTATTCCCGATTGTGAAGTATTCTTGTAGCATTACAGGTTCTGCTTCATCCGTTGTTTACGGCTCACTTAATGTAACCAACGGAAAAAATATGGATGTAGGCCAAAAAGGTGGCAATGCAACACTTATTGTTAAAGACAATATCAATGTTTCCGACGGTGAACTTCAAATCAGAAAGAACAGTGTTGTTTTTGTTTTTGGTGATGTATATTGCAAAGCTCTTGTTATGGAAAGCGGCGCGCGCCTTTATGTTCAGGGTAATTTTGCTTGCAAGAGTGCAACAGTCGATGAAAATTCATTAGTATATATCGGCGGTACCACCACTTCTGATGACGGCATGACTTTAAACAAAGATGCAACGCTGAATTCATACGGCGATGTTATTTGTAAAGATAATGTCGTTCTTGGAGAGGGCGCAAAAATAAATACACATGGTAATTTTACATGTCTTCCAAACGACGACAACAAAGCTGTAACAATAAATTCGAATGCTTTAATTAAAGTTCAGGGCAATTTCAATTGCAAAAAGCTTTCAATGCTCAGCAATTCAAACCTTTATGTTGCGGGAAATATCACTTGTAATTCAACTGATTTTTCATCCGGCTCAGATAACCAAGTTATTTATTGCGGCGGTAATGCTGTGATTCATAATGATTTTGCATCAAACAGAATTATAAAAGCAAAAGGAACTTTGCAGTTAAATAATGTTAATATCACCGCAGCTAATCAAGATAATCTTTATGCGGGTGGCGGTATTGTTTGCGGTGATTTTAACGCAAATGGCGGTACAAACTCAATAGATTTGTGTTACCCTATAACTGTAAACTCAACATTAAGATTAAGTGAAAATTCAACTGTAAAAAGTTCATCGGATATTACAATAAAAGCTGCTGATTTGAAAGGTAATAATACCATTCAAACAAGAGGTAAGTTTACAGTAACCGAAAACTTTGTTGTAACGAATGCTTCAAAAATCATAGTTGACGGTGCGGCTAAATTCAAATCTTTATATTTGAATGATTCGTCACAGCTTCATGCAAATTCCGGATTTAATGTTGATGGCGTTCTTCAATTAACAAATGAATCTGCTGTCTATACTAATAATGCAGTACAAATTACAGGTGATATTTCACTTTACGATTCAGCAAAAGTTATAGTTAACGGAAAGCTTACAGCAAAAAGGATAGCCACTTCTGTAAATAGCAGTTTGATTCAGGCAAGAGATATTGTATTTACTCAAACAAGTGATAACAGCGGTCAATTTAATATCGCTTGCCGCATTGAATGTTGGGGCGATATTACATTTAATTGCTATGTTAACGTTGTTAGTGGCAGTGAAGTAATTGCAAAAGGCAATATTAACGCAAACGGTATTTTTAAAGGCAATAAAAATAAAAACGGTAAAACCGGTTTGGATATTTCCGGTACAATATATTCTGTTCAAAATGTAAATACATTATATCCTTTAAAGCTTCAATCAGGTAAACTTTATTGTGCAGGTGATTTACAAGCTGCCCAAACTGATTCAATTGAATTTAATGAAGCTGTGCAAATTAAAGGTACTAGCGAATTATATGTAACTGGTATTGTTAACAGCGGTATTGAAAGAAGATTTAAACTTTATTCTGATAATGGAGAAAAAGGCTCAATTGTCAGCATTTTCGGTTTGAATGGTAATTCAGGCGGCTATATCAATGCTCTTTCATCTAATATAGATGAATTTACAAACAATCAGCCTGAGTCTCGTATTTATTTAGGTGACGGCTCGATTGAACAAACTGCCACAAAATCAAATTTGACTTTTTCAAAGCAATTTGTTAATGACGGTTCACTTTATCTCTATGGTTCGCTTAGTGTTAGCCATAATAATATTGTCGGCAATAACGGCGGATTAACCCTCATCGGCGGCAATTTGACTATGTCGTCAGGTGCTATTTCCTTGTCAAATTCACATAGATTGATTGTTTTGGGCTATCTTTCATCTAACGATGCAGTTAATTTAAATTCTTCTTCAAAGCTTTATGTTGCAAAGTACATCAGCATAAACGGCTTGTATGGCTCGACAATTACATTAAATGATAATTCGTATATTATAATAGGAGGTTCAACACAAAATTATTGCAGTAGCATCGATATAAATGGCGGTTCTAAATTCTGGTCACTTGCACCGGTTTGGACCACTTATGTCGTAAATGTTGAAAGTTCAAGTGCAGATAATTTAAGTGAATTCTTCTCAAACGGTAAACATACAATAAGTCAAACTGATACAGCCGGTAAGAAAACGGATGTTGTAATTAACGGATTATACATTGCTGACAATATCGGAGATAAGATATTGAATTCTTTAACAATTAAAGAATTTGGTAATATAACACATAATGGTTCGTTAACTGTTTTGTCTTCTTTGAAAGTTGAATCCGGTGGATACCTTTGCATAAAAGATGAGGTTCAATTGGGCAGTGTTAGTGCATTCTCTAGTCATTCTGCCAAAATTTCAAATGGTGGTAATATGTATCTTATGGGTGGCCTCAACATAGTTAACAGCGGCGGCTCGACTAATGACCCTGAAATTGCTTTTACAAGTGATAATGCAGATACATTTATTGCCGGTGACGCCTCAAAAACACTCACACTTAAGGGAGCTTTGCATACAAGAGGTACGGTCAATATTGGCTATTCACTCGATATTAAGGGTACAAACAAGGTTGACGGTATGGAAAACAGAGGCGTAGGACTTTGTGTTCTTTCCGGCACAACTAACATAGGCGGCAATGTTTCGCTTAATGATGGTGAGGCTTTGTTTGTTAAGTCAGGCTCACTCGGTATTCAAGGCGATGTTAATATGGCTTGCACAGTTTATAACTATGGCAAGATGTATATTTTGGGTAACCTTAATGTTGATTGGAGTAAATCCCAGTATATTACCGATAAAGAAGATGGTGATCTGCATCAGGGTTATTCACTTAAAAACGGTAAAACAGTCGGTACTGTTGATGCATATCTTTATATCGGCGGTACAAATGAACTTAAATTTTACGGTTATGTTAAAAACTGCGGCGAAATTTATTCTAATGCAGGTATGCAGATAACAGGTTGGTGCGATATGCCAAGCGGTGCTATAAACAGTGATACAGCAATTATTAACTATAAGAATGCTAAAGCGCACTTCGGCGGCGCAGTTAACCTTAACTCAAATGCTTTTTACAACGCTGAAAATGCTGTTTTTGACTGTGACGGTGATTACACTTACGGTATAGTTACAATTAACCTCGGCAAATTTGCAGTTTCAGGCAATGTTGAAATGAATAAGGATTCATTAAACACTTCAAAATGGAGAAACGAAAAGTCAATGTCATTTATGAATGGTGTTGACAGCATTAACGGCACTGAGTTTAAAAAGGCAACTGTATATATCGGCGGCAACTTAAAGCTTGGTTCAAACGAAAAAGACGGTAATGCAGGCTCATACTTCACTATGGGTACTACCTATATAGGCGGAGATTTGCTTGATTATTGTAATCGTGGTAATTCGTACTATGCAACTGCTATTTGGGCATATAACCACTCTAATACCTTTATCGGTGGTGATTGCTTCGGTGGTGCAGGTATTGCGGCAGGTAATAACAGTATCTTTATGGTAGGCGGGGATTACCAATCAAAGCGTGCTACAAAGATAAATATTGAAATGTTTACTTATAATGCAGTTGATGCTACTTATTATTCATTCTGTGATGATAAACGTTCTTACCACGATGATTTTGATAAAAACCCTAATAAGTACAGAAGTTCATATTTCTATGTTGGCGGAAATATGCTTAATAATACACTGGGTGAAAGTCTTTGGACTAAGTCGTTGTCAACAGTACCTGAAAATAATTCGCGTGACTTGGATATTTATTCAAATGCCAATGTTTATGTAGGTGGTTCGCTTTACACTTATTCAAGAGTTTATATGAAGCAAAATGTAACTCTTGCAGTTGCAGGTCAAAAGTCACTTAATGATCCTGATACTATCAGTATTATTAAAAACGCTATTTTTGACAGTTCCAAGAAATCAGACCTTGATGCTATAAGAATGGAGAATCTTATTAAAAATAACGATTACAGATTCCTTATTTTCCAATGTCTTGATGAAAATATTTGCTCAAAGATTATTGTAAACGGAAATATGTATGTTCGTGATACAGCTAAGATTCGTGATATGACCAAGAACTATATCAACGGTAAGTTCACTTGTGATGATTTCGTTGAAATCGGTAAATCTCTTCTTGATGATGATGAGGATAGGTCACAAGCGTCTGATGTTAACGGTAAGTTCTTCACCAAGGGTGACAGCCTTAAAAAATACACATTCGCTAATGCAGGTTACACCTATGTAGGCGGTAACTTTGAAAGCGGAAAGTATACAAAGGTTTATGCTTCAACTACCCTTCGAGTTAAAGACGATTTTATAAGTAACAAATATTTAACTCTTCGCCACGATGCAAAGATTTATGTCGGCAAAAAGCTTAAAGCCCTTACTTCTGTTGAAGGCGGTTCATACAGTGAATTCCATGTAGGCGGCAGCTTGCAGGCTTCAACTTCGTGGATTAAGATTCGTGATTGCACTACTGTTTCGGTAGGCGGTAATGTTACAGCACTTTCGTATATTGAACTCGGCAAATCCGGTGATTATACAAGAACTATTAACGGTAATACCGTTACTGAAAATACTGCCAAAGGTGTAACCGAAGGTAAAGAACCTGAATATTCGGATTCAAAGGGCGATAATGAAAAGACTGACGGAAGTACCGATGCAGGCAAAGATGATAATGATACACCGCTTACAAATGACGGTGCTAATATTAAGAATGAGCTTCAAGCTGATTCATCCGATAATGCAAAGGGTGGTACATTCTTTATCGGTCAGTCACTTGTATCATACGGCGGTCAAATCTTTGAATACGGTTATTCGCAAGTTGCAGTAGGTAACTATGTATTTACTCCTAAATATCTTACATTAAGGCATAATGCAGATTTATGGGTAATGCCGGAAACCTTTAAAAATGCAACATATAAGTATAAACCGTATGTAAGTGATTCTGACGGTTCACTTTGGGGTGATATACTCGATGCGCTTAAGAAATTCGGCTATAACCTTAAAGAAGAATTCAAACCGAAGCAGGGCAGTATTTATACACTCGGTTCATTAACTCTTAATAAGAACGCTTCAATTATGGGTACTTATGATTGCCTTGTTCAAGGCCAGTGTGTACTCAGGCAGGACGCACTTATTTATCTCGGCCACGACTTTACCTGTATGGCAAGCAGCCTTAATGTGAATATTGATTCAATCAAGGGTAATACAAGTCTTGCAGGTTTTGACAGCAGGGGTACATCATCAGCTGACGGTCAAACTTCTTTCCCGGTTCTTATTTATGCTGATAATAACATAAACATAAATACTACAATAGATATGCGCTTAACTTACCTTGTTGCAAATAAGGGTGATGTTAATTTGTTCAACTTCTACTCAAAGGCAGATAACGCAGAATATAATGCTAAACAGCTTCCTAATTCTATCGCTTCATATCAAGGTAATATCAAGTATTTTGCCGGTTACGGTAAGCTTGGTGCATTGTTCTATGCGCCAAACGGTAAGCTTGATTTTGACGGCTGGTATCAGGAAATTTGGGGCTGTGGTATTGCTGATACTATTGAAGATAATGCATATTACTTCAATTTGCACAGATTCCAAAATTGGCGGACTTTAGACCTTCACCTTGCACAAAGCGGTAATATATTTATCATATCTGAAAATGAATATAACAACGCAAGTGATAAAGTGTTTAACTACGATTTGGATGATTCAAATACGGATATGGCAACAGGCGGTTCAAGTGTATTCTTCCCTCGCGATGTTCTTGATAATATCCCGGGTGAAAACTATTAAAAATCAATATTTTTACAAGGCAATTGTCATTTGGCGATTGCCTTGTTTTTTGTTTTAATTTTTTTATTATATATTTAACAGTTAATAATAAAAATATATTGCATTTTATATTGCATTTTTATATTTTTGTGTTATTATACTATCGAGGAAGGTTTTGTCTAAATATTGCGGAAATTTGATGCGCCTTTTTCAAAGTATTTTGTATTTAAGCTATGGAGATAATATTACAATGAAAAAAACTAAAATCATTTGTACATTAGGGCCGGCAACAGATAATCCTCAAACACTTGAAAAAATGGTTCTTTCAGGTATGGATGTTGCAAGATTTAATTTTAGCCACGGTGCATATGAGGATCATGAAAAAAGACTTAAAGAAGTTATTGCAGTAAGGGAAAAGCTCAATGCACCGATTGCAACTTTGCTCGATACCAAAGGACCTGAAGTTCGACTTGGTGATTTTGAAAATCCTGACGGTGCAGTAATTAACGAGGGTGACAAATTTGTTTTAACTACAAAAATGTGCCTTGGCAATGAAAAGAAATGTTATGTTAATTATGAGGGACTTCCTCGTGATGTTAAAGCAGGAACAGTCATTCTTATTAACGATGGCCTTATTTCAATGAAGGTTGACAGCGTAAAAGGCAGTGATATTCATTGCACCGTTATTGACGGCGGACTTTTAACAAACCATAAGGGTGTTAATGTTCCTGGTGTTGACCTTAATATGCCTTATCTTTCCGAAAGGGATATGAATGACCTTAAATTCGGTGCAAAGCACGATTTTGATTTTATTGCGGCATCATTTGTTCGCAGTGCTACCGATGTTACAATTCTTCGTAATTTTGTTGAAGCAATAGGCTGGAAAGATGTTAAAATTATTTCTAAAATTGAAAACACACAGGGTGTTGATAATATTGATGATATTATTGCTGTGTCTGACGGAATAATGGTAGCAAGAGGGGATATGGGTGTTGAAATTGATTTTCAGCGTATTCCTGCTATTCAAAAAATGATTATAAGAAAAGTGTATGATGCAGGCAAAATTGTTGTAACAGCAACGCAAATGCTTGAATCTATGATAAATAATCCGCGCCCTACAAGAGCGGAAATTACCGATGTTGCAAATGCTATTTATGACGGTACAAGCGCAATTATGCTTTCGGGTGAAAGCGCTGTCGGCAAGCACCCGATTGAAGCAGTTCAAACTATGACTTCAATTGCACTCACTACCGAGGGAGATATTGATTACAAACGGCAATTCGATAATTTTTATCCTGAAAGCGGCGGTAAGGATATTACATCTGCTATCAGCCACGCTACCGTTACTACTGCACACGACCTTAATGCGTCGGCAATTATTACTGTAACTAAAAGCGGCACTACCGCCCGTATGATTTCAAAGTTTAGGCCGCAAACATCTATTGTTGGTGCTACAATTAACCAAAAAGTATGGCGTCAGCTAAGTCTTAGCTGGGGTGTTAAGCCGGTACTTTGTCAGCTTAAAAATAATACTGATGAACTTTTTGACCACGCAGTTGAAGTTACAGTTAAAGCCGGTGTGGCTAAAAATGGAGATACAGTAGTAATCACAGCAGGTATACCGCTCGGTATGTCCGGCACAACAAATATGCTTAAGGTACACAAAATAAATGGCTGAAGTTAAGTTTTTATTATATTCCGACCCTGATTTTATGCTTGTTAAAAGTATTCGTATGCAGGTTTTTATGAGTGAACAAAATATAAAAGGCGAGGAAGAGTTTGACGAGCTTGATAAAAGAGCGCTTTTTGCCCTGCTTTATGATGGCAAGAGTGCTGTGGCAACCGCCAGAATTACGGAAATACCGCAGTCAAACGGGCTTAAAATAGGCAGAATTGCAGTGCTTAAAGAATATAGAGGCAAGCATTACGGGGCAACGGTAGTTAACGCTGTTGTTGCCAAATCTATTGAAGCCGGGGCAGAACGAATTTATGTAGACGCTCAAAATCACGCTGTTAATTTTTATGAAAAGCTCGGTTTTCGCATTTGTGGCAGAGAACTTGTTGATAGGGGAATAGTTCACACACCTATGTGTATTGATAAAGGAGATTTCAATGTCGAAGAATAAAAGTAAATCAGGCATTGCTGTAATAGTAATTCTTGTTCTTGCTCTTTTGGGTATCACAGCTTATGTTGGCTATACCTATGTTCAAAAAGATGTAAGCGGTAACAGAAATACCAAAACGGAATATAATCTTGTTATTGAAAAAGATGATTTTGCTTATCAAATAGGCGAAAAATTAAAATCAAATGGAATCATTAAAAATGATACCGTTTGGAATTGGTGGATGGATAAGCATTATCCTAAATTCACTTATATCAACGGTGAATATAATATGACCTCATCAATGAGTTATGAGGAAATTGCAAAAAAACTTCAAAATCCCGATATTTCACATAAAAGCGTTTCGGTTTGCATTCCCGAGGGATATACTGTTTTTGATATTGCAGATACTTTAGAAAAAAACAATATTTGTAAAAAGTCGGATTTTTTAAATGCCTGCAAAAATAAAAATGATTATAATTATGATTTTTTAAACGAAGCATATATGGGCGAAAATGTTGCTTATCAGCTTGAAGGCTTTTTGTTTCCTGCAACATATGATTTGCCGGAAAACAGTAATGCAAAAGATGTTGTGGCAACAATGCTTGAAACATTCGACGGTAAAATCAGCGATGAATGGACTGATTATTGCGAAAAAAACGGTATGACTCTTTACGAGCTTGTAACACTTGCATCGGTTGTTGAAAAGGAAACGCTTGGTGACGGCGTGGCTCAAAATATTGCATCTGTATTTATTAACCGCCTTAATATAGGCCAGCAGCTTCAAAGCGATGTTACTATATTTTACGGTAATAAGCTTCGTGAAAACGGATTTGGCACAAGTGTTGTTGAATCGTATAATACTTATAAATGCCCGGCGCTTCCGAGCGGGCCTATTTGTAATCCGGGTGTTGAAAATATAAATGCAGTTGTAAATCATAATGATACAGGCTATTATTACTTCTTTTCCGACCTTGAAAATAAATTCCATTTTGCAAAGGACTACAAAGAATTTGAAAAACTTAAGCAAAAATATCCTTGGCAATAAAATTTATAAAATAAATCTAAATTTTGTATTGACAAATTGATGTGGCTATGTTAATATATCTACGCAATAAAGAAGAACGCGTCGTTCTCCCCTTCAGCTAAGCGAAAAGGGCAATAATTTATTTGTTAATTGATTATTGAAGTGTGAACGGATATTGCGTTCACACTTTAATTTTTTATAAGAGGTGTTTTTTATCAGCAAGGAAACTCAACAAATCAATAATGAAATCAAAGACAAGGAATTACGCGTTATTTCAGCCGACGGTGAACAGCTTGGTATTATGAGCGCAAGTGATGCACTCCACATAGCTGAAACAAAAGGCCTTGATTTAGTAAAGATTGCTCCTCAGGCTAAGCCGCCTGTATGCAAAATTATGGACTATTCAAAGTTCCGTTATGAGCAGGCTAAGCGTGAAAAGGAAAATCGCAAAAATCAAAAGCAGGTTGAAACAAAGGAAATTCGTCTTAGTGTTACTATTGATGTCGGTGACTTCAACACAAAAGTTAATCAGGCAAAAAAGTTTCTTGCGTCAGGTCACAAGGTTAAGGTTTCAATTCGCCTTAAGGGCAGAATGATGACTCATTCAGACCTCGGTATTGAAAATATGAAGCGTTTTGCAGCTTCACTTGAGGAAGAAGCAAATGTTGATAAAGCCCCTAAACTCGACGGTAGGCAAATTCTTATGTTTTTGTCTCCTAAGGCAAGTAAATAATCACACGGAGGAATAAATTATGCCAAAAATTAAAACTCACAGCGGCGCAAAGAAGCGTTTTAAGACAACAAAGAGCGGCAAGGTAAAGCGTGCACATGCTTATACCTCACACATTCTTACTAAGAAGTCAACTAAGCGTAAGAGAAATCTTCGTAAAACTGCAGTTGCTGATGTTACAAACCAGAAGCAGTGCAAGAGACTTGTTCCTTACAAATAAGAAGAATTTGCTTAATTATTTAGGCATTAACATTAACTCGGAGGTATATAGATATGGCAAGAATTAAGGGTGCTATGGCAACTCGTAAAAGAAGAAAAAAAGTATTAAAGGCAGCTAAGGGCTACTACGGCGGAAAGCACAGACTTTTCAAGACAGCTAAACAAGCTGTTATGAAGAGCGGACAGTATGCATACATCGGCAGAAAACAGAAGAAGAGAGATTTCAGAAGACTTTGGATTACTCGTATTTCAGCTGCTTGCAAGGCAAACGGTACTAACTATTCAACATTTATGAACGGACTTAAGAAAGCAGGCATTGACCTTAACAGAAAGATGCTTTCAGAAATTGCTATTTCTGACCCAACTGCATTCACTTCACTTGTTGAATCAGCTAAGGCTGCACTCTAATTTTAGTTAGATATTCAAATTAACCCACTCACTTGTTGAGTGGGTTTTTGTTATGGTAAATTACAATTTACAAATAGTTTATTGAATTGACAGGCAAAGCAGATTTTGAAAATATAAAAATCGCTTCGGGCATATCGGGTAAATTAAACTTGAAGATGCAAAATTTTCAGCGGTAAAAGATGTTAAATTAAACCAAAGGCTTAAAAAGTTTTACTATTCTTTGCAGGATATTTACCCGCAAATAAATATCGGTGCATAATAAAGGCGCAGATGAATTTTTATATTCATCTG
>FR895304.1:13882-28403 GCA_000434995.1 Firmicutes bacterium CAG:341 | reverse complement strand
TGAATTTTTATATTCATCTGCGCCTTTTTATATGTTTTCTGTTATTCTTGATTTTCCTTTATCATCATTTTTTATTTACATTATTACTCCGTCTTTAAATATGGAAATGTCGCGGTAGGAGTTAATTTCGTTTTTAGTTTTCTTGCCCGAAGCAACTTCAATTACTAAATTTAATATTTCTTCGGTAATATTTTCAAAATCCCGGTTATTTATCAGTTCACCCGCATTGAAATCTATCCAGTTGCTTTTCCTTTTGTAAAGGGAAGAGTTTGATGATATTTTAACAGTAGGTACAGGAGCGCCGAGCGGAGTACCTCTGCCCGTTGTAAACAATATTATATTTGCACCTGCTGCTGTAAGGTTCGTTACAGAAACAATATCATTGCCCGGCCCTGTTAATAAACTTAAACCCGGCTTTTTGCAATGCTCACCGTATTTAAGTATATCGGTAATTATTGCTTTTCCGCCTTTTTGTATGCAGCCGAGCGACTTTTCTTCAAGTGTGGTTATTCCGCCGTCGTGATTTCCGGGTGACGGATTTTCGTAACATTCTTGGTTATGTGAAAAGAAATATTGCTTGAAAGAATTTATCATATCAACGCATTTATCAAATGTTTCACGGTTTTTACATCTTTGCATCAGTAATGTTTCAGCACCGAACATTTCCGGTACTTCCGTTAGTATTGCCGATGTACCGAATGAAGTTACCCTGTCGGTAAGCCTGCCGCAAAGGGCGTTTGCACAAATTCCGCTGAATGCGTCAGAACCGCCGCACTTATAACCGATTACAAGTTTATTAAGCGGTATAGGCTCACGCTTAAAATCTTTGACATAATCATAAAGCTCTTTAATCAGCTTTTTACCCTCTTCAAGCTCATCTTCACAGTCCTGCGTTACAAGGAATTTTATTCTGCTTTCGTTATAATTACCGAGATATTTTTTAAATGTTTTTACATTTGTATTTTCACAGCCAAGCGATAGAATCAGCACACCACCTGCGTTTGGATGATTTGCAAGGGACGCAAGAATTTTTCTTGTGTTTTCCTGGTCGTCACCAAGTTGACTGCATCCAAACGGATGCGTATATGCAAAAACACCGTCACATCCCTCGCCGATTATTTCCTGCCCGATTTTTTCGAGCCTTTTTGCTGTATTGTTAACACAGCCGACTGTCGGAATAATCCATATTTCGTTTCTTGTGGCGGCTTTGTTATTATATCTTAAATATCCGTTAAATGTAATTTCGCAGTTTTTCGGCTTATATTCATTGTCACCTGCAAATTTGTATTCAACTATATCACTTAAATTCGTTTTTAAATTATGCTCGTGTATATGCTCACCCATTTTGCAGTCACGCGTAAGGTGGCCGATAGGTTCATTGTATTTAATTATGTTTTCGCCCGATTTCATATCTTTTAATAATACCTTGTGGCCGAAAGGTATGTCGTCAAGCAGGGTGATACCGTCAACCTTTTCACCCTTTGCCAAGCTTTCAAGTGCAATTGCAACATTGTCATTGTCATTTATTTTAAATAATTTATTCATTTAAAAGTATCTCCATTGCACTTTTTATCCCGTATTTTTTAATGTTTGTATACCAATGGTTTACAGTATCATAAATATTGTCGTATTTTGTCAAATCCTCGCCCCAAAACTCACTGTTTGCAAGCACATCAAATACTATATCTTTATGTTTTGCTTTGAAAAACTCAAGCACATTTTCAATATCATTTACAGGATAATCTTTATTTTCAAAATCTTCATAAAAATTGATTAACCCTGCAAAAGCAAATGATAAAACTTTAGGCGCTTTGCCGAATTTGTTATAGTAATCAAGGCATGAGCAAAGGCAGCGCGCTTTAAACTTCGCAACGGAATTTAAGCTGATGTCAAGTAACTTGTGGTCAATAAAAGGATTGTTAAATCTTTCGATTACACTTTGCGCAAAGCTTGTTAATTGCTCTTTGTCAAGGTCAATTGTTTCTAATATTTCTTCATTCAAGCCTTTTAATATGTAAGCTTTAAAGGTTTCGTCATTAACCATATCTCTTACAATTTTAAAACCGGCATTATATCCGGCAAGTACGCTCATTGTGTGAACACCGTTTAGTATTTTAACTTTTCTTTTGCGGAAAGGAAGTACGCTTGCCGCAAACTGCGCACCCATATCAACTTTTGTAAAAGGAATTACTTTTCTTGCTTTTTCATCTGCCTCTATAATGAAGCTTGCATACGGCTCGCACGAAACTGCGCAGGCGTCGCTTCCATATTCAACCTTGCCTGTTACTATCCTATCAACAAGGGTGTTGCAGAAGCTGCATTCGTTTTCAACGAAATTTATAAACTCATTGTCCAAGTTCCAAAGCTTGGCATATTTCAATATGCAGTTTTTTAATTCATTGCCGTTATTTTCTATTAACTCAACCGGTAAAAAAACAAGCCCGCTTTTGCCTGAATCGAAACGTTTTTTAAGCAGATATGTGATTTTTGCCGGAAATGAAATGTTTGGAAAATTCTCTGCCTTGTCATTACCGTTATAGCAAATTCCCGCTTCGGTTGTGTTGGATATAATAAGCTCAAGCGAATGTGAGCAAAATGTGCTTTCAAGTTCTTCTGTTTCTAAAACGGTGTCAATGCATTTTTCAATGCAGTTTATGTGCTGCACTTCGTCAATTATTTTACCGTTAAACCTGCCTTTTAAAATAATATTATATTCATTATTTTGCTTTTTTAATGCATTTATAACTGCATTGTTTTTTCTCGGCTGGCATATTGCAACTTTGCCGTCATATATGCCTTTTTCATTTGCCGCTTGAATATAATGCTCGGCAAATGCTCTTAAAAAATTGCCTTCGCCAAATTGCAAAATCTTAATCATATTTTCACTTCCGCTTAATACCTAATGCTTAAGAAAAAATCAATCTAATTATATAACATAAATTTTTTAAAGTAAATAGATATAATAGATATTTTTATGTTGACTTATTAGGGGTAAATATATTATAATTACAAGGATAAAGAAAGGACTGTGGTTTATGACATTACTGATTAAAAATGCATTATGTTATATTGATGATAAAATTAAAAAGTCAGATGTTCTTATAACCGATGGATTTATTACCGAGATTTCAAGCACTATTTCATTAAATGGTGCCGATAGAGTAATTGACGCTTTAGATAAATATTTATTGATACCGGGTTTTGTTGATGTTCATACACATCTTCGCGAACCCGGTTTTTCTTATAAAGAAACAATAAAGTCAGGCTCTATGGCAGGCGCAAGGGCAGGGTATACAACCCTTTGCACAATGCCTAATCTTAATCCGGCTCCCGACTGTGTTGAAAACCTCAAGGTGCAAACAGATATAATTGAGCGTGACGCTGTTATTTCAGTTTTACCGTTTGGCACAATAACCAAGGGCAGAAAAGGTGAGGGCGAAACTGTTGACTTTAAATCAATGGCAGATAAAGTTGTCGGCTTTTCCGATGACGGAACAGGTGTTCAAACGCAGGAACTTATGAAAAAAGCTATGGAAGAATGTGCAAAGCTCGGCAAGATTATATCTGCGCATTGTGAAGTTAATGATTTGCTTAACGGTGGATATATTCACGATGGTATTTATTGCAAAAAACACGGGCATAAGGGTATTTGCTCGGAAAGTGAGTGGGCGCAAATTGAGCGTGATTGCAAACTTGCCGAAGAAACAGGCTGCAAATATCATGTGTGCCATATTTCAACAAAAGAAAGTGTTGATATTATCCGCAAGGCTAAAGCGCGCGGTGTAAAAGTTACCTGCGAAACAGGCCCACATTATCTTACAATGTGTGATGAAGATTTGCAGGAAGACGGCAGATTTAAAATGAATCCTCCGCTCAGGAGCCGAGAGGATATGCAGGCACTTATTGACGGTGTGCTTGACGGTACGGTTGATGTTATTGCGACTGACCATGCACCGCACAGCGCAGAGGAAAAAGCAAAAGGGCTTGCAGGTTCGCTAATGGGTGTTGTCGGCTTGGAAACAGCGTTTGGTGTGCTTAATACCAAGCTTGTTAAAACAGGTATTATCACTATCGAAAAGCTGATTGATATGATGTCGGTTAAGCCGAGGGAAATATTTGGCTTACCGGGCGGTAAAATAGAAGTGGGCGCGCCGGCTGACCTTGCACTGCTTGATGTTGATAAAAAATGGTGTGTTAACCCTGAAAATTTTGTTACTATGGGTAGGGCTACACCGTTTGAAAATTGGAATTTACAAGGTGAAAACCTTTTAACAATATGTAAAGGAGAGATTGTTTATGCAGCCATATAACAAAAAAATTGTGCTTGAAAACGGTAAAGAATTTTACGGTTACGGTTTCGGTGCAGACAAAGAAGCAATAAATGAAATTGTTTTTAATACTTCAATGGTGGGTTATCAGGAAATTGTGTCTGACCCGAGTTATACCGACCAAATGGTGTGTATGACTTATCCACTTATCGGCAACTACGGTATGACTGATGAAGATTATGAAACCAAAGTGCCTACTATGGGCGGACTTATTGTAAGGGAATATAACGATTTACCGTCTAACTTCCGCTATACCAAAACACTTGATGAGGTACTTGTGGAATATGATATTCCGGCTATCAGCGGTGTTGATACACGAATGATTACACGAATTATTCGTGATGAAGGCTCACAAAAAGTTATTATCTGCAACGCAGATGTACCTTATGAAGAAGCACTTGAAAAAGTCAGGGAATATGTTATTCCGACTGATATGGTTTCACGCGTAAGCTGTAAAAAGCGCTGGTATTCAAGAACTCCTAATCATAAGTATGATGTTGTAGCTATTGACTGCGGCATTAAGCATAATATTATTCGTAAGCTTAATGAAAAGGGCTGTAATGTTACAGTAGTGCCTTACAATATCACAAGTGAAGAAATACTTAAAATGCGCCCTGACGGTTTATTTCTTTCTAACGGTCCGGGTAACCCGGAGGATGTTCAAACCGTTATCAATGTAGTAAAAGAACTCAGGGGTAAGCTTCCGATTTTCGGTATCTGCCTTGGCCACCAAATGATTTCACTTGCACTCGGTGCAAAAACATTTAAAATGAAATTCGGCCACAGGGGTGGTAATCACCCTGTTAAAAATATGGAAACAGGTAAGCTTGAAATTACATCGCAAAACCATTCATATGCAGTTGATGTAAAGTCACTTGAAGGAACTGACCTTGAACTTACACATATCAATTTGCTTGATGATACGGCAGAGGGTGTTAAGTGTGAAAAGGACAAGCTTTTCTCGGTTCAGTATCACCCGGAAAGTGCGCCTGGCCCGCAGGACAGTGCCTACTTATTTGATAAATTTATTGCACTTATGCAAAAGGAGGAAGACTGATATGCCAAAGAGAACTGATATTCACAAAATACTTGTAATCGGCTCCGGCCCGATTGTAATCGGCCAGGCGGCTGAATTTGACTATTCCGGCACACAGGCTTGTCTTGCTCTTAGGGAAGAGGGATATGAGGTTGTACTTATTAACTCAAACCCTGCAACTATTATGACGGATACGGATATTGCAGATAAAGTATATATGGAACCTCTTAATCTTGAATATGTTGCAAGAATTATCCGCCATGAAAGACCTGATGCAATTTTACCGTCACTCGGCGGTCAAACCGGCCTCAATCTTGCAGTTCAGCTTGCTAAAAAAGGCGTACTTAAAGAATGTGATGTTGAAATACTCGGTACTAATTTTGACGCTATTGAAAGAGCGGAGGACAGAGAGCTTTTCAAAGAGCTTTGTGAAAGCCTCGGCGAACCGGTTCTTCCGAGTGAGATTGCAGAAAATCTTGAAGACGGACTTAAAGCTGCAAGAGAAATAGGATTCCCTGTTGTTCTTCGCCCGGCATTTACACTTGGCGGTACAGGCGGTGGCTTTGCCGATGATGAAGAAGAATTTATGGTTATGATGAAAAATGCTCTTGCACTTTCACCTGTTCACCAGGTACTTGTGGAAAAGAGTATTAAAGGCTATAAGGAAATCGAATACGAAGTAATGCGTGATGCAAATGATACTGCTATCACAATTTGTAATATGGAAAATATCGACCCTGTCGGTGTTCATACAGGTGACTCGGTAGTTGTTGCACCGTCACAAACTCTTACAAATAAAGAATATCAAATGCTTCGTGATTCTGCACTTCGCATTATCCGTGAACTTAAAATTGAGGGCGGATGCAATGTTCAGTTTGCACTTGACCCTCACTCATTCCAATATTATCTTATTGAAGTTAATCCGAGGGTTTCGCGTTCGTCTGCACTTGCTTCTAAAGCTTCGGGTTATCCTATTGCAAGGGTATCCGCTAAAATTTCCGTAGGTATGCATCTTGATGAAATTCCTATTGCAAATACTCCTGCTTCGTTTGAACCTGCACTTGACTATGTTGTAACAAAAATTGCGCGTTTCCCATTTGATAAATTTGCAGATGCCAATAATACGCTTAACACACAAATGAAAGCTACCGGCGAAGTTATGGCAATCGGCAGAACTATGGAAGAAAGTTTGCTTAAAGCCGTGCGCTCACTTGAAATCGGCGTATGCCATTTGTACAGCAAAAAGTTTGATGATTATACAGAGGACGAACTTCTTAAATATATCAAAAACGGTACTGATGACAGGCTTTTTGCTATTGCTCAACTTATCAGGCTTCATACCGATTTAATTAGAATTTATAACGCAACTAAAATTGATATGTTCTTCCTTGAAAAGTTTAAGAATATAGTTGATTTTGAAAATGTTATTAAAGATAATATCAAGGACATTCAAACTCTTAAAGACGCAAAGAAAATGGGCGTTTCCGATAAGTATATCGGTATGCTTTGGGGTATGAGTGAATCTGATGTATTCAAACTCAGAAAAGAAAATAATATTTTCCCTATATATAAGATGATAGATACCTGCGCTTCTGAATTTGATTCTTATGTTCCTTATTTCTATTCAACTTATGAAGAAGAAAATGAATCGGTAGTATCAGATAAAAAGAAAATTATTGTTTTGGGCTCAGGTCCTATCCGTATTGGTCAGGGTGTTGAATTTGACTATTCAACCGTACACGCAATATGGTCAATCCGTGAGGCAGGATATGAAGCTATTATTATAAATAATAACCCTGAAACAGTATCAACCGATTACACAACAAGTGATAAACTTTATTTTGAACCGCTTACGGTTGAAGATGTTATGAATGTTATCACCCTTGAAAAACCGCTTGGTATTGTTGTATCGCTCGGTGGGCAAACAGCTATTAACCTTGCACCGCCGCTTGATGCTCTCGGTGTGCCTATTATCGGCACTGATGTTGAAGCTATTGACAGGGCAGAAAATCGAGATAGCTTTGAAAAAGTAATGGAAGCTCTCGGTATTCCGCAGCCAAAGGGACTTGCTGTAACCAATATTGAAGAAGGTGTTAAGGTTGCGGCAGAAATCGGTTATCCTGTACTTGTAAGGCCTTCGTTTGTACTCGGTGGCCGTGCTATGCAAATTGTGGCTAATGAAGAATCACTTCGCCATTATCTTCAAACTGCTGTTGAAATCAATACCGAGCAGCCTGTTTTGGTAGATAAGTATATAATGGGCCGTGAGCTTGAAGTTGACGCAATTTGTGACGGAAATGATGTATTTGTTCCTGGTATTATGGAACATGTTGAAAGAACAGGCGTTCATTCAGGTGACTCAATTTCAATTTACCCTACATTCACAGCGTCACAAAATGTAAAAGATAAAATTATTGATTATACTGTTAAACTTGGTAAAGCAATCGGAATTGTAGGCCTTTATAACATTCAGTTCATAGCTGACAATAATGATGATGTTTATGTAATTGAAGTTAATCCTCGTTCTTCAAGAACAGTACCGTTTCTTTCAAAAGCAACAAGTGTGCCTATGGCTCACATTGCAACCCAGGTAATTCTTGGCCATTCACTTAAAGAGCAGGGAATTGATAAAGTATATCCTGAAGAAAAGAAACGCTGGTATGTTAAAGCTCCTGCTTTCTCATTCTCAAAGCTTAAGGGTATGGATACTTACCTTTCACCTGAAATGAAGTCAACAGGCGAAGCTATCGGATATGATAAGTCACTCACCCGTGCGCTTTATAAAGCAATTCAGGCGTCCGGTATGAATGTTGCAAACTACGGTACTGTATTTGTTACTATTGCTGACCAGGATAAGCCTGCCGCACTTCCTCTTATTAAGAGATTTTATGACCTCGGCTTTAATATTGAAGCAACAGAAGGTACAGCAAAATATCTTAAAAGCCACGGTATTCGCACCAAGGTTCGTGCAAAGCTTACACTTGATGACAGTGATGAAATATTAAAAGCACTTCGCCAGGGTCATATTGCTTATGTTATCAATACAATTGATATTAACGCGGGTGACTCCCATTCAGACGGTTCTGAAATCAGGCGTGCAGCAGTTGAAAATAATGTAACAATGTTTACTTCTCTTGATACGGTTAAAGTTCTTCTTGATGTACTTGAAGAAATTACACTTGGTGTATCAACAATTGATGAGGAATAACGATATATGTTTTTTGAAAGTGATTATAAAGTATTAACTAACGAGAAAATTGCTAAAGATGTTTATAAAATGGAGCTTGAGGGTGATACATCACATATCACCGCACCCGGCCAATTTATAAATATTAAGCTTGAGGGAAAGTTTCTTCGCAGGCCTATATCTGTATGTGATTGCAATGAAAATGTTATTACAATTATATACAAAGTTGTAGGCGAGGGAACTGAACAAATGAGTAATATTTCTGTCGGTGAAATGCTCAATATCCTTACAGGGCTTGGAAACGGATATGATATATCAAAATCGGCAAAGCCGCTTCTTATCGGCGGCGGTGTCGGTGTTCCGCCAATGTATTATCTTGCCAAAAAGCTTATTGAAAGCGGGCAAAAGCCTACCGTTGTACTTGGCTTTAATACTAAAGATGAAGTTTTTTATGAAGATGAATTTAAGGCACTTGGAATAGATGTTTTTGTCACAACGGTTGACGGATCATACGGTGTTAAAGGCTTTGTGACAGATGCATTCCCTGAAGATTACGATTATTTCTATACTTGCGGTCCTCTTCCTATGTTTAAAGCTGTTTATAATAAAACCGAATGTTCAGGCCAATTTTCTTTTGAAGAAAGGATGGGTTGCGGCTTTGGTGCGTGTATGGGTTGCTCCTGCAAAACAAAATACGGAAATAAGCGCATTTGTAAGGATGGCCCTGTTCTTGTTAAGGAGGAGATTATATGGTAGATTTATCGGTAAACCTTGCAGGAATGCAAATGGATAACCCTGTTGTTCCGGCTTCGGGCACATTCGGCTTCGGTAAGGAATTTAAAGATATTTATGATATTAACATTTTAGGCTCTTTCTCGTTTAAGGGAACTACTAAAGACGCACGCTTCGGTAACCCTACACCGAGAATTGCTGAATGCACATCAGGTATGATTAACGCAGTTGGACTTCAAAATCCGGGTGTGCATCATGTTATTGAGCATGAATTACCTGAAATGAAAGAATATTTTCACAAGCCCGTTATCGCAAATGTTTCCGGCTTTTCGGTTGAAGATTATGCATATACTTGCTCGCTTTTGGATAAAGAGGAGCAGGTAGGTATTTTAGAGGTTAATGTATCCTGCCCGAATGTTCACGGCGGGGGAATGAGCTTTGGCACATCACCTGAATGTGCGGCACAGGTTACAAAGGCTGTAAAAGCTGTTACCACAAAGCCGGTGTTTATTAAGCTTTCGCCTAATGTTACGGATATTGTATCAATAGCAAAAGCTTGCGAGGAGGCCGGTGCTGACGGTATTTGCCTTATAAATACAATGCTTGGTATGCGCATAGACCTTAAAAAGCGTACCCCTGTTATTGCAAATAAAATGGGCGGTTTCAGCGGCGACGCTATTTTTCCGGTAGCGGTAAGAATGGTGTACCAGGTTGCAAAAGCTTGCAATATTCCCGTAATGGGATGCGGCGGTGTTTCAAGTGCAAAAAATGTGATTGAAATGATGATGGCAGGTGCAACCGCAGTTCAGGTAGGGGCAGCAAATCTTGTTAACCCTTATGTATGCAAAAATATTATTGAGTCACTTGAACAGGAATGTGAAAAACTCAAAATAGATAAAATAAGTGATATTATAGGAGTGGTAGACTAATGGGTAAAGATGTTATCATCGCTTGTGACTTTTCAAGCGCACAGCAAACTTTCGATTTCCTTGATAAATTTACCGAGGAAAAGCCTTTTGTAAAAATCGGTATGGAACTTTTTTATGCCGAAGGCCCGTCAATAGTAAGAGAAATTAAGAAAAGGGGACACAAGATTTTTCTTGATCTTAAACTTCACGATATTCCTAATACAGTTAAAAAATCAATGGCTGTTCTTTCAAAGCTTGATGTTGATATGACTAATGTTCACGCAGCAGGCACAATTGATATGATGAAAGCCGCATTGGAAGGGCTTACAAGGGAGGACGGTACAAGGCCGCTTCTTATTGCCGTTACCCAGCTTACATCTACAAGTGAAGAGCGTATGCAAAATGAACTTCTTATTAACGCTTCTATTAACGATACAATAGTTAAATATGCCCAAAATGCAAAGGAAGCAGGGCTTGACGGTGTTGTTTGTTCACCGCTTGAAGCAGGAATGGTTAAAGAAAACTGCTCAAAAGCATTTATGACTGTTACACCGGGGGTTCGTTTTGCTGACGGTGATGTAGGTGACCAGGTTCGTGTTACCACACCGGCTAAAGCTAAAGAAATCGGCTCTGATTATATCGTTGTTGGCAGACCTATTACTGCATCCGATGACCCTGTTTCAGCTTACAGAAGATGTGTTAAAGAATTTGTAGGATAAGGAGAATACTATGGAAAGCTATAAAAGAGAATTTATCAAATTTTTAGAAGATGCAGGTGTATTGAAATTTGGCGACTTTACTGCAAAAAGCGGTAGAAAAATTCCATATTTCATCAATGCCGGCGATATTAAAACAGGTGAGCAAATTCAAAAGCTCGGCGAATTTTACGCAAAAGCATATTTTGAAAAAGTAGGAAACAAAAAAACCGTTCTCTACGGGCCGGCATATAAGGGTATTCCAATTGCTGTTTCAGTTGCGGTAGCTCTTGCAAAAGACGGACTTGATGTACCGTTTTTCTTTAATCGTAAGGAAGAAAAAGACCACGGTGAAGGCGGTGTATTCGTCGGCTACAAGCCACAGGCCGGCGAAGAAGTTGTAATAGTTGAAGATGTTATCACAGCGGGTACAGCCATCAGGGAAAGTATGGCAATTCTTTCAAAGCTTGACGGTGTTAAGGTTTCTGCTACATTTGTAATGGTTGACCGTAAGGAAAAAGGCAAAACCGAAAAGAGCGCTATGGCTGAAGTGAGTGATGAATTCGGCTTCCCTGTATATTCGGTAGTTGATGTTTATGATATTATTGAATATCTTGAAGAAGATGAATCAAACCGTGAAAATGTTGACAGAATTAAGGCTTATCTTGCAGTAAACGGTGCTAAAAATAATTGAAAGGAAGTGTTAAAATGAGACATTTGCTTGATACAACAGATTTATCACTTGATGAAATTGATAACATAATTGCAACAGCAATTGATATTATCAATAATAAAGAAAAATATTCGCACATATGTGATGGTAAAAAGCTTGCTACGCTTTTTTTTGAACCGTCAACAAGAACACGCCTTTCGTTTGAAGCCGCAATGATGGAACTCGGCGGAAATGTACTCGGCTTTTCCAATGCAGGTTCATCATCTGCAACCAAGGGCGAAACAGTTGAAGATACAGTCAGGATGGTATCTTGCTATGCCGATATTATAGCTATGCGCCATCCGCTTGAGGGTGCACCGCGAGTTGCAAGCTTTAAAAGCGGTGTGCCGATTATAAATGCCGGTGACGGCGGCCATTCACACCCAACTCAAACTCTTGCCGACCTTTTAACTATTTTCAGAGAAAAGGGCAGGCTTGATAATATGACTGTCGGCCTTTGCGGTGACCTTAAATTTGGCAGAACGGTTCATTCACTCATCAAAGCTATGTCAAGATACAGCAATGTTAAGTTTATTCTTATTGCACCTAAGGAACTTGCCATTCCCGATTATATTAAAACCGATATTTTGGATAAATCCGGCAGTGAATATGAAGAGGTTGAAACTATGGAGGAGGCTATGCCGCAACTTGATGTTCTTTATATGACACGAGTTCAGCGTGAACGCTTCTTTTCAGAGGATGAATACCTCAAAGTTAAGGACGCATTTATTCTTGACCTTGAAAAGCTTAATACTGCAAAAGAGGATTTAACTATTATGCATCCGCTTCCGAGAGTAAATGAAATTGCTACCGAAGTTGATGATGATCCAAGAGCAAAGTATTTTGTTCAGGCTCTTAACGGCAAGTATGTAAGAATGGCATTGATTAAAACTCTTCTTGAATGGGCAGGTACGTTATAATGAAAATTGATGAAATAGAAAACGGTATTGTTTTTGACCATATCACAGCAGGCAAGGGAATGCAGGTTTATAATACGCTTCACCTTGATAAGCTTAAATGCCAAGTGGCAATTATTCAAAATGCTAAAAGTGAAAAAATGGGAGCTAAAGATATAATCAAGATAAATGAGCTGATTGATATAAATCTTGATGTACTTTGCTATATTGATAAAAATATTACCGTAAATGTAATTAAAAACGGAAAGAGTGTTGAGAAAAAAACTCTTTCTTTGCCAAAAAGGCTTACTAATGTAATAAAATGCTCAAATCCGCGTTGCATTTGCAATAATGAAGATATTGACCATATCTTTACTCTTACGGATGACAGCGGAACATATCGTTGCCTTTATTGTGAAACAAAAGCAAAATAAGTTTTGACATTTTGATTTTTTTATACTATAATGTTTTTGAAAAAAGGGAGTAGTTAGCATTTGCTTTGCAAATGTTGTGCAGGTCGTCAAGACGGGAAACCCGGTCTGCACCGTGCTGAACATTTTTCAGTTATAACGAGACTTTTATCGAAAGCGATAAAGGTGTCGTTATTTTAATTTTAATTTTAAGGAGAAAAATATGGAAACACTACTTTTAAAAGTATCTGTTTTGCAAGAATTTGCTAATTTGTTTTCCAATATCGGTGAAACCAAATGGCAAATGGTGCTTATGTGGGCAGTCGGCGGACTTCTCATTTATCTTGCAATCGGCAAACAGATGGAACCAACACTTCTTTTACCAATGGGCTTCGGTACAATTTTAGTTAACCTTCCTTGGTCAGGTGCTATTACTCAGCCGGGGGCAGAGGCAGGGCCTATCAGCGTGCTTTATGATGCAGGCATTGCAAATGAGCTTTTCCCGCTTTTGCTGTTTATCGGTATCGGTGCTATGATTGATTTCGGCCCGCTTCTTAAAAATCCGTGGCTTATGCTTTTCGGTGCCGCTGCACAGTTTGGTATATTCTTTACCTTCTTCGTAGCAAGCTTCTTCTTTGATATAAATGATGCTGCTTCTATCGCTATTATCGGTGCGGCAGACGGCCCTACATCTATTTTCGTAGCAAACGAACTCGGCTCAAAATATATCGGCGCTATTATGGTTGCCGCATATTCGTATATGGCTCTTGTTCCTATCGTTCAGCCGCCTGTTATCAAGGCTGTTACAACTAAAAAAGAGCGTTTAATCAGAATGAAATATAACCCGGGCGAAGTTTCAAAAACAACCAAAATTCTTTTCCCGATTGTTGTTACCGTTATCGCAGGTCTTGTAGCACCTAAATCAGTTGCTCTTGTAGGTTTCCTTATGTTCGGTAATCTCATTAGGGAATGCGGTGTTCTTAATAACCTTTCTGAAACAGCACAAAATTCATTCGCTAATATTATTACAATTCTTCTCGGTATCACCGTGGCAGGTCAAATGCATTATGAAGAGTTCGTTAAACCGGCAACTCTTCTTATTCTCGGACTTGGCCTTGTTGCTTTTGTATTCGATACCGTCGGCGGTGTACTCTTTGCCAAATTCCTCAACCTTTTCTTACCGAAAGAAAAGAAAATCAATCCTATGATTGGTGCAGCAGGTATTTCGGCATTCCCAATGAGTGGCCGTGTAGTTAACCAAATGGGACTTAAGGAGGATAACCAAAACTTCCTTCTTATGCAGTCAATTTCAGTAAATGTATCAGGTCAGATTGCATCTGTTATCGCAGGCGGTCTTATCTTGACACTTGTTGCTAAGTAAGGGGGCGTGGATATGTATAATTTATTAGTTGCACTTATTACTACTTTTACAATGGCAATTCACGCTGACAGCTGGAAAACTTCACTTCCTGTTGTACTTTTCGGTATGCTCGGTATTTTTATCGTTATCGGTGTAGTTGTTCTTGTAACATATCTTCTTAATAAGCTTACAAGCAAAAAGAAGAATGATGAAGAAAAATAAATGTATAATTAAAGCGTCACAATCATTTATGATTG
>FR895304.1:7964-13843 GCA_000434995.1 Firmicutes bacterium CAG:341 | reverse complement strand
TGATTGTGACGCTTTTTTTATGCTTAATTCTTTAATCTGTTGCATATTTCTTGCGCTTTTGCGTATATTTCTTCCTTATCAATATTTACAAATTCACCGTTTTCATAAAGAATTTTTCCGTTAATCATTGTCATTTTAACATCATCTTTTGAACCTGAATAAACAAGATTTTTAGTGATGTTGTTAATAGGCTGCATATTCGGTCTTTCAAGGTCAATTATCATCAAATCGGCAAGCTTGCCCTCGGCAATGCAGTCGCAATCGGTAAGCCCCATACATTTTGCAGAACCTGATGTTGCCGCTTTTAGTATTTCGTTTGCATCCATAGCGGCGGCATCATTATATTTGAGCTTTTGCAGTACGCTTATTAAATACATTTCTCTAAACATATCAAGTGCATTGTTGGAACTCGGCCCATCTGTTCCAACTGCTAAATTTATGCCCATATTACTCATTTTTTGAACATCGCATATGCCAGATGCAAGCTTTGAATTTGAGCCGGCATTTATTATTGCCCAAAGTCCTCGTTTCTTGTAAATTTGTAAATCATTATCACTGAGCCATACGCTGTGGTATCCGCCACCGCCCCAGTTCCATAATCCTATTTCTTCAAAAAGTTCTGTCGGTGTTTTGCCATATCTTTCAATGCAACCCTCGACCTCACTTTTTGTTTCACTTGAATGTGTGAAAACGGGTGCTTTATATTTTTGTGCAAGTTCGCTTATGCCTTCAAGTATTTCTCTTTTTGTTGTATATTCAGCGTGAAAGCCAAGCCGGTAGCTGATAAGTTCATTATAATTGTTGTATGTTTTGTAGTATTCTTCAAGCTTTTCTACTGATTCTTTAAAATTATTTACAGCGCCGCACATTACTGTTCTGAAGCCGAAATCAACGCTTGCTCTTGCCATACTTTCGGGAAAATAGTACATATCAAAGCAAGCACTTGTTCCGCTTGTTAAATATTCCAAAAAAGCAAGTTTTGAAAGGTGATATATATCCTCACTTTCAAGCTTTGCTTCAATCGGAAAAATTTTTTCGTTTAACCATCTGTCAAGCGGTAAATCATCACTGTAACTTCTGCCGAAAGTCATAGCACTGTGGGTGTGTGCATTTTTAAATGTAGGCATAAGCAAATTACCGTTTAAATTGATTTCACGCTCAAATTTGCCACCTTTTTTTTCAGGGCCTACATATACTATTTTGTTCTTATCCACCCATACTTCATCAGTTGTTATATCAAATTTATTATTAAGTGTTAATACTTTTCCGCCAAAAAATCTAATCATTTGAGTAACTCCTTTAAGCTTTTATCAAACGGTGCTTTGGCAATCCCTTTATCTGTAATTATCGCAGTTATTAAAGAATTGTCTGTAACATCAAATGCCGGGTTTAAGCATTTTGTTTCATTAAGCGCAGTCGGTTTTTTAAAATATTTCTTCTTTATTTCGTCGCCGTCGCGCATTTCAATTTTTATGTCTTTTCCCGTTTTGCAGTTGAAATCTACTGTTGAATACGGGCCTAAAACATAAAAAGGTATATTATAATATTTTGCAAGTACTGCCACACTGCTTGTGCCTATTTTATTTGCCACATCACCGTTTGCCGCAACCCTGTCACAGCCTACCAATACTGCGTTTATAAGCCCTTCTTTCATTACATATCCTGCCATGTTATCACAAATGACGGTGACATCAATTCCTGCTTTTTCAAGCTCATATGATGTTAATCTTGCGCCCTGCAAAAGTGGCCTTGTTTCATCTGAATATACTTTGAAATTGTATCCCTTTTCCTTGCCTAAAATGAGCGGACCAAGCCCTGTGCCGTATTTGCTTGTGGCAAGTTCTCCTGCATTGCAATGAGTCAGTACTCCGTCACCGTCATTTAAAAGAGATAAACCGTACTCACTTATTTTTCTGCACATTTCAATATCTTCATTATGTATGTCAATCGCTTCTTGAATAAGGTCTTTACCGCTTTCGTAAGCTGCGATAATCCTTTGAGTTGCCCAGCTTAAATTTACTGCTGTCGGGCGTGAAGAATCCAAATATTCTTTTAATTTATATATATCATTCTTTTTTGAAAAAAGAGCCATTGAGTAGCCTGCAAAAATACCTATTGCAGGCGCACCTCTTACAGCCAAAGTTTGTATAGCTTCGTATGCATCTTCTTTATTTTTGATTTCAATCCATTTTTCTTCATTCGGCAATAATCTTTGGTCAAGAATAAACAGCTTGTCGTTTTTATAATGTAAATTTTCCATAATTGTTCCTTTTACTTCAAAATATATCCTTATTATAATGTTTTTTATTTTTTAAATCAATATTGCTATTGCAATATTTAAATTTATTTGTTATTATATTTAAGTACTTATTTGGAACATTTTTCTTTTATTGGAGGAAAGCTATGAAAAAGGCAATTTCTGTGCTTCTTTGTGTTGTACTTGTTGTAAGCAGCATTTTTGCTATGGCAGGCTGTACAAAGCAAAAACAAATAACTAATGATATTGTACTTATTACTGATGGCGGTACCGTCAGTGATGAAGGTTACAATCAAAGTGCTTGGGACGGTATAAATTCTTACGCAAGCGAAAACGGTATGTCAGCCCGCTATTATCAACCTGTGCTTGATGAAAACGGCGAGCTTACATCGGATAATGTTGATAAATATGTTAAACTTGCCCAGGATAACGGTGCTAAATATGTTATTCTTCCGGGTGAAAAATTTGAAGTTATTGCTTATGAAATTGCAAATACATATCCTGAAATCAATTTCGTTTTAGTTGACGGTATTCCTCATTCGGCAAGTGATAAAACTGACCATTTTGTAAAAAATGTAATGTGTGTTTCATTTGACAATCTTCAAAGCGGTTACCTTGCAGGTTACATTGCAGTTAAAACGGGTAATACACAGCTTGGCTATTTTGGCCAGTATAACAGCAAAAATTCAGCTAATTACGGTGCAGGCTTTGCACAGGGCGCAGCAGCTGCGGCTGATGAACTCGGTATTCCTGTAACACTTGATTGGGCAGATTATGATTCACCGCTTCTTAGTTATGATTATAGCTTTACTCTTACTGCATGTTATAAAAAAATATCAGAAGTTAAAGGCAAGGATACTTACACTGTTAAGGTTGAAAATGGTATCGGCAGCGGAACTTATACCGACGGTTCTAATGTAACTGTTACAGCTGACCCTGCTCCTAAGGGTAAGGTGTTTGATAAATGGGAAGTTAAGAGTAATACAAAGGGTGTTAAGGATAAAAAAGTTAACATTTCTTCAAAAACAAAATCTTCAATGAACCTTCTTGTTGAAAAATGTGACTGTACAATTACAGCTACATATAAAGATGCAGAAGGTAAGCAGTATGGCGTTAATGTTTTAACGGCAGACGGTAAAGGTACTTATTCACAGCAGTTTGTTGCAGAAAACAGCAGTGTAGATGTAACTGCTCCTGCTCCTACAACAGCTTATACAGTATTTGACCATTGGGAAACTAATGACGAAAGTGCTGTTGAGGATATTAACGCAAGGTCAACCAAGGTAAATGTAACAAATAAGGATGTTAAGCTTACTCCTGTTTATAAGCAGGTTGATACTCCTACATTTGAAGTTAAAGTTGTAACAGGCGAGGGCGGAAACGGTGAATCAACCGGCGCAGGATATTATGTTGAGGGCGATAAGGTTGAAATCAGTGCCGCTATTCCTAAAGAGGGTTATATGTTCTCTCATTGGGAAAATAAAGATACTTACGGTATCGGTGCCGGTGTGTTGCTTGAAAATGAGTATTATTGGAATACAACATTTGATATGGTTGACCGCTATGCCGCAATTCCTGAAAAGATGTTTGACGAGGGTGTAACTCTTGCTTTTGCCGGCGGTAATGATAAGGCAGAATCGGTATTCACCGCAAAATCTAAATTTGATTCAAGTCCAAGCGTAGTTTCCGCAGGTGTTACTCACAGTGACCAAGCGTATGCAGTAGTTAAAAACTATGGCGAAGCTGTAAAGGATTGCCTTGAAAACTTTAGCGGCGGTGCGGTTATATCCGCTAACTGCGCAACAGACGGTATTTATGTTGACGGTCTTGGCGAAAACACAGACGAAGAAAAAGCTGTTAAAGAAAGTGTTGATAAAGTTTATAAGGAACTCGCAGACGGTAAGCTCACACCTATCCTTGCCGAAGGCGGCGCCGGATATGATTTCTGCAAAGCATTTAGTGAAAAGAAAATGTCAAAATGCTTAACACTTAACGGTTGGTTTGTAGATGTAAAGTAATAAGTTATTATAATAAGTAATATTTTAAAAGGTCGGTTATTCCGACCTTTTATTTTTTCTTTTTTTGTGACCGCGGCGGTGTTTGATTCGTGTTATGTATGAAAGGGGGAATAAGGTTGGATAAAGAAAAAGAAACGGAGTTTAATTCTGCTTATGATTTGTATGCAGATATGCTCTATAAAATAGCCTTCCTACATACAGCAGATAAAGACGAAAGTGAGGATATATTACAGGAAGTCTTTATCAAACTGCTGTATAAAAGCCCTACTTTCAAAAGCAGTGAGCATAAAAAAGCGTGGCTTATCAAAACAACAGTAAATCAGTGTAAGGACTTTTTAAAATCTTCAAGGCGAAAGGTTTTACCGTTAAATAATGAAATTTTGGGTGATGAACCTTTTGATGAAAGAAAACTTGATGTCAGAAATAAACTTTTAAAACTTGACGCTAAGTATAAAACAGTTCTTTTCCTATATTATTATGAGGATTACACAGTTGAAATGATAGCCACCACGCTATCCCTTTCTAAGTCAAATGTCAAAATGCGGCTTAAAAGGGGCAGAGAACTGCTAAAAAACGAATTGGAGGAATACAGCAATGACTGATGAAAAAAAGATTATAAAAGAAGCCATAGATGATATTAAACCTGATGTGTATATGAAAACCAGACTTCAAGCGAAAATTGAAGAACCGAAAAGAAAATCGGCAAAATCTCTTTTAAAACCGGTTTTAAGCTGCACGCTTGCACTTGCGGTTTTAATGGGAGTAGGCTCATATGGAATGACGCGTGATAAAATGCCTGCTACCACACAAGCATCATCTGCAAAAATTTCAGACCATTCATTTAACATAGTGGCTTATGCACAGGATAACGGTAAGGTTGAAGAAAGAGCAACCCTTTCAAACGATGTATTAAGCTTTCCGTCGTATAAATTGAGAGTGGAAAAGGTCAACGGTGATGTGCAGGTTTCATATGATAATAGTGTAGGATTTAATATTGATAAAAATGCAAATATTAAAAAAGTTACTTTTGAAAGCGAAAAAGGCTATTTTCAATTTACAAATCACGATTTGTATTTTTCACAAATGAAAAAAGGCAATTATTATGTTGATATTGAACTGACAAAAGATGAGCAGGATAAATATGCATCTTCCCTTGAAGATGCGAAAGAGAATGAAATAAAAGCAATTTATAATGAAATTGCCAAAAACCGTGATTTATCAAAATATTTTGGCACTAATTCTCAAAATACAGACCTTTACTCATTTTCTTCCGGTACAAGAAAAGATAAACAGGTGATTACCCTTACAAATAAAAAGCTTCACGATGAAATATTTAAGTATGACAGAAAAATAACCGTTAATGCTGATGATTTGCAAAAAGAACTTAACGAAAATGCATTATGGTATGATAATGAAAATGCAACTGATACATTACTTAAAAATCCCGATATTCCATTTGAAAAACTTGAAGGGGATACCATTACCGTTACCGCTGAATTTAAAGACGGACATCAGGCAACAAAAAAAATCAAAACTTCTTTTAATTCAAAGGGCGAACTTCAGCTTCAATATGTAAAATAATAAAATAAGGGCGAACAGTGTAG
>FR895304.1:0-7938 GCA_000434995.1 Firmicutes bacterium CAG:341 | reverse complement strand
GAACAGTGTAGGACAGACACTGTTCGCCTTGTTTTATTCTTCAACGGTTTTGTTTGAAAAAAGTAAGCTTATGCACCAAATAGCGGAAAGGCCTACAAGGCTGTAAATAATTCTTGCAAATACAGAATCCTGACCGCCGCATATCCAGGCTACTAAATCAAATTTGAAAAGACCGATAAGTCCCCAATTTATTCCGCCTATGATATTTAATATAAGTGTAACAATGTTAACTATCTTCATTTTTATCACCTCAAAAATAAAAGTCATTAGTAGTATGATACTGCTAATGACTTTTATTCATTATTTTTGAATTTTTTAAATGTTAGTTACAATTATTTCGCAATTTCCGGCGATTTCGTATTTTCCGTATCCTGCCGGAACAAAGAAGCTGTCACCCTTATTTAATTCTTTTTCGTTAATATTGCCGTTCCCGTTAATAACAAGTACATGATTAAATGATTTTTCATCTGTTTCAAGTGTGAGTTTTTCATTTACATCATAATGGTTTACAGTAAATAAATCACATTTTGTAAGAAGCGTTGAATCATAACCGTCTGCCTTAACAGTTTCACCCATAGGTTTAATGTCATATTTTGGCGGCTCGGTAACAGATACATCAACTGCTTTTTTAATATGAAGTTCTCTCGGTTTTCCGTCTTTTCCTATTCTGCCGTAGTCATAAACCCTGTAAGTTGAGTTTGAATTTTGCTGAATTTCAGCAATTAAAACACCTTTGCCTATTGCGTGTACGGTTCCGGCTTCAATAAAGAATAAATCACCCTTTTTAACCTTAACTGTGTTGAGTACATCAAGAAGCGTGTTTTCTTCTATTGCTTTTTTGAATTCCTCTTTGCTGATTTTGTTTTTAAAACCGTAAACAAGCTGTGCATCGTCAGTTGCGTCAATTACATACCAAATTTCAGTTTTGCCGAATTCATGCTCAACTCTTTTTGCATATTCGTTATCGGGATGTACTTGGATTGATAAATTATCTTTAGCGTCAATCAATTTAATAAGAACAGGGAAGTAAGGAAAGTCTAAGCTTCGTGTGCCTACAAGCTTTTCTTTGCCCTCTTTTTCAATAACACTTTCAAGCGTCTGTCCGTCATATTCGCCGCCGTCAATTGTGTTCATTCCGTCCTTATGGCAGGAAAGCATCCAGCCCTCAGCCAAAATATCTAAATTACTTTTAAATCCAAAATCTGTTTTAAGTCTTGTGCCGCCCCAAATATAATCTTTAAATACAGGCGATAGCTTTAAAATATCCATTTTAATTACCTCTGAAATTCCATAAAAATCTATACGCTTTATATATAGATTCTATTTATATTTATATAATATCAAAAAATCACTATACTTTCAATCAAAAATAGTGTAAAATAAAAACAATAATTTTGGAGAAACAGTTATGAATATTTTAGATGTTCAAAATTTAACACTTTCTTTTGGTGAAAACACGCTTTTTTCAAACCTTTCATTTGATATTGGGGAAAAAGATAAAGTGGGTTTTGTCGGCGTGAACGGTGCAGGCAAAACTTCGCTTTTTAAAATAATCACCGGCGAATATACTGCCGACAGCGGCAATTGCTTTATTTCTAAAAATGCCACCTTGGGTTATATGGAGCAGCACACCTGTTCAAATGATAAAACTATTTGGAATGAACTTGTAAGTGTGTACAGCGATTTGATTGAAATGGAGCTTGAGCTTGATGATTTGAGCGAAAAGCTTAAAACAAATCATTCAAAAGAACTTATTGACAGGCAGGATTATTTAACTAACGAATTTACGCAAAACGGTGGGCTTACTTATAAGTCGATGACTCGTTCTGCTCTTTTGGGCCTTGGTTTTTGCGAGGAAGATTTTGATAAACCGACTTCAAAACTTTCAGGTGGGCAAAAATCAAAGCTCATACTTGCAAAGCTTCTTTTATCAAAAGCAGATTTTCTTTTGCTTGATGAACCTACTAATCATCTTGACATTAGCGCAATAGCCTGGCTTGAAGATTTTTTGAAGAATTTTAACGGCGCGTGCCTTATTATTTCGCACGATAGATATTTTCTTGACCGTGTAACCAATAAAACAATTGAACTTGAAAATAAAAAGATTCGCTCATACAAAGGCAATTATTCCGAATTTCTTGTGAAAAAAGAAGCCGAGCAAAAGGCTATTGAAGAAAAATACGAAAATGATATGAAAGAGATCGAGCGACTTGAAGGTATCATTGCACAGCAAAGGCAGTGGAACAGGGAAAAAAATATCAAAACTGCCGAAAGCAAAGAAAAAGTTATTGAAAGAATAAAAGAACAGCTTGTTATTCCCGATAAAAAGCTTGATAAAATCAGATTTGATTTTACACCTAAATGTGTTTCGGGTGAGGATGGTTTGCAGGTTACTTCGCTTAAAAAATCATTTGGAAATCATACCGTTTTTGAAAATGCAAGCTTTAATGTTAAAAGGGGAGAACGCGTATTTCTTCTTGGCGATAACGGATGCGGCAAAACCACACTTCTTAAAATTCTTATGGGTGATTTGAGCAGGGATGACGGCACTTTCAAATTCGGTGCAAGCCTTATGACAGGGTATTTTGACCAGGTTCAAGCAAAACTTGATTTAAGTAAAACCATTATTGATGAAGTATGGAGCGCGTATCCCTTTATGACGGAAACAAAGGTTAGAAACGCACTTGCGGCATTTCTTTTTAAGGGAGAGGAAGTTTACAGAAAACTTGATGTTTGCTCAGGCGGCGAGCGTGCAAGGGTTGCACTTTTAAAACTTATGCTTGGCGGATATAACTTTCTTTTACTTGATGAACCTACAAACCACCTTGACGCTTTTTCACGCGAGGAACTTGAAAATACCTTGCTCAATTACAGCGGAACTATGCTTATTGTGTCTCACGATAGGTATTTTATAAATAAGCTTGCTACAAGAATTGTTGAGCTTACACCTGAAGGATGTAACAATTTCCTCGGAAATTATGATGATTACAGCGAGCACAGATATGTTCAAGCGGAAGAAAAGGTTGAAAAGAAAAAGCCGAAAGTAAATGATTATAAATTAAAAAAAGAAAGGCAAAGTAATTTAAGAAAGCTTAATACTCTTTTAAAACGCCTTGAAGATGAAATTGAGCAAAGCGAAGTTGAAATTGCAGATTACGAAAGCAAGCTTTCATCGGCAGAGTATGAAAAGCTGATGGAGTACACTTCAAAAATTGATGAACTTTCAAAACACAGAGATGAACTTTACGAAAAGTGGGAAAGTACATCTTTGGAACTTGCCGAATTAGAGGAAGAATAATTTATGTCAAAAATTGTGATAATCGGCGGCGGTGCGGCAGGACTTTTATGCGCTGCTAAATCTGCCGAAAAGGGCAATGATGTTGTAATAATCGAAAAAATGAACAGATGCGGCAGAAAGCTTATGATTACGGGCAAGGGCAGGTGCAATGTAACAAATGCAAGCTTTGAGCTTGATGATTTAATTTCAAATGTGCCTACAAACCCACGCTTTTTGTATTCCGCTTTTTCAAACTTTATGCCTTATGATACAATGGCTTTGTTTGAAGAACTTGGCGTTGCGCTTAAAATAGAAAGGGGCAACAGAGTATTTCCGGTAAGTGATAAAGCTGTTGATATTGTTGATGCCCTTGTAAATTATGCTAAAAATTCAGGTGTGAAAATAATTCACGGCACAGCTAAAGCATTTGAATTTAATAATAATAAAATAAATTCAGTTGTGCTTGAAGATAAAAGCAAGATTGAATGTGACAAAGTTTGCCTTTGCACAGGCGGCAAAAGCTATCACTTAACAGGTTCAACGGGCGACGGATATATTCTTGCCAAATCGGCAGGGCATACAATTGTGCCGCCAAAGCCGAGCCTTGTTCCGCTTGAATGTTCCAATAATTTTATTCCTAAACTTCAGGGTTTGTCACTAAAAAATATAGAAATTACACTTTTTGAAGATGAAAAGGCAATTTATTCCGATTTCGGTGAAATGATATTTACTCATTTCGGTGTTTCGGGACCGGTTATATTGTCTGCTTCAAGCCATATAAAAAATATGGGTAAAAAGAAATATAAACTTAAAATTGATTTAAAGCCGGCACTTGATTTTAATACCCTTGATAAACGCATTTGCCGTGATTTTGAAGAATTTTCTAATAAAGATTTTGTTAATTCTCTTTCAAAACTATTGCCGAAAAAGCTTATTCCTGTTATAGTTTCATTAAGCGGCATATCACCCGGTGAAAAGGTGAATCAAATTACAAGGCAGCAAAGGCTTGCTCTTGTAGATTTAATCAAGAATTTTTATGTCACAATCAGCAATTTCCGCCCGATTGATGAAGCAATTATCACTTGCGGCGGCGTCAGCGTTAAGGAAATCAATCCTAAAACTATGTGTTCAAAAATAATTGATAATTTGTATTTCGCAGGAGAAATTATAGATGTGGATGCATATACAGGCGGCTTCAATTTGCAAATTGCATTTTCTACCGCTGTATTATGTGCCGATAATATGTGATTATTACAGAAAGGCTAAGGAAACTAATATGATAAATGTTGCTATTGACGGGCCTGCCGGTGCAGGCAAATCTACTATAAGTAAGGGTGCGGCTAAAGAACTTGGATTTATTTATGTGGATACAGGTGCATTATACCGCACAATTGCACTCAGTGCTGTTAGAAACGGTATTATTGATGATAAAGACGCAGTAATTAAAATGCTTGAAAGCATTGATGTAAAGCTCGGATTTGAAAACGGTACACAATGTGTTTATTTGAATGGGGAAGAAGTATCAGCTTATATTCGCACACCTGAAATTTCAATGGGTGCATCAAAAGTATCTGCTATTCCAAAGGTAAGGGAATTTTTGCTTGACCTTCAAAGAGATATTGCAAAAAACAATAATGTTATTATGGATGGGCGTGATATAGGCACGGTTGTTTTGCCAAAAGCTGAATGTAAAATTTTTCTTACTGCATCTGCCGAATGCCGCGCGCAAAGAAGATATAAGGAACTTATTGAAAAAGGCGAAAATGTAAAATATGAAGATGTGTTAAGTGATGTTAATGAGCGTGATTATAATGATTCACACAGGAAAATTGCTCCGCTTAAGCCAAGTGAAGAATCTGTTATTGCAGACACATCAGAGCTTACTCTTGATGAATCAATTGCACTTATTGTAAAAATTATAAAGGAGCATATGTAAATTGAAAGAATTTGATTACTCACATATAAAACATTATAAATTATATAATTTTATTAAAGTTGTGTTCAGGCCTTTTGTCAAGCTCGCATTTAAGCTTAAAATTAAAGGTCTTGAAAATGTGCCGCCAAAAGGCACAAAGTACATAGTTGCTATTAACCATACTTGCGCGCTTGACCCGATATTTGTTGCTTGCTCAAAGAATATTCCACCGCTTCATTTTATGGCAAAGGCAGAACTTTTTGAAAATCCTATTGCCGCTTGGTTTATGACTCATATGTACAGCTTCCCTGTAAGAAGAGGCAAGGGTGATACCTCGGCTATTGAATACGGTGAAAAAATCCTTAACGAAGGTCATGTTATGGCAATTTGCCCGGAGGGCAGAAGAATTAAGGATAAAAACGGAGTTCCGCAAAGGGCGAAAGCAGGTGTTGCCGTAATTGCAAAAGCTACGGGTGCTGATATATTACCGGTTGCAATTTACTGTGACGGTAAAATCAAAGCAGGTAAGCAGGTTACCGTATCTTACGGTAAGCTTATTAAAAACAGTGAACTCGGTTTAAATGGTGATGATGTTTTGCCAAGTGAGATTAAAGAAGCAGCCAATATGGTAATGGGCAGAATTACTGAACTTTGGGAGGCTGAAAAAAATGCAGGTTAATCTTGCTAAAACAGCAGGTTTTTGCTTTGGTGTTGACAGAGCGGTTAATCTTGTTTACGATTTGCTTGCCAAGGGTGAAAAGGTTTGTACACTCGGCCCGATTATTCACAATCAGCAGCTTGTTGATGATCTAATTAGCAAGGGTGTTAAAATTATTGATGATGTAAGTGAATGTCCCGAGGGTTATACTGTGGTTATAAGAACCCACGGTGTAGAAAAAGAAGTTATAGATAAGGCAGAAAATGATAAAGTTAATTTCATAAATGCCACTTGCCCTTTTGTTTTAAAAATTCATAAAATTGTATCCGAACAGCCGGAAAATACAATTACACTTATTGCAGGTGATGAAAACCACCCTGAAGTTTTAGGTATTCGCTCTTATTGCAAAGGTGAAAGCTTTGTTTTTAAAAATGAAGACGAGCTTGAAAACATTATCAAAAAGTTGCCAAATTCGACTGAAAATTCGGTAATTTGCGTTTCTCAAACAACTTTTTCGCTAAAAGAATGGAAAAAATGCGAAAAAATAATAAAAAAACTATATACAAATTGCAAAATTTATAGTACAATATGTAATGCCACAGCTGATAGGCAGGAAGAAGCGTTGGAACTTTCCAAAAAAGCAGACGCTATGATTGTAATCGGCGGTAGGCATTCATCCAATACCTGTAAGCTTAGGGATGTTTGCAAGGCAAATGCTGATACTTTTCTTATTGAAACGTCGCAGGAACTTAAAAACATTGATTTAAGCAATTACAGCTATGTTGGTGTTACTGCCGGGGCTTCGACACCCTCGGTAATTATCAAGGAGGTACTAAAAACCATGTCCGAAGAAAAAATTGAAAAGGAAGTTGAAGTAGCTGCAACAGCTGCGGAGACAGCAGAAACCGCTGATAAGGCCGCTGAGGCTGCTGTCAATGCATCTGCTGATGGTGAAGCAACCTTCGAAGAAATGCTTGAAGAATCATTCAGAGAAGATGAAAACAGCAAAGTTGTAACAGGTACTGTTGTTAACATCACCCCTACTGAGGTGTTCGTTGATGTTGACGGAAGAAAGCAAACAGGTGTTATCGCACTTGAAGACCTTTCTGCTCAGCCAATCAATGACCCAAGTGAAGCAGTTTCAATCGGTGACAAGCTCAGCCTTGTTATTATGAAAACTGATGACAGCGAAGGCGTTCTTAAGCTTTCTAAGAAGCTTGTGGATGCATTCCAGGGATGGGAAGACATTGTTAAGGCAAAAGAAAACGACGAAATTCTTGAAGGTGTTGTATCAGCAGTTGTTAAGGGTGGCGTTGTAGTTGTAACCAAGGGAAGCAGAGTATTTGTTCCTGCATCTCAAACAGGCGTTCCTAGAAATCAAGAGCTTGACATCCTTAAGGGTACAACAGTTCGTTTCAGAATTATTGACATCAACCCGGCAAGACGCCGTGCAGTAGGTTCAATCAAGGTTGTTGCTAACGAAGAAAAGAAGGCACAGCAGGATGCATTATGGGCTACACTTGAAGAAGGTCAAAAGCTCACAGGTACAGTTAAGTCTTTAACAAGCTATGGTGCTTTTGTTGACATCGGTGGTATGGACGGTATGATTCATATCAGTGAGCTTTCTTGGAACAGAATCAAGCATCCATCTGAGGTTGTTAATGTTGGCGATACTGTTGAGGTTACAATTAAGAAGCTTGACCCTGAAACAAGAAAAATTTCTCTTGGCTTCAAGAAGCTTGAGGATAATCCATGGGAAATCTTGAAGAGAGATTATCCTGTTGGCACTGATTGTAAGGCTAAGATTGTAGGTCTTGCATCATTCGGTGCTTTCGCTAATATCATTCCTGGTATTGACGGTCTTATCCACATCAGCCAGATTTCTTGGGAAAGAATCAACACACCTGCCGATGTACTTAAAGTCGGTGATGAAGTTGATGTAAGAATTACTGAAATTGACTTTGATAAGAAGAGAGTTTCTCTTTCAATGAAAGAACTTCTTCCTAAGCCAAACGCTGATGCAGAAGCTGAAAGCGAAGAAGCAGAAGACGCTGAATAATCTTTATTCAATATTTAAGGACTTCACAC
>FR895303.1 GCA_000434995.1 Firmicutes bacterium CAG:341 | reverse complement strand
ACTATTTACTATTTCATTATAAATCTTTTGTGCTTTGTCAAAATCATTCATAGCAGAATATGCAGCAAGGGCAAGACCTGTTGAATTACCGCTAATTACAGGGTCTTCAAGTTCTCCTGTGTTATAATTATAAACCTTATCCAAGTTATAAAGATAACCGCCGTCAGCTTTATATGATTCCATACAATTTAATGTATCATCAATAACAGACTTATATTTATTTGAATAAGGTGCAAGTGCAACAACAAGCTGTGCATCACTGTCTGTACTGGTATAATAAGTTGAGCCTGTACCAAATTCATAGTAATTGTTTAACAAGAAATTTTGTGCTGTTTTAAGGGTATCGGCAAGTCCGTATTTTTCAGCAACAGCAAAAATTGAAGAGAAAAGATATTGATTTTCATGATCTTTATTAAGTTTAACATTCTTGAAATTTTCAACAAGGTTAATGCCTTCATAATTTTTAACATCAAAGCCAAAATAATCAAGCGCAGTGATTACATTTGCATAAACGCCTGCCGACTCGCCTTTAATAGGAGCCCAGTTATTATTTTCGTCATACCCTACAACCGCAATAATCTTGCCGCTGTTTGAGTCTAAATTTTCCTTAACGCTCTTTGTAAATTCATCCTTATAGTCATTTACATCAATGCCTGCATTGATGTAAGAAACAAGGCTCTTTACATTTTCTACATCGAAATCAGCTTTCTTTTCAGATAAAAGATAGATTGCCGTATCGTTGAGCTTCTTTTTAATATCTCCACTTGTAACCTTACTGTCAGCCATTGCATAAACGCTTGTAAAAAGTGAAGTAATTGCAATGCAAAGTGCAACAGCAACAGAAATTATTTTTTTCATATTTATTAACCTCCTAATATGAAATTATTTATTATATGAACAGGTGTATGAAAATACAACCTTATCACCGTCTTTTAGTTTGGTGGAATCACAGCTTACATTCGGCTTTTTGCCATTAACATAGTATAACCAGCCACTCTCCCCACCGCAATCAAATTCATCAAGATTATTTATACCTGATATATAAACGCTATAAATAGTCGTTTTTGCATTATAAGGAATTTTATTATCATCACAGGCTTTTTTCAACAAATCATAAACCGTAGCTTTGCCGTTGAAAGTGGCTTCGTATTCACTCAAAATAATACCGTTTTTAGGTACATATGCTTCGTGCCCCGATTTTAAATCATCCATGTTATCAAGTATTGACTTACATTCGATAGTAATTGTACAAGTTTTTTTAGATGAGCTGGTAGAAGTAATTTTTGCAGTAGGCTTATCAGCATGTAAATGAGTTGCGGTTGTAGCTGCTGCATATGCATCTGTTGAGCTTGTAGTTACAGTCGATGATTTTGATTTGTTATTTTTGTTTTTATTTGATTTCTTAACCTTTTTTGCAGTAGTTACTTCTTTATTTCCCGTTTTGCCATTTTGGGTAGTTTCGTTATTTTTCTGACTGCTCGGTTTAGTTTCTTTTTTGTTTTGCTTAGTAGTTTTTTCCTTTTCTTTTACGGTGGTATCTGTAACTTCTTTATTATCAGTTGCTACTTCATCAATTTCGTCATCCTGCAAAGCGGTAGTCATTTCAGTTATTTGTGTTGAATTATCTGTCACACTTTTCTGAAAAACATTGCTGTTTGAACAGGCGCAAAGCATGGTAATGCTCATAATCACTGCCAAAACAACGCCTATATTTTTTCGCATAAAAAATCCTCCATCTTTTCAGACAGAGGAAAGCACGCACCTTTAGTACGGAATTTAACTCCATTGCTTTCCCTTGCCCAAAAGCAGAATTAAAATGTGTGGCAGGTCTCCCGACTTATGATATAGCATAGCTTGAAAAATCGCCTTCTCAGTTTCCCAATGGCAAATGATTTTTCTTCATCAAATACGGTAATGGCTGTTGCTCAGGATTCTAACCTGATTCCCTTTTAATTTCTCGCAAGGAGAAAACCATCATATAAAATTAAATTGTAATTATTTTTCGTAAATACTCTTTTTAAGTACACCTATATATGGCAAGTTACGATAATATTGGTTATAATCAAGCCCATAGCCTACAACAAATGCGTCCGGCACATCCACGCCTACATAATCAGCTTTAATATCTGCTGTTCGCCTTGCCGGTTTATCGAGAAGTGTAACAACACCGATAGATTCAGGATTGCGTTTTGAAAGCATATCGTGAATATATTTAAGTGTATTTCCCGTATCAAGAATATCTTCAACAAGTAAAACATCAAAACCCGTTAAATCATCCGCAATATCTTTAATAATTTGAATATTGCCGCTTGATACAGTACCTGCACCATAACTTGAAGCTTGAATAAAATCAATATTACACGGTAAATCAATATATCTTGTAAGGTCGGTAAAAAAGTAAATAGAACCTTTAAGTACACCTACAAGCAAAAGTTTTTTACCCTCATAGTCTTTAGTGATTTGCTTTGCCAAGCGGTGAGCAATAGCATTTAATTCTTCTTCTGTAACAAGTATTTTTTCAACATCCTGATGCATGGTAATACCTCTCTGCTTTTCATTACCGTTAGAGTATAACACTCTTTTAAATACTTGTAAAGTATAAATTAAAACAGTTGTAAAACGGATTGCTCTTTTCGAGCCTCGTTTCTTATAAAAAAAACAAAAAGCACCATAGAAATGGTGCCCGCCACAATACATTACTTTACT
>FR895302.1:6036-11598 GCA_000434995.1 Firmicutes bacterium CAG:341 | reverse complement strand
GAAGATAATAAACATTCCGACTAAAAAATGAGCCGAGAGGGGATACCTCTTGGCTCATTTTTTGTTAACACACAACACTTATTTAAATTTTGATGATTATTTTATACTTTATTGAATTGGCTTTTCATTGAAAAACGCTTGAAACCCTTGAAAACAGTGGGTTTTTATCGTAAGCCTCAATCATTATATGATTATTATACATAGGTGCTTACGAGGGTCGTTTTTTCCTAAACCGCTATGCAAAATTCGTATGTAATCGGCTGAAGTTGGTTATTTTTAGCCCAATTTGTACGCTGAAATTGCACAGTTCGTACAGGACACATTACATTAACCATCTGGCCGCCGACTGAACCTGCTTGCTTAGAAGTAAGGTCACCGTTGTAACCCTGCTTAAGGTTAACACCAACCTCGCTTGCAGCTTCCATCTTAAATCTGTTAAGAGCTTCTTTAGCTTCTGGAACTGTATTCTTTGCCATTGTAAAAACACCTCTCTCATAAAAAATTTGCAAAGCGTGCTGATATTTTGAATAAAATTTTCTTCAAAATATTTATCACATAATATCAATTCGCTCTTGCAAGTATAGTTTATGAAAAGTATTCGTTTTTACAATTGAAAAATTTTTACAATTTAAAACACATATAATGAATGTTTAAAATTCTATAAATTTGCTTTGTTTTTCTCTGTTAACTCGTTGTATTTGTTTACTATGTAATCGGCTGTTCTGACTGCGCCTTCGCCTTTATATTGCCAAGTTTCTTCAATAAGAGAATCGATGTTGTTTTTATATTCAGTTGATTCAATGCAGCTGTCAATCAATTCTTTTAAATTTTGCATATTATCTTTAGTTAATTGTTTTCCTATTTTCGGCAAAGATGCAATAGGCCAAAACGGTGTGTCTAGCCACCAAGCGTCATAAGGGCTGTCGTCAAACTCGACATCTGCATATATAACCGGCTTTCTGTAAACCAAAGAGTAATCGTAAACAATGCCAGAAAAATCTGAAATTAAAATATCAGAACGTCTGAGAACATCAAAATTATCACTGTCTCTGTTCCATTCAAGACTGTTTGAATTTGGAAATTCTGTCATTAAATGATTCATCAAATCTGCTTCCGAAGTAAATGACTGTGGGTGCGGTCTGATAATAATATGATAACCCGTTTCCAAAAGAGTTTTAATTATTTCATCGCCGAATTTGTTGAGAATAGAACTTTTACCCCAAGACGGAGCAAGTAAAACTGTTCGCTCCTTATTTTCCAAAGGTGGTGCGGCTGCAAGTCTGTTTACCATAGCGTCCATATAAGGAACTCCTACCATAACAAGTTCCTTTGCCGGAAGGTTTCTTATTTTTTCAAGCGCTCTGATGTCTCTTTCGTGGTGATTTCCTGAAATTAAAACTGCATCATAATAATCAATCCCGAACATATGATAACCGCAGGTATTACTTGCCGCGTGAAGAACATGCACATAATAATCAACATTTTTTGAACGCTTCCATTGAAAAACATCAAGCCCCGGTGTTGTTGAAATAAGCATTGTGGCATTAAGAAAATTTAATTTTGAAAATGCACGATTGCCTTCGCCTATAAATTGTGCATCGAGATGCTGCAAATTTTCATCAAAAGCAGGGTCATCTTTTGATGCTGTCATATATACAACATCAATACCCCTTGAATTCATTTCTTCGCATATTGGTTTGAACACGCTCCAATATCTTTTGTCATCAGAAAAAATAACAATAGGTATTTTTTCTGTGTTTGTATCAGCTTTTTTTCCGCCGGTAAGTAGAAATTTCAGCTTGACTGCCCATTCTTTAAACACATATGCAACAGCACCGATAATACCTATCAGCACGGCAAAAAGCATACTGCCTGTTCCGGGATCAATATATAACTTCATATTTTTTCCCCTTTCAAAAGGTTGAAATCAAGAATTATTTTACATCATCATTTGTTAAAACATCATCTTTTGCAACAAGTTTCCAATTGCTTTTATCCCAAACACTGTCTTGAATTGTATACCAATCGGCAGGTAAAAATTGATTTCCGTTATTTATGTTAACCGTGCAATAATCCGAGCTGATAATATACTGCTTGTGCGCATATTTTTCTTGATTATCAATCTTTTTGTTAGTGTAAGGATTAACGGGGTTTTTTACCGTGCTTTCAAAAGCGATTGTAGGAATATCGGCATTGGTCATAAATTCATCAGATGTATTAAAGCCTGTTGAATTAAAGTCTTTAACCATAAGTAAAGGAGTGAAATATTCCATATCGTTTGTAACTGTGCCGGTATCATTAAGTATTAAATCGTTTAATTGATAAGTTTCAAAAGCGTGGTCAGAAGCTAAAATGATTTTTGTATTATCCCAAACACCGATTTCTCGCAAATAATCAAACCAATTTCCCAATTGGATGATAGAAGCCATATTTGTTTCGTAACTTGCAATTTGTGTAAAGTTATTCATAGCAAGTTTTTTTCCGTTTAAATTAAACCTATCTGCGTCTTTATAATATTTAGTATTATCAATTTGATTTGCAGGTTCGTATTGAGGTTCTTGAAGCAGTTGTGGCTCGTGTGTCGTGTTGTTAGTCATAAGCAGCACTTCTCCTACTTTATTTGAAGTTGTTGAAGTGATGTCTGAAAGGCTTGTAAGTACACTGTAAGCCTTTATGAATTCGCTGTAATTACCTGTTGCGATATAATCATTAGTGCGGTGCTGTGAAACGCTCGAACCTAAATAGTTGCCGTTATTATATATGTCAGACTGCAAAATAATCGGTGATGACTTCATAAGTGAATAAACAAAAAAGTTCCTGCGATTGTTTTTTATAGTTTCCTTTTTGGTTTTGTTGTCAACATAATCATCACCTGTGTTGTACGCTTTTACACCCTTCATATCATCAAAAACGCTTAAATCGGGAATCCACTGGTAGTTGGCATAGTTGCTGTTGCAAAGTGTAACATTATAGCCCTTGCTGCTGAATATGGAAGGCATAACTTTAAGTGCTTCATTATGTTTGGTAACAAGCTTTTCGTTTTTGCGTGAATTTATTTCTGCCGGTGTGTATTCATATCCGCCGAAAAATGCAGATGAAGCAAAATTTGTATGCCCGCCGAAAGAAATTGTGTTTGAGTAATAAGTAAATCCGTCGTATTGCTTAATAAGTTCCGGCTTTTCATTAAAGAAATACGGAATGTATGGGCCAAACCCTCTGTCAAGCATTATAACCACAATGTTTTTTCCGGTTTTACTAAGCTTAATGTTAAAGGTATTGTTTTTTTCCGAGTTTGTGTATATATTCGCAACTGATGAATTGATTTTTACAATGTTGACTGTACCCATACCGCAAAGTGCAATTGTGCAAACAAGAAGCAGTGATGTTATTTGCTTTGTAAGCTTTTTGTATATTATTAACATCACAACTATGATTACAGCAACAACAATTAAGTTAACTATCATTTCATTAGCTGATATGCTTATGGTATTTGTTTCTGCTGTGTACTGCAAAGATGAATTTAATATTCCCGAATTTTTGCCGAAAAACATATAATTTGTTATTGCCAAGCAGCAGATTATACATATAGCTTTGGTGTAAGCGGCTCTGACTTTGCTGTTTGCAAGCCAATAGAATACTCCAAACCAAATTACAAAAGTACCTACCGCAATGCAAGTGGAAGATACCAAGTACCACAATGGACTTTGATAGTAGCTTGTAAATACAAATTCCTGCGGTGAAGAGCTGATTACGGCAGATGGTATAACGAGTCCTGTTAAAACTGCCATAAACACGCAACCTGATACAAATAATTTTGTATTGTACTTATATTCTTTGATTTTTTCAGGTTTTCTTTTTGCAGGATTTTTTTCTCTTACCAAAGCAAAAAGAATAGGAAATACGCAGACAATTCCCAACAGTGTAAATACAAGTGATTTTTCAGTGTATGTATCATCAATAAAAAAGCTGTATATTGATAATGCTATACCGCCGATTGCAAGAAATTCTTTTCCGACTTTTGCAGGATTTTTACTTTTTAAAGTTAAGGTTTTTATAAGTGAAAATGCATTGTTTAAAGTCCAATAAAATACTAATCCGGATGGTGAATTATACAAAAATACAAGAAAGAACAGTGCAGTTATATATAGCTGTATTTTAGTTTTAGCAGGATAATCTTTTGAATAAAGCGCAGAAGATATTAAGTTTATTACAGTCATAATAATCGGCAAAATATTTATTGATATGCCGAATAATGTTAACAGCTTATCAGGTGTGCTTAAATCATTTATAAGTCCAAAGCTTACATCTTTTATACCGGAATAAGTTGATAAAAATCTGTATGCCGCAATGAAAAAAGGAATTTGCAAAAACAAAGAGGTAACACCTCTTAAAACATATGTAGGTTTGTAATTGTTTTGGCGATAATAGGTTTGGAGCATCATCATTCGCTCGTCGCCTTTAAATGTCTTTTTTATATGCGAAACGCCTTTTTCAAGCTTTGCTTCTATGTTTCTTTCCTGTTCCTGAATAGCGTCGGCACGCCTGTATAGCGGCAAAACCAAAAAGTTCATTGCAAGGCTTAAAATGATTATTGCTACTCCTTTATTTTGAATTACAGAATATGCGAATTTATATATTGCCTCAAATAATATTTGCAAAGGCTGAAAAAGTAAAGCATATAAAATTGAACCAAATGACATTATTTTTGCTCCCGTAACTTTATGATAATTAAACTTGGTATTAAAATAAACAGCGATATAAAAATATAAATTTCAACAGTGTTTACAGCTGTGAAATTGATTAAAAAATGTAACGGTACAGTTAATAAAATACTGCCTGAATAATAAGAAATTGCAGTTAGGCAAAGCCCTAACGAAAATGCAAACAGCAATTGCACCGCTATAAATATTGTGCTTTTTTGTGAAAATAAATTGATTATATGCGAAAACGAAAAAAGCGCGGATACGATAAAAATATTTAGAGCAGGTTTATTAAATGTTTTTTTAAAATATGATAAAATAATTCCTCTGAAAAATAATTCCTCACCAAAAACACAGGAAATCAGCTGTATAATTTCAAATGGCGTGGGGGTATATCTGCTTTTAAATGAAATAAGTATATTAAAAAATATCACGAAGATAACTAAAAGATTTAAAATCAATATTCGCCAATCTTTCAAATTGCCGACTTTCAGTCCGTATTCTTTAAATTGGTGTGTTAACTTTAACACGGTCAAAACAGTACCCCAAAATAAAATTAAAATTACTGTTTTTATTATTTCATTTTCACACTTGGGCAAAAATATATTTATAAAACTGTACATAATAAGAAAAAATATAAGTACAGGCAATTTTTTATTTTTCATATTGTTTACTCATTATTTTAAATAAAATATATATAACATTATATCACAAATAGTATAAATATCAAATAAAATCGCCTAAATGATTAGGCGATTTTATGTCAGTATAAGGTTTTAAGCTGATTTGTTATATTCTTCGTTACTTACCGGTGCCAATCATTCGTTAGATTTATCATTCCGATACTTCAATTGCAGGACGG
>FR895302.1:0-5977 GCA_000434995.1 Firmicutes bacterium CAG:341 | reverse complement strand
GCTCCAAGTAGATACCCGCTTTCCTGTCGCTTGTGTTATTATTTCATACTAATCACATTTTAACTTGAATTATATGGCAATTATAACACCTGAACATAACTTTAGGCCAATACCTTTTCAACTGAATTTCAAAAGCTTTTTCTGTTTATATCAAGTGTTAAATCCCAATCCTTTTGCTTTTCATCACCGATTGTGCAAAGTAAAAATGATTTTATATCACTTAATACTTTGTTTTTCTTGCCTGCTTTCTTTTCTGCAATGTGAATTATCAAAGACAGTCTGTTAATAAGTTTTTCAAATGCCTCATAAACCGCTGTGCCTTTTACATAAGGCTCATTTCCTATGAAAATATTTCTTACAAGCTCTATACCTAAATCTTTTGCAAGAATGTTTTGTATGCTTTTATCAGGATTAAACCATAAAAAATTACATATTTTTTTAACAGTCAGTTTGTTTAAAATTTTTATTGCGGGATTTGGCAAAATTTCTTTCATTTTATAGTCAATCATTCTGTCAAACCGCCACTGAAAATACTCACTTGCGCTTTTTCCCTGCTTGTCATAATCAAAATCATTTATTGTGTAAGATTTTATGTCGGCAGTGCTGTCTTTAATAGTTACTTTTCTGTATGCACACGGACAGCCTACAAAACAGCCGGTTTGAACATCCGTTATTTTATTGCCATTTTCTGTAACATATTCTGTAACTGCCTGTGCATGCATATGACCTGTAAATATTAAGTCAAGCCCTGCGTCTGCAAATTGATTTGCACGCTTTTCCCAATCGGTTAAATGTGAATCGCTGATTAAATTCATTATCGGCGAAAAAGGCAGCAGGGGATAGTGTGTCATTGCAAATATGTAATTGCCTGTACGGTGGGCATCTTCAATCTGCTCAAGCGCCCACTTCATTTGATTATCCCATAATCCTTTGAAATCTTTGCAGTCGCCATCGCAGTTTAGTGCAAGCAGTCTTATTCCGTCGGCAAGCTGTGCCACATATGACATACTTTCTTTATGCTCGCTTATTGCACCGTCAAAGCCGAAATCTTTATAAAAATCACGCAGTTCATCTCTCGGCATTGCTTTAACAGGCAGCATTTTATCCCCGTCAAATTCAAAGGAGTCATTATCATCATAATCGTGCCTTGCGGTGATGAGATATATTTTTTTGCCTTGCTCTTTTAATTTGTAAAGCCTGTTTCTCAGTCCGATATGGCTTTGGTATTCACCCCTGTAAACCAAATCACCGGGAATTAGAATTATATTTGTTTCTTTATCATCGGCTATTTGCTTAAACCCGGCGTCAATAATTGCCGGCGTTTCAGCAACACATTTTTGGTCGCTTATACTTCTTTTTTCATATGCCGCACCGCTACGCTTAAATGATGGGTCAAAAAAATGTGTATCCGTTACAAGATAAAAATTTAAGTTTTGCATATTTATCATCCCTACTTAAGATTTTGTATTTAGAAACTTTACTGTTTTATTTTATCATATAGTATGATATATTGTAAATTGAAGATTTATATAAATCATCTGAGGAACACTAAATGATAAAACATAACGAAAAAAACAATATATTTATCCTTGAAACCAAAAACACACATTATGTTTTCGGAGTTGATGAAGAGGGATATAACCGCCATATTCATTGGGGCAATAAATGTAATTACGGCGATTATGAATTTGCTTATGTAAACGGTGAAAATTCAAATAATACCGTACAGGATGAAATTAGGCAGGAAATTACACCTTTTGGCTCAACTATGTATCGCGAATGTGATATTAAGGCTGAATTTGCGGATGGCTGCCGTGAAATCAGTATGCATTATGACTCATTTGTTCTTGAAAAAAATATTCTCAAAGTTATTTTTAAGGATGATTACTATCCTCTTCAAATAATTCTTAATTATGAAGTTTACGATGAATATGATATAATCAAAAGGTATGTCACACTTAAAAATACGGGCAATGATAATATCGTTTTTGAAAGAATATTCAGTGCTGAATTTTCACTTCCGTCTGTAAAGCCATATACTTTTATTAACACAAACGGTGCTTGGGGCAGCGAATTCTTGCAAACAAATACCGTGCTTGACGGAGGAAGTATCATTTATGAAAATCGCAGGGGTGCATCAAATCATAATAACTCACCATATTTCATTGCACATCAAAATGCCGATGAAAACAGCGGCGATGTATATTTTGCAAGCCTTGCTTACAGCGGTAATTTTAAAGTCAGCGCAAGCCGAGATGTGTATTCAATCACCAGAATTTCAATAGGAATGAATGATTTTGATTTTTCACATACTTTAAAACCGGGTGAAACATTTGATTCACCGTTCGTTTACTGTGGCAGAGCAAACGGTTTTGGCGAAATGTCAAGAAATATGAATCGTTTTTCAATTGATTTTCTTCTTCCTAAAAGTTTTAATGATAAGCCGCTTCCCGTGCTTTATAATTCTTGGGAAGCAACTGAATTTAATATAGATGTATCTCAGCAAACAGCCCTTGCCGAATTGGCGGCGGATATCGGTGTTGAACTTTTTGTTATGGATGACGGATGGTTCGGCAAAAGAAATAATGACAGGGCAGGGCTTGGCGATTGGTATGTTAATAAAGAAAAGTTTCCAAACGGGATTGATGAACTGATTGATAATGTAAATAAACTCGGAATGGATTTCGGCCTTTGGGTTGAGCCTGAAATGGTAAATCCCGACAGCGATTTGTATCGCGCTCATCCCGATTGGGCATATCATTTTGAACACAGAAATGCAGATGAACTTCGCCACCAGCTTGTGCTTAATATGACTCGCGGTGATGTTCAAAATTATATATTTGAATGCCTTGATAATTTACTTAAAAATCATAATATTAAGTATATTAAATGGGATATGAACCGTCCTTTTTCGCAGGTTGGTGCAGAAAATCTTGAAAATGCGAAAATGTATTCATATATTCATACAATGGCAGTTTACAAGATTGTTGATGAACTTAAAAAGCGTCATCCCCAAGTGCAGTTTGAAAGCTGTGCGTCAGGCGGCGGCAGGTGTGACCTGGGTGCAATCAGCCATTATGACCAAGTATGGACGAGTGATAATACCGACGCTATTGACAGAATGACTATTCAAAAGGGATATTCTTTGCTTCATCCTGTTAAAACAATGCGTGCGTGGGTTACTGATATTTGCGGTATAAATAAGCCTTGTTCACTTGATTTCAGGTTTAATATTGCAATGCAGGGTTCACTCGGAATAGGCGGTAATCTTATTAAATATTCCGCCGAAGATTTAGAAATTTGTAAAAAGAATATTGATTTTTATAAATCTGTTCGCAATATTGTTCAGTTCGGCGATTTGTATAGAATACTTGATATTGAAGACGGGGAAGTGCTTTGCAACGAATATGTAAGCACTGATAAAAACGAAAGTGTGGTTTTTATTGCTGCAAATGCAACAAGGTTTTTTAAAAAGAAATTTAATCTTCACTTTGCAGGCCTTGATGAAAATAAAACATATTCTTTTTCCTTAAGCGGTGACGAATATGTAAAAGGCGGGGCGTATCTTATGAATGTAGGTGTTCCTATCTATGTCAGGGGCGCAGATTATAACAGGGCAATAATCATAAAAGCAATATAAAATAATAGAAACAGTGAATAATGTGGCATTAACACAGGTTTCACTGTTTCTTTATTTTTTGTGCCGTTATATATTTTTCTGTATAATTTAATAATAAGGCTGAACGGTAAATCGAAACTAAAAAGGTAAGGATTTTTTTAATCATAGCTATTATCTTCTTTATTTTATATTGGATATTCTTTGTTTATTACTAATAAAAAAGCAGACACGAAAAAGCCTATGGTAATAGGGTTAATTATTTGGAAAATATAGTCTATAATAATAACAAGTTTGTTGTATTTGTTTTTATGTAACATAACAAAATTAAATATTATAAAAAATATTGGAAATAAAAACAAATATACATCAAGAATTTTTGAAATGGAAAATGAAATTGTTAACATACTTGTAATAATTGAAATTATATTACTTTCGGTTAATATAGTTATATCTGTGCGTTCTATCAAATATATAATTATCGATAATAAATGAAAAAGTAAAAGTGAAACAGAGAGATATATAGCAATTTTCTTTTTTGTATTAAACGAGTTAATATAGTCTTTAATGTTGTATTGATTTTTTTTATTCATTTTATTGCTTTACCTCTTCCCCTAATTTTGTATTCGCAATGTTTTCGCATATAGATGAATATTTGTTAGGAATGTTTTTCAAGTTTAATTTCATAACAGTTTCTTTTGTATATTGCAAAATTATATACTACATCATTCAAATCGGTATCATCAACTGTAATTGCAGTTCCGTTTTTGTTATATAAAAGATACAAGCAATCTTTATTGCGTACAAGTTCTAAAGTGCCGCCATACAAAATCGGCGTAAGAGTGCAGTTTGAAATTGTGGCATTATGATTAAGGGTCTGCACCAAATTGTCGTAACTGCTGTTAATATCTGTTGTATTATATTTAGAAATATTGTCGGTTTTATAAAAAACTCCCAAATGCTTATAATTATCAAATTGATAATTTAAAAACTCACTAATATCTTCTTGTTTCCACAATTTATTATCCGAATATGATAACGATTTTGATGAGCGAACAGTATAATATCTTGAGCGTTTAGAAAACATATCATAAGTGTTATCGTGAAAAATCATATCACTGTATAACTCTATACCGGAAATGTTAGAATCAACATTATCTTGTAAATATTCAGTACACCATATTTCCAAATCTTCTAATTGAAAATCATCTACATAGTGCTTTTGAAAATACTCAACATTAAAATTTTTACCGTCAACATTGAACACCCACTTTGCCGGTACTACCCAAATATTAAATTTTTCTAATAAAACAAACTCTGTTTCAATATGTGCCTTGTATTCTTCAACTTCAGTTATTTCTGATTGAGTAACGCCGTATTTGTATGCAATATACTCCTTTGCATTACGAGTTAATGAATTTGAATATAAAATGATAGAAGCTGCTGAAAATATAGCAAAAATTAAAGCAATACAAGCATATTTTTTGATTTTCTTGAAAGTTGATTTGCTGTTTTTATTCATCCTATTGCTTTACCCCTTTCTTCCAATTTTGAACTATCTGTTTTCGAATCATAATAAAAATATGCCATACTTCCTAATTTTTGCCTTGTGAATTCAATATCTGTATTTACTAATATTACATGTTTATTTTCTATGTTTTTACATATAAACGAATATTTGTTTAGAAGTTTTTCTCTTAATGATTTATACTTTTCCGTTGAAAGCACCGAATTGTTATTTATTGACATTCTGCGATATGGGCTTAAATCATTTACCTTATAATAAATCACAAAAGAATCGTTATCGTTAATCAAAAAATCTTCAATATTATCTTTTTTTACAATATCATGCAAATAGCCGTAATCGATTATTATACCGACAACATTAGAGTCAACTGTTTTTAAATAATCAACCGACCACTCGAAAACATCTTCTAATTGATAATTGTCACTAAAGCCATTTTGTGTTTTTACCACACCGAAAGTTCTTTTGTTGCACCTGATTTTCCAAGTTGGAGGCGTAGTATACCAATCAAAGAGAATACCTAAATCGCTATCGTCGTGAAATCTTTCGCCTTCGTAATCGAGCAGAACTATGTCCTTTTTGTCAAAATCATATTTATTAACCAGGTATTCAACAACCTCTGCTCTGTGGCATTGAACATAAATAATATGTGTAATATTAAATAACAAGAAAGTCGCAGCAATTACTGTTACTATTGTTAAAATGATTCTTTTACCCTTTTTCATATAAATCTCCTATTTTATTATTTTTTCTAACTCAAGATCATCTTTTTAATTTTAAGGTTCTTACTTGTAACTTGTTCTTCTCTTATTTCATTATAATTTTGATCTTCTTCA
>FR895301.1 GCA_000434995.1 Firmicutes bacterium CAG:341 | reverse complement strand
GGCCACAATGCTGTTTTCACCTATGGTTACACCGCCGCAAATCGTGGCGCTTGAACATATCCAGCAGTTATCCTCAATTACTATCGGTGAAGCGTATTCAAGGTCGTGCTTACCGTCGGGATAATCGGCAGGCAAACGCTCCTCGGCAATAAAAGGATGATTAGGTGTTGCAAGCGTTACATTTGCGCCAAGCCAAACATTGTTGCCCAAAGTAATCGGTGCGACATCAAGGAAAGTGCAGTTATAATTTACAAAGCAACCTTTACCGACATTTATGTTAACACCATATTCGCAGTAAAACGGTGAAAAAACTGCAAACTCTTTACCCTTTGCAGACGGAATAAGTTTTTCAAGCGCACGTTGTTTAGTTTTAAATCTCCACAAAGCAATTTTGTTGAAACGGTCACACCTTGTAAGTCCTAATGCGTGCCGCTTAAAAATATCCTTGTTTACAGAATTATAAAGCTTACCGGCAACCATTCTATCCCAATCGCTGATATTATTATACATAAATCTTACCTCACATTGACATAATTATTCATCTTTATAATTATATCGTGAATATTGCCTAAATTCAATCAATATTTTCAATCTATAACCGTTGACTTTATGTGTATAATCAAAAAATATTTAATTAGAACGCTTATAGTTATTATCATTTCAATCATATAAATCTTTTACACTTGAAATATAAAGTAAAGGAATATATAATTATTTCATAAAGCATAATGAAAGGCTATGAAATAATATGACTTTACAGCAGCTTAAATATTTTGTAACTGTTGCCGAGTGTAAAAACATAACATCGGCGGCAGAAAAACTGTTTATATCCCAGCCAAGCTTGAGTGCGGCGATACACAATTTTGAAAAAGAAATGGGCGTTACCGCATTTGCACGCACAAACAAGGGAATTAAAATTACCCGTGAGGGTGAGGAATTACTTTCATATGCACGCAATTTACTTGAGCAGGCTGATATTATGAAAGACAGATTTTGCAAGGATACAAACAGAAAGCCGAAGCTTAGCGTATCGTGCCAGCATTATTCCTTTGCTGTAAATGCATTTGTAGATGTTGTAAACAAATATGATGCAGACGAATATAATTTCATTTTGCGTGAAACGCAAACAGGCGAAATCATTGATGATGTGGCAAACAACAACAGCGAAATCGGCGTATTGTTTTTATCAAGCCAAAATGAAGAAGTGCTTACAAAACTTTTTAAGAAAAACGATTTAGTATTTGAGGAAATATTTGAAGCTTCGCCGCATATATTCATCAGCAAAAACCACCCGCTTGCAAGCAAAGATGCGGTTGAACTTGATGAACTCAAGCCATATCCATATTTAGTGTATGAGCAAGGCGAGCGCAATTCGTTCTATTTCAGCGAGGAGTTTTTAAGTGTGCTTGATATGCCGAAAAACATACAGGTGCGTGACCGTGCAACTCTGTTTAACCTTGCAATAGGGTTAAACGGATTTACCGTAAGCTCCGGTGTTATTGATAAAGAGCTGAACGGTGAAGATATTATTGCAAAGCCTTTAAACATAGATGCAAATATGCGTATCGGGCTTATTAAAAAGAAAAACATTATGCTTTCAAGATATGCGCTTGCATATATTGAAGCGATAAAGAAATGCGTAGCCATAGATTAAAGCTATGGCAATCCGTATGTTATATGTATTATACAAAACATAAATGATGTGTTAAACTGTACTCAGCAAATAACAAGGAGGCAACTCAAATGAGTACATTAAAAACACCGTTTAAATATGATTTTGTAGGCAGTTTTTTAAGGCCACAGGCATTAAAAGACGCAAAGAGCAAATACAAAAATAACGAAATTTCACAAGAAGAATACGATAAAATCGTAAATGATGAAATCACCAAGCTTGTAGCAAAGCAAAAGGAACTTGGCTACCACGCAATTACCGACGGTGAATTCAGAAGAACATTTTGGCACCTTGATTTTATGTGGGGATTTGGCGGAGTTGAACATAAGGATACCGGAAACGGAGTTCCTTTTAACGCCGAACTTGCAGTGCTTGATGATACATATTTGGTAGGAAAAATCAAAGCAAAGCCACATCCTTTTGTAGAATATTTTAAATTTTTAAAGCAATTTGAAGATGAAAATACGGTTGCAAAATACACAATTCCTGCACCTGCACAAACATACTTGCAATTTATTGTACCTTCAAATATTGAAAGCACACGCAAATATTACCCTACAAATGAAGAGTTGATAGCTGACATTGCAGCAGCATATAAAGATGTAATCAAGCAATTTTATGATGCCGGATGCCGCAATTTGCAGCTTGATGATTGCTCCTGGGGTTCTGTAATCGGCGAAAATGCAAATGCCGATATATTCGGATTAAGTGCAGATGAATTTAAAGAGCAATTATTGACCGTTAACAACCTTGCGCTTGAAGGTAAGGCAGACGATATGGTAATCACATCACACATTTGCCGTGGGAACTACCATTCCACTTTCTTTTCAAGCGGCGGTTATGCACCGATTGCGGATTATGTATTTGCACTGGAAAATGTTGATGCACTGTTGCTTGAATATGATGATGAACGCAGCGGCGATTTTGCTCCGCTTGCAAAAGTTTCAAGTGACAAGCAGGTAGTTTTGGGGCTTATCACCACAAAATCGCCAAAACTTGAAAGCAAAGAAGCTGTTATTGCAAGAATAAACGAAGCTGCAAAGTACATCCCTATTGAAAGACTTTGCTTAAGCCCGCAATGCGGCTTCGCATCATGCGAAATCGGTAACAAGCTTACTGAAGACGAGCAATGGGCAAAGCTTAAGCTTGTTAAAGAAATTGCAGAAGAGGTTTGGAAATAAATATAAAGTTATGTATGCCGGTAGACTTCGAGAAAGCGAGATAAATTTCGTTTTCTTGTAAACGGAGCTGTACATAGGTACTGCCC
>FR895300.1 GCA_000434995.1 Firmicutes bacterium CAG:341 | reverse complement strand
TCTTTTCTTGCGACTTTCACATATTACCACCTATTTCTTCCTTTGTCAACTGGTTTTGTCACACCCTACCAAGCGTTCCATTTTCTGCAAAATACCGTGTTCACTATATATATTATATACATTATATATAATGTACTAAATGATGTAGTTTCTCCGACTTTTAGGCAAAAAATAATAAGGGCAAATTAAATTACCCTTATTATAATAGTATAGCAAATTACATATTTATTGATTCTTTAGGCAGAATGTTTTCTATATCCTTTTTTATTTTCTTTAATTCTTTACGAGATACAGAAAAATCCAAAAAAGTAATATTATCATCATCAACAGAAACAATAACCGGCTCGGTATCAAATGCCAAAGAGCAAGTATTGTAATAAGCAAGCGATATTCCCACAGTTAATGTAACTGCCGACATCATAAATATTAAAACTACCTTCATTTTATTTTTCAATATAATCATCCTTTAAAAGTTGGGCAAGTGCAGTGGCAAACAAGCGTGCCGAGTATGTTGCTTCATCAAGAGTATTTGCATCAGTTCCTATTTCAAGCAGAAAAGAATTATGGGTTACATCCATATTATATTTACGCTCGGCAAAAAGTATTGGGCGCATAAGCGAGGGATACATATTATTAACCTTATTTTGAACAGCTAAATCGAAACGCAAATTATATTCCCAGGTTGGATAATTTTCAACAGAACCGTATTCCGCCCCGGCTATAATCATCATTCGTGCCGCTTTTTTACCCGCAATTGTTGCGGTTGGCTTAACCTTTGTTTTGTTTTGATATGTTATATCGTCACGGTGAACATCAATAGTAATATCAATCGTAGGATATTTTTCAAGATATTTCAAAACAGATTTGCGTGAATGCTTATACGCACCGGTATAATCTTCATCGTGAATTTCTGTATCGTGAATTGTGTTTATACCCAAATCATTAAGATATTTACACAAATCATCACCTACACGCACCATATTTCTATCAGCTTTTTTGGAACGGGTATCAAGTGAGCCGGTGTAATAACCAACATCCAAAAGTGAATATGATTCGGTAGTATGCGTGTGATAAATCAAAACGGTTGGTTTTGAAGCATCTTTAATTTTTAAATCTGCTTTTTGCTCAAGTAATTTATCAGCATCCACCTTATAAAAATTTTCGGGTATTTTGCTTTGAAGTTCAATATTTCCGCTTTTAACAAGTGTTCCTCCACCGAAATACGCTTCTTCGGTAGTTTTGCCGATTTTCTTTTCTTTAGATAAATTTTTTTGAGCTTTGTCCATAAGCTCCTGAATGTCAGACGGGACTGCAGTTATATCGGAGGAAACCTGCTGCTCGGAAACGGTGCTTTCATTATTTTCTTTGCTTTTCGTTGTTTTTTTGGTGGTGCTGTTTTTATTGCTGCGCTTATTTTTAATAGAAGAAACAATTTGTGCAGGTGAAAAAACATCAATTGATTTAGTGTTATCAATAACAGAACTTTTAGGCAAAACGGTTATCGTAACGGCAGTTATACAAATTGCCAATACGGATTTAATTATCAAAGTATATATTTCCTTTTTCATATCTTCACCAATAATATATATTATTTTATACCTAATATATATGGCGAAAAAAAGTGAAATATATCACCCGACCAAAGAAAATAAATCTTTTGCGTCAATATTTTTTTGAAGGCACATATTTACAGTCATACCGATAAGCTTTGCGCCATGCTCAATTATTCTGTCAATTTCACGGGGAGTTACAAACATTGCAGATGAATCATCATTGCCGCAAATTACGGAAGTTGATACAACAGTGGGTATACCGATTGAAATAACAGGAACACCCAAGGTTTGCTTTGATATTTCATATCTGTGATTTCCGACACCCGAACCTGGAGCAATGCCGACATCCGAAAGCTGAACGGTAGTACCCAAGCGGGAAGAAGATGAAGCCGAAAGTGCATCAACTACTATTACGCAATCGGGACTTATTTGATTTGCCACACCTTTTATGATTTCGGCAGATTCAATCCCCGTATCACCAAGCACACCGGTTGAAATAGATGATACATTAAAAAATTGAGAAAAGTAATCATTATTTTCACTTAAATCATTTATAATATGGCGGGTAGCAAGAACATAATTAACTGCCTTTGGGCCGAGTGCATCTGCCGTAATATCGCTATTACCAAGCCCGGCTACAAGAACGCTGTTAACGCCCGAGGGTAAAAGGGAGGATAATATTTTTGATAAATCATCAAGCCTGCCGTCAAAAATCTGTGTATCATCAAGCGAAGTGTCGGCACAATAAGTAATGTATTTGCCAATGGGTTTACCGAGTGCCGCCGCTCCGTTATTATTAAGTACAGACACAACGGTTACATTTTCATTTTCTTCAACCTTAACACCGTCAATAAGAGTTTTGCCGCCGTTTTCATATGATTCAACCGCTAAATCAGTGCGAATTTCCATAAAAATCACCTAAAATCAAAGTTTTTTTAATAAAAGTATGCCCAAAAGTAAAAAAATACTTGCAATTTTAAAAACTTTGTGATAATATGTTTAAGCATTAGAACACAAGGGAATAGTATTCCCGTATATACACATCACGATATTAAAGGAGTGAAAAAGATGCCAAACATTAAGTCAGCAAAGAAGAGAGTTAAGGTTAACGCAAAGAAGGCTGCTGCTAACAAGGCTGCTAATTCAGCACTTAAGACAGCTATCAAAAAGGCCAATGTTGCTATTGAAACAAACGCAGCTGATAAGGACGCACTTGTTAAAGACGCAGTTAAGAAGATTGACAAGGCTGCTGCTAACAACCTCATCCACAAGAACTGTGCAGCAAGAAAGAAGAGCAACCTTGCAAAAAAGGTTAACGCTTAATTTTAACTAATAAGAATAACATTAAAAAGCAGGCTCAATGAGCCTGCTTTTTTCTTTGCACATTTTAATTTAACGGCGAATTTTCACCTGACGGTCCGCCGACCTTAACAGTATCCTTATTAAGCTTAATAATAGGAATAAGAAGGCCGGGCATACCGGTATATCCCGTTACATTATGTATAATTTCCCTTATAAAAGGAAACAGCTGGTCAAAAGAAGCGGTGTGAATTTCCGGCTTTTCATCAGCCTCACCGTATGAAAATTCGGCAACTGCATCAATTTTAACATTAAACGGTTGATGGTCGGCATCAAGCACACGAAGTTCCAAAAGGCCGATACACTTCTTTTCGCCATCCATATAATTTACATTATACTTAACCTGATTTTGAAGTTTAAGTTCAGTTCCCGGAACTGCTCTGTTTTCAACTTCAAGACTGTTTACTTTAAATCCTCTTAATTCTACCATAATTATACCCCACTTAAATTTATTATTTAATAAGACTTACATTATCAAGCTTATAATCATCCATACTTTCATCAACACTGTGACCGTCAAAATCCGAAAGTAACAGATTTTCTACATTTTTAGCGTCAATTGCATATTTATAATTATCGCAAAGATTACCCCAGCGTGTTTTTGTCTTTCTGATAGTTACATCTTTAGCATAGCGGATAAAGAATGCGGAGTTATCATAGCTTTCAACACCATAATCAAGGCAAGGGCGCAAATCATAAAGGCCGCACTGCCATTTGCTTGTTTTGGTAAGTTCAATTTTGCAATTTTCAAAAGTTATATCTTCAATAATATTTTCATCATTACCGTGGATAAGAACACCATTTTCACCCTTGGCTGTAACATTGAAAAATCTTACATTTTTAATTGTACCGCTCTTTGTATTTTCATCACGATTAAAAGTTGTGATAACAATAGGTTCGGCAGTACCCCACCAATCAGGGCAAAAACGCCTTGTTTCAATAATAATATTGGAATAGCTTACATTTTCAACCGAGCCACCGTCACGAATTTGAATTGAAAGTCCCCTGTTAGAACGGCTGATTACACAGTTTGACACAATTACATTTTTAAAATCTCCTACACCCTCTGTGCCGATTTTAATTGCGGCAGAAGTGGAAATAAGTGTGCATCCGTCAATAATTATATTTTCGCACGGGCCATATTCGCTGTTACCTTTAGAAGCTTTAAGGCAAATGCAATCATCTGCGCAAGTTACATGGCAGCCGAGAATTCTGACATTTGAGCAGTGGTCAGGGTCAATACCGTCACTGTTTGCTACATCAAGGTCATTTAAAATTCTGATTTTATCAATAAGTACATCATCACAGCCTGCCGGATGAAGAGTCCAGAAAGGTGCGTCAATAACAGTGAAATCCCTAAATGAAATATGGTTACTTTTTTCAACATACATTACCGTCGGGCGAGGATAAAAATCACCTGTTACATAATATTGGTCTTTACGCGCAACGAATGCGTGGCCGTTAGCGTCAATCGTACCCTCACCTGAAATTGAGCAACCGTCTGCTTCATAAGCATAGATAAAAACGAAGCTCGGCTTGCCTGTTACAGGGTTGCCGATAAGAGCAGTTTTAGGGTCGTTAATAAGCTTATTAGGCCTGATATATCCGTCAATATTACTTGTGGCTTTAATAGTTGCGCCCTTTTGAATATGAAAATCAACATTCTTTTTAAGCCTTATGGAATCGGAATAAAAAGTATATCCGCTCGGCAATACAACCTGACCTCCGCCGTTTTTTGCACAATCATCAATAGCGTGCTGGATTGAAAAAGCGTCATTTGTTTTTCCGTCACCCTTTGCACCGTATTGCATTACATTATAAATCTTCATATTTATACCTCTGTGAATAATCTTTTGTTATATAATATCATAGAATTTTTATATTTACAACATTAAAACACCTATGTTATAATAATATATAGTAAATTAAAAGGAGTTAATATTATGAAAAAAGTTTTATCAATCACATTATCGCTGATTATAATTGTTACAGCGTGCCTTGGTTTCGGCACGGTAGCACTTGCAAACAATTATTCAAGCGCGCAGGCAATTCAGGAAGAACTTAATAAAAATAAGTTTAATTCCTCAACCCCGTTAACCGTTACCGTCACCGGAACATACAATTTAAGCGAAAGGCTTGTAATTTATTCAAACACAACCTTTAACTGCGCAGGCGCAACTTTTATTAAAAATTATCAAAACAGCACGCTTCTTGCAATTGGGCAAAACCAAGACGCCCCTACCGGCAACAGCTACTATAAAAACATTACAATTAACGGCGGCACATTTGATGCAAACAAAACCGACGGAAGTATATTAAGTTTTGCACACGCAAGCAATGTAGCAATAAACGGTGCTACATTTAAAGACTGCTCAGACGGGCATCACCTCACCTTTGCCGGATGTGACAATATCAATGTTACAAACTGTACTTTTACAGGCCACGGCAACAAAAAGGGCGACAATATGGAAGCTGTCCAGCTTGATATTCTTGATAAAGAGCATTTTCCAAACTACAAAGATTATCCAAAAGCATATGATGGAACTATGAATACAAATATCAACATCACCGGCAATACATTTAATAATGTAAACCGCGGTGTAGGTTCACACAGTGTATTTTCCGGCAAATATATGTCAAACATCAATATATCAAACAACACATTTAACAATATTGCGGGATATGCAATTCTTTCATCTGCATTTTTAAATGTTAATATCAACAATAATGTTATAAACAACTGTGCCTCAGGTATTTACTACAAAACAATAAACCCTAAAAACAATGACGGCAGCAGGCCAAACACATACACTTGCCAGGGCAAATCATATGCACCTACAATTGACACCGCTTCATCAATTTGCGGCAACACCATAACCGTTGTTGACACAGCAGATACATCATCAAAGCAATTTCCTTACGGAATTAGGCTTTACGGTGAAAACTTAACAGCAAATGACGGTATTGTACTTGCAGGTGATTACAGCGCACAAAATGTAAATGTATCATCAAACAACATTACAATAAGCAGAGCGGCAAATGCAATTTGGCTTGTAGGAACAAAGAATATAAATGTATCGCAAAACACAGTTCTTTTCAACAATTCTGCTTACAGCACCAAAGATAATGTATTCGGCTTAAGGATTGAAAACTCAACAAATGCCGCAATCAACGCAAACACAATTAACGCAAACAACATACCGTATGTTCAAAATGTAATTATTCTTGATAAATCAAAAGGTGTAAATATTGCAGGCAATAAATTAACAGGTGCAAAAAAGCACGGTATCAACCTTACTTCATCATCAGCAAGCATATCTGCAAATACCATTTCCGGCAATAAAGAAAACGGCATTTTCTGCTATAAAAATTCCACAATGACAACTAATAAAAACCGCATTACCGGTAATAAAAAGCACGGAATTTTTGTGAACGAATGTAAAGGAAAATCAAAAATAAACAGGGATACCATTCAGTCAAACAAGCAGTGTGGCATTGCAGTACAAAAAGGAAACAATGTAACAATAAATTCTGCAAAAATCAGCAAAAGCGGGAAAAACGGAATTTACATTTTTAAAAAATCAAAAGCAACCATTAACAAATGCACTGTATCAAGCAATAAGAAAGACGGTATTTACTCCACCCTTTCTTCAACAACAAATATTAAGAAAGGCACTGTATCCAAAAACAAAGGCAACGGAATTTATTACACAAACAAAGCAAAAGGCTCAATAAACGGTGTAAAAATTCAGAAAAATAAGAAAAAGGGTATTTACCTCACCAAAAAAGTCGGCAAAATCAAGATTACAAAAGTAAAGTACGCAGGCAACAAAGGCGGCAAAATTCAAAAATAAGTTGACTTTACAGTATACCTATTATATAATAAATCAAGGGCGTAGTGAACAATCCATCACTGTGCCCTTAATGTTTGAATTCTAATAATTAAAATAGGAGATTTTTAAAATGGTAAGAGCTATTGTCGGAGCTAACTGGGGCGACGAAGGTAAAGGCAAAATCACCGATTTATTTGCAGGCCAAAGTGATATTGTAATTCGCTTTCAAGGCGGTGCAAATGCAGGCCACACAATTATAAACGAACACGGAAGGTTCGCATTCCACCTCATGCCGTCAGGCGTATGCTATGACCACACCACTTGCATTATCGGCAACGGTGTTGCACTTGATATTAACAAGTTTTGCAAAGAGCTTGATGATATTAAGAAGGCCGGACTTAACCCAAAGCTTTTAGTAAGCGAAAGGGCGCAAATCCTTATGCCATATCATATTTTACTTGATGAATATGAAGAAGAAAGGCTCGGCAAAAATGCATTTGGTTCAACAAAGAGCGGTATTGCACCTTTCTTTAGTGATAAGTATGCTAAAATCGGCATTCAGGTAAATGAGCTTTTTGATGATGAAACACTCAAAGCAAAGCTTAAAAATATCTGCACACTCAAAAATCTTATTATAAAACATGTATATAACAAGCCGCTTCTTGATGAAGATGAACTTTTCAAAACCTGCCTTGAATACAGGGAAAAAATCGCACCTTATGTTTGCGATACACACGCATATCTGCAAAATGCACTTAAAGAGGGAAAGAACATTCTTCTTGAAGGTCAGCTCGGCACACTTAAAGACCCTGACTTCGGCATTTACCCAATGGTAACCTCATCTTCAACCCTTGCAGGTTACGGTGCTGTTGGCGCAGGCCTTCCTCCACATTCAATTGAGGATATTGTTGTTGTTACAAAAGCATATTCATCAGCAGTAGGCGCAGGTGAATTTATATCAGAAATCCTTGATGAAGATGAAGCACAGGAGCTTCGTATTCACGGCGGTGACAAGGGCGAATTCGGTGCTACAACAGGCAGACCGAGAAGAGTCGGTTGGTTTGACTGCGTAGCTACACGCTACGGTGTTGAATGCCAGGGTGCTACCCAAGTTGTAATGACTGCACTTGACTGCCTTTCATACCTTGAAGAAATTAAAGTTTGCACCGGCTATGAAGTTGACGGTAAAATCATTAAAGACTTCCCTACTACCCCGACACTTAAAAAGTGCAAGCCTGTATTTACAACAATGAAAGGCTGGCATTGTGATATCAGAGGAATTAAGAATTATGATGAACTTCCTCAGGAAACAAAGGATTATGTAGAATTCATTGAAAAAGAAATCGGCCATCCTATCACAATGGTATCAAACGGCCCTGAAAGGGAAGCTATTATTTACAGAAACAAATAATA
>FR895299.1 GCA_000434995.1 Firmicutes bacterium CAG:341 | reverse complement strand
CGCTTTAGCCACTTTATCGACAGTCTAGCGGTTTGAATTATTTAACTTTAACGCTTTTAGCTTTTGACCAAGCTGAGTAAACTTTCTTTCCGTTTACTATTTTATATGTGCGCATGCGTACATAGTATTTTTTCTTGCTCTTAAGCTTCTTAATTGTTGCAGAAGTTGATTTTGTGCTTTTAACGGTAATTGTTTTATTACCCTTTTTAAACTTCTTGTTTGTTGAATACTGAATTTGGTATCCTTTTATACCCTTAACCTTTTTCCAAGTTACTTTTACTGATTTCTTGCCTGCCTTTGCAGAAGCAACTTTTACCTTTTTATTATTTTTAGGTGCTGCCGGCTGTGTTGTGGTTTGCGCTGCCGGAGCTGAAGTTGAAGTGCTTGGAGCAGGAGCCGGCTGTGCAGGTGCAGGCGACGGTGCAGGTGTTGGGTTTGGAGTTGGATTTGGCACAGGTGTTGATGGAATAACTGTTACAGGTATAGTGGTTATAACACTGTGGCACATAATATATATCAAGTTATTTCCGCCGGCTGTCCATGTTGAGCTATCGCTTGAATAATCTATATCAAGCCAATCTTCAGAGTCATTGACATTTATAAAACTATAATATGTATCCTTCAAGTCTTCATCATAAAAGCCCTTGCAGATATAAGTATCCGATGTTTTGTTTTTGTAATGAATTACGATTTTTGCACCCGGCTGATAAATTGTATAATCATAATAGTAATCGCCGTCGTCATATGTATGTTTATCTTTATCGCTTACAGTGATGTTGCCGATGTATTCAATTGAAGCAATTGGGTTTTTATCAATATCAACTGTGAAAGGAACATCTATATTGTATACTCTGAAAGAACATTGAACATTTTTGCCCGGTTTAAGATGATTTTTGCTTTGCGAAGTAGAAAAGTCCAGCTCATAATCAAAATGATTTCCGTCGCTGTCAACAAAGCTGAAATTATCTTCATCATCTTCGTTTGCTTTGGTGTTTTTGCAGGTATATGTAACCGGTGTTTCGCCTTTTTTGGTTACAGTAAGTGTGTTGCCTTCAGAATATATTACATTCCAAAAATTGTAATGGTCATATGCTTCACGATTATCATCAATATCAATGTAGCTGTCATAACCTTGAGTTAAAGTGTGCTTTTCGGCAAGGGTGAATGTAATGCCGGTTATATCGAAATCTTTAATGTCGATTGTGAAAGGAACATCTATATTATAATCATCACTACGAACAGTAAAGTAACACTGAACATTATCTCCCGTTTTAAGATGATTTATGTTTTGCGCTGAATCGCAGTCAATCTGGTAAGGAAATAAGTTTCCGTTACCGTCAACGAAGCTGAAATCGTCTTCGTCATCTTCGTTTGCTTTGGTGTTTTTGCAGGTGTATGTAACCTGTGTTCCGTCTTCTTTAGTTTCGGTAATGGTGTTGCCTTCGCTGGAAATTACATTGTCTAAATTATAGTAATCATATTCATCACCGTTATCATCAGTTCTAATGTTGCTGTCATAACCTCGGGTTAAAGTGTGCTTTTGGGCAAGGGTGAAAGAAAAGTTGATTTTCGTTTTATCAACGGTGAATTCAAATGAAGTTAAATCATTATATTCCTGAAAATATAAGTAATATGTTTCACCTTTTATAAGTGATGTTTGAAGTCTGAAATTACGGTTTTCGCTGCCACCAATATCATCATAATCGGCGATTTCATTTTTATTCTTATCGCAAAGATAAATCATAGGGTCGGTATTATCACTTACGGTGTAATGTGATTCAAAATTGTAAACAGCAGTTTCATCCGGTACAAAAGAGTACCAATAATAAGTTGAATTTGTTTTATCAAGTTCATCATCTTCGTAAACAAATTCACTTGCTTTTACTGTGTTTTTGCCCAATTTAATTGAGCCGCTTTCAATATCTTTCGCAAATGCTGAAAAATTGACACAAAGCACAGATGTCAAAATCATCATAGTAGAAAGAAATAAACTAATAACTTTTTTCATAAATACACTCCTTTTCAATTTATTATCTGTTATTAGATGTTTTGATTATACCATATTTTAACAAATAAACAAATATTTATTTTTATGTTTTTTGTGTAGATTTTATTTATCTATTGTGATAATATATTTCTATTGTTAAAAAGAGGTATAGAATATGGCTTTAAAAGCGAAGTCGAAAAAGACCGGAAAAATAAATAAAAAAAGTAAAATTATTGCAGGTGTTTGCGTTTTGCTTGCCGTGGTGCTTGGGGTAACAGGCATTTTGCTTTCGTTTTACGGAAATGAAACTGCTTGCTATGATTTCGGCAAGGACAGGGCAAGGGGATATGATTTATCCGAGCATAACGGAAAGATTGATTGGCAGGCATTAAAAGACGAGGTTGATTTTGTATTTATCCGTGTTGGGTATCGGGGATACGGAACAGGTAAAATATGCACCGATAAATGCGCTAAAGATAATTTAAAAAATGCGCAAAAAGCCGGAATACCGTTCGGCGTATATTTTTATTCGCAGGCTGTTGATGAAAAAGAGGCAGAGGAAGAGGCAAGATTTATTATTAAAACAGTTGCAATGTACAAGCCTAATTTGCCTGTTGTGATAGATTATGAATACCCGATTGATGAAAACGGGGATAACACCGGCAGAATGTGGGAAGCGTCACTTTCAAAAGCCGAATGTACAAAAACTATAAAAGCATTTTGCGAAAAGATTGAAAAGTTCGGTTACATTCCGGGTGTTTATGCATCATCATATCTTTATGATAATGATATAAACACAAAGAAGCTGCCTAAAAGCACTGTTGTTTGGGTGGCAGATTATAACGAAAGTGTTTCAACTTCAAGTCCGTATCATATTTGGCAGTATTCAAGAACGGGTAAAAGCGACAGTATTGAAAGCAAATATGTTGATTTAAACTATTGGTACAGTAAAAAACAAAAGGGATAATAAAAGGAGAGAAAAATGAAAAAGATTAGCAAAATAATTTCGGCAATGCTTGTGTTTGCTATGCTGTTTCAGGCACCGTGTGCATTTGCAAGTGTTAAAACCAAAAGCAAGTACACAGGTATTACATATACCCACGCATCAAGATTTGATGATAAAGATTTGATTTACGGTATGGATATTTCGCACCATAACGGAAAAATCAATTTTAAAAAGGTAAAAAAAGACGGAATAAAATATGTTTTTGTTCGTGTGGGATACACAGGATATACAAAGTCGGGCTTTTCGCTTAATTATGATAAGAAATACAAAACATATATCAAAGACGCAACAAAAGCAGGGCTTATGGTAGGTGTTTACTGGTATTCGCAGGCTAAAACCGTAAAAGAAGCGAAGAAAGAAGCAAACGCACTTTTAAAAGCCATAAAAGGATATGAATTGACTATGCCCGTTGTTTTCGACTATGAATTTGCAGATACAAGAGCGGGCAGGCTTGACAGCGCAAAGCTTTCAAAAACCAAAATGACAGCTAATGCGCTCGCATTTTTAAACACCGTATCAAATGCGGGATATGACGCTTGCATTTATGCCAGCGAAAATTTCTTTTTAGAGCATTTATATCCTAATGATATTTCGCAAAGCTATAAAATTTGGCTTGCAAATTACAGCAAAAAGACGAATTACAAGGGCGATTATGAATTTTGGCAGCATACCTCAAGAGGAAGAGTTAAAGGTATGAAAGGCAATGTTGATATTAACTTTTGGTACAAGGGTGAGGATACAACATTTATCGGCACAAGGGTATATACCGGCCAGCCTATTCAATGTGATGTTGCACCCGTTGTGGTAAACGGAATTGAACTTGTAAAAGATGTGGATTACACATTGACTTACAGCAATAATGTGAATATCGGCAAAGCACGCATTACTTTAAAAGGAATCGGAAATTACAAAGATTTAAAGCAAATATATACATTTAATATTGTGCCTGACAGGGTTAGCGGCGTTAAGTATGTTTCAAGTACGGATAATTCGTTAAGCTTAACCTGGAATGAGGTTTTGGGTGCGCAGTCTTATGTTATCACTGCAGAAAGTTTAAATAATGACGCAACCTTTAAGCAGACTGTTTACGGGGCAAGCGGTACTATTGACGGGCTGATTGCAGGTAATCAGTATATAATCACCGTTTGTGCGCAGGGTATTGATTCATCAAACAAAGCATTTTTGGGCGAAGTATCAAATTATGTATCGGGCAAAACTACGGGAACTAAAATCAGCGGCATAAAAGCAAGTGAAAGGAAAAATACATCACTTACTTTATCATGGTATTTGATAGACGGATGCGAAAGCTATAATATTTTTAAATATGATGCACAGGCAAATGAATATCAATTCATAGGTCAAACATTTAATAATCAAAATACATTTAAGGTAATCGGCCTTAAAGCTGCAAGCGAGTATAAGTTTAAAGTTCGTGCAAATAAGGCGAATGTAGCTTGCGAAGAAAGCGATGTTTTCAGCACGGTAACAACGCCAAAGAGGGTTTCAAACAAATCAGTTAAAAGCCGAAGCAGACGCAAAATCACATATTCATTCAAAAAAGTGAATGCCACCGGTTATGAATACCAGTGGTCTACTCATAGAAATTTCAAATATAATTTTAAAACAAAAACTACCAAATCAACTCGTGTAACTATCAAAACAGCACAAAGCAGGAAGAGATATTATGTTCGTGTTCGTGCTTACAAGCTTGATGAAAATAAAAACAAAGTTTACGGAAGTTGGTCAAAAGTTAAAAGAGTTAAAGTAAGATAGTTTGGGGTGAAGATATGAGCAGAGAATGGATCAAAAATTTAAGAAATATCGAGCCTTATATTCCGGGGGAGCAAAGTAAGGATAAAAATATAGTTAAAATAAATGCAAATGAAAATCCATATCCTCCGTCACCAAAAGCAATGGCGGTGCTTAAAAGCTTTGATGCAAATAATTTGCGTTTTTATCCAAATGCAAATTCAACAAAGCTTAAAGAGGCTATTGCAAAGTTTTACGGGGTTGGGGTTGAAAATGTATTCGTCGGCAACGGCTCTGATGATGTGCTTGCGGTTGCTTTTCAATCGTTTTTTAACAGCGATAAGCCGATTGTGTATCCCGATTTAACATACAGTTTTTATCCCGTTTGGTGTTCTCTTTTCGGCATTAAGTATAAAACTTACCCGGTGGATGATAATTTCAGGATAAATCCCGAAGATTATAAAGAGCAAAACGGCGGTGTGGTTATTCCTAATCCTAATGCACCTACTTCGCTTGGCGAGGGGCTTGATTTTGTAGAAAAAATACTTGATTATAATAATGACAGCGTTGTTATTATTGACGAAGCATATGTTGATTTCGGCGGAACATCAAGTGTTTCGCTTATTGAGAAATATGAAAATCTGCTTGTGACCGGTACATTTTCAAAATCGCGCTCACTTGCAGGGCTTCGTATAGGCTTTGCAATCGGCAGTAAAACCCTTATTGATGTTATGGAAGCGGTTAAGAATTCATATAATTCATATACGGTGGATTCTCTTTCAATTGAAATGGGAACAGCCAGCATTGAAGATAAAGAATATTTTGAAGAAACCTGTAAAAAAGTAATTAAAACAAGAGCAAGGGTTACAGATGAACTCAGGCTTCTCGGTTTTGATGTGCTTGATTCAAAAACAAATTTTGTTTTTGCAACTCATAATGAGCATAATATGAAATCACTTTTTGAATATCTTAAAACTCAAAAAGTTTTTATCCGCTATTTTTCTTTGCCGAGAATTGAAAATTATGTAAGAATTACAATAGGCACAGACAGGGAAATGGATATTTTCCTTGAAAAAACGAAGGAGTTTATTTTAAATGACAGCAAGTAAAAAAGGCGCAATTATTTTACTTTGGATTTTGAATATAATCAATATCCTTGCAGGCGCAGTATCGCAATTTAAAATTTTGTTTAAAAAAGATATTGATTCGATTATTCCGATAAATGCACCGCTTTCCGTTAATCAAATTTTAATGGTGAATTTTTTAGTGCTGATTATTATATGCGTGCTTATCTCCGTGATTTTGACTTATCTTGTAACGGATATTGCATATTCACCGATTGAAATATTGCAAAATTTTTCACCTTTGTTTTTAATTCCGAGTGCGGTTGTTTCACTTGTAGGAATTTTTAATGCGGTCAGGGCAGAAATTTTTTCTGATAAAATTTGGCTTATTGCAGGGGTAATAGTATATTTGGCAGTAAGCATTATTGAAATTTCATGCTTAATAACGGTCAAGGAAGACGCAGAAGATTAAAGCAGAAGATTAAAAATAAGCAAAACAAAACCCGTCAGGCTTAACCTGACGGGTCAGCGTGTAGAAAAAGTCAAATTATAAATTTCTACACGCTGGTAGATTTCGAGAAAGTGAGATAAATTTCGTATTTTGTGAGTGGGAGCTGTACGATGGTACTGCCCCCGAGCAAAA
>FR895298.1 GCA_000434995.1 Firmicutes bacterium CAG:341 | reverse complement strand
CCTACAAAATTATATAATCTATTGCAAAACCGTAGGGGCGAACATTGTTCGCCTTTAATTTTATATTCTTACGCTGATATTATTATCTTTCAAATATTTTTTAAGTTCAGGTATCGGAAGTTCATTGAAATGGAAAAGGCTTGCCGCCAAAACCGCATCGGCTTTGCCGGTTGTAAACGCATCAAGAAAATGTTCTGCCTTGCCTGCTCCGCCTGAAGCAATAACCGGAATGCCTGTGTTTTCACTGATTGTTCGGGTAAGTTCAATATCGTAACCCGTTTTTTGCCCGTCTTGGTCCATAGAAGTTAAAAGTATTTCGCCCGCTCCGCGCTTTTCAGCTTCAATTGCCCATTTGACAGCGTTAATTCCCGTCGGAATTCTGCCGCCGTTTAAGTAAACTTCCCAGCTTCCCTTTCCGTCACGCTTGGCGTCAATAGCGCAAACCACACACTGTGCGCCGAATTTATATGACGCTTCGTTAATTAAATCAGGGTTGCGAACTGCCGCAGAGTTTACGGAAATTTTATCCGCTCCGGCTCTCAAAAGTTCTTTAAAATCATCAACGGTTTTAATTCCCCCGCCTACCGTGAAAGGAATAAATACCGTTTCGGCAACTCGCTTTACAATATCAATCATAGTGCTTCTGCCCTCGTGTGTGGCAGTAATATCAAGTAAAACAAGTTCGTCTGCCCCCTGCTTATCATAAGCAGCGGCACATTCAACCGGGTCACCGGCATCTCTTAAATCCACAAATGAAACACCTTTTACAACTCGTCCGTTTTTAACATCAAGGCAGGGAATAATTCTTTTAGCGTACATATTATTTGCCCTCCTTATCCAAAAAGTTTTTCAAAAGGGCAAGCCCTGCATTACTGCTTTTTTCAGGATGAAACTGCACTGCGCAAAGGTTATCTTTTTGTACCGCACATTCAATTTCAACACCGTAATCCGTCATCCCGGCAACAACGCTTTCATCTGCACCTTTAAGATAGAAAGAGTGAACAAAATAAAAGTAGCTGTTATCTTCAATCCCTTTAAAAATACCGTCTTTTTGCTTTAAAGAAACACTGTTCCACCCAATGTGCGGAACTTTAAGCCCGTTATCTTTCGGGATAGATACGATTTTTCCTTTAAGTATGCCTAATCCCTCAACACCCGGGCTTTCATCACTGCTTTCAAACAGCAGTTGCAACCCCAGGCAAATGCCGAGAAAATTCTTTTCTCTTGCGGCTTGCTTTACTGTTTGCGTAAGCCCTCTTTCTTTCATTGATGCCATTGCATCACCAAAAGAGCCTACCCCAGGCAAAATAACATGGCTTGCAGATAATATTTTTTCCTTATCCTGTGTAATTTCACTTTCCGCGCCGAGAAAATCAAGCGCTTTTTTCACGCTTGACAGATTACCCGCACCATAATCAATAATAGCAACCATAACTTATCTCCATAGTATGTAATAAAAATATTTTATCACAAAATATAATCACTTGCAATATTGACAAAATAATAAAAACAGTATAAAATAATTTCACCAAGTTTATATGCAGCGGTACCGAAGAGGTCATAACGGCATGGACTCGAAATCCATCGTGTGAGCAATCACCCGTGGGTTCAAATCCCACCCGCTGCGCCAGCGTCGTC
>FR895297.1:10559-26084 GCA_000434995.1 Firmicutes bacterium CAG:341 | reverse complement strand
TCAGGTTAAGCCTGACGGGTTAATTTTATATTCAAATTAAAGATGGAATACAATATCGTCACTCTTTTTATTAAAAATCCAAACGCCGATTGCAAGTGTGAGAAATGAAACAACGGTTGCATAAAGAAGCAATTTATAACTAATCATATAACCGTAAAGTACACATTGCCTGAACATTTCAATCATTGAATAAAGAGGGTTGATTTTGATAATAAGTCTTGTCCAATGGCCCCTAATTTTTGTGAAAGGATATACAATAGGAACCATATAGAAAAGAAGCTGAGTTAAAACATCCCAAATATATTCAACATCCCTGAAATATACGCCGATAACCGAAAGGATAAGGCCAACGCCCGTACAAAATACAAGTAACAAAAACATCGGCACAACGCAAACAAATACATAAGGTGTAATGTGAAGATTTGAACCGCCGCTTATACCTGTAAGTTTGAAGAATATCCATACACATATAAGGCAAAGGATTGATATTGCGAATGTTACAAAGTTGGAAAAAATTGAAGAAAGCGGATACATATATTTAGGAACATATACTTTCTTAATAATTCCGGCATTTCGCCTAAACGAAGTCATAGCCTGCTTTGTGGAAGAAGTGAAGAAGCTGAAAAGAAGTCGGCCTGTGAAAAGATACACAGGGAAACAGATAACATGCTTGTTCGACCTGCCGAAAATTCCGCCGAATACAACGGAAAGAACTATCATCTGCAAAAGCGGCTGAATAAAGCTCCAAAGAATACCGAGCCATGAATTTCTGTATTTTAACTTGACATTTTTTGCTGTAAGTTCCTTTAACAAATTTTTGTATTTCTTAAAGGTCTTAAGATTACGGTCAAGCTCTTGATTACTTGTACTCATAAAAGCACCTCATTACTATATTATCTTAACGATTTTGCATTATAACACAATATCTATCATTTTTCAACAAAAATAATGTTAATTAACTTTGTTTGAACATTTGTGCAATGTCGAGCGCTGTCTTTCTGGCAGACATATTGCCGTCTATAACAATATCTGCACACGCAAGATATTTTGCTTTTCTTTCATCATAAAGTGCCTTTGCTTTTTCTTTATTTTGGAAAAGGGGACGGTTGGTATTATTGCCTATTCTTTTGCAAATTACATCAAAATCTGCGTCGAGGAATACGATTTTGCCTGAATTTTTAACTGCATCAACATTGCGCTGAAAAGTCATTGCACCGCCGCCGGTTGAAATAACGGCATCTTTCATTTGTGCAACTTCCTTGCACACTTCCCATTCAAGGTCGCGAAAATATTCTTCACCTCTTGTGGCGAAAATTGCTTTAATCGCAACACCTTGCTTTTTTTCAACCATTTCGTCCGTATCAACAAATTTTCTGCCTGTTATTTTGGCAAGCTCTGTGCCTACAACGGTTTTTCCGCTTCCCATAAAGCCACATAAAATTATATTCATATCTTTTCCATTTCCTCTTGTGTTATTTTCAAAACTTTTTTAATTTCATCCATTGAAAATTCAATGTCAAACCAAATTTCCTGTGCTACTGCGGCTTGCCATACAAGCATTGGAAGTCCGTTTGAATATTTTATGCCGGAATCTTTTGCATATTTTAAAATGAGCGTTTCCTGCGGATTGTATACTGCGTCAAAAACAGCCTTGCATTTTTCAACCTTTTCTTTCGGCAACACGCTTGCGTCAACTTTTGGGTACATTCCCACCGGTGTTCCGTTAATAAGCAAGTCGAATTCGCCCTCAACTTCGTCAAGTGTGATAACTTCAGCATTTTTTTGAAGTTTTTCACTTATTTCTTTTTTAATAAGATTTGCGGCAGGAATATCATTTGCCCTTACTGCAATAGTTAAATTTGCGCCTGCAAGTATGCTTTCAAACGCAAACATTCTTGCAACACCGCCGCTTCCGCAAAGAAGAACATTGCCCCCAAGCTTAATATCCGCCATTTCAAGTGCGCGCAAAAAGCCGAAGCAATCGGTGTTATGCCCTGTTGCTTTTCCGTTTTCGATTTTAACCGTGTTTACGGCACCGAAAAGCTCTGCCCTTTGTGATAAAGTATCAAGCATAGGTATGATTTTGGTTTTGTGCGGAATGGTAACATTAAATCCGTCAAGCTTTTTAAGTTCACTGTATTTTTCTTTCAAGTTTTCAGGTGCAATTTCATTTAAGCTGTAATTTGCGTTAATTCCTTTTAATTTGAAAAGTTCATTATGAATAACAGGTGACATTGAATGACCTAAAGGATAGCCTATTAAACAAAAATTATTCATAAATATTCGCCTCTTTAAAAATAGTTTAAATTAGTTATTGACAAGTCAAAAATTATTTTATAATATGATAATAACATAATGAACTAATTTAAACAACATTTTTTTGAGGTGAGCATTATTATGGTATTTGAAAAATTAAAGGAAATCTTGGCAGAACAGCTTGATGTTGATGCAAATTCAATCACAAGGGAAAGCTTGCTTATTGAAGATTTGGGAGCAGACAGCCTTGACGCGATTGATATTGTAATGTCTGTTGAAGATGAATTTAAACTTGAAGTGCCAGATGAGATTATTGAAAAAATCGAAACAGTAGGCGATATACTTAATTTTATTGAAAACAATATTTAACAGCAGATATGCGTTTAAAGCCACAGTCCTTTTAATAGACGGACTGTGGCTGTTTTTTCTATTAGCACCAATTATTAAACAATATTTTACAAAAGTATAAAATATATTGGTATAATTTTTATATATATTGACAATAAGTTTTAAAAGTTATAAAATGAACATAGGCGTAATTTTGGCAAATTTTGAGAGGGGTAGCTTATATGTCAAAAGAAAAATATATTATGGCTCTTGACCAAGGAACGACCTCATCAAGAGCGATTATTTTCAATAAAAAGGGCGAAATTGTAGCTAAAGCACAAAATGAATTTGCCCAGCATTATCCGCAAAACGGTTGGGTTGAGCATGACCCTATGGAAATTTTGTTTTCACAAACAAGTGCAATGCTCACCTGTTTAAGACTTGAAAAAGTTGACCCGAAAGATATAGTGGGAATAGGAATAACAAACCAGCGTGAAACCACAATTGTGTGGGAAAAGGAAACGGGGAAGCCGGTTTACAACGCTATTGTTTGGCAGTGCAGGCGTACCGCCCCTATATGTGAGGAACTTAAAGCCGAGGGATTATCAGATTATATTAAAGATACCACAGGGTTGCTGATTGATGCATATTTCAGCGGCACTAAAATAAAATGGATTTTAGATAATGTTGACGGCGCAAGGGAAAAGGCAGAAAACGGCGAACTTCTTTTCGGCACGATTGATACTTGGCTTATTTGGAATTTGACGGGCGGCAAAGTGCATGTTACGGATTATTCAAATGCGTGCAGAACAATGCTGTTTGATATAAATAAGCTTTGTTGGGATGAATATTTATGTGAAAAGCTTGGAATACCTATGAGTATGCTGCCTGAAGTTAAACCTTCAAGTTGTATTTACGGTAAGCTTGCACATATTACCGGTATTGAAGATATTGCCGAAGTGCCGATTGCCGGTGCAATTGGTGACCAGCCGGGCGCATTGTTCGGTCAGGGCTGTTTTAAGCCGGGGCAGGCTAAAAATACATATGGTACAGGCTGCTTCCTTTTGATGAACACAGGCGAGAAAAAGGTTGATTCAAAATCAAATCTTCTGTCAGGTATTGCCTGGGGCGTAGGTGATGAAATTACATATTCGCTTGAAGGTTCGGCTTTTAATGCCGGCTCTGTAATAAAGTGGCTTCGTGATGAAGTTGAACTTATCAAAACTGCGCGCGAATGTGACATTTATGCCGAGCAGGTTGAGGATTCAAACGGGCTTTATTTTGTTCCCGCTTTCACCGGTTTGGGTGCTCCGTATTGGGATATGTATGCAAGGGGAATTATGGTAGGTTTAACACGAGGTGTTAATAAAAAGCATATTTGCCGTGCGGTGCTTGAAAGCATTACATATCAAATGACGGATTTGCTTGAAGCTATGATGAAAGATTCAGGCATTGTGCTTAAAGATTTAAGAGTTGACGGCGGAGCTTCTGTTTCTGATATTATGATGCAAATTCAGGCTGATATGACGGGTGTCAATGTTAACAGGCCTAAAAATGTAGAAACCACCGCTTTGGGCGCTGCATATTGCGCCGGCCTTGCAACAGGTGTTTGGGACAGCCTTGAAGAAATTGAAGCAAATCGTGCTGTTGATAAAATATTTGTTCCTTCAATGGAAATAACAAAAAGAAACGAAAAATATTCCGATTGGAAGCGTGCTGTTGAACGCTCGCGCAATTGGGAAAGATAATATTAAATAAAGGAGAGATTTTATTATGGGTAAAGTTGTTTGTCCTTGGGATACTTTAATCAATTTTGTTACAGATGCATTTGTGGGTTACGGTATACCGAGAGAAGATGCTGAAATTTGCACCGATATTTTGCTTGAATCAGACAGGCGCGGAATTGAAAGCCACGGTTGTAATCGTTTCAAGCCGATTTATCTTGACAGAATTAAAGCAGGTATTCAAAAACCTGTTACAGAATTTGAAATTGTGAAAGAAACACCGTGCACTGCGGTTGTTGACGGTCATGACGGAATGGGCCAAGTTATCGGCTATAAATCAATGCAAATGGCTATTGATAAGGCTAAAAAATACGGTATGGGTATGGTAGCGGTTCGCAATTCCTGCCATTACGGTATTGCCGGTTATTATGCAACTATGGCTACAAAGCAGGGTTGTATCGGTATTACCGGTACTAATGCCCGCCCGTCAGTAGCACCGACTTTCGGTGTTGAGGGTATGTTTGGTACAAATCCGCTTACAATCGGTATTCCGACTGATGAAGATTTTGATTTTGTTATCGACTGCGCAACTTCAATTACTCAAAACGGTAAGATTGAGTATTATGAAAGAATAGGCGAAGATGTGCACCCTGGTACTATTATCGGCAAAGACGGTAAGGAAATCAGCGGTGATGCAGGCGAAGCACTTAAAAAGATTCGTTCAGGCGATGCGGCACTTACAACACTCGGCGGCATAGGCGAAGCTTTAGGCGGATATAAAGGCTATGGCTATGCTATGGTAATTGAGCTTCTTTCCGCTGTTTTGCAAGACGGTAATTACGGCAAAGCACTCAACGGTAAGGATGAAAACGGAAATCTTGTTCCTTATCATCTCGGCCATTTCTTTATTGCTATTGATACTGGCCATTTTATCGGTGAGGATGAAACAAGGAAGAAAGCAGGCGAAATTATTCGCTCGGTTCGTAACTCGCAAAAAGCACCGGGATGTGACAGAATTTACACAGCCGGTGAAAAGGAATGGGATATTTGGCAGCAGCGTAAGAACAGCGGTGTTCCGATTAACGAATCTGTTCAAAAAGAGATGACTGAAGTTCGCGATGAACTCGGCCTTACACAGTATAAGTTCCCTTGGGAATAATATATAAAGCTTAAATATGAGGTGGCACAAACTATGGATTATCGTAAGGAATCATTAAAACTCCACGGCCAGTGGAAAGGTAAAATAGAGGTAAATGCAAGGGCAAAGGTTAATGATAAGGATTCGCTTTCATTGGCATACACACCGGGTGTAGCAGAACCGTGCCTTGCTATTAAAGATGATTATAACAAGAGCTGGGAGCTTACAAGGCGCTGGAATATGGTGGCAGTAATTACAGACGGCACTGCTGTTTTGGGCCTTGGTGATATTGGCCCTGAGGCAGGTATGCCGGTTATGGAAGGCAAATGTGTGCTTTTTAAAGAATTCGGTGATGTTGATGCATTTCCGCTTTGTGTGCGCACAAAAAATGTGGATGAATTTGTTGAAACCGTTTATAATATCAGCGGTTCATTCGGCGGAATAAATCTTGAAGATATTTCGGCTCCTCGTTGTTTTGAAATTGAGGAAAAGCTTAAAGCAAAGTGCGATATTCCTATTTTCCATGATGACCAGCACGGTACGGCAGTTGTTGTTTCAGCGGCTCTTATCAATGCAACAAAGCTTACAGGCAAAAAACTCGGCGAATGTAAAGCTGTAATCAACGGTTCGGGTGCGGCAGGCATTGCAATTGCAAAGCTTCTTATGACTTTGGGTCTTCGCGATGTTATTCTTTGTGACAGAACAGGCGCTATTTATGAAGGCAGGGATAATCTTAACCCTTCAAAGCAAGCTATTGCGCAGGTTACAAATAGAGAAATGACAAAAGGTACACTTGCAGACGCAGTAAAGGGTGCGGATATTTTTATCGGTGTTTCAGCACCGGGCGTTCTTACACAAGATATGATTAAAACTATGAATACCGACCCTGTTGTACTTGCTATGGCAAATCCTACACCTGAAATTATGCCTGATGAAGCTAAAGCGGCAGGTGCTAAAATTGTAGGAACAGGTCGCTCTGATTTTCCAAATCAGATTAACAATGTTGTTGCATTTCCGGGAATTTTCCGCGGCGCACTCGATGTAAGAGCAAGCCAAATCACAGAAAATATGAAAATTGCCGCAGCGTATGCCATTGCATCTCTTGTCGATGATGATAAGCTCAGCGTTGATTATATTCTTCCTTATGCATTTGATGAAAGAATTAAAGATACGGTAGCAAAAGCAGTTGCAGACGCAGCAATTAAAGACGGAGTTGCACGCGTATAAATTTATAATTTTTAAAACACGAGGATATAATTATCCTCGTGTTTTTTTTATAAAAATAACTTTATATAATAATTTGACTTTTTTAGCATATATGATAAAATAGTGCGTATAAAATTCAGGCGGTGTAAAAATGGCTTATAAAATTAAAAAAGACCCTATCTCAAAAATACCAAAAGCTCAATTTGTTTTTTGGATAATAGTTCGCATTGCAATGATTATTTGTGCAATTTATTCGTTTGCTCACGGAGATTTGGTAATGGGTTTTGAAAGCGTGTTCTGCTTTATATTTACTCATCTTTGGGATATGTTTCAAGTTTTCGGTAACGGCAGTTTTATTGAGGAAGTGCCACCGCTCAGCCAAACGATGCTTAATATTATAATTTTTATCGGAATAGTAATAGGCTCATACTTCGGATTTTTTGATAAAATTTCGTGGTTTGATAATTTTATGCACATTGTTTCAGGCTTGGTATGCGCTGTTTTCGGGTATGATTTTGCCTGCGTTATTCAGCGTAAAAAAGGGCAGTGTGCGGCAACATTGGCGGCAATTTTTTCATTGATGTTTGCACTTTCAATAGCAGTTGGCTGGGAATTTTATGAATTTTTAATGGATTATTTTCACGGTACAAATCTTCAGCTTGCAAAAGCCGGGGCTGAAACCGCAATGTTTGATTTATCAAAATATCATAATGAATATGGCTATCTCGGCCTTGTTGATACTATGACTGATATGATGATGAATGCAATCGGCGGTATTGCAGGAATGGTATTTATGATAGTTTTAAGAAACAGAAAAAAGGATAAAAAGAAATAGTTTATGGCAAAGACCAAGGATTTAACACAGGGCAATGTTGCAAAACTTCTTTTGTTTTTCGCTTTTCCCACACTTTTGAGCAATGTTTTTCAACAATTTTATAATCTTGCCGATACAGCAATTGCGGGGCATATTTTGGGTGATAATGCGCTTGTTGCAATCGGCGCAAGCTCCACAGTAAACAGTCTTGTTTTAAGTTTTGCCTGGGGACTTAACGGCGGATTTGGAATTATAATCGCGCAGTGCTTTGGTGCAAAAGATTTTAAAAAGCTTAAAAAGAGCGTTGCAATTTCACTTTCAATAAATGTATTGTTTTCGCTGATAGTTTGCATATTCGGCATTTTTATGAGCCGGCCTATGCTTCAGGCTTTAAATACACCGGCGGCAAGGCTTAATGAAGCAAACAGTTACATTTCTGTTATTTTGGTATTTATTATTGTACCTATGCTTTATAATCTTGAGGCTGTTATTTTGCGTTCACTCGGGGATAGTAAAACACCGCTTTATTTTTTGATTTTTTCAAGCATGCTTAATATTATTCTTGATTATGTGCTGATTAAATTTACGCAAATGGGTGTTAAAGGCGCAGCTGTTGCAACTGTTTTGGCACAGCTTTTATCTGTGATTTTATGTTTTGTTGTTATATTGAAAAATTTTAAAATAATCAGACTTAAAAAGAATGATTTTCATTTTTCAGCTTCCTTGTTTAAAAATATGATGTCTGCCGGAATGGCAATGGCTGTGATGAATTCTATTTTTTCTATCGGTTCAATCATAATGCAAGGCTCAATTAACGCATTGGGCGAAGATGTTATTGCGGCACATTTGGGTTCAAGAAAAGTGGCAGAGATGTTTATGCAGCCTCTTGTTACTATCGGAACAGCGTGTTCAACTTTCGTCGGTCAAAATTACGGTGCGCTTAAAATAGGAAGAATTAAGGCTTCAATAAAATACAGCACAATATATTCGCTTATTTGGTCAGTTTTCACCTTTTTTATTTTATGGTTTTTCGGCGGCCAAATTGCAAGGCTTGTTACCGGCAGTGCGTCACAGGTTGTATTTGATAACACGCAGATGTATTTAAGAATAAATGCACCTTTTTATTTTGTTTTGGGGCTTCTTTTTACACTTCGATTTTCTATTCAATCTGTTGACAGAAAAATGCCGCCTATTATATCAAGCTCAATGGAACTTGTCTCCAAAATTGCTGCCGCTTATCTTTTTATTCCGCTTTGGGGATATTTAGGCGCTTGCATTGCCGAACCTTTAAGTTGGACACTCGGTGCAATTTATTTGCTGTTTGTATTTAAAAAGGAATTTAAAAGGCTTGACGGGCTTGCCGAAAAGCAAAAGCAGAAAGAAAATATAATGGGCTTGAAATTGTAAGATGCGCAGACTTAACTTAATAAGCACATAAGTAAAAGCGTTGGAGAAATCAAATCTCCAACGCTTTTGGTTTCATTTATATTATTTTACAAGTGAGCTTTCTCGCTTTTTAATTCCTTTATTAACAAATGCGTACATTATAACACTCATAATCACACAGCAGAAGTCTGCTATTGCCTGCGCCCAAATTACGCCTTCAAGCCCGATGAATTTGTTCATAATAAACAGCATCGGCACATAAATAAGACCTTGCCTGCCGAGTGACAGCACCATACTTTGCACACCTTTTCCCATTCCCTGAAATGAGAAGTTGAGTACAAACATAATTCCGATAACAGGGCCGGGAGCCATAAGTGCAAGAAGCATTTTAACACCGAGATTGATAACATCGGCATCGTTAATAAATATTTCAATAACATTTTGCCTAAACAAAAGGTAAAAGCCTGTCATAACCGAACCTATAATTACATTGCAAATAACGCTGAAACGCAGGCATTTTCTCATTCTCTTGTAATTTTGTGCGCCGTAGCAGTAGCCTATAAGCGGCTGTACACCCTGGCCAAGACCTATTTGAAGCATTACTACAAGCATATTTGCTTTCATTGCAATTCCCATTGAAGCAACAGCGTTGTCACCGTATTTTATAAGAACAACATTTACAATAATATTGCTTATACTCATTAAAAGATTGTTAATTGCGGCAGGAAGCCCAACTGAAACAACACCTTTTGTTATTCCGTTTTTCATAGAAAAGCGTGCCGGTGTAATGCTTAATATACTTTTACCTTTAAGGAAATAAATAAGGAAGTAAATCACTGTTACGATATTGCCGATAACAGTTGCAATTGCTGCGCCTGCTACACCCATATCAAGCCCAAAAGGCATTGTAATACCGAAAAGTTTATCCCCGGTGTGAAGAATGAAAATCGGGTCAAGTATAATATTGGTGATTTGGCCGATAACCGAACCTATCATTGATTCCTTTGCCGCACCCTCACCTCTTACAAGGTTTGATGAAGTGATTGCAAGTACGATTGACGGAGCGCCGATTGCCACCCACTTGAGATAATCTGCCGCTAAACCAACCGTATTTTCACTTGCACCTACAAGCATAAGAATTTGATTTTTAAATATAAGAAATATTGCGCCGATCAAAACGCCGACACCGATTGCGGAATAAATGCAAAACGCGCTTATGGTTTTAACCCTGTCTTTTTTACCCTCACCGAGTGAACGGCTTACAAATGCACATCCGCCGACACCGAAAAGGTTGCCCATAGCGATAAACAGCAAAAACAGCGGCATTGAAACGGAAACCGCGGCTACTTGGTTACTGTCACCGGTTTGGCCTACAAAAAATGTATCTGCAAGGTTATATACTATATTTATAAGCATACTCAGCATACTCGGCAATGCCATTGTGCATACTGCTTTCGGTACACTGTAATCTTCAAAAACTTTTGTGTTATCTTTCATATATGGCTCTTATCCTTTCATATTTTTTCCGATAGTTCAATCAAATTTTCCATAGTCAGCTTTTCGGGCCTGATGTTAATATCCAACCCTAATTCTTCAAAAATTTCAGTAAGCTTTGCTTTAGGCACACCCATTGTGTTTGAAATGCTGTTTAATGCAGTCTTTCTTCTTTGTGCAAATGCACATTTAACAACAGAAAAGAATTTCTTTTTATTTTCAATTTCATATTTGCATTCGTTGCCTATTTTTAACCTGATAACCACACTGTCAACCTTTGGGCTTGGCATAAAGCTTTCCCTCGGCACATCAAAAAGAATTTCTCCGTCTGCATAAAAATTAACTGCAACGCTGACTGCACCTGCCTGCCTTGTACCTACCTTTGCACAAAGCCTTTCGCCTGCTTCTTTTTGCACCATTACAACTATTTCGTCAATATTAAGTTCGCTTTCAAGAAGCATCATTATTATCGGTGAAGTTATATAATAAGGCAAATTTGCACATACTTTTATATTGCTGCAACCTTCAAACTTTTTTTCTATCAAAGCTTTTAAATCAAGCTCCATTACATCGCCGTTTACTATTTCAATATTATCATAATCACCTATCGTTTCTTCAAGCACAGGTAAAAGCCTTTTATCAAGCTCAATAGAAACTACTTTTTTTGCAACTTTTCCAAGCTCTTTTGTAAGCACACCTATGCCCGGGCCGATTTCAAGTACGCCTGTTTTATCATCCGCATTAAGCGATTCAGCCATTTGGGGACATACATCGGGGTCAATCAAAAAGTTTTGCCCAAGTGCCTTTGAAAATGTAAATCCGTATTTGGATAATATTTTTTTTATTGTGTTAATATCATATAAATTATAATCCATATTTCACCTATACATATTTATATAACGATAGTTTGTGCTTGTTCGATTTGGTATTTTATCACATTCATATATCGTTTACAATATTATTCTTGACTTTTTGTTAAATTGTGCTAAAATACCGTTTAGTCGGCTAATATTAGTTGACTAACATTATTAAAAAATAGTAATTGAAATAGAAATTTAGGCGGAAAGAGTGGTGAAATAATGAATTATAAGCGTAAGCAGGCACCGCCGAAAAACCTTGTAGGGCCGAGAGTTAGTTTTTTGTCACGCTTAATTCGTTGCAGGTTTAACGAAGTTATTGCACAAGAGGGACTTTATTCGGGCCAACAGGATATTATCTTTGCGTTGATTGAAAATGAGGGTATTACTTCAAGTAAACTTGCAAGTTCGTGCGGCGTTTCACTGCCGACTATGAGCGTATCAATTAAAAGAATGGAAAAAGCAGGCTTTATTTTGAAAAAGCCGGATGAAAAGGATGCAAGAATAATGCATCTTTACCCTACAAATAAGGCGAAGGCTGTACCGAAAAACATAAAAGCCAAAATGGATGAGCTTGAGGCTGTGATTACAAAGGGAATGGATAAGGATACTGCTCTCAAGTTTGCACATTATTTGCAAACAGCAATTGATAATTTATTAGAAGAATGCGGCGATTGCCGCGAAAAAGGAGATGAAAGTGAATGTTAAAAAAATTAGGAAAATATCTTAAAGGGCTTGGCTTTCTTGCATTTCTCAGTGCGCTTGGTATGATTGTTGAATCCATATGTGAGCTTGCACTTCCGTCACTTGCAAATAATATTTATGAAACGGTTAATGTTGCAACTACACCTGAAGATGCAAAAGCTTATGTTTTAAAAATGGGCTTTGCTATGCTTGGGCTTGCGTGTATCGGTCTTTGCGGCGGTATAGGCACAATGAAAGCCTCTGCAATAGTAAGCCAGCGCTTTGCATACAGGCTCAGAAATGATGTGTATAAAAAAATAAGCAATTTTTCATTTAGAAATATTGATGAATTTTCTACCGCTTCACTTACAACAAGACTTACAAATGATATTACAATGCTTCAAAATGTTGTTATGATGTCACTTCGTATTCTTGTAAGAGGTCCGGCACTTTTGGTGGTGGCGGCAGTTATGGCAGTAAGGATTAACCCTAAAATGTCGGCAACACTTCTTATTATGCTGCCGATTATCATAGTAATTGTTGCTCTTATTATGAAATTCGGTTTTCCTATGTTTCAAAAAATGCAGAAAAAGGTTGATAATGTTAACCGTGTTGTACAGGAAAACCTTATCGGTATGCGTGTGGTTAAAGCCTTTGTTCGTGAGGAGCATGAAAAGGATAAATTCCATAATTCTTCGGATGAACTTGCAAAGCAAGGTGCTATGGCATCAGGCCTTATTGTAACAGTAATGCCTGTCATGATGCTCCTTTTTAACGCTGTAATCGTGTTCACATATTATAAGGGCGCACTTTCAGCCAATGAGGGTGTTATGCAGGTAGGTCAAATTTCAGTATTTGCATCTTATGTTGTTCAAATTCTTATGAACCTCGTAATGATTTCAATGATGCTTCTTCAGCTTGCAAGAGGTAAAGCTTGCGGTGAGCGTGTGGTTGAAGTTCTTGATACCGAAATTGATATCGTTAACCCTGAAAATCCTTTTGTTCCTACCGAACCTAAAGGCGAAGTTGAATTCAGAAATGTAAACTTTAAATATGACCCTGAATCAAAGGGTGATAATATTCTTGAAAATGTTTCGTTTAAAGCAAAAGCAGGCCAAATTATCGGTATTGTGGGCGGTACAGGCTGCGGTAAATCGAGCCTTGTAAACCTTATTCCGCGCCTTTATGATGTTACGGGCGGCAGTGTGCTTATTGACGGTGTTGATGTAAGGGAGTATGACCTTAAAGCACTTCGTGAAATGATAGGTGTCGTACTTCAAAAAAATGTACTTTTCAGCGGTACAATTGAAGAAAATATACGCTGGGGTAAAAAAGACGCAACACACGAAGAAATTGTTGCAGCGTGCAAGGCATCGCAGGCAGATGCGTTTGTTAACGAACAGCCTGACGGATATAACACATATCTTTCACAGGGCGGTCTTAATCTTTCGGGCGGTCAGAAGCAAAGGCTTTGTATTGCCCGTGCAATGATTAAAAAACCTAAAATTCTTATTCTTGATGATTCAACAAGTGCGGTTGATACTGCAACGGAAGCAAAAATTCGTGAAAGTTTTTACAGCGACCTTAAGGATACAACTGTATTTATTATCGCACAGCGAATTTCTTCTGTTAAAGATGCAGATGAAATTCTTGTAGTAGATGACGGTGAAATTAAGGGCATAGGCAACCACGAAGAACTTATGAAAACCAATGAAATTTATCAGGAAATTTATAATACACAGCAGAAAGGAGTGCTTGAATAATGCCGCCAATGGGACCTCCGGGCAGAAGAAATGATTTCAAAAAGCCCAAAAATGCCAAAAAGACATTTACAAGAATTCTTAAATATATGGGCAAAAACAAGCTCTTCTTAATTCTTGTATTTTTAATGCTTATATTAAGTACGGTGTGCAACCTTTTGGCGTCTTACTGCTTAAAGCCGATTCTTAATGATATTGCAGCGTCTATAAAAGCAGGTACTTTTATGAATGAGGGTATTAAAACACTTGTTAAAAATCTTGTTGTTTTAACCTTGTTTTATGTAGGTGCGTCGATTTTTTCATTTGCACAAAGTAAAATAATGGTAAATATTGCATATAAAACTACAAATATTATTCGTAAAGACCTTTTTGACCATATGCAGACTTTACCGCTTAAATATTTTGATTCGCAAACTCACGGCGAAATTATGAGCCGATTTACAAATGATGTTGATAATGTTCAAATGATGCTTGAACAGTCAATGGTTCAGCTTGTTTCTTCGGTATTTACATTCGTCGGCATAGTTGCGATGATGATAATTTTAAGCCCTACTCTTTTTGCTTTTGCTCTTGTTTTTCTTATCATTATGCTTGTCATTGTTTCAAGAATCGGCAAGCAGTCAAGAAAATATTTTAGGCAGCAACAGAAAAACCTCGGTGTTATGAACGGTAATATTGAAGAAACTGTTGAGGGAATGAAAGTAATTAAAGTTTTCAATCACGAGCAGCAGGCTATTGATGAATTTGAAGAAACTAATGAAGACTTCAGAAAAGCTGCTACAAACGCTAACTTTTATTCAGGCATAATGGGACCTTGCTCAACCGGTGTTAACAATGCAAGCTATGCAACAATCGCGCTTGTCGGCGGTTTATTGGCATTAACCGGCAGTCTTGATATAGGCACATACTTTACTTTCCTCAGTTATTCAAAGCAATTTACCCAGCCGATTAACCAAATTGCAAACCAAATGAACACAGTGTTTTCTGCCCTTGCAGGTGCTGAGCGTGTGTTTGAAATTATGGATATGGATTCGGAAGTTGATGAGGGAACAGTAACTTTAAGTGAAGAAAAAACACAAGACGGTAAAAAATGGTTTTGGGTTGACGGGGATAAGAAAATTCCTGTTGAGGGCAAAGTTGTTTTCACAGATGTTGATTTCAGCTATGTTCCCGAAAAGCAAGTGTTAAAGGATATTAACCTTTATGCAAAGCCGGGGCAAAAAATCGCATTTGTAGGTTCAACCGGTGCAGGTAAAACCACTATTACAAATCTTATCAATCGCTTTTATGATATTCAAGAAGGCTCAATCACTTATGATTCAATCGACATTAAGCGTATTAAAAAAGATGATTTGAGAAAGAGTCTTGCAATAGTATTGCAGGATACTCATATGTTCACAGGCACTATTATGGATAATATCCGCTACGGCAGGCTTGACGCAACGGATGAAGAATGTATCGAAGCTTCTAAACTCGCTTCTGCCCACTCGTTCATTCGCAGGCTTCCTGACGGATATAACACGGTTATCACCGGTGACGGCGGAAATCTCAGCCAAGGCCAAAGGCAACTTCTTGCAATTGCCCGTGCGGCTGTTGCCGACCCGCCTGTAATGATTCTTGATGAAGCCACATCTTCAATTGATACCCGTACAGAGCTTCATATTGAGCATGGTATGGATAGGCTTATGATTGGCAGAACCGTATTTGTTATTGCTCACAGGCTTTCAACTGTTCGCAATTCAAATGCAATTATGGTTTTGGAACACGGTGAAATTATTGAACGCGGTGACCATAATGCACTTATGGCATTGAAAGGTCGCTACTACGAACTTTGTACCGGAAAAGCAAAATTAAGCTAAAAAGTGGCTTGAACATTGTG
>FR895297.1:4961-10513 GCA_000434995.1 Firmicutes bacterium CAG:341 | reverse complement strand
ACTTTTGGCGCTTTCCGTTTTTTGCAAACGGGCAGTACCTATGTACAGCTCCGTTTACAAGAAAACGGAATTTATCTCACTTTTTTCAGAGTCTTACAGCGTGTAGAAATTTGAAATTTAACTTTTCTACACGCTGTAAATGCGTTAGGCTTATTGAGCCTAACGCATTTTTTATATTTCGTTTTTCTTTTTTATATTTGCCAAAAAAGCAAGTGATATTATAAAAGTAATAGCTTCGGCAAGCGGGAATGCGAGCCAAACACCTGTCATATTGAAAAGATATGCAAGCAAAAATACACTTGCTAAAATAACAACAAATCCTCGCATAATTGATATAACAAAGGCGGGTATTGCTTTGCTCATTGAACTGAATGCAAGGGAGAGGAAAATATTAAGCCCGGCAAATATAAAGCCTACAAAATAAATGCGAAGCCCTTTAACAGCGTAGGCGGTAAGTTCTTCTATATGCTCACTGTTGAAAACATTTGCAATCGGGGCTGCAAAAATATTTATTACTGCAATAATTATTCCGGCAAGGCAAAGGCAGGTGACGGTGCCGAGTGTGATGATTTTTTCAAGGTCTTTTTTATCCCCTTTTGCATAGTATTTGCTGATAAGGGGCTGTGAACCCTGTGCAACACCGTTAAATACCGATACTGCCACAAGCGAAATATTTGCTACCACACCATATGATGCAACACCTATGTTGCCCACAAGTTTTAATATAACCATATTAAAAGCGACTGTAATTACACCTGATGAAAATTCGCCGACGAAAGCCGAAACACCAAGCTTTGCACAGTTAAAAAGCTTTATAATTGATGGAACGCATGGTTTGAAACAAATTGTATTTTTCTTTGAAGCAAAGTGGAAACAGCAAATTGCACAGCCTACAACCGGGGAAAGCGCAGTTGCCAGTGCCGCACCTTGCATACCCATTTTCAGCGGAAACATAAGCACCCAGTCCATAACGATATTAAACAGGCTGCTTAATACAGTTGCAGTCATTGCAACTGATGGTGAACCGTCATTTCTAACAAAAGCATTGCATACATAATTCCACATAAACAGCGGCGCAAATGCCATAAAAATTTTTGTGTACGGTGCGCCCACAGCTACAATTTCACGGCTTCCGCCCAAAAGTTCAACAAGCTTTTCAGGTGCTAATATGCCTATTGCCATAAAAATTATACCGAAAACCGTTGTAAAAAACATAGCGTTAAAAAAGTAGTGTTTATTACTTTCTTTCTGATTTTTTGCAATGGCAAATTTGATTGCAGAGCCTACACCTATCATTGAACCTATGGCGAATATCAAATTATAAAGCGGCAATACAAGATTTAAAGCTGTAATACCGTTTGCACCGACTGCCTTTGATATAAAAAAGGTATCTGCCAAAATGTAACACGACATTCCTATCATCGCAAATACATTTTGCGATACATATTTTGCAAATTCGCCGGACGCGCCTTTTGATTTCATAAATTAACTCCCGAAATATATTTTACGATGATTTTAACACAAAAAAGAGTAAAGGTAAATAGAAAAATAAGTATCTTGTTTTCATTTAATTAACATAATTTTTAAATATGTTCATAATTGCTTAATACGCAGTATATTTATGAACAGTATATTAGTATCAGCAAAGGGAAAGGTGCTATTTCCCGATGCAGATAAAATATTTTTCATCCTTACCTCCTCTTTTTTATATTGATAAAAAGAATAGAAACACCGAGATGTAAATCTCGGTGTTTTTATTTGTCTAAAATTCAATTTTTGTTTCGTTATAATCTTTATCATGTGATGTAAGCACTGCAACGCAGTTTGGATTTTGATACATTTTATTAAGCCAGCGAAGTGAAATTTTCATATTTTGGATATTATGTATCGGGCCGGAAAGTATAAGCTCGCTCCAAGATTTTTCGTTTGTTCCGTTATCACCGGCAATAACTGCCATTTTTCCGTTATCTTTTACTACTACACAGCAAGAGCCGGCTGAATGCCCCGGTGTGTAAACGATTCTAACACTTCCGTCGCCAAACAAATCGCAGGATTTGCCGAAAGGAGCGTGTGAATCGTAATTCATTTGCACTCCCTCAATTTCAACACCCTCCCACAAGCTTTTACGGTATCTCGGGTTTGGAAGCTGTGCAATATCAAGCTCCTCTTTAGTTGCATAAAAATGTTTTGCGCCTTTTAAATCTTTAATTGCACTTGCATGGTCGCAGTCAAGATGAGTGAGTATTACAGCGTCAAGCTTTTCAGGTGTGAGGTCAAAATTTTTAAGCTGCCTTATAACAGAATCGTTTAATGTGAGAGTCGGCTGGCTTGAAAAATAAAGCGCAATGCCGAGATGACGCCTTGCGTTTATGGCACACTGTTCGCTCCAGCCTGTATCCACAAGCACATTTTTACCGTTTATTTTAATTAAAAATGCCTTGACAGGCACTTCGCTTCTACCTTTTTACCTTGAAGAATGCCTGTATATGCAAGCTTGCCTTTTTTACTGTCCCTATCGTGAACAGCGGTTGATACAAGCATTTTGCCTGTTTGTAGTACATAAATTTCAGCCATAAGTATACTCCCCTTAAAATAATATACTATAAAAGATATAATAGCATAATAAATATATTCATTCAATAGAGTTTATACTATTTTGCGCTTTTGTAAAAAAGTTATGACAGGTGTGACAAATCACTTGTATTTTGATATAATATTATAAAGAAACCGGAGATGAATTGATATGAATAATATGCTTGATTATATTGAAGAATACGGCGATTTTTCGTTTAAAGAAAAAGCTTTTAATGAAGTGGATAACCTTATATTTTCGCAGCTTGCTTATACAGATTTTAAAGATATTGCGGATAAGCAGAGCGTATCGCTTTTAAAAGGAGCAAAGCTCTTTTTTGCTATGTATACTCAGGAAGAAATTGAAAATCTTATTGCAATAAGTGTCAAAAGTGCAGACTTATTAAAAAAATGCAGTATGACAAAGCGATTTTCAAATGTAATTATGTGTGATTACATAAATAATGTTAATGATGATATTGATAAGCAGTTTTCGGCAATTCATTTTTTGCTTGATGACGGAAGTGATGTTGTTGCTTTTCGCGGAACCGATGTAACGGTTACGGGTGTTAAGGAATCGGCAATGCTTTCGTATATGTTTCCCGTTCCGGCGCAGATTGAAGCGTTATATTATTTTCAGGAAACATCTATGCTTCATTCGGGCGATATTATTCTTTGCGGCCATTCAAAAGGCGGTAACCTTGCAGTATTTGCCGCTGTAAACTGCTCAAATTCACTTAAAAAGCGGATTACAGCCGTGTATGAAGATGACGCACCCGGCTTTCCTAAATATTTTTTTGACAGATACGATTATTGCCAAATTAAAGATAAAATTCATCTTATAACCCCTCAGACTTCAATCATCGGCAGAATGCTTTATCACGATGCTGCACCTTTAATTGTGCATAGTGAAAATGCAGGACTTAAACAGCATCAGGCATCATCTTGGCAGGTGGAAGGCGACCGCTTTGAAACAGAAGAAAAGTATGACAGAACGAGTGATTTTATAAGCGATTATATAAATGAACTTATTGATTATATTTCTGATGAAGAGCTTGAACTTTTCTTTGATACGCTTGAATATGTTGCCGAAAATATGGGAATAGTCGATTTTTACGATACTAAAGAAATAGATATTAAAAAAGCACTCGGCTTAATTGACTCCGTAACAACTTTGGATGATGAACAGAAGTCTAAATTCAAGCAAATATTGAAAAAAGTCATTGCTGATTTTACCAAAGAATATTTAAGCCAAAAAACGCAGGTATATAAGAGCGTTTTGGAAAACTTGCCGTTTAAAAAGCGTGAAAGTATCGAGGGCGGGGAAATAATAACAGACGCTGTTGATAAAAACTGACGCCCAATGTAATTTTTTGCCTTGTTAGTATTGAAAAATGAATTTAAAGTGCTATAATATTTTTGTAAAAACAATTGCATAGGAGATGTTAAAAAAATGCAAAAGAAAGATATAGATTGGTCAAAACTCGGCTTTGGCTATGTAAAAACAGATAAGCGTTTTGTAGCTCATTACAAAGACGGTAAGTGGGACGAAGGTCATCTTACCGATGATGATACAATCACCCTTAATGAATGTGCGGGTGTACTTCAATATGCACAAACTTGCTTTGAAGGGCTTAAGGCATATACCACAAAAGACGGAAGAACAGTTTGCTTCCGCCCTGACCTTAACGCAAGCCGTATTGCAGATTCTTGCCGCGGACTTCAAATTCCGCCTATCCCTGAAGAATTATTTTTAAGAGCAGTTAAAGAAGTTGTAAAAGCTAACGAAGCTTGGGTTCCGCCTTTCGGCAGCGGTGCAACTCTTTATATTCGCCCATATGTTTTCGGTACAAACCCTGTTATCGGTGTAAAGCCGGCTGATGAATATGAGTTCAGAATGTTCTGTACTCCTGTCGGCCCGTATTTCAAGGGTGGCGCAAAGCCTATCACAATTCGTGTATCTGATGTTGACCGTGCCGCTCCTCACGGAACAGGTAATATCAAAGCAGGTCTTAACTATGCAATGTCACTTCGTAACATTGTTGACGCACACGAAAAAGGCTTTGATGAAAATATGTATCTTGACCCTGCTACAAGAACAAAGGTTGAAGAAACCGGCGGTGCAAACTTCCTTTTCGTAACTAAGGACGGCACTGTTGTAACACCTAAGTCAGATTCAATTTTACCGTCAATTACCCGCCGTTCACTTATGATTGTTGCTGAAAAGTATCTCGGCCTTAAAGTTGAGCAAAGAGAAGTTTATTTTGATGAAGTTAAGGACTTTGCCGAATGCGGACTTTGCGGCACAGCGGCAGTTATTTCTCCGGTCGGCAAGATTGTTAACCACGGTGAAGAAATTTGCTTCCCGTCAGGTATGGATGAAATGGGCCCTGTAACCAAGAAGCTTTATGAAACTCTTACAGGTATTCAAATGGGTGAAATTGAAGCTCCTGAAGGCTGGATTTGTGAAATCAAATAATTAAGATAAATTATAAGAGGTTAAATATTCGCACTGCGAGTATTTAACCTCTTTATTATTTTTCTATATCCGTAACGGTTAATATTCTGTTTGATACTTTAAATTTTATATTCATATTTGCAAATGATATTCCGTAAATTCTGCTTTCGTCATTTTGATATGCAGGGCGCGGGTCACATTCCAAAATTCCGATTAGCGCACCAAGCTTGTTATTTGGAATTTGCACTTTTAATTCATCATTTATTTTAACTGTGAGTTTATCGTTTTTGTGAATATCGGCAAAGCTTGATTTTGCATCAGGTTTGCAGTCGGCATAAGCTATATATGGCTTAATATCATAAATCGGTGTACCGTTTTTCATATCAATTCCGCTGACGGTTAAAACCGTACCGTATTCTTTTGTGTGCGTAACATTTTCAAGCTTAACACACGATAAACCGATATTATTCGGCCTGAAAGGTGAGCGTGTCGCAAATACGCCTTTTCGCTTTTCACCGCCGAG
>FR895297.1:0-4933 GCA_000434995.1 Firmicutes bacterium CAG:341 | reverse complement strand
CACCGCCGAGCTTCGGCGGCCTCACGGTTGGTGAAAAATCACTTTTTATGCATTCGCTAAATTGCCAAAGTATCCATAAATATGAATATTCTTCAATTCCGTCAAACGCTTCTTTAACATTATACGGTGGGTCTAAAATTATTCTTCCTTCAAGCTGTTTTACAAGTCCGCTTTGCCGCGGTATTCCGAATTTTTCGGGAAAATCGGTATATATTTTTCCAATTGCTTTCATATTATTTTACCTTTATTTTTGACAGCACTTCACCGACTTTATCGTGAATAACAAGGTCTGCGTTTTTATCCATTGCGGTTTCGTCACGGTTAATAAGTACCAAATATTTTCCCCTGAAATATCTTACAAAGCTTGCGGCGGGATATACGGTAAGGCTCGTGCCGGCGATAATTAAGCAATCGGCATTGCTTATTGCGTTTAATGCACCGTTTACGGTATCGTTATCAAGCCCCTCTTCGTAAAGAACAACATCGGGTTTTACCAAACCGTCACATTCATCGCAGTAGGGGATGGGCGTATTGTTTTCAATATAATTTATATCAAAGCTTTTGCCGCATTTTGTGCAGTAATTTCTAAGGGTTGAACCGTGCAGTTCAAATACATTTTTACTGCCTGCTTTTTGGTGCAATCCGTCAATATTTTGTGTAACAACGGCACTTAATTTGCCGGCTCTTTCAAGTTCGGCAAGTTTTAAATGTGCCGGGTTCGGCTTTGCATTTTTGCAAATCAGCTTATCACGGTAAAATTTATAAAACTCGCCTGTATTGTTATAAAAAAATGTGTGCGAAAGTATTTCTTCAGGTGGGTAGTCGTATTTTTGATTATATAATCCGTCAACACTTCTGAAATCGGGAATTCCGCTTTCGGTTGATACACCTGCACCGCCGAAAAATACTATGCTTTCACATTCGTTAATAATTTCCTGTAATGTCATTTAATCTGCAATATCCTCCAAATCAAAGCGAATAACTTTTTTTAGTGAATTTAAAGATGTTTCAACCTGATAGCCGATTTTTCCTGCGCTGAACATTATTGTGTCATAATTTTCTGCGGTTGAATGAATTGTGGTTTTAAAAAACTTTTTCATTCCGATAGGGGAGCAACCGCCGTGAATATATCCCGTAAGCGGCAAAAGTTCTTTTGATTTAATCATTTCAATCTTTTTTTCATTCACTGCTTTGGCAGCTTTTTTTAGATTTAATTCTTTGTTAACAGGCACTAAAAATACATAGTGATTTCCTGTTTTGCCCACTGTTACAAGCGTTTTGAAAACTTTGTTTGCGTCTTCACCCAAAGCTTCGGCAACTTCCTGCCCGCCTATTGCACCGGTGTTTAAATATGTGTGTTCCTTGTACTCAATCTTCTTTTGGTCAAGTATTCTCATTACATTGGTTTTATCTTCCATAATCAAGCCTCATAATCATTTGATATTATAATTTTATCACAGTAAATTTGCCTTTTCAAGATATAGCATTGTTTTAATAACAAAAGTATAGTATAATATCTTTATTATTTTTTTAAGGTGATAATATGTACAGTGCAAACGAAAAAAGATATGACAAAATGACATATAATAAATGCGGTGAAAGCGGACTTTTTCTTCCGAAAATTTCACTCGGCTTATGGCAAAATTTCGGCGATAGTGCTGATTATGATGAAATGAAAGATATTGTGCTTACTGCGTTTGATATGGGTGTTACTCATTTTGATTTGGCTAATAATTACGGGCCTAAAGCCGGAAGTGCCGAGGTGAATTTTGGCAAAATTGTAAGGGAAAACCTTATGCCGTATCGTGATGAACTTGTAATCAGCACAAAAGCCGGATACAGAATGTGGAGTGGCCCTTATGGTATAGGCGGAAGCCGAAAATATTTGACTTCATCTCTTGACCAAAGTTTAAAGCGAATGGGGCTTGATTATGTGGATATTTTTTATCATCACTGTATGACGCCCGATACCCCGCTTGAAGAAACTGCGCTTGCACTTGCAGATATTACTCGCCGCGGCAAAGCACTTTATGTGGGAATAAGCAATTACAACGGTAAAAAAATGCATAAAATGCACCACCGATGTGAAGATTTTGATGTGCCTTTTATCATAAACCAAAACAGGTATTCGATTTTGGACAGAACAGTTGAAAAAAATGATTTGAAAAAGGAAGCAAAGTCAAAAAAGAAAGGTTTGATTGCATTTTCTCCGCTTGCGCAGGGACAGCTTACGGATAAATGCGCAAACGGTATTCCTGAAAATTCACGCCTTTATGAAAATAGGGTGCTTTGGGAAAAAGTAGGCTATAACGAGGCAAGGCAGTTACAGATTACCCAGCTTTATAACATTGCAAAAAAGCGTGAGCAAACACTTTCACAGCTTGCTGTTCAGTGGCTTTTGCAATACGGTGAGGTTACAAGTGTGCTTATCGGTGTTCATTCAAAGGCACAGCTTGTTGAAAATTTAAAGGCACTTGAATGTGAACCGCTTACAAAGGCTGAAATTTTACAAATAAACGCAATTGCAGGAAAATAGAAAATTCTTGACAGTAGTAATATAATAATATATAATATAGTGATTAAAATTCTGAAAAGGAGACATTTTTATGGCAGCAAAAACTTTTAAGATGACATCGGAAGGTAAGGCTGAACTTGAAAAAGAACTTGATTACCTTAAAACCGAAGGCAGAATTGATATAGCAGAAAAACTTAAGGTTGCTCGTTCTTACGGTGACCTTTCAGAAAACAGTGAATATGATGAAGCAAAGAGTGAACAGGCTAAAATTGAAGCTCGTATCAGCGAACTTGAATATCAGCTTGATAATGTTGAAATTGTAGACAGTGTTGATAAAGACGCAGTAAGTATGGGTTCAAAAGTTACTGTTAAAAGACTTTCAGACGGTGTGGAATCCACATATGAAATAGTTGGTTTTGCACAGTCAAATCCGGCACAGAGCAAAATTTCTGATGAAAGCCCGGTAGGTATGGCTCTTATGGGTAAAAAGCAGGGCGAAAAAGTATTGGTTGAAGCACCTATCGGCAATCTTGAATTTGAAATTTTGTCAATCGACTAATTTAGTGAAACAAGAGGTATAAATATGGCAGGAAAGTTTGAAATCACCAAGGCAGGCGATACTTTCTCATTTGAATTATTTATTGATGATAAGGCAGTAGGCAAAAGCCCTGTGTTTGATAAAGAGGACGCTTGCAAGAGGGGTGTTAAAGCTGTAAAGAAAAACAGCAGAATGAAAGTTCAAAACACACTTGCAAATGACGAGGAAAAGACTAACCCTAAGTATCTTGTTGAAGCTGACGGCGAAAAGGTAAAATATACTTTATTCCTTCAAACTGGGGCGGTAGCTCTTGAAGGCAGTGCCGACAGCGAGGCGGAAGTTCTTGATATTATTGAAAAAATCGGAAATAATGCAAACGCCGCACCAATGGCAATGGCAGAGGTTGTTCTTTCCGAAAATGAGCAAAAGCAAATCAGAGTTGATAAGCTTTTGGCACTTCAAAAAGCAGGTAAAGACCCGTTTGAAATTACACTTGCAAGCCAAACCCACCATTCAGACGAAATCAAAGCAAGTTTTGATGAACTTGAAGGAAAAGATGTTATCATTGCCGGCAGAATTATGACTTGGCGTGATATGGGCAAAGCTAACTTTATTGATATTCAAGACAGAAACGGAAGAATTCAGGCTTATGTCAGAATGAACGATGTGGGCGAAGAAGTTTTTAAGGAGTTCAAAACTTGGGACCTTGGCGATATTGTTGAAATCAAAGGCTTTGTTTTCAAAACAAAGACAGGCGAAATTTCAATTCACGCAAAGGAAATCAGGCTTCTTTCAAAGTCACTTCTTCCGCTTCCTGAAAAATTTCACGGCTTAACTGATACAGATACCCGTTACAGAAGGCGTTATCTTGATATGATTATGAACCCTGATGTTAAGGAAACTTTCATCAAGCGTTCAAAGATTATCACTTCAATCAGAAATTATCTTGATAATCTTGGCTTTATTGAAGTTGAAACACCTATTTTAAATACTATTCCGGGCGGTGCTGCGGCAAGACCGTTCATTACTCACCACAACACACTTGATATGGATATGTATCTTCGTATCGCAACAGAGCTTTACTTAAAGCGTCTTATCGTAGGCGGTATGGAGCGTGTATATGAAATTGGCAGAAACTTCAGAAACGAAGGAATGGATGTTCGCCATAACCCTGAATTTACCTGTATTGAACTTTACCAAGCATTTACAGATTACCACGGTATGATGGATATTGCCGAAGCTCTTATTCGCAATGCCGCAAATGAAGTGTGTGACAGCTTGCACATCACCTTTAACGGTACTGAAATTGACCTTGAAACTCCGTTTAGGCGTCTTACAATGATTGATGCTGTTAAGGAATATAGCGGTGTTGATTTTGCGTCCTTTATGAGTGATAACGAAAAGGCTGTTGCAATTGCTAAGGAAAAGGATATTGAAATCGCACCGGGTAAAGCAACTTGGGGTGATATTCTCAATTCATTCTTTGAAGAATTTGTTGAAGAAAATCTTACCCAGCCTACATTTATTATGGATTATCCGGTTGAAGTCAGCCCGCTTACAAAGAGAAAGCCTGACTGTCCTGTTCTTACAGAGCGTTTTGAACTCTTTATTATGGGCGGCGAATACGGTAATGCTTATTCAGAGCTTAATGACCCTATTGACCAAATGTCACGCTTTGAAGCACAGATGAAGCTTCGTGAAGCAGGTGATGATGAGGCTAATATGATTGACCATGATTTTGTTACTGCTCTTGAATACGGTATGCCACCTACGGGCGGACTCGGTATCGGTATTGACAGACTTGTAATGCTTCTTACAGACAGCTATTCAATCCGCGATGTATTGTTATTCCCGACAATGAAGTCCTTAGATGGTGTAAA
>FR895296.1 GCA_000434995.1 Firmicutes bacterium CAG:341 | reverse complement strand
ATTGCAAATGCAAGGTGCGTTTTTTTAGTAAAAATATAATCATACAGAACTTCTCATTGAAAGATTGATTTTATCTGTTATCATTGCAATAAACTCGCTGTTTGTCGGCTTACCTCTTTCAGATTGAATGGTATAGCCGAAGTATGATGACAGCACATCAACATCTCCCCTATCCCATGCAACTTCGATTGCGTGGCGAATAGCTCTCTCCACCCTTGACGATGTGGTTTTATACATCTTTGCAACAGTAGGATAAAGGATTTTAGTTACCGATGAAAGCATTTCGCGGTCATCAATGCAAAGGTGAATGGCAGTTCTCAAATAATGATAACCTTTAATATGTGCAGGAACACCGATTTGACGCATAATATCTGAAATAATCACATCCATATCCTGCTCAATAAAGCGTGCGGTTGCCCTGCTTTCAGCTTTATGCTCATTTCGCCAAGCAGTCAGGCGGGTAATCCTTTTCGCAATTTGATTTGCAGTTATAGGTTTAATAAAGAAATAATCTGCCCCGGCAGACATAACTTGCTTTTCAAGTTCTTCACTGCTGACTGACGATAAAACGGAAATAATCGGCTTTTCCACTGAATGAGTTTGATAATACTCAAGTACATCAACTGCGTCCTCATTAACCATAAAAACATCCATCAATATAACATCAATGTTATGCTTTTTAACGATTTCAAGAACTTTGGCTCCGTCGTTCTCTATCACAGAAACATCATAGCCTTGTGTTTCCAATTCATTTTGACACGCTTTGGCAAATTGAGAAGAATTATCTGCAATGAGCACCTTTAATTTCTTTTCCATAATTAAAAACTCCTTTTTGTGATTTCTTCCACATTTTACCACAAGGAAGTCACAATTTCAATAGTTTTTCACAATATTTTGTGACTATTACTCACATTTTCATTGACTCATTGTGTCACATTTTTGGCTATATATCTAAATATTGAGCGTTTTCGATACAAATTGTCATATTTACGACAAGATATAGATTCCAACTTTTTTCACAAATTTTCAAAAAAATTTTTAAAAAATGTTATTATTCGCCGATTTTACTTTAGCGATTGAAAGCGTTGTATTGAAAACATTATATCAATATGATAAAATTACCGAGTATTTATACTTTATAAGAGAGGAAAATATTATGGCAACGAGAGAAAAATTCAGCTCAAGGCTCGGATTTATTTTAGTTTCGGCAGGCTGTGCAATCGGAATAGGAAATGTGTGGAAATTTCCGTATATTACAGGAATGTACGGCGGAGCAGGTTTCATTTTAATGTACCTTGCATTTTTAGTAGTGCTTGGGCTTCCTATTATGGTGTGCGAATTCACCGTTGGGCGAGGAAGTACAATGGGTATGGGCAAGGCTTTTGAAAAGCTTGAACCGCAGGGTACCAAATGGCACCATTTAAAATGGATTAGCATTTTAGGTTCATATTTACTTATGATGTTTTACACTATGGTCGGCGGCTGGATGCTTTACTATGCATATATAGAAGCTACCGGCAAGCTGGCAGGGCTTAGCAGTGATGCCGTATCCGGTGCATTTAGCAATATGCTTTCAAGCCCGCAAACTATGGCGTTTTGGGCAATAATAGCTATTGTAATTTCATTTGGCGCTTGCGCATTCGGTGTGCAAAAGGGTGTTGAAAAAGTCACTAAAGTTATGATGCTTTTACTGCTTATTTTAATGATTGCGCTTACGGTCAATTCTGTTTTTCTTCCAAATGCCGGCAAAGGTATCAATTTTTACCTTGTGCCTGATTTTAAATCAATTCAAAAAGTCGGTTTCGGCAACGCTGTTTTTGCAGCTATGAGCCAAGCGTTTTTCACGCTAAGCCTCGGTATCGGCGCAATGGAAATTTTCGGCAGTTACCTTGACAGAAAGAAGAGAATAACCGGCGAAGCGATAAACATTGTGCTTCTTGATACTTTTGTTGCGCTTATGGCAGGCTTTATCATTATTCCGGCTTGCTTTTCATTCGGTGTTCAGCCTGATTCAGGCCCGTCACTCTTATTCATCACACTGCCTAACCTGTTTAATAATATGAAAGGCGGCAGAGTATGGGGAACTCTTTTCTTTATCTTTATGTCATTTGCCGCACTTTCAACAATAATTGCGGTATTTGAAAACATTGTTGCAATGTTTATGGATATGGCAGGATGGAGCAGAAAAAAATCCGTTGCAGTCAATTTTATTTTAATAACAGCACTTTCAATGCCTGCAATTTTAGGCTTTAATCTTCTTTCAAATATTCAACCGCTCGGTGAAGGCAGCACAATTATGGACCTTGAAGATTTTCTTGTATCATCTAACCTTTTACCACTGGGAAGCCTTGTATTTGTTATGTTCTGCGTAAGAAAGAACGGTTGGGGATTTGAAAACTTTATTAAAGAAGCTAACAATGGTGACGGAATTAAATTCCCACATTGGATTAGACTTTATATGCAGTATATATTGCCGATTATAGTAACTATCATTTACCTTAAAGGTTACTATGACACATTCAAAAATAAAGGCACCGGCTTACTCATCTTTTGGATGTGCTTTGCGTGCGCACTGCTTTTAGTGATTTTCGGTATTTCAATTTTCACAGGCAGAAAGAAAAAAGCATAATAATAGCAAAAAACCGAGCAAATCATATTGAT
>FR895295.1:7239-27262 GCA_000434995.1 Firmicutes bacterium CAG:341 | reverse complement strand
GGTGGACAAATTTTTGAAGTTCCGTCATATTAAAAGTATATCTGCCCATATCGGTATTAGGGATATAATACCTGGAGCAAACTTCACTGCCGAGCGGTGCAAAAGACTGCTTAAGCGAATTATACATATAATCTGCCGACTGCCTTGCATTTGAGCCGCTTGCTATGACTGCGCCTACCCTTTTCGGCTTTTTTACCGGCGGGTTTGCGCCACGCTTAAAGCGAGCGTTATAATAACGCTGAAATCTATCCAAAATAGCTTTAGTTGGAGCCGGGAAAAAGTTATTATAAACAGGAGTGAAGAAAGCGATATAATCGGCATCTTCAAAATCTTCAAAAAAGACATCCAAATCTTTATTTGAGCATCCTTCGTGATATTCACACCACTTACAATCGGTACACGGTGCGGGAGAAAGCTTATAACTGTCATAAACTTTAATTTCACAATCAAGGAAATATTTACTGACTTGGTTAATAAGTTCCCGGCAGATACCGTCTTGCCGCGGCGAACCCATAATTATCAATAATTTTTTCATTATTCTGCCACAGTGTATTCAATAGAATTAGCTTCGCACCAATCTTTAACTTTATCAATCACAAATTTATTTTCAAATTCATCAAAGCCTTCGCTGATTGAAGAATAAGCATTAAAATACTTCCAAAAAGTATCAATATATTCATTACCTGAAAGTTTTTCAAGCACAGCGCTTACTTTTTTATTATCAAGAAATTTGATATATGCCTTGATAACTTCTTCATTTGAAATGGTTAAAAACGGAATAAAACCGTTAGCCATTAAATCTTCGGTATCGGCACATTCAAGTTCTGCGCTTGAATGAATTTGCGAGTCAATTCTTGAATACCAATATTCTCCGCTTGAGCCCCATACAAAGCGAAGCGTCATTTCATCGAGTAATAATTTCATTAAAAGTACCTCGTCATAACTGTTATCTATTTATTATATGCAAAAAACAGTTAAAACTACTTCTCAATCGAATTCATCAAACCACCGTTTTTAATAATATTTTGAATAAAAGGTGGGAAAGGCTGAGCCTTATATGTTTTGCCGGTTGTGCAATTAGTGATAACACCGCTGTCAAAGTCAACTTCAACTTCATCACCGGCTTTAATATCCTTAGCGGCTTCGTCACATTCAAGAATTGCGAGGCCGATATTTATAGCATTTCTGTAAAAAATGCGGGCAAAAGTTGAAGCGATTACGCAGGAAATGCCTGACGCTTTAATAGCAATCGGTGCATGTTCCCTTGAAGAGCCGCAGCCGAAATTAGCTTCGGCAACCATAATATCGCCCGGCTTAACATTTTTTACAAAATCAGCATCAATATCTTCCATACAATGAGATGCAAGCCAAGCTTCGTCACTCTTGTTAAGATAACGAGCAGGAATGATAACATCGGTATCAACATTATCACCGAATTTATGTACTGTACCCTTTGCTTTCATATTCCTACCTCCTATATTTCTCTTGGGTCTGCAATGTAGCCTTTAAGTGCAGATGCAGCAGCTACCGCAGGTGATGCAAGATAAATTTTAGAATCAACATGGCCCATTCTGCCTACAAAGTTACGATTTGATGTGGAAACTGCAACTTCGCCCGAAGCCAAAATACCCATATGGCCGCCAAGGCAAGGGCCGCAAGTTGGGGTTGAAACAATAGCACCTGCTTCAACAAAAGCCTCTGCTATTCCCTCTTTAATACACTGAAGGTAAACGCTTTGAGTAGCAGGAATAACAATACAGCGAACACCGTCGGCAATCTTATTACCCTTAATAATTTCTGCCGCTGTGCGCATATCTTCAATTCTACCGTTTGTGCAAGAGCCGATAACTACTTGGTCAATTTTAACATCTGCAAGTTCATCAACTGTTTTGGTATTTTCAGGAAGATGAGGGCAGGCAACAGTAGGTGCAAGTTTAGAAAGGTCGATTTCAACTACGCTGTCATACTGTGCGTCATCATCTGCTTCATAAATTTCATAAGGGCGTTCACTTCTACCTTTTACATATTCAAGTGTAACATCATCAACAGGGAAAATTCCGTTTTTAGCACCGCATTCAATAGCCATATTTGAAATGCAAAGCCTATCATCCATTGAAAGTTCCTTAATTCCGTCACCTGTAAATTCAAGTGACTTATAAAGTGCGCCGTCAACACCGATTTGACCGATAAGATGAAGTACAACATCCTTACCGCTGATACAAGGTGCTTTTTTGCCTGTAATTACAACCTTAATAGCAGACGGAACTTTAAACCAAGCCTTGCCTGTTACCATACCTGCTGCCATATCGGTTGAGCCGACACCGGTTGAAAACGCACCGAGCGCACCGTATGTACAAGTATGTGAGTCAGCACCGATAATGCAGTCACCGCAGGTAACTACACCCTGTTCAGGCAAAAGTGCATGTTCAATACCCATATTTCCGACATCATAATAATGAGTAATATCATACTTTTTAGCAAATTCCCTAACCTGCTTGCAGTTTTGTGCAGATTGAATATCCTTGTTAGGAGTAAAATGGTCCATAACAAGTGAAATTTTAGTTTTATCAAAAACGGAATTTTTACCGAATTTTGTCATTTCGTTAATAGCAACCGGGGAAGTAACATCATTACCAAGCACCATATCAAGCTTCGCTTCAATAAGCTGGCCGGCAACAACACTTTCAAGCCCTGCGTGTTTAGCCAAGATTTTTTGAGTCATTGTCATACTCATAGCTATCACCCTTTTCGTCAATAAATTAAAATATAATGTATATAAATATCGAACTTATATATCATCGGTAAATGAGCCTTCTCCTCTTTCAAGTGAAGTTATACCTGTTCTTGCAAGTTCAACTATTGTAAATTCATTTTCAAGTTCTTCAACAAACATATCAATTGTACTGCCAAGGCCTGTAAATTCAAATGTAATTGTAGTCATTGATACATCAAGAACACGCGCACCCCAGCGTGCATTGAATGCAAGAAGTGCATTTTTCTGCTCAATACCTTGTGCGTGAACTTTAACAAGCAACAATTCTGAAGAAACGGAATTATCAGGCTTAAGTTCAGAAACTTTTTTAACTATTTCAAGTTTTAAAAGCTGTGCTTTAATTTGCCTTACATTTTCAGGCTCTGTTTGAGTTTCAATTGTCATACGGGAAAATTTTTCATCTTCGGTTTCACTAACTGTAAGAGATGAAATATTATAACTTCTTCTTGAAAAAAGGCTGGCAACTCTTTGAAGTACGCCGCTTTCGTTATCAACAAGAACTGACAATACTAATTTTTCTTTCATTATAAGTCGCCTCCTTAATTAAATTTTTCGATAATATCGGTATGTGCTCCTCCAGGAGGAATCATAGGAAGGACATTTGAATCAGGGCTGATTCTGCAATCTACAAGAACAGGGCCTTGATATTCAAAAGCTTCTTTAAGAACTGAATCAATATCATCATTTGTATTGATGCGAAGTGCCTTAACGCCAAAACCCTCTGCAACTTTTACAAAATCGGTTGCTCTGTGCGGGTCGGTATCGGCAAATCTGTTTCCATAGAAAAGTTTTTGCCACTGGCGAACCATACCAAGCACTGTGTTATTCATAATAAACATTTTAACAGGAATGTTATATGAACACATAGTGGCAAGTTCAGATAAATTCATATGGAAGCCGCCGTCACCTGCAAACATTACAACGGTTTTATCAGGACATCCCATTTGGCCGCCCATGGCAGCACCCATTGAATAGCCCATAGTACCGAGTCCGCCTGACGAAAGAAGTGTTCTCGGCTTTTCAAATTTATAAAATTGAGCTGCCCAAAGCTGATGCTGACCTACATCTGTAACGATAATAGTATCGTCATCGGTAACATCATCAATTTTTTCAATAAGCTTTTGCGGATTTACATAATCACCGATTTGAAGCTGTTCAAAAGGACGGCGGAAAGTTTCAATCTCTTTTCTCCACTCGCTGTGGTCAAGCTGCTCAATCTCCCTTGTAAGAATAGGAAGTACATCGGCAAGGTCACCGCGAAGATGATAATTTGAAACAATGTTTTTATCCATTTCGGCTGAGTCAATATCAATATGTAAAATTTCTGCATTTGGTGCAAATTTCTTTCTGTTTCCTGCAACACGGTCTGAAAAACGAGCACCGCAGGTAATAAGCACATCACAATCATGTGCAGCCTTATTACATTCATAATGGCCGTGCATACCGATAAGACCGAGATGAAGCGGATTATCGTGCGGAAAAGCACCAAGGCCCATAAGACTTGAAGCAACCGGTGTATCAATCTTTTCAGCGAAAGTAACCAAATCTTCGCCAACATCAGAAAGAATAGCACCGCCGCCGACATAGATAAGTGGCTTTTTAGCACTTCTGATAAGTTCAACTGCTCTTTTAACAGCACTGTCTTTCGGTGCTTTAGCCTTTTCAGGCTGAACCTTCGGCATAGGAGTATACTCACACTCGGCAGATGTAATATCCTTAGGAATATCAATAAGAACCGGGCCTTTTCTTCCGCTTTGTGCAATAAAGAATGCACGGCGAATAGTATCAGCCAATTTTTCTACACTTTCAACCTGAAAGTTATGCTTTGTAATAGGCATTGTGATACCGCAAATATCAACTTCCTGGAATGAATCCCTGCCAAGACCTGAAGTTGCATAGTTACAAGTAATTGCAACAACCGGAACAGAATCCATATATGCAGTTGCAATACCTGTTACAAGGTTTGTTGCACCCGGGCCTGATGTCGCAAAGCAAACGCCAACCTTGCCTGTTGCCCTTGCATATCCGTCAGCTGCGTGTGACGCACCCTGCTCGTGAGCAGTCAAAATATGCTTGAATGTGTCACCGTATTTATATAATTCATCGAAAATATTGAGAATCGTTCCGCCGGGATAGCCAAAAATTGTATCTACACCCTGCTCTTTTAAAACTTCAAGAACGATTTGGGAGCCGTTAAGCTTCATATTTCCTCTCTCCTTTTGTTATAAAATTAACATTAAAAAAATATTAAAGATATAATATATTATTTGGCAAATAAAGTCAAGGAATAAAATCAACATAATTTACACTTGTAAAAAGAAAATTTTTGTTATATACTTGATAGGAATTAAAAAAGACAAAGGAGAACTATTATGAAGCTTGGTATTGTTGGCTTACCGAATGTCGGCAAAAGCACATTATTTAACGCTATAACTAACGCAGGGGCCCAAAGTGCCAACTATCCGTTTTGCACTATTGAGCCAAATGTCGGTATGGTAAGTGTACCTGATGAAAGACTTGACAAGCTTGCTGAAATGTACCACCCTGATAAATTCACACCTGCAACAATAGAATTTGTGGATATTGCAGGTCTTGTTAAGGGTGCGTCACAAGGCGAAGGATTAGGAAATAAATTTTTATCACATATCAGAGAAGTTGACGCAATCATCCATGTTGTACGCTGCTTTGAAAATGATGATATTACACATGTTGACGGAAGTGTTAACCCTGCGAGAGATATTGAAACCATCAACCTTGAGCTTGTACTTTCCGACCTTGATATTTTAACAAGAAGAATTGATTCACGAAAAAAAGCTATGAAAGGCGATAAAAAGCTTGCAGGCGAAGTTGAATTTCTTGAGAGACTTGCAGGTGAAATGGAAAACGGAAAAACCGCAAGAAGTGTTGAAATAAGCGAAGATGAGCAGGAATATTTAAAGGATGTTTCGCTTTTAACGATTAAACCTGTTATTTACGCTTGCAATATGGGCGAAAATGACTTTATAGACGGAATTGAAAATAACAAATACTACAAGCAAGTTGAAGAAATAGCAAAAGAAGAAGGTGCCGAAACTCTTCCTATCTGCGCTGAAATGGAAGCAGAAATAGCACAGCTTGATGATGAAGAAAAAGCTATGTTTCTTGCAGACATGGGGCTTGAAAAAAGCGGACTTGACAGGCTTATTAAAAAAAGTTACTCACTTTTAGGCTTGATTTCGTATCTCACTGCCGGCAAGCCGGAGGTAAGAGCATGGACAATTAAGAAAGGCACTAAAGCACCGCAGGCAGCAGGCAAAATTCATACTGACTTTGAGCGCGGTTTCATTAGAGCAGAAGTTGTTTCATTTGATGACTTGATGGCTTGTGGAAATATGACAGCTGCAAAAGAAAAAGGTTTAGTCAGAAGTGAAGGCAAAGAATATGTTATGAAAGACGGAGACATTGTACTTTTCCGTTTCAATGTATAATTCATAATAATTTAAGCTCGAATTTTGTCACAATCATCAAAATTCGGGCTTTTTTATAACATTTAGTCGATTTGTTTAAAAGTTTTCATAATTTATTTGCGATTTTTGTTGACTATTTTTAAATAATTTGATATTATTTTATCTAAGGTGGGAGAGAACTATGTCAGAACCCAGCAAAAATAATATAAATGACACACTTCTTTCAAATGTACAATCAGGTGACAGTAAGAATACAGAGGCTTTAATCAGCGAGTACCGAAGCGTAGTTGAAGCGATTGCAAGCAAATACACTAACTCACCGCTTGAATATGAAGATATTATTCAGGAGGGTATGATTGGCTTATTAGCTTCAATCAAAACTTTTGACGAAAGCAAGGGCGCAAAGTTTAAAACCTATGCACAAACCTGCATAAATAATTCCATTCAAACAGCACTTAGGAAATTTAACAGGCAAAAGGATATTCCGCAAGGCGCGGTGATTGAATATGCCGAGGAAGAAATTCCCGAGGAAAACGGAAGTATAAGTGCAGAAGACTACTATATCACCGGTGAAAGCGTTTCAATGTTGGCTAATATCCTTAAAGAGAACCTTTCTGAATATGAAAACGAAGTCTTAAGGTTACATATTGTCGGTTGCAACTATAATGAAATTGCGAAAAGATTAAACAAAACACCTAAATCGGTAGACAATGCATTACAAAGAATAAAGAAAAAATTGTCAACCGTAAACTTGAAAACCGACAAATATAATTAAGAGGTGTAAGAAATGTACGAGGACAAAACTTTAGTCTGCAAAGATTGCGGAAACGAATTCGTTTTCACAGCAGGCGAGCAGGAATTTTATGCAGAAAAAGGCTTCACTAACGAGCCACAGAGATGCAAAGAATGCCGTGACAAAAGAAAGCACGCACCGCGTGAATATCACGATGCTGTATGTGCTTCTTGCGGCAAGGAATGTAAAGTTCCTTTTGCACCAAGCGGTGACCGCCCTGTTTACTGCAGTGAATGTTTCGCTAAAATGCAGGAAGAGTAATTCCAAAACAAGTAAGATTTTATTATCAAAAAACAGAGTCGGTATGTACCGGCTCTGTTTTTATATAGTTTATTTAATTTTTTGAAAAAAGTTCTTGACATTACACTTGTTTTATGGTAATATACACAAGCACGAAACGCAGAGGTATCGAAGTGGTCATAACGAGGCGGTCTTGAAAACCGTTTGTCCGAAAGGGCGCGTGGGTTCGAATCCCACCCTCTGCGCCAAAAGAACTACACATAATGTGTAGTTCTTTTTTTATGTTTTTTATTGGCATAAAATAATTTTGTCAAAAAATGTAACCTTTCCCCTATCTCAACCGTTACTAAAGTGAAAGGACCTTTCAAGAAAGATGCGAGGTGACATAATGACTGAATCTAAATTTAACGAATGTGTAAGGACACAAAGCAAGCGGCTGTATTTGATTGCGTTGTCATTTACAAAAAATCAAGCAGATGCCGAGGACATACTGCAAAATGTATATTTAAAGCTATGGAACTGCAAAAAAGAATTTGAATCAGACGAACATATAGCGAAATGGCTTACGAAAGTATGTGTGAACGAGAGTAAAGATTTATTAAGGTTACATTTCAGAAAAAGAAACGTACCTCTTGAAGACGCACTTAATCTCTCCCACATTGACGATACACAAGACATAGATTTAATAAAAGCTGTTATGTCATTGCCAAAAAATCAAAGAACCGTTATACATCTGTTTTATTTTGAAGATTTGCAAATAAACGAAATAGCAACGCTTTTAAATATTAAAGAATCGGCTGTAAAAACAAGACTTTCACGAGCTAGGCAAAAGCTTAAGGCTAAATTAGGAGATGACGATTATGAGGAATAATGAATACAAAAAAGCTTTTAATCAACTCAATGTTTCTTATAAAACAATTGATAATTTATATGATATTACTGCACAAAGCAAACACAAAGCAATTACTCTTCCCCAAAAAATAATTGCAATGGTAATGGCATTTGTTTTGGTTGTAGGCGGAGGCTTTGGTATAAGCTATTCTGTAAGTGATAAAGCGAGTATGGGCATATATGTAGCAAATGCGAACGAGGTTGCAAATATTAAAAAAGCAACGCCGCAAGATTTTACCTATCAAATTTATATTTCCGAAGGCAATAAAAATGCTATGAACAAGTGGCAAAAAGACAAGCAAAAGCTTTTGGATGATGCAGAAAGATTAGGCAACGATAATTACACTGCATCTGTAAACTCAAGTTCAAGCAATGCCGCAAATGAAAAATCAGGCAAAGAATATGATTTTTACACCTTATCCAGCGGTAACTTTACGGTTAATACAGGTAAAATTGAAGATGTAAAAAAATTAACACTTGAAAATAAGAATAAGTATGCAGAGCTTTCCGTAGCTGTATTTGACGATGATATGGAAAATTGGTATACAGACGCACGAAAAGTCGAAATAAGCGGAGATAAGCTCCAAAAATCATATGACAGCGGTATATGTTCATTCTCAAACGGTAAGTTCAAAAAAGAAGTTAATTTCGGAAACAGCTTTACTTGGAATTTAACATATTTGCCTACTTATATCAGCAAGACAAGTGATTTTAATTTCAGCGATTTAAACGATACGATTACTGCAGTTATTGAATATAAAGACGGTTCGGTTATTAAGCGTGGATTCAATATTGAATTTGATAAAGACGGTGTAGGAAGTATAAGAGAAGTTGAAATTAAATAATTACGGGAGAACGCAGTTTTCCCTATGGTAATCTTTTAAATAAATAATAAAAGCACGGTGGTTAGATAATTTCTAACTACCGTGCTTTTATTTTAAGTATGTATCAAATTATGCTTGAGCAGGAGCCCCTACCGGACAAGTAGCTTCGCAAGCACCACATTCAATGCAAACATCTGCATCAATTTCGAACTTGCCGTCTCCCTCTGAAATTGCACCTACCGGGCATTCAGCAGCACAAGCGCCACATGAAATACAATCATCTGAAATAGCGTATGCCATCATTACACCTCCTACACCATATTGTAAATTTAATATAACAGTATTGCGCACAAAAATCAAGTAAAATAGCAATAATAATTTATTAAATTTTGTTAACTTTCTGTTTGTTATCCCTAACTATTCTTACTTCCTCGCGATTTACGATAACAGGTAAACCGTCAGGTGTATTATCAAGCTGTATTTTAAGTTTACCGGTTAAAATTGCAGAATCAACAACGGTTCCCCTACCGTGCCTGCAATCAACAACAGTGCCGACTTTTGGTGTGATTTTATGTAAATATTCGTAAGAATTTTGCTCATATTTAAGGCAACACATAAGTCTTCCGCAAGTACCGCTTATTTTACCCGGCGCAAGAGAAAGCCCCTGGTCTTTAGCCATTTTAATGGTAACGGAATGAAAACCGTCAAGAAAAGTTGAACAGCAAAACGGCCTGCCGCATATACCAAGACCGCCAAGCATTTTACTCTCATCTCTTACACCGATTTGGCGAAGTTCGATTCTGGTATGAAGTGTGGAAGCCAAATCCTTAACAAGCTCCCTGAAATCAATTCTACCGTCTGCCGTGAAATAAAATATAACTTTTGAGCAATCAAATGAATACTCAGCATTTGTTAAATTCATTTCAAGATTATGCTTTTGAATTTTTTGGTTACATATTTCAAAAGCTTCTTTTTCTTTTCTTTTATTTTCTTCAACTTTTTTTCTGTCTTCGTCTGTTGCTATGCGAATAACAGGCTTAAGCGGGCTTACAACTTCATCATCCTCAACAAGCTTAACTCCTGTTGAAGCCTTACCGAATTCAAGCCCATTGGCAGTTTCAACAATGATTTCCTGCCCGTTTTTTATATCAAAACCCTTTGGGTCAAAATAATACATTTTGCCTGTGTCGCTGAAACGAACACCAACAACTTTAGTCATATTTATCCTCCGTTATCTGCCGATTGCACTGTTAAGTGAATAGCAGAATTTTGTAATTAACAAAGCATTATTAGCATTGCTTAATGCCATTGATTTCACTTCTTCGCAAGTTTCCATAAGCCTGATTAAATTTTGCCTTGAAACAGATGTTTTAAGAAGTGACGCACTCTTTTCCTGCCCTGAAATACATTCACTTTCATTTTGGGCAAAAAGTGCATCTCTAAAAATATTTTTAAGTAAATCGCAGGCAAATACAACGCCCTGCCTATCCTTTTGAAACGCAGAGCATAATGTTAACACTTCATATTCATTTGATGATACAAGTGCTGTGCAAAGTTTATTGCAAACATCAACAAGTTCACCTGTTTTACTGTCCTGCAAGCTTAAAAGTGCCTTACCGATATTACCGTTAAATGTTTCAACTGTTTTTTTAGCGGTTTCGTAATCAACATCATCGGTATGAGAAGTAATATACTCGGTTGCCCTTTCAATATCTACACCCTCAAGAGTAACGCAGACACTGCGCGATAAAACAGTTGAAAGAAGAGCACTTTTAGAATTAGTTGTTAAAATAAAAACAACGTATTTAGGCGGCTCTTCCAATATTTTAAGAAGTGCATTTTGCGCATTTTGGTTCATACAATGCGCATTTGCTAATATATATATTTTATAATCAGCTTCATTTGGCTGAATATATGCATCATTTATTATATTTCTTACAGTATCAACATGAAAAGAATTCACGCCCCCGGCAGGTATATACTCGCTTATATCCGGGTGAATACCGGCGATTGCCTTTTTACATTGGGTACATTCACCGCAGGGTTTATCATAACCCCTGCAAACAAGAGTACAGGCTAAATCACGAGCAAGAGTTTTTTTACCTACTCCGTCTTCACCTTCAATAATCAATGCGTGCGGAAATCTGCCGCCTTCAAAAAGCTTTGAAAGTGAGTCAACAACCTTTTCATTGCCGATAAAATTAGTCAGTTTCATAAATTATAATTTCCTAAATTGGTCAACATCAAGCACAAATGCAACTGCACCGTATTCTTCAACATCAACAGGCTTTCTTAAAAGCGAGCCTTGAAGTGTGCTGTCGACACCGACATGGCGTACTACACGCTTGGTAACATGCTTTTCGATAATGCCGAATAATTTTTCGACTTCATCATCTTTAACTCCGAAAAGAACAGTAGTTTGCCCATTTTCAAGAAACATTCCCTGTGTTGAAATTTTGGTTGAAAAATAACCTTCCTCTATTGTAGACGATAACACATTGGTCAAATCCTTATTTGACACAATTACGATAACAAGTTTCATTAAAATCACCTTTCAAACATTGATTGATAAATATTATTGTAACAAATCGTGAAATATTCCGAACTGTAATACACAATATTCCTATTTGTATTATGATTATATAATAATATTTACCGTTTTTCAACTTTGGCTAATATCATTTTAAATAAAATTAACAGTTTAGACATACTAAAAAACTATATAACGGATGCGAGTGCCACGATTACCGGCATTGAAATTACAGACAAAACAGATGACTGGGCTGCAAGTTCACTGCCGAGAGCGGCATCATTATCATATTTTGCTGCGTACATAGCTGTGTTTGTTGCCGTCGGCGCTGCTGCCGAAATAGTCATAGCAACAAGCAAATCCCCGTTGACATTAAAGATCTTAAACAAAAGCAACATACAAACAGGAATAAAAACAAGCCTTAAAAACGAAACAAAATATAATTCTTTCTTCTTAATAAGATTTTTAAAATTCGAGTTTGCAAGGAATGTACCGAATACAATCATTGCCAGCGGCGAATTGCAATTACTTATCATCTGCAAAGGATATTCAATAACATAAGGTGCTTTAAATTTTAAAAAGAAAAGAGGCAAGCCGATAATCACGGAAATTGAACCGGGATTAAAAATCAATTTTTTCAAGTCGATTTTTGCTTTTCTGCCCGATATTTCATAGATACCGTAAGTAAATGCAAATATATTAAATACCGCCACGTATACCGAGCAATAAAAAATACCTTCCTCGCCTATTACACTTTGTGCAAGCGGCAAAGCAAGAAAACTCGCATTTGAAAAAACGGTTGCATAATGATAAATTCCGCGAAGATTAACATTTTGTTTCTTAAAAGTAAACAGCGAAATAAGCGCGGCGAAAATATGAGTTGCAATTGCGCAAACAAAAGCTACAACCAAGCCTTTAACATGGCTTGGTGTATACTCCATTTTAATAAATGTGTTTATAATAGCAATCGGCAAAACAACATTGAATATTAAATCAATCAATCTTTTACCGTCACTTTGCTTAAACAGGCCGATTTTATCCGTCACAAAGCCTACACCGGCCATTAAATACAATATAAACACTTGAAGTGCAATCGTTTTTAAATTATCAAGAAACAAATAATCAGCCTCAAATCATAATTCAGTCTTTTGAAACATTTTCGGTAATAAAAACAGAAAGCTCGCAATTCAATGCAAAAAGACCTATAAAAAGATAAGTTAGAGCCGAAAAAGTAACTCGACTTAAATCTTCATAATTTCCACTTAAAATCATCAATATTCTTGCAAGTGAAAATGCAATTGATACAGAAAAAAGACTTAATGCAAAAAAGCTTAAAAGCGGCTTTATTTTGCCGTCATCACTGTCTACCGCAGAAGCACAGCATAAAGTATAGCCACAATACATAACTATAAATATAAATTCCAAAAAGCTTTCTACGCTTTCAACATCAAATATTTCCGTCAAAATAACCAGCAGCCTGCAAAATCCCCATAAAAACGGAGCAAGATGAAACAGCTTAAAATACTTAAAATCAATCAAAGTACCTTTAACCGACTTTGCACAGATAATCAAATAAAAACAGGTTAAAATGGCGAAAACGGCTTGAAATGCCATCGGCAACAAATAATTATATTCTATATATTTTTGAGTATCATCTTGGCTTATATATTGCGCACAATTATAAACCTGATGAACAAAATCAAAAAAATATGTAAAACTCAATATCAGCAAAGTTATATAAATACTTTTATTTCCGATAAAAGCAATTATTCTTTCATATCGCTTTGAAAAGAAAAAATACAAAAAGCAAAAAAAGAGTGACAATGCAACTACACCGTAAAGAACGAAAGTAAGTAAATCATCGCCTACAACCAAGCCGGATTTAGCATCTGTATATTTAAGAAATTGAAAGAAACGAATAAAGCAAGCCGCAAGCGCTGTGATAATTACGGCAAGGAATGAAAAATACATAGGTTTATTTTTCAATTTTTCTCCCCTACAATTCAGCTATTATCTTTCAATAATCGGTTTAAATTCACGCGGTTTGCTGACGCTTTTATATGCCGGGCGAATAATTTTGCCGCCTGAAGTCAATTCTTCAAGCCTGTGAGCGCACCATCCTGCTGTTCTGGCAACAGCAAAAATAGGTGTATACAAATCTTCAGGAATACCGAGAACTTTGTACACAAGGCCCGAATAAAGGTCAACATTGGCACACATTGTTTTTTCTACACCCTTAATTTCAGAAAATACTTCAGGTGTGAGAAGCTCAACATTTTCAAGAGTTTTAAATTCCTTTTCAAAACCTTTTTCGTAAGCAAGTTTTCTTGCATTTTCTTTAAGAATGACAGCTCTTGGATCGCTCTTTGTATAAACAGCATGCCCCATACCGTAAATAAGGCCTGAACCATCGCCTGCTTCTTTATTTATGATTTTAACAAGATAATCTTTAACTTGGTTAGGGTCGGTAGGGTCAGCAACATTTGCCATAATTTCACGCATTTGCTGAGCAACACGAAGGTTTGCACCGCCGTGGCGCGGACCTTTAAGTGAGCCAAAACCGGCAGAAATAGCAGAGTAAGTATCAGTTCCGCTTGAAGTAAGAACCCTTGTTGAAAAAGTAGAGTTATTACCGCCGCCGTGGTCAGCGTGAAGCATAAGGCAAATATCGAGAAGCCTTGCCTCCTCTTGCGTAAACTGTTTATCTGCTCTGATTTGATTTAAAATATATTCGGCAGTTGATTGCTCCTTTCTGATAGGATGAAGGAACATTGTTTTATTGTAAAAAGTTCTGCGCTTAATTTGATATGCACCATTCATAATAGTAGGCATTTGCGCAATAAGCTGAAGTGATTGGCGAAGAACATTGGCCACCGAAATATCATCAGGATTTTCATCAAATGAGTATAGCACAATAACGCATCTTGCCATTTTATTCATAATGTCTTTTGACGCGTGCTTCATAATCATATCTTCAACAAATTCATCAGGTAGTTCGCGGCATTCACCAAGAACTTCCCTCAACCCTTCAAGCTGGCTTTCAGTCGGCAAATCGCCGAAAAGAAGAAGCCATACAACTTCTTCAAATCCAAATCTGTTTTCTTTAATACAACCGTTAACAATATCGTTAATATCATAACCGCGGTATGAAAGCTTACCGTCTTTAGGAATACGCTCACCGTCGAGAATATAATAACCCTCAACGGAGCATATACGGGTAAGGCCTGCCATAACACCTGTTCCGTCTTCGTTTCTAAGTCCTCTTTTAACATGATATTTTTGGTAATCTTTAGGCTTAATCCAGTTATTTTTATCAAGCTCAGAACATAAATTAGAAAGAGCATCCATAGAAATAGGTGAAATATAGTTTTTTGGCATAATCAATCTCCTTTTCATTGGTGTATTGGTAAAGGTAACGAATATAACGATACCACATAAATCAAAATTATTTTTCTATTATACTATTTTTATTATATAAAGTCAAGGAGATGAGAAAGTGAAAAAAGCTTTAATAATTTATGCAATTTTGCTTGTTTTAACTGTCATAGTTCCTGCAATAGTTTGCTTTTCCCAAAGCGGCGATTCATCGTCAAAAGAGCTGATAAATATATTCAACACATTTATAAATGCAATGTCATTCTAATTGGCTGTTGTCACTTATTTTTCCAAGATTTATTTTCACTTTTTTATTAAGCAAAACTTTTTGATAGTTTTGTCTGCTGTTTTTGATATATTCACTGTAATAATCGGGACAATCTTTTGCTATATAATTACCTACTCGCAGGCAATCGCTTTTAGCTTTAATTAAGGTATAAAAAGTCTTTTCAATTACATTTGAAACTTCATTTTCAACCTCTCTTAATATGCGATTATAATCATTTTTTGTCAGTTGATTTTCCGTTCCTTTTTCAATTTCACCAATAATCATATCAGCTTTCAATTCAACATTAAAATAAGTGTTGTCATTATATCTAACCGCACCTTTTTTGCACTTGATATTTGATATACGAACATCTGTTTTTCCAAGTTTTTCATCATATATTTGAAATAAAACATCATCTGCTTTGTTATTCAAAATCACAAAGCCTTCGGTTACGGTTTCATCTGTGATATATGATAATTTATCGCCGCAAAAAAGTGCAATTCCCGCAGTTTTGGCACTGCTTTTTTCATCTTCTCTTTCAATAACCGGTAAATAAATATCCGATGTTTCATCCTTATAAAGCATAAGAAAATCATTTTCGTTAACTAAAATTGACCGGCCTGATTTTTCGTTATTATCTATTAAATGAAGTATATTTTCGCTTGGTACATTTGAATCGTTTTCTTTACTTTCAAGAATGAATTTTGCACTTTTTTTAGCAACGCAAATTGCGACATCCGCCCTTGCATCTTCACTTCGCAAAAAGTAATCTACATATTTATCAACACCGTTTTCAACAAATTTTTGTGATAATACCATAATTTTGTTCTGCCCGAAAAATGTACGCTTTGAAACACCTTTTGCAAGTGAATTTATTGCCGAGGAAACAGTATTACCGTTTGACGATAAATTAAAAGTCATACTTGCGTCGGGTTTTTCGGATGAATTGCTCATCCCGATTTTTAAAGACTGCAAAGTAACAGCTATATCTTTACTTTCGGTTAAATCAATACCCACTCCCTCTACTATCAGCAAATCCTTCAAGTGTCTGTTTTGCGTACAGCCTGAAAAAAGAAACAGGCACAAAGCAATTGATATTAAACTTTTAATAAGCTTTGACAAGTTCATCACCATAATTTTTCTTTTTAAACACTAATGTGCCTAAAGGAATAATAACGCAGAAAACGAAAAACAAAATCATTGTAAATTCATAATTCACGCCCTGCCCGCCACTTAATTTCAGAATTAAAACACTTATCACAAAAACAATAAGCGAAGATGCAAAAACAAAGCTTCTTTTCGGTTTTTTGCTGATACAGGAACTTGCACAGTAAAGCGCTGTAACTGTCTTAACAAAAACGCCCATAATCCAAAAAGAAATATGAAGTACATCAAGTCTTTCAAATGTGCCGAATTTAGATATTTGAAAAAACGAGTAAAACGGAAAATTACGAATAACAGCACTTTTTCCCATTACTGCAGTTGCAAAATAAAGCAAGATAAATACAGTTAAAAACGATAAACAAACAGACCTTATATAAGTTCGTTCACATCTTCCGTTAACTTTGGGAAAAATTGCTAAAAACATTGCTATTTCACTTGTATTTGATGCATAAACGACCGCGTTTTTAATTAAATCAAATTTCGAAAAAGTTATAATTGGATATAAGTTAATTTCTCTAAATGTATCAAAATTGCAAAGTATAACCGAAACAACGGCAAGACTTAAAAGCACAAAGCAAAAGGCTGAAAATCGCGATAACGCTTCTATCCCCAAAAAAGCACCATAAAAAGCACAAGTGCATACTATAAGAGCAAAAAGCCAACCTTGTGATTCCGGATTTAAAGTTGTAGAAGCAAAATATGAAAACCTGCTGACGCTTACCGAAGCAACAATTAAAAAGTAAACATAATAGAATTTTGACACACATTTAACATCAATCGGATTTTTTCCTTTTTTACAGCAAAATATTGCAGGCAGTGAGAATACAACAGCCAAAGGCATTGCTAAAATATAGCTTATAAGAGCCTGCGAATTTATTTCCGTTTTGCTGACCGAATGAGTGCTTGTCAAACTCACAACTATTCTGCAAATAAAAAGAATGTAAAATAATCCAAGCGGTGAAATTTTACCTCTTATTGCCGATTTTGACATCTATTTCTGCCCCTCTCAAGTTATTTATTCTAACTTTTCTTTTAGAAAGCTTTAACCAAGATTGCCTATAAAACAAATCTGCAAGTGATTTTTTATCAAATGGAGAAATCGGAGCGCAATAAGGCACGCCGTATGGGTTAATAGCACATATATTCATACACAAAACAGCCGCAGCTAAAATAATACCGTACATTCCTGTAAGTCCCCCAATCAGAATAAAAAAGAATCGCAAAACAGACACGCTTTCATAAAGTGAAGACACAACATATGACGAAATTGCGGTAAGTGCAATTACAACAAGCATAGGTGCGCCGATAAGTCCTGCCGATACCGTTGTTTCACCTATTACAATACCGCCGATAATAGAAACTGCGTGGCCGACTGCTTTTGGCAGGCGCAATCCCGCTTCACGCATAATTTCATACAGTAACAAAAGCATTAGGGCCTCCGTCATAAGCGAATATGGGGTTGTTATTTCTTCCCTTGCTATTGTATAAAGCATAGACGTGGGAATGAGTTCCTGATGAAATGTACCTATTGCAACATATACCCCCGGTAAAAATATTGACAAAACAAATGAAAAATAACGAAGTAATCTGATAAAGCCGGAATAAAACGGCGGCGTATCATAATCATCCGGTGACTGAAAATTATCACTGAAAAGAGACGGGGTATAAAGTGCTATAGGTGAACCTTCAACCAAAACTGCTACCCTGCCCTCAATCAGCTTTGAAATAATAATATCCGGGCGCTCGGTTGATGAAACATCGGAAAACATTGAATTCATATTAGTATCAATAAACGGGACAAGTGTGCCGAAATCAGTAAGAGTGTTAAGATTAGAGCGTTGAAGTGCCAGCGTTATTTGGGAAACAAGTTCCTTATCCGCCCTGTCATCCATATAAGCAATTACACAGGGCATGGGTGCAGAAGAAGCAAGCTTGATTTGTTTAAGTTTCAAATGCGGAGTTTTAAGCCTTTTTCGCAAAAGTGCTTTATTAGTGTTAAGCACTTCAACAAAAGCTTCTTTCGGTGCTTTGGTTGACTGTTCATTAGACGGTACGTCAACACTTCGTGCCGGAGGAGATTGAACACCGAATGCAAGTGCTTTATCTTCCCCGTCAACCAAAACAACAGCAAAGCCGGACATAACATAATAGTAGCAATCAGCAAAGGTTTCGGCCTCGTTTAGTTCTACTGAATTAGTTATTGATTTTTTAATGGTATCAATATCTATTTCATCACAGCGAAGAATCGGAGATACCACCATTTGTGAAAGCTGTAAAGAATCAATAAGTCCGTCACAAACCATAATAAGAAATTCTCTGTTTCCCGTTTTTGCCTTTCTAATCAGGAAATCGGAGCAATCTACAAAATCGGTTTTGATATGATTGTAGTTTTCTTCAAGACTTTTTGAAAGATTCATATAATCACCTGTATTATTATGACAAACTGTGAGCAAAATATTATAGGTGATAATATGAGTTTAGTAATAATTCGCGCTTTTATTATATATGTGTTTGTAATTGTGGCGGTAAGAATAATGGGTAAAAGGCAAGTCGGCGAATTAAAACCGCATGAGCTTGTAATCACTTTTTTAATAAGTTCCACAGCCACAATTCCGCTTCAGGATAACAATATGCCGCTTTTAAATTGCATAGTGCCTGTACTCCTGTTTGTAAGTTTGGAAATTATAGTTGCCGTTTTAAGTGTAAAAAGCGTTAAATTCAGAAATTTAATTCAAGGAAGACCGATTGTTATTATAGACAAAGGAAAAATAGACGAAAAAAAATTAAGGCAATTAAGATTTACTGTTGATGATTTATGCGACGCTTTAAGGCAACAAGGCTATTGGGATATTGCAGAAGTTCAAAATGCCGTGATAGAAACAAACGGAAGTATAAGTGCGGAAAATTGGGAAAAATACAAGCCTCTTACTGCCGACAATGTGAAAATAAGCGTTGACGACAAGGGACTTCACACCGCAATAGTAATAGACGGGAAACCCGTTGAAGAATATTTTAAAGATAAAAGTATCAAATTAAGCGAAATCGAATTGCTGTTAAGCGCAAACGGAAAAGAAGCCAAAAAATTACTTTTGATGACAGTTGATGATAACGGAAATGTTTACACCGTTAGGAAAGGCAGTACAAAATGAAAAAAATATATATTGCAGTAGTATTTTTGATTATTTGCACAGGCGTTTGCGTGTTTGAACAGGTGACAATAAACAATGTATACACCAAAACAAGCGAAATAATAAATACTGCGCTTGAATTAAACGAGAGAAAAAAGTTTGAAGAATCAAAAGAAGAATGTAAAAAATTAAGAACGGTATGGCAGGGCAAATATCCGTATCTTTCTGCTATGATTGACCACGCACAGCTTGACAGTGCAAACCTTGCGATTAAAGCAACTAAAGATATAAGAAAAGACGATGAAGACGAATTAAGCGAAAAACTCATTGACGCAAAAAATGAAATACAGATTTTAAAAGAAAATCAATCAATAACTTTGGGTAACATTTTTTGATGTAAAATCAAGATGAACACTTTTACATTTTCAACATAGGATAGTTTAGAAAATGTGAAAGGGGGTTAACCTAATGGGTTGCGGATGCAATAACTTTGGTTGTGGCGGTTCATCTTGGATCATCATTCTCATTATCATCTTACTCCTCTGTGGCGGATGCGGTGGCTGCGGATGCGGCGGCAATGACTGCGGATGC
>FR895295.1:0-7217 GCA_000434995.1 Firmicutes bacterium CAG:341 | reverse complement strand
GACTGCGGATGCGGTTGCTAACAGCTGAGAAAAAGGCTTTGAGGCAGTTCTTGCTTCAAAGTCTTTTATTTTTATTTGTCAAATTCGTCAAAGTTAACAATAATATCTATTATTTATAGAATTTATTGACAAATAAGCCATATGATGCTATATTTATTTTGATAGATTAAGTAATAATACTATCAAAAATTTTTATATGCCGAAAGGCAATTGAAGGAGGAATTGCAAATGAATTTTGCAAAAAAGACAATGTCTTTTGCATTAGCATCAGTAATGGTTGCTTCCAGTTTATTAACCGGAACATCTGCTTTAGCTGCTGAGAAAAAAGTCATCACACCGATGACCGGCACATCACAAGCTATTGTTGCCACTGTTAAAGACAACCAAGTGAATGGTAACAGCTACTATTCATTCACACCTGCAACAACAGGTTACTATGCTGTTACATTAGCAAGCAAACCGATTTATAAAAGCACAGATGGTACTTACAGTGCAAATTATACTACGGGTGCTGAAAGAGTAGACCAAGCAAACGTCAGCATAAGCAAAAGCTATAATGCTACTACTAACGAGTTTAGTGAAAATGTCGCTTATGTAAGTGCACCTCAATCTTACAGCATAGATTGGACACAAGCATCAGCAAGCAGCGCACCGGTAGAAACAAAAGGATATTATGACGCTTTAGAAACAGTACAACTTACAGGTGGTCATACATATTATATTAGTGCTTACACAAGTTCTGAATCTAATTTGGTTAGCGGTAGCGAAAATCATATTATCGGCAGTGCTACACTCAAAATCACACCATCTGATTTTTATGTAGACATTCAAGAAAAAACAGTAAGCAAAAAATCATTTAATAATAGCGAAGACAAAAACATTACTACACCTGTTGCTTATGTAAGCTATGTAGGTGCAGCTAAAGATGTTGTTGTTCCTAATTTTGTAAACAACACTATCCCTGTTGAAAAATTTGAAGGCTCAAACAATGAGAAAATCACATCACTTACACTTTCACCAAATGTTAAATCAGTTGACGGTTTAAGTGATATTAAAACACTTGCATCAGTTAACCTTGCAAATGTTGAAAAAATTGAATCAGGTGCATTCAGCGGCTGTTCAGCTCTTAACAATGTAGTTATTCCTGCATCTGTTAAGACTATCGGCGAAAGTGCATTCAGCGGTTGCTCTGCACTTTCAAGCGTAACATTTAATGAAGGCGTTAAAAAAATAGGCCGTTATGCATTCTACAACACAGCACTCAAGGCTGCTGTTCTTCCTGCTTCAGTAGTAAGCATCGGAAATTATGCATTCGGCTATGTTGAAAGCTTTGATACTAACACAGCTGACCCTTATGATACAACAAACGTTCTTGCTGACGGTTTTGTAATGGGCGGTAAATCTGTTGAAGCTGCAAATTATGCTGCTATCAACGGTATTGCATACTATGATATGACAAAAGGATGCCCACACGCTTATGTTGTAACAACAGTACCTGCAACAGTATTTGCAAAGGGTAAAAAGATTAGCACTTGCCCACTCTGCGGTAACACAATCACAAAGTCAATCAAGAAAAAGACTTTCAAGATTTCTTCACTCAAAGCAGCAAAGAAAGCTTTAACAGTTAAAGCTGCTGCTCAGGCTGAAATGAAGGGTTACCAAGTACAGTACTCAACTTCAAAGAAGTTTACAAAGAAGACTACTAAGACTGTAAAGGTAGCTACAAAAAAGAAGCTCAACAAGAAAATTAAAGGTCTTAAGAGCGGTAAAAAGTACTATGTAAGAGTTCGCGCTTACAAGATGAACGGTAAGAAGACTGTTTACAGTGCTTGGACTGCAAAGAAGAGCGTAAAAGTTAAATAAGGAGGGGTATAATAATGAATACAATTGCTAAAAAAACATTATCTCTTGTTTTTGCCGGCACAATGGCTCTTACTTCTTTAACAGTAGGCTCAGTCAGTGCATTAGCAGCAGGAGCATCAGACTATAAAGCAGTAACAGAAGGTGTTACAACAGTTGACAGCACAAAAGTTGCTTTCACCCCTGCAACAACTGCTTACTATAACATTTCTTTCGCTAAGAGTGTTAATAATAAATCAGCTTCATCAAACTATGATATTGCTAATTATCTTGACTCTGGATATAACGAAGATAATTTCAGCGGTCATGCATCTTCGACAAGATTTTCTATTGAATCAGTTAATACAACACCTGATTCAGAAGGTTTAGTATACGGAGTAAACAACGAAGATGTATATACACCGGCACAAAACACATATAAACTTATTGCAGGTGATACATACTATTTAAATCTTTCAGATGCATCATCAGCAGCAAGTGCAACTGTTTCTACATTAACAATTGCTAAAAGCGAATATGCATTTGATTACACATCAATTAACGAAAAAGTTACTTATGTTTGGTATTACAGCACTAATTCAACAGGCCAAAAAGAGCCTAATTATACAACAAGATATTTAACAACAGGTATCGGTGCTAAAATCACCAAATATTTAGGCACGGCAACATCAGTTGCAGTACCGGCAAAAATTAACGGCTACGCTGTAAAGGCAGTAGAACTTAACGCTAACCGCGAACTTGCAAAGAGAATTACTGCTGTTGCAATTCCTGAAGGTGTTGAAGCAGTAGGTGAAATGAATGATATGTATGCACTTACATCAATTTCTCTCCCATCAACATTAAAGGAAATCGATGATTATGCATTTGCACATGACCATGCACTTTCAGGCAGACTTGTACTTGGCAACAATGTTGAATCTGTCGGCTCACAGGCTTTTTATGACACAGGTTACACTTCAGTTCAGGTAGCTAATGTTAACACAGAGATTGATTACCAAGCACTTGGTTATAAAGAAGTTCTTAACGAAGCAACACCAAACCCAAGAGATACTACTTTTGCTGCTGTTGACGGTTTCTTCGTAGTTGCACCGGCAACATCACTTGCTGCAAAGTATGCTGCTGATAACGGATTTGCTGCTTATGACCCTGCAAACTGCACAGCAGGCAACCATCCTTATGCTGTAACAACAGTTAAAGCTACACTCTTTGCTAAAGGCAAGGCAACATATGTTTGCCCTGCATGCGGCAACACAGTTGTTAAGTCACTTAAGAAGAAGACATTCAAGATTTCTTCACTTAAGTCAACCAAGAAGAACACAATCGTTGTTAAGACAAAGAAGCAGGCTCAAATTAAGGGCTATCAGGTTCAGTACTCAACATCTAAAAAGTTCACAAAGAAGACTACTAAGGCAGTAAAGGTTGCTACAAAGAAGGGCCTTAAAAAGACAGTTAAGGGACTTAAGAGCGGCAAGAAGTACTATGTAAGAGTTCGTGCTTACAAGATGAATGGTAAGAAGACCGTTTACAGTGCTTGGACTGCAAAGAAGTCAGTAAAAGTTAAATAATTAAATTTATTTACAGCGAAAGCCTCTTCCGAAAGGAAGGGGCTTTTTTTATCAAAAAATATAATAATACTATTGACAAAAAAAGTTAGTTTGCTAAACTATTTATTAACAAGTTATTTATTGTGTATTACTTTTGTATAATATATAAACAAGCTTTTCAAGGAGCAACTAAATGAGCATTAGTATAAAAGATTTAGAAATCGGTGAATCAGCAAAGATAACAGAAGTCGGCGGTGAAGGTGCGCTCAGGCAGCATTTTCTTGATATGGGGCTAATTCCGGGTGCTGAAATCACAATGGTTAAATACGCGCCTATGGGTGACCCTGTTGAACTCAAAATTCACGGATACGAGTTAACTTTAAGGCTTGCCGACGCAGAAAAAATTTTAATCAACACTCCATATACCACAAAAAGCAATAAATCCAATGATAAAAGAAAAAAGGATATTTCACACCCCGGTTTAGGTGAAGGCGGCAAATTCCACACCAAAGCAGATGAAAATCCCCTGCCCGAAGGAACGACTTTAACTTTTGCCTTGGCAGGTAATCAAAACTGCGGTAAAACCACTCTTTTTAATAGGTTAACGGGTTCAAATCAGCATGTAGGTAATTTCCCCGGTGTAACTGTTGACAGAAAAGACGGTGTTATAAAAAATCATTCTGACACATTGATAACCGATTTACCGGGTATTTATTCAATGTCACCATACAGCAATGAAGAAATTGTAACAAGGGAATTTTTGCTAAAAGAAAAGCCGAAAGGAATTATCAACATTGTTGACGCATCAAATATTGAGCGAAATCTTTACTTAACCATGCAGCTTATGGAGCTTGACATTCCAATGGTGGTTGCGCTCAATATGATGGATGAAGTTCGCAAAAACGGTGGCAGTATTCTTGTTAACGAAATGGAGCAATTACTCGGTGTTCCCGTAATTCCGATATCGGCGGCGAAAAACGAAGGTATAGAAGAACTGACCGACCATGCATTACATATTGCAAAATACAGGGAATGCCCCGGCAGGCAGGATTTTTGCAATTCAAAAGGAAACAGCAAAGAAACCGCTGTACACAGGTGCATACATGCAATAATGCACTTGATTGAAGACCATGCGCAAATGGCTGAAATACCGCTTAGATTTGCGGCACTTAAACTTATTGAGGGTGACGCACTTGTTGAAAACGCGCTGAAATTAAGCACAAATGAAAAAGAAATGATAGAATTTATCATTATGCAAATGGAGCAAGAGCGTGGACTTGACAGATCCGCTGCAATTGCCGATATGAGATTTAATTTCATAAACAAAATATGCGCGCAAACAGTAATAAAGCCTCACGAAAGCAAGGAACACGCAAGAAGTGTTAAAATAGATAAAATATTAACAGGCAAATATACAGCTATACCGTCATTCATTGCAATTATGGGTCTTGTATTTTGGCTTACTTTCAGCGTAATAGGAAAAGGTTTATCTGACTTGCTTAATTTAGGCATAAGCAAGCTTACAGATTTGGTTGATATTCTGCTTACAAAAGCAAATATAAACGAGGTTTTACATTCACTCATAATTAACGGTATATTTAACGGAGTCGGCAGTGTATTAAACTTTTTGCCTATAATTGTAACTCTTTTCTTCTTTCTCTCCCTGCTTGAAGACAGCGGATATATGGCAAGGGTTGCATTTGTTATGGATAAACTTTTAAGAAAAGTCGGATTATCAGGCAGAAGCATTGTACCTATGCTTATAGGTTTTGGCTGTACCGTACCGGGAGTTATGGCAAGCAGAACCTTATCAAGTGAGCGTGACCGCAAAATGACGATACTTTTAACTCCGTTTATGAGTTGTTCTGCCAAACTTCCGATTTATGCATTTTTTGCTTCGGCATTTTTCCCGGGCAAAAGTGCGCTTGTAATGATATTGCTATACGCTTTGGGTATAGTTACCGCTGTTTTTATGGCTATGGTTATGAAGCTTAGCATTTTTAAGGGCGAACCTGTACCTTTTGTTATGGAGTTGCCTAATTACAGAATGCCAAGTTCAAAAAGTGTATGCCAACTTCTTTGGGACAAAGCAAAAGACTTCTTGCAAAGAGCCTTTACGGTAATATTTGTTGCAACAATAATTATATGGTTTTTGCAAACATTTGACATTAAATTTAACATTGTCACCAACTCGCAAGAAAGTATCCTTGCCACAATTGCAGGTTTTATTGCACCGATATTTAAACCGCTCGGTTTTGGGGATTGGCGCATATCAACAGCACTTATAACAGGATTTATGGCAAAAGAAAGTGTTGTGTCTACCCTATCCGTTTTACTTGGTTCGGGCGTATCTATTACAAGCTTAATTTCACAGCTTGGTGCAGTTTCACTTTTGGTATTTTGCCTTTTATACACACCTTGCGTTGCCGCAATTGCGTCCGTTAAGCGTGAACTCGGCAGAAAATGGGCATGCGGTGTAGTTGTATTTCAATGTGTAATAGCTTGGATTATGGCATTCATTACTCACGGAATTTTTGCACTTATAGGTCTTATATAATGAATATTCAAAGTATAATTTTATTGATAATAATTGTAATATTACTGATTTTTGCTATAATATATTCAGCAAGGCACAAAAATACCTGCCACGGTAATTGTGCAAATTGCAATATGAATTGCGGTAATAAAAGGTAACATTATGAAAAAATACTCAATTGATAAAGATTTTAATTTTGTAAGTTTTCTGACTTTGACTCACTTCGTGACGAGGGCATTGCATACGCAAATAAGCTTAAAGCTTCAAATGTAGAGGTAGAGTTATATAACACCACTGCAACCATGCATGGCTTTGATATGGCAGGCAAAAGCAAAATCGTAATCAAAAGTATAGGAAGACGAACGGATTTTTTAAGAGAGTGTTTTAAATAATATGAAATTTAATGCAGTAGTTTTTGATATGGACGGTGTAATGTTTGATACAGAAAGCGTATGTATGAAAGCATGGGATACCGTAGGCGAAGAAATGGGAATAGGAAAAGCCGGATATATGGTTTACAAAACTTTAGGTATGACTGCCGAATCAGCAATTAAAGTTTTGCGAAATGAGTTCGGTGTTGATTTTGACGCAAGGCTTTTTAAACAAAAAGGCAGAGAGTTTTCGTATAAATATTTTGATGAATTCGGTGTACCCGAAAAGCCGTTTCTTCACGAAACGCTCAATTATTTAAAAAATAAAGGATATAAGCTTGCAGTGGCGTCTTCAACGAGCAGTGACAGCGTATTTCATCACCTTAACGAAAAAAATATCACCGCCTATTTTGATAAAGTAATATGCGGTGATATGATTAAAAATTCAAAACCTGCGCCTGATATTTATTTAAAAGCGTGCGAGGAACTTGGCGAAAATCCCACAAACTGCATAGCAATCGAGGATTCAAAAAACGGTATTTTATCTGCAAAAAATGCCGATATGAATGTAATTATGATTCCTGATTTGTGGCAGGGCGATAATGATACAGATAAGCTCCTTTTTGCCAAACTAAAATCACTCGGTGAAATCAATACTATCCTGTAAAATTATGAATAATTAACATTTTTTAAGAATAATATAAATAAGGTATTGACATATGCATATTTTCTGCTATAATATATAGCACCGAGAGAAACTCGGGCATATTTAATATCGCGGGGTGGAGCAGTTGGTAGCTCGTCGGGCTCATAACCCGAAGGTCGTAAGTTCGAGTCTTACTCCCGCAACCATAAAAAAACAGACACCTATTTACGGTGTCTGTTTTTTTATCATTATGATTATTA
>FR895294.1 GCA_000434995.1 Firmicutes bacterium CAG:341 | reverse complement strand
ACCCTTGTGTATATCCGATTGTAATAGCAATAGTCATTTTGCTTGAATTCTTAGTTAAAAAGGTAAACAAGTTAAGTATTATTTTTAATTATATACTTATTACAGTATTATTCGCTTTCGATTTTTTTATGAACTTTCTCTTTTTGCATAAATTTAAAAGGTGACTTTTATGAAACATACAAAAAATATTTGTTTTTTCTTTGAGCAAGTAAAAGTTTTTGTATAAATATTGAAATGTCAAATATAATTTGATATACTATGTTTGTTAATTATTTAACATAAAATCTATTATAATAATCGGAGATAAAAAATGGCAAATTCACCTAAAATAATTGCAGTTGCAGGCAAAGGCGGAGTAGGCAAAACTTCAATCAGCGCAACTATTGTTAAAATCCTTGTGGAAAAATTTCCTGATAAAAAAATTCTTGCAATTGATGCAGACCCGGCAGTCGGCCTTTCAACCGCTCTCGGCATTGATGTTAAAACTACTATTGATGATATTCGTAAGGAAATTGTTGAAACTGTTGAAGACGGGCAAACAAAAACCGCTATTGAACTTTTGGGTGACGCGAGATATAAAATTTTTGACGCAATAGTTGAAACAGACGGTTTTGCATTTATCGCAGTCGGCAGACCTGAAAGTGCAGGTTGCTACTGTAAAATCAATACTTATCTTAAGGAAGTAATCAATCTTATCAGCGGTGATTTTGATTATGTTGTAATTGACGGTGAGGCCGGAATTGAACAGATTAACCGCAGAGTTATGGAAAAAGTTACACACCTTCTTCTTGTATCTGACGCAAGTAAAAAAGGTACGCAGGTTATTAACACCATTAAAGATGTTGCCGATAAGCTTGTGATGTATGATGAAATCGGCGCAATCATCAACCGTATTCCTGATGAAAGTGTAATTAAACTTATTGATACAAACGGTATTGAAGTGTTGTCATACATTCCCGTTGATTCAAATCTTGCGGTGTATGATATTGAGGGTAAAAATATCACAAAGCTTCCTGATGATTCAAATATAGTAAAAGGCACTACCGAAGCACTTGAAAAAATCGGCATTTTATAATTGTTATGAACTTTTTTGATGAACTTATATCAAAATGCGAAGATGCTTTTTCACAGCATAATAAAAATTCCTATCATTTTAGCCCCGCAAAGCAGTGGGAGGATACCGGCATAAGCCACATAGTTTTGCAAAGGGATACAGCCTTTGAGCTTAACGGAATAGGCTTTAACCTTGTAACTTCAAAGCCAATAGAAAACAGTGAAACGGCAGTTATCGGCAATGAATTAAAAGAAATTAAAAACAACAGGAAATTTTGCCGAGTGTCAATAATTCAAATTGATGATGTTGATGATGAGCAAAAGGCATATAATCTTATTCGTAAAATTGAATATGTTAAATATCACTATTTTCCGCTTGGCTATATGATACGCACTTCATCCGAAGAGCAAAAAGAAATAGTAAGAGTTTCTAAAAGTGCAATAAAAAAGGGAATATCGTTTGAAAAAATAGGCAATCTTTTGATTTCAAAATTTCTTGAAAATAAAAGCGTAAAAAATGTGAAAACCGTGTTTGTAACAGCTGAAGATTTTGATTATTCACTCTTAACTTCGGTTGCGGAAAAAAACAGCGAAATCACAAAAACACTTAATCATATTATGCAGGGTATAAATTTTGATTGCTCTGCCTGCAATTTGAAACCTATATGTGATGAGGTGGAGGGTATGCGTGAACTTCATTTCAAAAACAGCGGTATGATGTAAAAAAAC
>FR895293.1 GCA_000434995.1 Firmicutes bacterium CAG:341 | reverse complement strand
TTTATGAATTTGGCAGAAACAGTACAGTGTACTGTTTCGTAGCAAGTGAGAATAAAACAGCTCCCGCTCGCAAAATACAAAATTTATCTCACTTTCTCAAAGTCTACCAGCGTGTAGAAATTTATAATTTGATTTTTTCTACACGCTGAGAGATTGCTGTCAACGCAGCAATCTCTTTTTGCTTAATATTTTAATTATTACCGTGGCAATAACCGCACCGAGTGATATTCCTAGCCCCGTTAAAACCGTACTTTTTGCATAGTTTAAAAATTTATCGTTGTCTGATGTTATTGCGTAAAGCATTGTGTAATATATTGAACTGCCTGGCAGTAGGGGAATGGTTGATGGCATTAAAATAACTGTTGTAGGTAACTTTTTCAGCCGTGAAATCAGTTCGCAGTAAAAAACTAAACACATCATTGCAGTGCAGCAGGCAATCAATTCACCGAAGTATGCGTTTAATATCCTTTCAATGCTTGCTGTTATTATTGAACCTAAAAAGGTAAGGCTCAGGCAATTTTTCGGTACTTTCATTCCAACGGCAAAAAATACAGAACCCACAGTGCAAAATATTATTTCTTTAATTATATTTTGCCAAATATCCATAAAGCACCTGCCACACCGAAGGCGATAGATAATGCTGACATCATAGCGTTAAACAGCTCACTCATACCTGCAAGTAAATCTGAATTCATCATATCTCTTGTTGCGTTTACTACTGTAAGCCCGGGTACAAGAAGCATAATTGTTCCTATTATTATTTTATCTTGGTGTACTTCAATTCCCAAATATCCGGGTATAAAAGAAAGTACACTTGCCGCAAAAGAACTGACTAAATTTTTTGAAAATAAGTTTAATTCTATTTTATTAAATTGTGCAATGCTTATTATTACAGCAATAATTCCGGAAAATACAGCGTCAATTAACATTCCGCCGAAAAAAAGTGAAAAGAAGAATGCAGCAAAAAAGTTACTTATTGTTTCTGCCGCTTTTGATTCATATGCGGTGTAATTTTTTATGGCTGTGCTTTCATTTGCAAGACTTCGCGATAGGCTGTTTATCCTTGCAAGCATTGCTAAATCAATTTTATCCTTGTATATTCGCCTGACGGCAGTTTTTTCGCCCTTTTGTGCAACAATCAGGCTTGTTGTTGCAAATACATTGCATTCGTAATTATTCAGCCTTCGTACCGTTTCTTCGGCTCGGCTGACTTCTCCGCCGCATTCAATTGTTTGCCGGGCTAAATCAACCGATAACTCAAAGTTGTTCATCAAATCACCAATTATATTTTTACCTATAATAAATAAAAAATGTGGAATCAATAAGATTCCACATTTTGCCAATGTTAGTTTTATCAATACCAGTTCCAAGTGATTTTTGAAGCATATAAAGTCATTTCTATGCTTGCATACTCTTTGTATTTTTTATACTTTCCTTTTGCGTCATAAAAGCCTGAAGAAAGTTTAATTTCTAATTCGTATCCATTAGTCAGGCAAGTGTAAAAAGAAATATAATTTGCAATTTTTGAAATTTCTATAAGCTTTTCAATCGGAATTACAAGTGCTTTGTATTTTCCGCTTTTACCTATACATTCTGCAAGAGAAATTTCAGTATCTTCACAGTTATCCAAACTGATTTTCATTTCACATTTTTTGAAGTTTTTAAATTTTTTATATACACTTTTGTCGGTATAATCATTTTCAAAAATTTCAATATCGAAAGTAAAAATCAATTCGCCGTTTTCGTATTTTAAATCACTTAATATCTGGTCGTGCAACACACCGTAAGGTATGTTTGCATTTGATAATTCAAATTCAGTTTTCATACAGTTCTCCTTCAATATGCAAATATAAAAATTATAAATGTTTGCATAAATAAAATAACTACCCAAACAGTCAGTAGGTATTTGCTTGCTTTGTCAATTGTTTTTGAAAAACGGTTTGGCTTGCTCTTTTGCTTGTTGCCTTGCAATATAATAAACGCTTGCGGTATCAAATATATTAGGCTTATTAAGAGATATTGCCCTATATATAACAGTATATCGTTAATTACGCCTTTCGAACCGTCAAGACTGTAATCAATTATTCTTAAAAAGAAAATCAGACTTTGAATAAGCACAAAAATTATAAAGCATATAATATTTATTGCCGTGAGCACTTTCTTGCTACTCATAGAATATTTCTCCGATAACTGCTTAAATAGTATTACAAATTTATTATACTATTGTAATGATGACATTTCAATGATTATGTTCTAAAAAAATAAGAGCCAAATCAATTAAGATTTGGCTCTATATCAATGGTTGCGGGAGTAAGACCGAGAAAATAGCAGTCGCTACGAAACAGTCCACCGGACTGTTTCTCCCAAATTCGTTGCTCCCCAATTGCCCTAATGTCGCCGAATTTGGAG
>FR895292.1 GCA_000434995.1 Firmicutes bacterium CAG:341 | reverse complement strand
CCCGATAGCTTAACTATCGGGTGTTATTTATATTTTATTCGTCAGCTTCGGTTGAAAGAAGAACACGGTCATTATCGAATTCTTCACCGCCGGAAGTGATTTTGAATTTAGCAAGCAAGTCTGCTGTTGTAAGGTTTTTCTTTTCCTCACCCGATACATCATAAATGATTTTGCCCTCATTCATCATAATAAGCCTGTTGCCTATATTGATAGCGTCTTTCATATTATGTGTAATCATAATTGTTGTAAGATTATCTCTTTCAACAATTTTTTCTGTAAGGTCAAGAACTTTTTTCGCTGTTTTCGGGTCAAGTGCGGCTGTATGCTCATCAAGAAGTAAAATCTTCGGCTTTTTAAGTGTAGCCATAAGCAGAGTGACAGCTTGCCTTTGGCCGCCTGAAAGCAATCCTACTTTTGATGTAAGCCTTGTTTCAAGGCCTAAATCAAGGCTTTTAAGTACATCTATATACTCTTCTTTTTCTTTTCTTGTAACGCCGAATTTTAATCCCCTGTGCTGCCCTCTTCTTTTGGCAAGCGCAAGGTTTTCAAGAATTTGCATATCGGCTGCAGTACCGTTCATAGGGTCTTGGAAAACTCTGCCGATATATTTAGCTCTTTTATGTTCCGGAAGCTTTGTAACATCAATTCCGTCAACTGTTATTGTGCCGCAGTCAACAGGGTAAACGCCTGCTATCATATTAAGCATTGTTGATTTGCCCGCACCGTTGCCGCCTATAACAGTAACAAAATCGCCCTCGTTTAATACAAGGTCAACACCGTTAAGCGCTTTCTTTTCGTTAATAGTGTTAGGGTTAAAAGTCTTGTGTACATTGCTGATTTTAAGCATTATTTGTTGCCTCCCTTCGATTTGATATGCTTTTGTGCATATTGACTTTTAATATAAGGGATACCGAGGAATATAGCAACAATAACAGCGGTAAGAAGCTTAAGGTCATCGGTATTAAGGCCGAGGTTGATTACAAATTGCATTACAATGTAGTAAATTATTCCGCCAAATGCAACTGCAAGAAGCCTGAGTGCAAAGTTTTTGAAAATCTTGCCGAAAATAACTTCACCAATAATAACAGCGGCAAGTCCGATTACGATAGCACCTCTGCCCATATTGACATCTGCAAAGCCCTGATACTGTGAAAGAAGGCCGCCTGCAAGTGCAACAAGTCCGTTTGAAAGAATAAGTGCTACTATTTTGGTGAATTTAATGTTGATACCGTTAGCTCGTGACATATTTTGGTTACATCCGGTTGCACGGATTGAATGGCCGAGTTCGGTATCAAAAAACCAATAAAGAATTGCAATAATTGCAACAACAAATATTGCTACGATAATAATTGCTTTTGTAATATCGGTCATACTTGCGAGCACGTGATATTTATAAATTGAAAGTGCTTGGTTTGATTTGCCGAGTATTCTCAAATTTACGGAATACAGTGCAAGCTGCGTTAATATACCTGCAAGAATAGGCGGTATGCCAAGCAATGTGTTTAACACACCGGTAACAAGACCTGCCACACATCCTGCTATGAATGAAAGTAAAAGTGCAACATATACATTCATTCCGTTCATCATTGTAATAACTAAAACTGCACCGCCTGTTGCAAGCGTGCCGTCAACAGTTAAATCGGCAAAATCAAGTACCCTAAAAGTGATATAAACGCCGATTGCCATTATACCCCAAATAAGACCTTGCGCTACTGCACCGGGAATGGCACTGATAAAAGCTCCCATAATATTTATACCTTTCAAATAAGTAATTTAAAGAGCAACAAGTATTAACTCATTGCTCTTTATTATTTTGATACTATTATACTTTAAACCGTTAAATTAGTCAATAGAAGTTTATTATTTAGCTTCGTATGCCTGATAGTTTTCAGGGATATGAGCTTTGAACTTATCGGCTTGGTCTTTATTGTAGTAGTATGTGAGGTTTTCAGCCTGCTGAATATTCATAGTAGCCGGGTCTGTACCCTTTGTAAGAATTTCGTAAGCCATAGCACCTGCTTTTTCACCGATTTCATAGAATGAAATTGAAAGTGTTGCTACTGCGTTTGTTTTGTTGAAAATACCTTCTTCGCCTGCGATGATTGGTACGCCTGCTTCTGTGCAAGCTGCATCAATAATACCACCGTTATCTGCTGCTGTGTTATCGGTTGGAATGTAAATTACATCTGATTCCTTTGCAGCTTTCTTTGCTACTGATGAAATATCGTTTGAATCGGCAAAGGTGTAGAAGTTGCATTTAACACCTTTGGCTTCAAGTGCTTTTTTCACACCGTCAACCTGGTACTGTGAGTTTGCTTCTGCTGAGCAGTAGATTGCACCTACTGTTTTAGCATCAGGGAAGAGGTCAAGAATCATCTTTGCCTGATCAGCAAGAGGAGCAAGGTCAGAAGTACCTGTAACATTGATTCCGGTTGAGGCAGTAGGATCCATCTCAATGTCAAGCGCTGTGCCATAATCTGTTACAGATGTACCGATTACAGGGATTTTGCTTGCCGCTGTTGCTGTTGCAGCAGCCTGAAGTGCAGGTGTTGCATTTGCCAAAATAAGATCATAATTTGATGATACAAATTTGTTTACGATTGTTGCGCAGGTTGCTGAATCATTAGAAGCGTTTTGATAATCAAAATTGATTGTTTTTCCGTCAGCCTTTGCAAGCTCATTAAGTTTATCTTTGAAACCTTTGGTTGCATTGTCAAGTGCGTCGTGCTGTGTAAGCTGGCAAATACCTACATTATATGTGTCTTTGTCAACAGCCTTTTTATCATTTGAATTTGATGAGCAGCCTGCAAAAATACCGCCCACCATAAGCGCAGAAAGTGCAACTGCCGCTACTTTTTTAACTACTTTGTTCATAAAATATTTTTCCTCTCTGAATTTATGATTACTTTAGCACTTAAAAGTGCAAAAGTTTATGCTGTTAGTTTAGCACCTAAAAGCGTTAAAGTCAATACTTAACATTCTTTTTGTTAAACTGTTACAAAATTTCTGCTGCCTTTTAGTGCATAGTCACCATAAAAAAGCGGTAACTATAAAAATATAGTTACCGCTTTTGGCGTCCCAGAAGGGATTCGAACCCCCGACCTTTCGCTTAGTAGAAGTCTCGGAGGGGCTTTTCTTATTCCCTCGAAATCCTCAAAAATCCTTGATTTTACTGGCTTTTCCGAAATTTTAGTGTTAATAATTTCTCTTATGAAATCTGCTAATTTTACGCCGTTTTTTCCCTTCATTTTAGCAAGGTATTAGCAAATGCAAAGATTTTTGGGGGACATCATTCAGTTAATCTGATACTCGTTGCGAGTGCTAAATCGCCGTAGCACTTTTTCGTTATTTTCGAGTATCTTATCAAATTCGTGTTTTTATTAGTTTCGTTGCAAGCGTGATACCCAAGTCATCTGTATTCTGCCAACCGAGGCAAGTAGTTAAGTCGCCCTGCGAGTCTGCGTCTATGAGCAATACTTTCTTTCCCTGCATTGCAAGACCTACACCGAGATTTACCGTTGTGGTTGTCTTTCCAACTCCGCCTTTTTGATTGCATATTGCAATCGTTTTGCAGTTTGACACTTTGTTGTCCTCCTTTCTTAAAATTCATAGCTTTTCGGCTATGTACCTGACCGATTCATTTCCTAATCGGTCGTGGCAATATTTATTCTCAATACCCCTTGCCGTGCAAGACGCTGTGGGAAGTCACTAAGGAACAGATAGCTAATCTGTATCATAGGAGTTTCACCTCTGCCGGGTTTTCCGCCAGCCCCTTAGGGAAGTATCATTATCATTCTGACTGTCATCGCCATAACAGGGGCAACCTGTTATTTATATAGGGAGTTCTCGCTATTCTGATATTCAGAAGTCTCGGCGTACCCAATAAGGTGGCTAAATTCATCAGAAATAAAGTCTTAGTGACCTGTGTATTCAGTTTTCAAAGTACAAGTGAAAGGCTTCCGTTTTCGTGGTTCGGAATTAACCCCTTCACTTGTTTGAAATGGGAGAGCGTTTTTGGGGGGTGTTTTTTCAAAATTACTTAACTATTTTTTTGAACGCAAAAAAAGCCGCCTATTATAAATTTAAGGTCAATAGACGGAGGGTAGAAATTTTCATATTTATGATGTATAATATGTGATATTAAAGATTGATAAATCGGAATTTGAGAAGGTAAGTGAATGGGATACCATGGAGGAAGATGATAATGTCGAAAGAT
>FR895291.1 GCA_000434995.1 Firmicutes bacterium CAG:341 | reverse complement strand
TTCATATAATGTTTTAGATAAATTTGATATAAATATTATTTGTTACTTAATGAGTTTTTTAGTTGGAATTTATTATTGAAATAGCAATTTAAAGTTAGAAAGATTATTTTTCAATTGGCGATTTCTAATTTAATTATATATTAAATATAATAAGAGCTATCAGACTTGATGTCTGATAGCTCTTTTTGCTAATGCTATGAAGATTTATTTTTGCGTTTGGTTTTTATAAGTTTTCTTATAATTTTTCGAATACCCATCGCCAACAGAAATAATGTAAGCTGAACAAAAGCCAATATTGTTGCATAGGGTAAGCCGTAGTCATACAACTCACCGCAATAGATTATACTTCCTACCAATAATTCAATTACCGAAATCGGAATGAATATAAACAACCATACAGGCTTGATGTTGAGACAGGACAACAACAGGGCAGAAACTGCACCGCCTAAAAGTGCGGCAAGTGGCACCGCCATTGCGTCAGAGGGTGTTGCGGTCAGAGGCACACCAATCATAAATAATGCGTTAACCAAAACAGCCAATATATAAATCACTATTTGTGCGGATTTGAGCTTTTTGTTGGAGGCTTTTATTGTTTCAACAAGAATTTCATCAGCTCTTTTGTTTTCTTGCGTTGTGATGCGTTCGCCGATAAGGAACTCGTTAACGGAAATATCCAACGCATCGCATATAGGCAAAAACAGAGACACATCCGGCATATTTTTTCCAGTTTCCCACCGAGATACCGATTTGTTTGAAACGCCTAATTTCTCTGCAAATTCAATTTGTGTAAAGCCTTTCGCCTTGCGGTTTTCTGCAAGGAAGCTACCGATTTTTTCTTGATCCATAGCTGTCACCCCTTTCAATGAGAATATAGCACGGGCCTCCACAAATGTAAAGGACACAAAGCGAGAATTATGATAAATGCAAAGAGAACATCACCCCAAAAACCTAAAAACCGTGCCTGCCGGTAATCAAAATAGTCTCATAAAAAAAGCTTCTGCCCAAAACGGGGCAAAAACCTTAAAAATTATGCGATTTTTAGGTTTAGTTGCAAGCCGAGGGGAACTA
>FR895290.1 GCA_000434995.1 Firmicutes bacterium CAG:341 | reverse complement strand
CACAGCAACAACAAAACCTGTTGCTTCTGATTCAACTCATCACTCAGTAACAAGTTACAAGTGGACACCTGAAGTTGTAGCTGCAACAGCTGACGCTGCTTATACTGAAGAAGCAGTAGTAACAAACCCTGAATGTAAATTCGTAGTAACTGACCATAAGGACGCTACTTATAAAGAAGCAGGTTATGATGTTTACACATGTACTGAAAATTGTGGCAATACTTATACAAACCCAATTGATAAGCTTGTATGTGACCACGCTGATACAAAGGTTGTAAACGCTACTAAACCTACAATCAACAATCCTGGTAACACAGGTGACACAGTATGTAATGTTTGTGGCGAAACAATCGCAACCGGTACTGAAATTGCTCAGCTTAAAGGTGAAGCTTACAGAGCTGCACTCAAGGCTGCAAAGGATGTTGACGGTTCTAAGTATACAGCAGATTCTTATGCTAAGGTAACAAAAGCACTTGCTGATTATGATGAAACAACAGTTGGTGCTTACACATCACAGGAAGATGTAGACGCTGCAACAGCTGCACTTAAAGCTGCAGTTGAAGGTCTTGTAGCAAATCCTACAACTGAAACTTATACTTATAACTTCATTGACGGTACATCTAAACCTCTCACTGTTAATAAGGGCGAAACACCTGAAAACTTTGCTAACACTCCTGCTAAGGTTACCGATAATAAGAACGGTACTCATACAACAACAACTTATACATGGTCACAGGATGGTTTTGTATTTACTGAAGTTGGTAGCGACAAAGTAGATGATTGTACTCTTAAGTACGAAACCGTTACTCAGCCTACAATTAAGGTAGAAGGTTCTAAGACAGCTACTTGCCCTGATTGTGGTTATGTATCAACACTTCCTATTGATAAGCTTAACGGTACAGAATACTATAATGCACTTGAAGCTGCACAGAATGTAAAAGCTGATGATTTCACAGCAGCTTCTTACGCAAAGGTAGCAGAAGCTCTTAAGGCTAATGCTCAGGCTACAGTTGAAGCTTACACAACACAGGAAGATGTAGACGCTGCAACAGCTGCTCTTAAAGACGCAGTTGCTAAGCTTGATGCAGGTGTAGTTGTAACAGTTGCTTCAACAAAACTTGGCACAACAACTCTTAACGATGCTGATGCTACAAACGGTGCTAACGCAAGACTTGCAGTTGGTGATAAAGTAGTTCTTACTGCTAAAGCTAATAACGAAACAGGCGAATTCGTAGGTTGGAAAGTTGGTAACAAGATTGTTTCTGACGAAGCTTCATTTGTAACATATGCAACAGCTGACATCACTTACGAACCTGTATTTGCTGAAAAGGCTGACACTTCATTTACAGTAGTATTTGTAGACCCATACGGCAATGTAATTGATACTCAAACTGTAACAAGCGGTGCTAATATTGAAATTCCAACAGCTCCAACACTTATTGGTTACACATTCACAGGTTGGTCAATGACTGAACCTGATATCCATGCACTTACAGATGGTGCTACAATTTACGCTCAGTACACTAAGGATAATGTTGCTAAGTACACAGTAACTGCTCCTGAAGGTGCTACTCTCACAGTAGACGGCGTAGAAACAGCAAGCCCTGCAACAGTTGCTTATGACGCTAAGGTTAGCGTTCATAAGGACGGCGTTGCAGCATGGCAGGTTGACGGTGTAACAGTTGCTTATGGCGATACTTACACATTCTTCTGCGGTTCAGATATGAATCTTGTAGCTGTTGATACTGCAGTTGAGCAGAAAACAACAGTTGTAATTACAGGCGTAAATGAAATTGCTGGTTCTGTTCAGGTTTCATTTGCTGCATCTCGTAATGTTGCTCCTGGCGAAACAGTAGTTAAGCAGGGCTTCATTTATGGTAAGAATTTAGCTGATTCTGAACTCACACTTGAAAATGTTGGCAATAAGGGTGCAGACGCTAATGCAGGCACTGTAAAGATTGCTTATACTAAGAATTCAGCAGCAGATATTTCTCTTAGATATGGTCTTTCTAAGAAAGACGGTAAGGTTTCAGCTGCAGCATTTGTTATCACAAAGACTGCTGACGGCACTTTGAATAAAACAATTTCTGAAGTTAAATCTTACACTTATCACTAACAAATTATAATTTATTGATGCTTTTGCCTCTGCCTAATCGGCAGGGGTAAGGCACCGGTAAATTTGGGAGGAAAACCAATGAAAGATCTTTACACAAAGCCAATGTCACAGATTGATGAATTCAAAACATATGATGTTGTAACTACATCAACAACAGGTAGAGAAGATGTAGAGGGCGGTTTAGACTAATACAGCCTTTTCAATCTGACATTGAAATAAAGCTATGGGAGACGGTAGAAATACCGTCTCCTTTTGCTTTTTATAAACTAATAAAATATAGGTGTAAGCAGCATAAGATTTTGGTTGACATAAAACAAAGCCATCGGTTAAAAACCGATGGCTTTTATACTGTCAATAAACTGATTTAAAAGTAATACAAAATCTGACGCACTGCTGTACGACAGATTTTGAGAGGCGGAGCAAAATTCTCGCCCATAAACAAAAAGGAAATAATTAAAACAGGGCTCTTATAAGAAACAAAGATACTACAAAACAGTTCCCCGAACTGTTTTTCCCAAATTCTTTGCTCTCGTTGTTCGCAGAATTTGGAACTATGGGGTCCCTAAAAAGCGTAAGCTTTTTGGGGGAAAAGGAGAAAGGAATAGAGTGTTTATTATGAATTTCAAAGAAATTCATTCAAACACGGAATTGCTTTTGACGCGTCACAGGTTCGAGCAAAATTCTTACCCATAAACAAAAAGGAAACAATTAAACAGGGCTCTTATAAGAAACAAAGATACTACAAAACAGTTCCCCGAACTGTTTTTCCCAAATTCTTTGCTCTCGTTGTTCGCAGAATTTGGAGTATCTTGTCACAGTTTCGAGCATTACATCTAATTACATAAAAATAAAAAGGATACCTTATAGGTATCCTTTTTATTTTGGTGGGAACAACAGGGCTCGAACCTGTGACCCTCTGCTTGTAAGGCAGATGCTCTCCCAGCTGAGCTATGCTCCCGTCAGCGATATTGATTATATAACAAGTTGGGCAGAATGTCAAGAGTTAATTTTGGAAAAAAGTTCTTTTATTCTGTCAATTTCATTATTTAAGTATAAATAGCCGAATAACGCTTCTACTCCGGTGGCGCAGTGGTACTCACCGTCAGTTGCACTTTTTGGGGAATGGCCCACTTTAGCATTGCGCCCGCGCTTGAAAATCGCAAGTTCATCTTCGGTTAAATCATCCTTGATTTTTTCGAAAGCAACGGTTTGTGCTTTTGCCGAAACATACTTTACACTTTCCTTGTGCAAATCATTTACAGGGCGATTGGCATCAAGCACAAGTGTTTCACGCACAAGTATTTCATAAATGCAATCGCCTATAAATGCCAAATTAAGCGGGCTTAATTGCTTTGCATTAACATCTTTGTCTACAAATCTCATATTTATTAAGGCACATATTCAAACTCTATGTCATAGAGTGAAACAATGTCACCCTCCTCAATTCCTTTTTCTCGAAGCGCATTGAAAATTCCGCTCTTTTCTAATACTCGTTGCATATATTGCAGTGCTTCGTAATCTTCAATATCAATCCCTTTGAGAACTTTTGGAAACCAACTTGCTTCCACAAGAAAGTAATGTTCATCAACTTGGGTGATTTTAAAGCCTTTATCATCTTTAACCAATGCTTCAAACGGAATTTCTTCAACTTCATATTCTTTAATAGGAGGCAAGGTCTGCAACTTGTTCCAAACTGCATTCATAAGCTCCTTTGTACCTTCCATGATCGGCGCACAGATAGAATAATAGTCATATCCTTTATCTTCAACATATTTTTTAAATCTTTCGATTTGTTCAGGCTCAGCCATATCAATTTTATTTCCGGCAACTATTTGCGGTTGCTTTGCAAGTTCGGGGTTGAACTTTACAAGCTCCTCATTGATTTTTTCAAAATCTTCAATAGGGTCTCTGCCTTCGCTGCCGCTTACATCAACAATGTGTACAAGAAGCCTGCAACGCTCAACATGTCGCAAAAATTCATGCCCAAGTCCGATACCTTCGCTTGCACCTTCAATAAGCCCCGGAATATCCGCTATAACAAATGAGTTGCCCTCACCCATTGATACAACACCTAAGTTTGGCACAAGTGTTGTAAAGTGATAATCGCCGATTTTAGGCTTTGCCTGACTTACTACTGATATAAGGCTTGATTTGCCTACTGACGGATAACCTAAAAGTCCCACATCGGCAAGAAGCTTAAGCTCAAGCGAAACTTCCCATTCTTCACCCGGTACACCCGGCTTTGCAAATCGCGGTACTTGGCGGGTCGGAGTTGCAAAATGAATGTTTCCCCAGCCGCCCTTTCCGCCTTTAGCAGCTACAAATCTGTCAGTCTTACTCATATCAGCCATAACTGCGCCTGAATTTGCTTCGCGAATGATAGTACCCCTCGGCACTTTGATTTCAAGGTCGGGCGCTTTTTTACCGTATTGGCGTGAGCCGCGTCCGTTTTCACCGTTTTTGGCTACATATTTTCTTTTATATCTGAAATCAGCAAGGGTTGCAAGGTTGTCATCAACTACAAATACAACATCTCCGCCTTTTCCTCCGTCACCGCCGTCAGGTCCGCCGGCAGCCACATATTTTTCCCTGTGAAATGCTACTGCGCCTGCACCGCCGTCACCGGCTTTTATCTTAATTTTAGCAATATCTACAAACATATATAACATCCTTTGTTTTTACTAATATGAATTTTAACAAATTTTAATTGAAATTGCAACCAAAAGGCATAAATATAATTCATCTGTGACCCAATTATAAACAGTTCGTTAAATAAATAACAATAACACTTGCATAAATACACTTGTTTTTGTATAAAGTGTAAAAAATACAATTTTATCTTGATTTATGAGGACAAACAGTATAAAATAAAGAATGCATAAAAGCAATAAAACTTTAAATTATATTCGGAGGTAAATTCCAATGGTAAAAGTTGCTATTAATGGTTTCGGCCGTATCGGTCGTCTTGCTTTCCGCCAGATGTTTGGTGCAGAAGGCTACGAAGTAGTTGCTATCAACGATCTTACAAGTGCAAAGATGCTTGCTCATCTTCTTAAGTATGACTCATCACAGGGTAACTATGTTGCTCAGGGTCACACTGTTGACTTCCACGAAGGTGAAGGCGAAGATAACTACATTGTAGTTGACGGTAAGAAAATTGTTATTTACAAAATGCCTAACGCTGCTGACCTTCCTTGGGGCAAACTTGGTGTTGATGTTGTTCTTGAATGTACAGGTTTCTATACATCAAAAGAAAAGGCTTCTGCTCATATTCAGGCAGGCGCTCGTAAGGTTGTTATTTCAGCTCCAGCAGGTAACGATCTTCCAACAATCGTTTACAATGTAAACCATGACACACTTACAGCTGAAGATACAGTTATTTCTGCTGCATCTTGCACAACTAACTGCCTTGCTCCTATGGCTAAGGCTCTTAACGATTTCGCTCCTATCCAGAGTGGTATCATGTGCACAATCCACGCTTACACAGGCGATCAGATGATTCTTGATGGTCCTCAGAGAAAGGGTGACCTTCGCCGTGCTCGTGCAGGTGCTGTTAACATCGTTCCTAACACAACAGGTGCTGCAAAGGCTATCGGTCTTGTAATTCCTGAACTTAACGGTAAGCTTATCGGTTCTGCTCAGAGAGTTCCTACTCCAACAGGTTCAACAACAATCCTTACAGCAGTTATTAAGACTGACAAGGAAGTTACAGTTGATGCTATCAACGCAGCTATGAAGGCTGAAGCAACAGAATCATTCGGTTACAATGAAGACCTTATCGTTTCTTCAGATATCGTTGGTATGAGATATGGTTCACTCTTTGATTCAACTCAGACAATGGTTCTTAAAGTAGCTGATGACACATATGAAGTTCAGGTTGTTTCTTGGTATGATAACGAAAACTCATACACATCACAGATGGTTAGAACAATCAAGTACTTCTCAGAACTTGGCTAATCTTAAAAGCTATTTATTAAAGAGCTTTCCTTATGGAAAGCTCTTTTTCTTTTGCCATATAAATTGACAATGTTTATAATAAGTATTATAATATCTTTATCTCGTTATAAATATAGTACAATTTGAATTTAGGAGTATTTATGAAGAAAAGAATTTTAATGAGAGCGAGTGTTTCGCCGTTCGCTGTTCACAAACCTATTGATGTTATCTGCCAAAAAGTAATCGGTAACAATACAGGCAATCTTCTTTTTGCATATAGTATGACAAGAACACTTTATACCGAAGATGTTGAAATTGACTTTCTTGCTGATAAGGAAGTGGCACACGGTAAAGTTCAGGCTGAATATATAAACGAAAATTACGATTATCTTGTTCTTCCTATGGCAAACTCATTTAGAAAGCAGTTTATGCAGTGTATGGGAATGTGGACAAGTATTATTGAAAAATTAACTATTCCGGTGGTTGTAACAGGTATCGGCATTCAAATGCCTTATGAGCCTGATGTTACAGAGGAGCATATATACGATGAATGTGCAAAGAAGTTTATTACCGCGGTGCTTAACCACTCTGCAAGCGTAGGTGTAAGGGGTGCAATAACCGAAAGTTATTTAAAGCATTTAGGTTTTGGCAGTAATGAAATTGATGTAACGGGTTGCCCGTCATTTGCTATGTTTGGCCCGGGTTTAACCGTTAGGGATAAAAAGCCGCTTACTAATGAAAGTGCGGTTTGCGTTACAGGTTCTGTGGCAAATCCGGTAAACTTTAAAGAGTTTATGATTAAAAACAGGGAGTTACTTCCTAATTATTATTTTATGCCGCAATTTGTGGATGATTTGAGATTGATGTATCTCGGCATACCGCTTCCTATAACTAATGATTCGCAAGTGCTTTACCCTCATTTAATAAATGACGAAGTTTTTGTTAACGATAGGGCGAGATTCTTTATCAATTTACCAAGTATTCTTGAATTCAATAAAAATATTGATTTTAACTATGGCACACGAATTCATGGTGCGGTAGGAAGTATCCTTTCCGGTGTACCGAGCTTCGTGTTTCCGACCGACGCAAGAATCAGGGAGCTTGCGGAATATCACAATGTTCCTAATATGCCGGCAAGCGAAGTTGACGAAAATACAGATATTTTTGATATATATGAAAAAACAGATTTTTCACAGGTGAATGACGGCCACGAACAACGCTTTTGGCATTTTGTTGATTTCCTTAATGCTAACGGTTTGCCGCATATTTATCAAGATAAAAACAGAACAGTCGTTCCTTTTGATGAAAAGATTAAAAATATTGAGTTTGAAGGCCCTATTCATTCTCTTACAACCTGCCCTCCAAATGAAATGATAGAGCGAATCGCATTTGGTAATGAGCTTCTTATGAAAGAGCAGAAAAAGGCAGTTGATACTCTTAATGAAGATAAAAAGGAATTAAAAGCTGAAATCAAAGGCTTAAAATCAGAACAGAGAAAACTGAATAAAAGGCTTAATTGGTACGATAATTCATCAGCAGCAAGAATTGCGGCATCAAGAGTTAAGCACAAAATTGTTAAATAAAAGAAGTTGGCACGCTACTTTGTGCCAACTTCTTTCTTTATGTAGTTACAGTAAAGTTTAATAATATCAATATCTGTTTTATCATATACCATTCGTGCGCCGACGGTATCTTCTATTTCATTAAATATCAAATGCCCATTGTCAAACAGAAAATCAATTCCTATATAATCACTTTTTATTAGTGACAGCACTTTTTTTACAAGTGCGGTTTCATCGTGGTTTAATTCATACGGCGCGGCTTTTCCGCCAAGGCAAAAATTAGAACGAAAATCGGTATCGCTTTCGCGCAATATGGCTGTAATGATTTTTCCGCCTATTGCCCAAACACGCAAATCTTTGCCGAGTGTGGCACAAGGCTTTTGGTAAACAAAACCGGGTTCAAATTTTTCTTTTTTATTTATCATTGTTACATTTTGCCCGCCGTGTCCGTCAATCGGCTTTTTTACAGCAGGAATTTCACTGTAATTTATCGGCAAAATTTCAATACCGTTTTTATACATAAATTCATAGCAAAGCTGCTTGTTGTTAGCAAGCATAGATAGGCTTGATGGGTTAAAAACACGAATTCCTTTTTGCTCAAATTTTTGTGCAATCATGTAATTGTTTGTTCTGTTTATTACAAAATCGGCTTTTCCGTCATAATTTTCATCCGCAAGCTTTATATCAAGATTTTCTTTAAATTTGTTAATTGCAAATATATTTCGCTTTGCTTCTTTTTCACTGTAAATCAGTATTCCGCTCATAAGATTTTACCTTTAATTGTTTCAAAAATATATGGTGCAATGTCAATCTTTGTTGAATTCATAATGTTTATTATATGCGCATTTGAATTCACTTCGCACACGCTTCCGTCATCTAATATGTCAACTCCGCCAAAGGTTAAGCCAAGCGTGTTGCACGCTTTAATTGCAGTTTCAATTTCAGCTTTGCTTGGGGTGCAAGGTGTCATTGTGCCGCCGTTTGTAACATTTGAACGAAAATCATTTTTGTTTTCACGTCTTGCCGCACATATGTATTCTCCGCCGATAATTTCAATTCTTTTATCCGTTCCTTTGCTTTCTTTGATGAATTTTTGTAAAATAAAAGGCTTATCACTTATGTGTGAATATATATCATTTTCACTGTTGCATAAAAATACCTGCGCGCCGAAAGAACCGAAAGATTCTTTAAAAACAAGCGGTAAGCCAAGTATACCAATAGCTTTTTTTACAAATTCGCTCATATCCGATTTAAAGTAACATTTAGGCGATATTAGAGTTTTAGGTTGCGGCACGATTTTATCAAGCTCAATGTAAGTAAGCCCCTTATCATCGCATTTTTCAATTGCACTTGCACTGTTGAAAACCGGAATATTGCTTTTTTCAAGCCTTTTTGCAAGGTTAATATCCTTATCCCAAAAAAGTACAAAATCTGCATTTGCTTTTTGTGTGGCAAGTTCCAAATTGGTTTTAATATCAAGATTTATGCTGCACTTTTTTGCCGCAGAAACAAGATGATTGTGCAAAGTGCTGTATTTTTCACCTTTTAAAAAGTGATTTACTAATAAAATTCCGTTCATTTTGTATCACCGTGATTTATTGTATCATTCTCTATTGCATTTTTCAATGTAATGGTATAAAATATTATATCTAAATTATAAATTACTGAAAGGTGATGTAAAGATGACAGAGTATAAGCTTAAATACGGTTGTAACCCAAATCAAAATCCTGCAAGAATTCATATGGACGGAAAAGAACTTCCTTTTGAAATTTTGAACGGTGCAGCAGGATATATCAATCTTCTTGATGCTTTTAATTCTTGGCAACTTGTAAGAGAACTTAAGGAAGCAACAGGATTGCCGAGTGCGGCTTCGTTCAAGCATGTTTCACCTGCCGGTGCAGCAGTTGCTCAGCCGCTTAGTGAAGTTGACCGCAAAGTGTGTATGGTGCCTGATGATTTAGAGTTATCTCCGATTGCGCAGGCTTATGTTCGTGCAAGGGGATGTGACAGAGTTTCTTCTTTCGGTGATTTTGTTGCATTAAGTGATGAATGTGACGCAAGTGTTGCAAAATTCCTTGTAAAAGAAGTGAGCGACGGTATTATTGCTCCGTCATATTCTGACGAAGCACTTGAAATTCTCAAGGCAAAGAGAAGAGGAAATTATCTTATTATTAAGATGAACCCTGATTATCAGCCTGAAGAAATGGAAACAAAGCAGGTTTTCGGCATTAAGTTTGAGCAAAAGAGAAATGATTCAAAGCTCACTATGGCACTCTTTGACGATATGCCTACAAAGATTAAGGATATACCGGAAATAGCAAAAATCGACCTTCTTATATCACTTATCACTCTTAAATATACTCAGTCAAATTCAGTTTGCTATGCATCGGGCGGGCAAACTATCGGTGTAGGTGCAGGCCAGCAAAGCCGTATTCACTGCACACGCCTTGCAGGCAATAAGGCTGATAATCTTTGGCTTCGCCATAATGAAAAGGTGCTTAATCTTCCGTTTATTGAAGGTCTTCGCAAATGTGAAGCTGATAATGCTATTGACCTTTATATTTCAGATGAATATGAAGATTTGCTTAAAGACGGAGTATGGCAAAGATACTTTACATCTTGCCCTGAACCTTTTACTGCTGATGAAAAGAAGGCTTGGCATGAAAAGATGACTGATGTTGCTCTCGGTTCTGACGCTTTCTTCCCGTTTGAGGATAATATTGAGCGTGCTGTTCGCTCCGGTGTTAAGTATATCGCTCAACCGGGCGGTTCTGTTCGTGACGGTGCTGTAATTGAATGTTGCGATAATTTCGGTATTGCAATGGCAATGACGGGAATTCGTCTTTTCCACCACTAATATAAATTCATATGCAGGGGGCGGCCGTTGGTCGCCCGTTTTGATAGGTAATATTTTAGGTGGCATTTATGAACATTTTAACTTGTCCTGTTTGCGGTGAAAAATTAAATATTGACGGTAAGGCTTTTAAATGTGCTAACAGCCACAGCTTTGATATTGCAAAGCAAGGGTATGTAAATCTTTTGCTTACAAATAAAAGCGGTGATAAAAAGGGCGACAGCAGGGAGTCGGCACATTCAAGAAGGGAATTTTTGCAAAAAGGCTATTATTCGTTTTTGCGTGATTATGTTACTTCAAAGCTTGGCGGTACAGTGCTTGATATTTGCTGCGGTGAGGGGTATTATGATGAATATCAGGGCGAACTTTATGGCTTTGATATAAGTCGTGAAATGGTGCGCCTTGCAGCTTCGGCAAGAAAGGAACATAATTATTTTGTTGCAAATCTTGCTAATATCCCTATTGAAGATAATTCGATTGATACAGCAATGCATCTTTTTGCCCCGTTTAATGAAAAAGAATTTTATCGTGTTTTGAAAAAAGGCGGGCGGCTTTTAAGTGTTATTCCGGGTGAAGATCATTTGATTGAACTTAAAAATATTCTTTATTCAACACCTTATAAGAATGATGAAAAAGCACCGCAAACCGAACTTTTAAAGCTGAAATCAAAAAATAAAATATCAGATAAATTTGATATTTCACAAAAGGATTTAAAAACATTGTTTTCAATGACGCCTTATTTTTACAGAACGAGTGAGGCTGATAAAGCAAAGCTTGATAATGTTGAAAATATCGAACTTACTGCTTCTTTTATTATTTTGGAATATGTGAAAGAGGGATGATTTTGGACTTACTGTGTGAAAAATGCTGGTATAATGAATATGACGAGGAAACGGACGAGTGTTTTTGCTCACTTGTGCTTGATGAGGATGAATATGTTCGCTTTTGCGAAGAGCAGAATAAAACCTGCCGCTATTTCAGACCGAGTGGTTCTGAATATGATATTGTACGCAAGCAAAACTAAATAGCCAATAAGATGAATAGTTACTATTCATCTTATTTTTTTGCTGTTGACAAATACGGTATAGGGGTATATAATAAAAATACCCTAACGGGGTATAAGGAGTAATATATGGATAATAAAAATGAATGCTGTTGCCATAAGACAAAGCACAGAAATGAAGAAGAGCAAAAAGCACTTATCAATCGTTTAAACAGGATTGAGGGGCAAATAAGAGGTATAAAGCGTATGCTTGAAGAAGATGCCTATTGTACAGATATTATAACGCAGGTGTCTGCTGTTAATGCCGCGCTGAATTCTTTTAATAAAGAGCTTCTTTCCACGCATATTAAAACCTGTGTTACGGATGATATTAAAGCAGGGAAAAGTGAAACGGTTGACGACCTTTTAAAAACTCTTCAAAAACTTATGAAATGATTTTGAGGTGATGTATTGAAACAGTATAATGTAACGGGAATGAGCTGTGCGGCTTGCAGTGCCAGGGTTGAAAAGGCAGTAAGCGGTGTTGACGGAGTTGAAAACTGCGCAGTTAATTTGCTGACTAATTCAATGGGGGTTGAGGGTACAGCAAGTGATGAAGCGATTATAGCTGCCGTTGAAAAAGCCGGATACGGTGCAAGCTTGAAAACAGGTGATAAAAAATCAAAAGCTATGCCCGATGATGAGCTTAAAGATACCCAAACACCGAAGATAAGAAATAGGCTTATTTGGTCTGTTATTTTTCTTACACCGCTAATGTATATTTCAATGGGGCATATGATGTGGGGCTGGAAATTGCCTGCATTTATGCAAGATAATCATATCGCAATGGGGCTTGCACAGCTTCTTTTAACTGTTATAATTATGGTTATAAACCAGAAGTTTTTTATAAACGGATTTAAAGGTATAATTCACAGAAGTCCAAATATGGATACGCTTGTGGCACTCGGTGCGTCTGCTTCATTTGCTTACAGTACGGTTCAGCTTTTTTTGATGACATCTGCCCAGCTTGCAGGTGACGGTGAAAAAGTTATGAGTCTTATGCACGAATTCTATTTTGAATCATCTGCAATGATTTTAACTCTTATTACAGTCGGCAAAATGCTTGAATCGTATTCAAAAGGCAAAACCACCAATGCTTTAAAATCACTGATGAATTTAGCACCTAAAAATGCGACTGTAATCAGGGATGAAAAGGAAGTTGTTATCCCGGTTTCAGATGTAATGCTGAATGATATATTTGTAGTAAAACCGGGTGAAAGCGTACCGGTTGACGCGGTGATTATTGAGGGCGAAACCGCTGTTGATGAGTCGGCATTAACAGGCGAAAGTATTCCGGTTGATAAAGCTATGGGGGATAAAGTATCAGGCGCTACAATAAATCAATCAGGATATATTAAATGCCGCGCAACTGCCGTAGGCGAAGACACAACATTATCGCAAATTATAAAAATGGTTAGTGATGCTTCGACAACAAAAGCACCGATTTCAAAAATTGCCGATAGGGTATCGGGTGTATTTGTTCCTTGCGTAATAGTAATTGCATTTATTGCATTTTGCGTTTGGCTTGCTGTTGGGCAAAGCTTCGGATATGCGCTCGCACGCGCAATTTCAGTGCTTGTAATCAGCTGCCCATGTGCGCTCGGCCTTGCAACTCCCGTTGCAGTTATGGTTGGCAATGGTAAGGGTGCAAAATCAGGCATTTTGTTTAAAACTGCGGCATCACTTGAAGAAGCCGGCAGAATACAAATTGTGGCTCTTGATAAAACAGGCACAATCACAAAGGGCGAACCTAAAGTCACTGATATTATTCCTGCTAAAGCAGAAAAAAGCAAACTTTTAAGTTATGCATATTCACTTGAAAAGAAAAGTGAGCATCCGCTTGCAAAAGCAATTTGCGATTATGCGCAGGATGCTGAAGTTGACAGCTTTGAAACTGATGAATTTAAAGCACTTGCAGGTAACGGATTAGTTGCAAATGCAGGTGATAAAAAAATTATCGGCGGAAGCCTTAAATTTATCTCAAGCCAAATCAGTGTTGATGATACAATTAGGGAAAAAGCAAGTTTGCTTTCAAAAGAGGGCAAAACACCGCTGTTTTTCGCCTGTGATGATGAACTTCTCGGCATAATAGCAGTTGCCGATGTTATTAAAGAGGAAAGCCCGAAAGCTATAAAAGAATTGCAAAATATGGGTATTCGTGTTGTAATGCTTACCGGAGATAATGAAAAAACAGCCAAGGCAATCGGTAAGCAGATTGGTGTTGATAATGTTATTTCCGATGTTTTGCCCGATGGAAAAGAGAATGTTATTAAGGAGTTGATGTCATTCGGCAAGGTTGCAATGGTGGGCGACGGAATAAACGACGCACCGGCACTTACCCGTGCAAATGTGGGCATTGCTATCGGTGCAGGCACTGATGTTGCAATTGATGCCGCCGATGTTGTATTGATGAACAGCAAGCTTACCGATGTTTCATCTGCAATCAGATTAAGCAGAAAAACACTTACAAATATTCACGAAAATTTGTTTTGGGCATTTATTTATAATGTTATCGGTATTCCGCTTGCAGCAGGTGTATGGATTCCGATATTTGGCTGGACACTTAATCCGATGTTCGGTGCATTGGCTATGAGCCTTTCAAGCTTTTGTGTTGTAACTAATGCGCTTAGGCTTAATCTTGTTAATGTTCATTCATCAAAGCACGATAAAAAGAAAAAAGCAGTTGACATTAAACTTAATATCACTGCTGATAATAATAAGGAGGAAAAAACTGTGATTAAAACTATTAAGGTAGAGGGTATGATGTGCCCGCATTGCGAGGCAGCTGTTAAAAAAGCACTTGAAGCAATTGACGGTGTAAAAGAAGCAACTGCAAGCCACGAAAAGTGCGAAGCAGTGGCAGAACTTGAAAAAGATGTGGATTTATCCGTACTTGAAAAAGCTATAACAGATGCAGGATATAAAGTAATCAAATAAAAGTTAACGGCAGTAAC
>FR895289.1 GCA_000434995.1 Firmicutes bacterium CAG:341 | reverse complement strand
ATTCGTTTTTTCATAAAACCTCACATCTTAATAATTGAATTTTTGCAAAGTATTTCAAATATATTATATAAAATTCCAACCTATATGTAAACATCAAAAAAAACACGGTGCAGATAAATCTACACCGTGCTTCATATTGTTTCAAAAGAGATAATTATTTATCAAGATTTGATTTTACTTCATTGAGAACATCTGAAAGTTCTTTAGGAAGCTTATCGCCGAACTTAGCATAAAGTTCGTCAACACCCTTAAGTTCTTCTTTCCAAGCATCCTTATCAACATCAAGAATCTTTTCAAGATCAGCTTCTGTCATATCAAGGCCTTCAAGGTTAATATCCTTAGCATATGGAAGATAACCGATAGCTGTTTCCTGAGCGTCAACCTTGCCTTCGCAACGGTCAATAATCCAATCAAGAACTCTGAGGTTATCACCAAAACCAGGCCATAAGAAGTTACCTTCGTCATCTTTACGGAACCAGTTAACATTGAAAATCTTAGGTGCTTTATCTTCATCAAGAGATTCACCGATTTCAATCCAGTGCTTCCAATAATCGCCCATATTATAGCCGCAGAATGGGAGCATTGCCATAGGGTCACGGCGAATAACACCAACTTGACCTGTTGCAGCAGCAGTTGTTTCAGAACCCATAATTGAACCTACGAATACACCGTGATTCCAATTCTTTGACTGATATACAAGCGGAGTAAGCTTTGCACGGCGGCCGCCGAATACGAATGCTGAAATAGGAACACCATTTGGATTTTCAAATTCAGATGAAATGCAAGGGCAGTTAACAGCAGGAGCTGTAAATCTTGAGTTTGGATGTGCGCCCTTTTCTTCGCTAGTCTGACCGTTCCAAGGGTTACCCTTCCAGTCAATTGCGTTTGTAGGTGGGTTCTTATCAAGACCTTCCCACCATACAGTGTTGTTATCAAGGTTAAGAGCTACGTTTGTAAAGATTGTACCCTTCTTTGTTGAAGCAAGAGCGTTAGGGTTAGACTTTTCGTTAGTACCAGGTGCTACACCGAAGAAACCGTTTTCAGGGTTGATAGCATAAAGGCGTCCGTCAGGACCTTTCTTAATCCAAGAAATATCGTCACCTACGCACCATACTTTGTAACCTTTTCTCTGATATCCTTCAGGTGGGATAAGCATAGCAAGGTTTGTCTTACCGCAAGCTGATGGGAATGCAGCGCAGATATACTTAATATCGCCGTTTGGCTTCTGAAGGCCGAGGATAAGCATATGTTCTGCCTGCCAACCTTCGTTCTTACCAAGGTATGAAGCTATACGAAGAGCAAAGCACTTCTTACCGAGAAGTACATTTCCGCCGTAAGCTGAGTTAACAGAAATAATAGTGTTATCTTCAGGGAACTGGCAAATCCATCTCTTTTCAGGATCAACATCACATTTGCAGTGCATACCGCGTACCCAGTCATTTGAATCTCCAAGAGCGTCAAGAACTTTCTTGCCTACTCTTGTCATAATGTTCATATTAAGAACAACATAGATTGAGTCTGTGATTTCGATACCGATTTTTGACATAGGTGAACCAACAGGACCCATTGAATAAGGGATAATATACATTGTTCTGCCTTCATATGAGCCGGCAGCAATGTCATAAAGCATCTTGTAGCACTTATCAGGAGCCATCCAGTGGTTAGTAGGACCTGCATCCTCTTCCTTTGTTGTGCAGATAAGAGTTCTATCTTCAACACGAGCAACATCGTTTTCTGCTGTTCTGTGAAGGTAGCAATCAGGAAGAAGCTCATCATTAAGCTTTACCATTTCGCCTGTTTCAACAGCTTCTTTTTTTAGAGCGTCGATTTGTTCCTTTGAACCGTCAATCCATAAAATGTTTGATGGCTTAAGGAGTTCTACTTTTTCGTCAAGCCAAGCAAGAAGTGACTTGTTAGAAGTAAGATTTGATTCCATATCTTTATTCTCCTTTGAAATTATTTACAAACAAATTGAACCAAAGTGAAAAACAATTATAGTCTTCCAATTTCATTCTTACTCATTATATCAAAATTTAGTGAAAATTCAATAGCAGTCGGCAAAATTCATTAAAATGTAACAATAACACATAATATTATTAAATTCTTTTGTGATTTTTTTATCAGTTTTGTTTTTCGTAGGGTTTATCAATCGCCATTGTGGCATATGCGTTTAAACTTTCATCTGCCGTAACACCGCTTATAAATTCATAATATCCCTGCGATGCAATCATTGCCGCATTGTCGCCGCAATATTTAAGTTCAGGTAAATAAAGCTGCCAATTATGCTTTTTGCATAATTTTTCTGCTTCTCGTCTTAATTTAGAATTTGCAGAAACACCGCCGGCTATTACAATTTTTTTGAAATTTTTATCAACACCGGCTTTTTCAAGGTTTTGAATAAGGCAATCCACAACACTTTTTTGGAAAGAAGCCGCCAAATCTGCCACGTTTATCTCTTCACCCTTTTGTTTAGCGTTATGCACGGTATTTATAACGCTTGTTTTAAGCCCGGAAAACGAAAAATCATATTTACTGCCTGTAACTTTAGGGTGCGGAAATTTAAATGCGTTTTCATCACCCTGCTTGCTGATTTTATCAATACTGATTCCGCCCGGATAAGCAAGCCCCATTGTGCGCCCTGCTTTATCAAGTGCTTCACCTGCGGCATCATCACGGGTTTTGCCGATAATCTCAAAATCCGTATAATCATTTACCGCAACTATGTGTGAATGCCCGCCGCTTACAACAAGGCATAAAAACGGTGGCTTGACATCACTTGAAATATAATTAGATGCAATATGCCCCCTTAAATGATGAACCGGAACAAGCGGAGTACCGCTTGCAAAAGCCAACCCTTTTGCAAAGTTGACACCCACAAGCAATGCGCCTATCAACCCCGGCGCATATGTTACCGCAACAGCGTCAATATCATCCATAGTGCAGTTTGCTTTTTCAAGTGCTTCCCTAACCACACCGCTGATTGATTCCGCGTGCCGCCTTGATGCAATTTCCGGCACAACACCGCCGTAAAGCTTATGCTCTTCAAGCGAAGTTGCAACTATATTTGATAAAACTTTTCGCCCATCTTCAACAACAGCACAAGCTGTTTCATCACAAGACGACTCAATTCCTAAAATTTTCATATTCTTTATCCTTAAATAAAATTATACAGTCATAAACAGGCGAACAATGTTCGCCCCACAAAGCTTATATCATTCGCCGGGTTTGATGTTTTTCGTCATAATTACCGCATCTTCATCCGGTGCGGTATAAAAGCGAGGGCGAATGCCTACATTTTCAAAGCCCATTTTTTGATACAAATTTATTGCCGGGGCATTGCTTTTTCTGACTTCCAAAGTAATGAAATCCATTTCATTTTCAAGTTCTTTTAAAATAAGCTTTTGTGCAATGCCTTGCCTGTGGTATTCGGGCAAAACAGCAACATTGGTCACATACCCTTCACCGCAAAATATTTGAAGCCCCATATATCCGACCGCCGTTTCACCGTCAAGTGCAACAACGAAACAGGAGGTATCAAGCCCAAGCTGATTTTCAAGGTCTGCCTTGCTCCACGGGTGTGAAAAGCAGGCGCATTCGATTTTATATACATCATCAAGATGTTCTTTACTGAATTTTTCTATACTAATCATATTTAAACTTAATGCGCATCAAACCAGGTGTTGCCGATTTTTCCGTCTGCACGAAGAAGAACTTTCATTTTGCAGGCATTTTCCATTTCTTCCGTCACGATTTCAAGTGCTTTTTGCGCTTCATCTTCAGGCGCTTCTACTATTAGTTCATCGTGTACCTGAAGAATTAAGCGTGATTTCATATTTTCCTTTGCAAGCCTGTCATCAACCTTAACCATAGCAATTTTGATAATATCTGCGGCAGTACCTTGAATAGGCATATTCCTTGCCACACGCTCGCCGAATGCACGCATCATATGATTAGATGACGCAAGTTCAGGCAAATATCTTTTTCTGTGAAACAGGGTTTCGCTGTATCCCTTATCTTTAGCAAGGTCAATCATTTTTTGCATATAGTCATTAACACCGCTGTAATGTGCAAGGTAATTATCTATATACTGCTTGGCTTCTTTATTTGATACACCGATATCCTTGGCAAGAGAAAATGCGCCGATACCGTAAACAATACCGAAATTAACAGCCTTTGCCCTGCTGCGCATTTGCGGTGTAACCATATCAACAGGCAAGTTAAATACCTGCGACGCTGTGATAGTGTGAATATCATCACCGCTGTTAAATGCGTTTATCATATTTTCATCACCCGAAAGGTCAGAAAGAACACGAAGTTCAATTTGGCTGTAATCGGCATCAACAAGCTTTTTGCCACTGCCGGCAATGAAAAACTTGCGCATTTGACTGCCGAGTTCTGTTCTTATCGGGATATTTTGCAAATTAGGTTCAAGTGATGAAATTCTGCCCGTTCTGGTTTCAACTTGATTAAAACGGGTATGAATTCTTCCGTCATCACCGATAACTTTCAAAAGTCCGTCACAATATGTTGACTTAAGCTTTGAAAGAGAACGAAATTCAAGAATTTGGCTGATTGCAGGATGTTCGTTAACCAAGCTTTCAAGCACTTCGGCGTTGGTTGAATAACCTGTTTTCGTCTTTTTTTTGCACGGTAATTTAAGCTCTTCAAAAAGAGCGACGCCGAGCTGTTTAGGTGAGTTGATATTAAATTCATATCCCACACTTTGATAAATCGACTCGGTTAAATTCTTAATTCTTTCACCAAGCATTTTGCCGAAAGCTTCAATTCCGTCTTTATCAACTTCAAAGCCGACATATTCCATTTTTGCAAGCACACGGGAAAGCGGAAGTTCAATTTCTTCAAGAAGGTTTCTTTCACATGCTTCATCAATAAGCTTATCCGTCTTTTCAAAAAGAGGTTTAATTACAGATGAAAGCTCAACTATTTCATCCCTGTTGCCGAGTGAATTCAAATACTCGGGAATTTTCACACCGTATTCAAGGCAAAGATGTGAAATATCATAATTGCTGTCACTCGGCCTTAAAAGATAAGCGCTGAGCATTAAATCGCCCTTTACACTTTTAAGTTCAACATTATATTTGCAGGCAAGGCGGTGCAGTTCTTTAGTATTATAAGTAAATTTATTTGCACTTTCATCTTCAAAAAAGGTGCGTACAAAATATGAATACTCCGGTGTTTCGCAAGGCATTACGATAATTTCATCATCAAATGCGAAATATAAATCCGTAACGCTGCCGTCTACTATATTAGGATAAAAGAACACGTCGCTGTTTTTAGTTTTATCAAGCAAATAATCAGCGTCAATACAAGTTAAGCAGTTAAGCTTTCGCTCCTTTTGCTCCTCAACTTCAATTTCACCGGCTTTATTAGGGTCAAGATTAAACTTTGGAATAAGCGAAAAAAGTTCAAGCCTTACAAATTGCGATACCGCCTTTTGCTCATCCTTATCTTTAATTACATATGAATTTATATCGGTATCAATCGGTGCTTCGGTGCTGATTGTACCGAGTTTCAGCGAAAGATACGCTTTTTCTTTATCATTTTTAAGTTTGGCTTTAACACCCGGCTTTATATCAAGTTCATCAAGATTGTCATAAATATAATCAAGATTATGAAATCGAAAAATCAGGTCAAGCGCGGTTTTTGCACCTACACCTGCAACACCCGGAATATTATCGGATGTATCCCCCTGAAGTGCCTTTACCTGAATAAGCTCCTGCGGTGTAACACCGTATTCTTCATCAATCGCTTTTTCATCATAAATATCTGTTACCGCCTGCCCCATTTTAGTTCTTGCAAGCAAAACCTTAACACCGCCGTGCGCAAGCTGAAGCGAGTCACGGTCACCCGTTGCGATAAAACACTCGTCACCGTTATTTCTGCAAGCGAAAGCAAGCGTACCTAAAATATCGTCCGCTTCCCAGCCCTCTTTTTCAATCGTTTTGATACCGAGAGAATTGAGTATTTCTTTTAACACCGGCATTTGAGAGCGAAGTTCATCAGGCATACCCTTTCTGCCAGCTTTATATTCATCATACATTTTATGCCTGAAAGTAGGTGCATGCACATCAAACGCAACTGCCACCGCGTCAGGTGTGCAAATATCTTCAAGCTTTAAAAGAATATTTAAAAAACCGTAAATTGCATTGGTATATTCTCCGCTTTTGGTTGTTAATAATTTTATTCCGTAAAAAGCACGGTTTACAATGCTGTTTCCGTCTAAAACAAGAAGCTTCATAAGTTCAATTCCTTTATTTAAAATCATAATATTATATCATATATTTAATTGATTTACAATTGATATTGTGATATATTAGTTGCAAGTAATACAAATAAGGTAATAAATATGAAAATAAAAGATGTTGAATTTGAAAACAATGTATTTTTAGCACCGATGGCAGGCATTGCCGACAGAGCTTTTCGTGAACTTTGCATAAATTACGGTGCAGGCTACACGGTAAGCGAAATGGTGTCATCAAAAGGGCTTACCATGGGGGATAAAAAGAGCGGCGAGCTTTTAACCCTGGGCGAAATTGAAAACCCCGCAGGTGTGCAGATTTTCGGTGACAACCCTGAAATAATGGCACAGGCGGCAAAAATGTGCATAAAATATCACCCAAATATTATTGACATAAATATGGGTTGCCCGGCACCCAAAATCGCTATGAACGGCGGCGGTGCAAGCCTTATGAAAAATCCGCTTTTGGCAGGTGAAATAATAAAAGCAGTCAGCAAGGCTGTTGATATTCCCGTAACGGTAAAAATACGAAAAGGCTGGGATGATGAAAACATAACCGCAGTTGAACTAGCAAAAATTGCAGAAAAAAACGGTGCGGCTGCAATAACCGTACACGGAAGAACCAGAATGCAAATGTATTCAGGCAAGGTTGATTATGATATTATTGCAAAGGTTAAAAAAGCGGTTGATATTCCAGTAATAGCAAACGGTGACATTGTTGATGAGCAAAGCGCTGCAATTATGTTTGAAAAAACAAATTGTGATGCCATAATGATTGGCAGGGGCGCGCTCGGCAACCCGTGGATATTCAGAAGAATTAACGCATACCTTAATGAATGCAGGGTTTTGCCGGATGTAAGCATAAACGAAAAAATGGTTGTTATGCTCAAACACATTCAAAAAATTATTGAATACAAAGGCGAATACACCGCTATGAGAGAAGCACGCCACCACGCAGCATATTACACAAAAGGTATTCGCGGCGGTGCGGCATTAAGAAAAGAAATCAGCACATTCGAGCATTTTGAACAGCTTGAAGAGCTTGCCTATAAAATTGCAAAGGAAAATGAATAATGATTTTTAAAAATTGTACTTTTTTTAATGAAAATTTTGAAAAAGAATTTGGCGATATTGAAGTTAAAAACGGAATCATCAAACAAATAGGCATAATTGACGGTGACGGAAAAGATATGGCAGGCACAATTTTAATTCCCGGTTTTGTGGATGTACATATTCACGGATGTGCCGGCGGTGATGCGTCGGACGCTGACAAAGCAGGCCTTGAAAAAATGGCAAATGAACTTGCAAAGCACGGTGTAACATCATTTTGCCCGACTTCAATGACCTTGCCGCAAAAAAGGCTTGAAAAAATTGTTGAAACCATAAGTGAATATAAAAGCGAAAATCACAAGGGTTCAAAAATTGCAGGCATAAACCTTGAAGGGCCTTATATTGCAATGGGCAAAAAAGGCGCGCAAAACGGTGATTATGTACGCGCAGGCTCAACAGAAGAATTTGATACTCTTTGGGAAAAAAGCAATTCTCTTATTAAGCTGATTACAATTGCACCGGAAGCTTTTGACAGCGGTGAATTTATTAACCACGCAAAAAAATACACCAACGTTTCAATCGGGCATTCGCAGGCAAATGCAGATGAATGCAAAGCGGCAATAAACTGCGGAATTAACCACGCAACCCACCTTTTCAATGCGATGACACCGATGAATCACAGGCAGGCAGGCATTGTAGGCACAGTGCTTGATGATGACAGGGTGATGTGTGAACTTATTTGTGACGGAGGTCACATTTGCCCTACGGTTTTAAGAAATGCTTTCAAAATTTTGGGTGAGGACAGAGGCATTGCCATAAGCGATTCAATGCGTGGTGCAGGCCTCGGCGAAGGTGAATTTGAACTTGGCGGGCAGGCTGTTTTTGTAAAACCAAACGGTAAATATGCGGTACTTGAAGACGGAACGATAGCGGCTTCAATATCAAATCTCCACACAGAATTTAAAAATCTTATTGAATTCGGCATTGATTTTAAAACAGCACTTAAAGCTTGCACAATTAACCCGGCAAAATCAATAAATGAAGATGAAAACATCGGTTCAATTGCCGCAGGCAAGTGTGCAGATTTAGTATTTCTTGATGAAAAATTAGATATAAAAGAGGTATATATAAATGGAATACTCGCTTAACATTGCACTTATTGAACCTGAAATACCGCAAAATACAGGCAATATTGCAAGAACCTGCGCGGCCACAGGCGCAAAGCTTCATCTTGTAGGGCCTATGGGCTTCACCATTACAGACAAGCAGGTTAAAAGAGCAGGGCTTGATTATTGGGACAAGCTTGATATTACATATTATGACAGCACAGAAGAATTTTTTGAAAAAAACAAGGGTGCTGATTTTTACTATTTTTCCACAAAAGCGGAGCAGGCACATTCGGATATGACATATAAAAACGGTGCGTTCCTTGTTTTCGGCAAGGAAACAAAAGGCTTGCCGGAAGAACTGCTAAAAGCAAATCACGACTCTTGCGTAAGACTTCCTATGCGCGGAATAATCAGAAGTCTTAACCTTTCAAATGCAGTTGCAATCGGCACTTATGAGGTATTAAGGCAGTGGGGTTACCCGGCTTTAAGCCAAAAGGGCAAGCTTACAAAATACGACTGGTAATATTGAAATCATATATCCTAATATGATAAAATAAAGCAAATTACTATAAAGGAGTTTTCAAATGAGTGACGAAAAGAAATCAAAAGGCGGAGTATGGCAATTTATTAAATTTGCACTTTTTTCGGCTTCGGCAGGTATTATTCAAATATTAAGCTTTACCCTTATGAGCGAAGTTATAATCAAGCTTCCTTTTTTGCAAAATTTAATGGAAACTAACCGAACTTTCTCAAAAATTATGTCAAACGAATACGGGCCGATGTACCTTATTGCACTTCTTCTTTCGGTAATTTGGAATTTCACCTTTAACCGCAAATTCACTTTCAAGTCAGCGGCAAATGTACCTATCGCAATGCTCAAGGTACTTGCATTTTACTGTGTATTTACCCCTGTTTCTACACTTTTAGGTAACTATTTCACAGCAAAATATGCCGATGTAACAGCTATTAACTACATAGTTTTAGCTTGCACAATGGCATGCAATATGACCACAGAATTTCTTTATGATAAATTCGTTGTATTTAAAGGCAGTGAAAACACAGCAGTAAAAGAAAAGTAAAACTGGAAGGTAAGGATTTTGAAAAAATTTACATCAGTATTTTTAGCATTTATATTTATAATTTCAAGCTTTTGCTTCGCCGATTTTGAAGCTTATGCAAAAACAGTCAAAAGCGGTAAGCTTTCAGTTTCGGTTTCAAATACGATTTATGCAAAAAGCAAAGCGCAAATAAGTGCAAAATATAATAAAAAGAATGTTACAAAACGCGCAACATACAAATCAAGCAATAAAAAAATTGCCTCTGTAAATAAAAAAGGTGTTATTAAAGCCGTGAAAAAAGGCACTGCCACAATCACGGTTAAATACAATAAAAAAGCGGTTAAAATTAAAATAACGGTTAAAAAAGCTACAACAAAGCTTACTGCAAAAGTCGGAAAGAAAACCGTAAAATTCGTTGCAAACAGCGGCATTGTAGCAGGAAAATTAAAAACAAAGAACGGTTATATTACCGAACTTCCCGTTGCTTATAAAAAAGGTTATGAAACAGTAGGATGGTACAGCGGCAAAACCGAATATTACTACGGCTCTAAAATCAACAAAAATGTAACATTAACACCAAAATACAAAAAGCTTAGTGAAAATGATTATTTAGACTTGGTTGACCTTGATTATATTAAAATTTACAACAATGCTTATTATGATGAATATCAGGTTGTTATGGTTGACAGCGGCAAAGGCTGGGAAAATAACAAAGAAGTTAAAAAATATTTCCTTAAAAACTCCGTTCCAAAAGGCTATTGCCCTAACAGTTATTTTAACCCAAAAGCATATATGCAAATAGTAAAATCAAAATACGGTATTGAATTATCATCATACAGTGAAGCTCTTGATTTTTATTTAAGCTGCGGTAAAAATAATAATGACAGCACCACATTAAAGTGTATTCACGAGGGCGGAGCTTATGACGATACCTTCAGCGAAGTAGAATATGAATACTATCAAGATAAATATGAAGTATATGAGCCGGGCGGAGAAAACTATTCAATGCTTTGCGGCGAATGTGGCAAATATTTCTACGGTCCTACAAAGCATGATGATTGGGCGTTTCATATGTTTTATATTTGCAATGTATTAGGCTTGCCGGGCTCAGGCTGGGCGCCATGCTATGATCAATACCGTATCTTTTATAAAAAAGAAGACCACGAGCATACCGATACTTTAAGACGCACATATTGCCAAAACCAAGGCAAAAAGAAAAAAGAGGAATTATTAAAGCAGGAGTATACTCCTTATCGCACCGATGTTGCAATGAGCTATCCGCCAACAGGCCCGGTTTTGTGGTATGTTGATAAATTTTAAGCGACGAGGATTTAATTATGGATGATAAACTTGTAAGGTACACACTG
>FR895288.1 GCA_000434995.1 Firmicutes bacterium CAG:341 | reverse complement strand
GAGCCGTGCAGGTAATAATAGTAAGAAAATGATTAAGGCTTACGAAGAAAGCATGAAGTAAGCTAAATAATTAAAGCTTATAATTGTTGCGACAAGGCAACGAAAAAAGTCTCCCGTACTTAATAGTATGGGAGACTTGATTTTTATGCACAATATATAAATATTTAAAACATATTATATATTACAAAATTTAATTGGTGCAATATTAACAAAAAATATCAATTTTCAAGGCTAAACGAATTAACATATTCGCCGCCGTTAAAAGTATAAACAGCATTATCAAAAATGGTGCTTCTTACAATATCGCCCGAAAGTACTTTTGTGGCATATTTTTTTGAAATATTTATTTTATTGTCTTTAACTTCAAAAGCTATTGAACCGGCTTTCAAATTAACTGTATATCCGTTTTCAAAGTTGACATCTTCATAAGGAATCACAAAACTGCTTTTTCCGTTTAAAAGTATCGCCTTATGATTATCCTGCGCTTCACTTGTGGCATTATGGATAACTTTACTGTCAAGCACTGTTGGTTTTTGAGGATTTGATACATCAAAAAGTGCAAATTTTATACCGTCGGTATATGGGTTGGTATTATCATCTGCATAGCCTATTCCGAGCAGTTGATTACTGCTTATAGGGATAAGATTTGTTGAAAAACCGCTGATTTTCACACTGCCCTTAATTTTAGGCTTTTGCGGATTTGAAAGGTCAATTACAAAAAGAGGGTCGGTATTTTCATATGTTATAACATAAGCTGTATTGCCTGAAAATCGCACCGCTTGGATACTCTCGCCTTTCGCAAAGCCCTCAATTTCACCGAGCTTTTTTAAACTGCTATCAAATACATAAAGCTTGTTAATATCGTTTGATTTTTCATCGGACACGGTTGTTGCAATGCGGAAATCGCCGGCGTATTCATCCATAGAGAACTGATTATTAACTGCACCTGAAACAGTAGCTTTTGCGGTAAATTTTATGCCGGAAGTAATATCTATTTTGTAAATTTCGGTATTAAATTTCAATATCGGGGATATATCTTTAAGCCTACGCGCTTGATTTTGATCATCCCAAATTGAATTGGCAATATAAAGATTATTTTCATTACAATAAATATTTGTGCCTGCACCGGCAATTGCTTTGCTTACAACAGTATTTTCTTTGCTTAAAATGTCTATTTCGCTGACTATAAGGAAAGACTCTGAATTAGAATCATTAACAATGCAAATATCTTTTGGGGATAAACTTTTTTCGGCACTGTTTATTTTGGTTTTCGGAAGATAATCTTCATCCGTTTTGCATAAATCAGACGAAATATATCTGTTAGATACAACCAAAAGTTTACCGTTTGTAATACGGGACGATACATAACTTCCCTGCTGCGAAAACGAATATATTTTTTTAGGTTTCTTAATATCGGCAAGGGAATAAATATCAATATTTGTATATTCCCAGCTGTTTTCATCATAAGAATATGACTGTGCAATTAAAGAATTGTTGTAAATATAAATATCGGAAATAAAAGCTTCATTTTCGTCATCATCAACATTGTTATATTCTATTTGTGACATTAGCTTTACTTTCTTTCCGTCCGGCTTATAAATACTGATTTTATTTTCAGAATTACTACTTGCTGTATAAATATATTTCCCGTCATTTTTAATAATATCGGCTTCATCGACATTTTCGACCTGCACATTTGTTTTTGAATAAGTTAATGATGCGGTATCCTTGGCGGTTTCTGCACCTTTAATTGTATCTTTAAAAAAATTATAATACTTATTATTTTTTTCAATTGATTTGAAATATTCCTTAATTTCTTTTGCAGAAGAAAAAGTATCAAATACGGCGTTTTCGCTTTGCAACGAATCATTTGTTACCGGCGGCTTTTGATTGCTTTGTGTGAATGCTAAATTAAGAGATACAGCCACAATTGCAATGCAGGCAACAAGGCTTACGGCAGTTTTAAACACTTTTGAATTCGTAAATTTTATACGCTTATTATGACTTTTTTCAATTGCATTTTTTATATTGTCACTTTCAAGGTTTACCGGCGGTGTAACACCGTCATCATCAAATTTTTTCTTTATAAAATCCAGGTCAAAATCAGTAATAACTTTATCGTATTTATCATTATTTTTCATAAATCATCACTCCAAATAATTTCTCATTTTTGCAAGGCTTCTTGATAGCTTTGAACGAACACTTGAAGGCTTTAAACCGATTATTTTTGAACATTCCTTACTTGTAAAACCTGCCACGGCACAAAGCAGTACAATATCCTTTTCATCATTATTAAGCAAATTTAATGCATTTTTTAAATCTAACGACAAATCACTTTGAGAATCTGAAAGCGATACATCATTTTTCATATCTTCAAAATCGGAATTTGCCCTGCTTTTTGCCTGCAAATCAATATATTTAATACAAGAAGAATGCAAAATTTTAAATATCCACGAAGGAAAAGCGTCTGCTTTTTTAAGCTTATGTATCTGTGAATATGCACTTAAAACACAGTCCATAACCGCATCTTCGGCATCGTTTGTATTTGAAAGCCTGTAATATGCGTATTTATACAATCTATTTTTATACAAATTGTAAAGTTCGCAAAAAGCATCGCTGTCTCCCTTTTGGGCTTTTTTAACAAGTTCGCTTTCTTTCATATTTTTCACCTCTTTTGACGCGTCATATGTTAAGTATAAATAAATCGCCAAAATGTTGCAATAAATTTTAAAAATTCGCCGTTTTTCATTTTTATTTTACAATTTTGTAAATTTTGAAAATATTTTAAATTTAGTATTGTTATAAATGCAAGTCTATTATATAATAGATACAATTAAGATTTTTAATAATGGGTAACTGTCGTTATCATTCGATATAAAGGTAGGAGAAAGTGATGATTTTTTCAAGAGATATTGGCATAGATTTAGGTACTGCTAACACTATTATTTGTGATAAAAAAGGCAGAATTATAATAAGAGAGCCAAGCGTTGTTGCAGTTGATGTGAAAACAAAAAGAGTACTTGCAACAGGTGACGAGGCTAAAACAATGATTGGCAGAACACCGGGTTCAATAATAGCTGTAAGGCCGCTTCAGGAGGGTGTTATTGCCGATTTTGATATGACATCGGATATGCTTAAAAGCTTTATTTTCCGTTCAAGCAGGCGAAACATTGTTACCAGAACAAGAGTTGTGGTAAGTGTGCCGAGCGGTGTAACGGAAGTTGAAAGAAGAGCTGTTGAAGACGCTGTACGCTCAGCCGGTGCACAGGATGTTGAGCTTATTGAAGAATCAATGGCTGCCGCAATCGGCGCAGGGCTTCCCGTATTTGAAGCTACGGGTTCAATGATTGTGGATATCGGCGGCGGTACATGTGATGTTGCGGTTATCAGCCTCGGCGGAATTGCCGCAAGCAGAAGCATTAAAGTCGGCGGTGACGCATTTGACGAATCCATTGTTAACCATATGAAAAAAGCGCACAATTTGCTTATAGGCAAAAACACAGCAGAAGATATAAAAATAAAAATCGGCTCTGTAAGTTCATATGACGGTGAGGGCGCAATGGATGTTAAAGGCAGAAATCTTACTGACGGTTTGCCGAAAAGCGTTGAAATAACCTCCGCAGAAATAAGGGATGTTTTGGCAGAACCTGTTTCAAAAATCATTGCAGCTATCAAAGAAACTCTTGAGGTTACACTTCCGGAGCTTGCAGCTGATATTATTGACAGGGGCATTTACCTTGCAGGCGGTTCAAGCCAGCTCAGAGGTTTGCCGGAACTCATATCAAAAGAAACTAAAATGCAGGTGCATATTCCTGAAAAGCCGCTTGATTGTGTGGCTTTGGGAACATCAATTAAACTCAGAAGGGCATAATAATTATGAAAGACCTTTTTAAAAGCAGTCGTTTCAAGTTAATAATTGTAATAATCGCCTTACTGCTTGTAGGTATGACTCTTTGTGCTGCAAACGGGCATGGCGAAACTGCGCAAAGCGGTATTATAGGCACAATATTCACGCCCGCACATTGGGTTGCAAGCAAAATCAGCAACGGAATTGACAGCATCAGCGATAGTGCAAAAGGCAATGCAGAATATGATGCAAAAATTGACTCATTGCAAAAACAGCTCGGCGAGTTACAAGACCAACTTGCAGATTACAACAACCTTAAAGCGCAAAACGATTTATATAAAGACGCACTTGGACTTAAAGAAGAACATAAGGATTTTGAATTTGCCGAAGCTTCGGTTATCGGCAGGGACAGTGCAAACCCTTACTGCTCATTCACCGTAAGCAAAGGAACTTTAAACGGGGCTAAGGACGGTGCAGCGGTACTTTACGGAAAATATCTTATCGGCGTTATTAAAAAAGCTTATCCCACTTACAGTGTTGTAACCACAATTCTTGACCCTGATTTTTCAGTATCGGCTTATGATATTTCAACAAATGAATTAAGCTTTGTTTCAGGTGATGCCGAGCTTGCACAAAAAGGCATTTGCAAATTTGAAAACCTTTCATCATCAAGCAAGATTTCATACGGTTCAATCATTGCAACAGCAGGCATAAGCAAAAAAATGCCTAAAGGAATAATTATCGGCACAGTAAAAGACATCAGCAATGAAGAAAAAGATATTTCAAGCTACGCTTCTATTGAACCGGGAACAGATATCGAAAAGTTAACATCGGTTCTTATCCTCACAAATTATTCCGAAAGCGAGGGTAAATAATGAGTAAAAGGCAACAGACAATTAAATATATTTTCTACTGCCTTATAATTCTTATTTGTGATTTACTGCAAAATGTGAGCGGCCTTTTTCCTGAAATTTACGGTGCAAGATGTTTTCTTCTTCTTCCGGTAAGTATTATTCTTGCTATGGGCGAAGATGAGAGAAACGGTGCATTATTAGGGCTTTTTGCCGGGCTTTTATGGGATTTAACATCAGGTGTGCATATGGGCTTTAATTGCATATATATTATGCTTATGTGCTTTTTCTCATCAGCACTTGTAACTTACATTGCAAGAAACATTTTTATCACAAATATTGTTTCAATAACAGTAACAACGGTGCTTTACGCATTTATTTATTGGCTGTTTTTCATTATCATAAAGGGAGTAAGCGGCGGCGAAATGACGCTTGTAACTTTCTATTTACCGTGTGTAATTTACACACTTGTGCTTACCCCGATAATTTACTTAATTTTAAAGCCGATTAAAAGGAAGCTGAACCAAGCGCCACAGCTTATTATTGAGGATAAAAACCACAAATAAGCGGTAGTTGATAAACAAGGAGATTTTTAGTGAAAAGTAAATATAAAAGTGGCAGAAGTGTTTTTGCACTGATAGTTGTCTGCTTAGTTATCTTTTCATTTGCGGCAGATTTATTTAACATTCAGGTTAAAAACAACGAATATTATGCCGCACAAAATAACACAGAAAGTAAATATATAGTTGAACTTGAAGCTGCAAGGGGCGAAATTGTTGACAGAAACGGTAACGCACTTGTAACAAACAAGCAGGGAAATTCAATAATTTTAAATGCGGTATTTTTCCCATCTCAAAAAGATAATAAAAGAAGAAATGAAATTATTTATAATCTCATAAAACTTTTTGAAAAAAATAAGGAAGAATACACTCAAAATCTTCCGTTAAAAATAACAAAAGACGGAAGAGTAAAATTTAAAGGCAAAAAAGAAGATATTGCCACTATGAAAAGTGCGGATATGCTAAATCTTCAGCCATATGCAACAGCACAAAACTGCTATGATGCAATGATTGAAAAATATGAAATTGAAGGTTATGATGCCGAAACCGCACTGAAAATAGGCAATATTAGATATGAGCTTACAAGGCTTCTTTTTTCATATGAAAATCCTGTAACCATAGCTGATGAAGTAAGTGATGAAACAGTTGCTATGATTAAAGAAGATAAAGAAACTTATCTCGGCGCAGATGTAAGAATTGTGGCATACAGGGAATATGTTGATTCTACAATCGCACCGCATATTTTAGGCACAGTACGAAAAATAAACGCCGAGGAATATAACGAGAAAAAAGATGACGGTTACAAAATTACCGACCAAATAGGTGAATCGGGCATTGAGCGAGCTTGCGAAAGCGAACTCAGGGGTACACCCGGTGAACTTACAATTACAATTTCAAAAGACGGAACCGTTTCACAGGAAATAACGAAAAAGCCTATTCAGGGCAATACGGTAGTATTGTCTATTGACCGTGATTTGCAGGTGCTGGCACAAAAAAGGCTTGCTTCGGTTTGCAACAAAGTAAGCATAGCTTCATCGGCAGGCGCAGTAGTAGTGGAAGATGTTAACAACGGTGATGTACTTGCCGCCGCATCATACCCTACTTACGATTTAAACGATTATTACGATAAATATGACGAGCTTATTTCAAACCCACGCAATCCGCTTTGGTCAAGATTTGCTATGGGTACTTATGCACCGGGTTCAACCTTTAAGCCTGTTGTAGCAAGTGCTTCGCTTGAAGAGGGTTCAATAAGTTCCGATACTATTTTCAACTGCGGCGGTACAATGAAATACAGAGGACAAAAATTCAAATGCCTGCACGGTAATGCACACGGCGGTGAAAATGTAAAAACAGCGCTTCGTGATTCGTGTAACATTTTCTTCTACAATTGTGCTATGAGAGTCGGCATTTCTAAAATTGACGAGTACGCAAGTGCATTTGGTTTAGGTGAAAAAACAGGTGTTGAAATTGCCGAATCGGCAGGTATACTCGCCTCCCCTGAAAACAGAGAAAATAACGGCGGCATATGGAATGCCGGTGATACACTTCAAACTGCTATCGGCCAAAGTGATAACCTTTTCACTCCGCTTCAACTTGCAAACTACTGTTCAACAGTTGCAAACGGCGGAACAAGATATGAACTTCATTTTGTAAAATCAATCATTTCTTCAGCCACAGGTTCGGTTAATGAAAAAACAAAATCTGTTGCCGAAACAGTAGGATTGAGCCAAAGTACAGTTAACACCGTGCATCAGGGTATGCGCCTTGTTGCTACAAACGGCGGCCCGTATTTAGTATTTTCCGATATGAAAACAAAGGTTGCCTGCAAAACAGGTACATCGGAAGTTAAAGTAAACGGTGTTAAGAGGAATAACGGTTTTCTTATCACATTTGCACCATATGAAAACCCTGAAATTGCAGTATCATCAGTAGTTGAGCTTGCAGGTTCAGGTTCGGAAACAGCAGAAATGACTAAAGATATTATCAATTATTGGTATCAAAACAACACCGACGCAAAAACAAACCAAAAAGTCGGAACGCTTTTACCTTAATTTTTTAAGACTTATATATAATTTATTGTTGAATAAAAGCTGATTTTGTGATAAAATAAATTGATTTGGTATAGATATAATATTTTAAGACAGTAAATATTTTTAACGAACGAAACTAATTTTGGAGGAAAACTATGAATATAGCTTTAATTGCACACGATGCTAAAAAAGAACTGTTAGTTCAATTTTGCATTGCTTATTGTGGGATTATCAGCAGGCACGATGTTTGTGCAACAGGCACAACAGGTAAGCTTGTTTCCGAGGCAACAGGCCTTAAAATAAACTGTTTTCTTGCCGGAAGCCAGGGTGGCGGGCAGCAAATAGCAAGCCGAATTGCTTGTAATGAAATCGACCTTTTAATTTTCTTTAGGGACCCGCTTTCACCAAAGCCGCACGAACCGAGTGACCACGACCTTTTGCGCCTGTGCGATGTGCACAACATTCCCTTCGCAACTAACATTGCCACAGCAGAAGCGTTAATACGCGGTGTTGAAAGAGGCGACTTTGAATGGAGAGAGATTGTAAACCCAAGATACAATCCATCAAGATAAAACAATAATGGGTGAGTTTTACCGCTCACCCAATTTTTATGATACAGTAACAGGAGAACAATATGGCACTTATAACTAAAGCTATTAAAGGCACAAAAGATGTTTTGCCTAAAGATGTACACAAAAATCAATATATTGAAGCAACTGCTTTGGATGTAGCTTCAAAATTCGGATATAAAGAGATAAGAACACCTGTTTTTGAACATACGGAACTTTTTCAGCGAGGTGTAGGTGACACTACCGATGTAGTTCAAAAAGAAATGTATACATTTGATGACAAGGGTGGCAGGTCAATCACTTTAAGGCCGGAAGGCACTGCCGGTGCTGTTCGCTCTTTCCTTGAAAACGGACTTTGCAATGAAGCACTTCCGCAAAAGGTTTGCTATCTTATATCTTGTTACAGATATGAAAAACCGCAGGCAGGCAGGCTAAGGGAATTTCACCAATTTGGTGTTGAATGTTTCGGTACAGCCTCCCCTCTTGCCGACGCAGAAATAATTGCGCTTGCAAAATCAATTTTCGATACACTCGGTGTTCGAGATTTAAGCCTTGAAATAAATTCAATCGGTTGCCCAAAATGCCGTGCTGAATATCACAAAGCACTTAAAGAATACTTTGCTTCACGCAAGGATGAACTTTGTGACACCTGCAAGGGCAGACTTGACAGAAACCCTATGCGTATTCTTGACTGCAAAAGCCCTATTTGCCACGAAATTGCACAGGGCGCACCGGTAGTTATTGATTACCTTTGCGATGAATGCAAAGAGCATTTTGAAAAAGTACAGAAATATCTTGATGCACAAAATATTGAATATAAAATCAATCCGCAAATTGTAAGAGGACTTGATTATTATACAAAAACAGTGTTTGAATTTGTTTCAAACTCAATAGGCGCGCAAGGAACTGTTTGCGGCGGCGGCAGATATGACGGCCTTGTTGAAGAACTCGGCGGCCAGCACACAGCGTCACTCGGCTTTGCAATGGGACTTGAAAGGCTTATGCTTCTTATGGAAGCACAGGGTTGTGAATTTCCGCAAGCCGAAAAGCCGGATTTATTTATTGTTGCACTCGGCGAAAAAGCTACGCTTAAAGCACTTGAAATAGCTAAAGATATGAGAGAAGAAGGTTTTTCTGCTCTGTTAGACCTTAACCAAAGAAGTGTAAGGGCGCAGATGAAATATGCAGACAAGCTTGGTGCTAAATTCAATGTTGTAATCGGCGACAATGAAGTTGAAAACAAAATTGCCAAGCTTAAAAATATGCAAACAGGCGAAGAAACCGAAATTAACCTCGACACATTTGTAAGCGGTTTTTATAACATATCTCTTAATGACCAGCTTGCAGATTTGGAAATAAACGGTGAAGAATTTGATTTTGGCTCACTCTTCGGACTTAAGAACAGTGAGGAAGAATAATAACTTATTTGTGAAAGGTTAAATAAAATGGATACAATTAAGGGACTTAAAAGAACAAATTATTGCGGTGACCTTAGAATTGAAGATGTAGGTAAAGAGGTTACCCTTTTCGGTTGGTGCCAAAGGCAGCGTGACCTCGGAAATCTCATTTTTATTGATTTGAGGGACAGAACAGGCCTTATTCAGCTTTCATTTAACGATACAACCGACAGAGAAGTTTTTGCAAAAGCACAGAGTGTAAGGGCAGAATATGTTGTAGCCGCAGTTGGTACAGTTTGTGAGCGTGAAAGCAAAACAAACAAAATCGCAACAGGTGATATTGAAATCAATGTAAAGGAATTTCGTATTATATCAAAAGCCGAAACTCCGCCTTTTGAAATCGCAAAAAGTGAAAAAGTAGGTGACGAAACAACACTTAAGTACCGTTACTTAAATCTTCGTAACGAAAAACTTACACAAAATATCTTAATGCGACATAAAATTGCAAAAATTGCAAGAGAATATTTTTATGATAATGATTTTATCGAAATTGAAACACCGATGATGATTAAGTCAACACCGGAAGGTGCGAGGGACTATGTTGTTCCTTCTCGTGTTCATAACGGTAAATTCTACGCACTTCCGCAATCGCCGCAAATTTACAAGCAGCTTTGTATGATCGCCGGATTTGACAGATATATTCAGCTTGCACGCTGCTTCAGAGATGAGGACTTGCGTGCAGACAGGCAGCCTGAATTCACTCAAATCGACCTTGAAATGTCATTTGTAGACACAGATGATATTATGCAAATGGCAGAGGGCTTTATCAAAAAGCTTATGAAAGAAACAATAGATGTTGATATTGATTTCCCTCTCCCTCGTATGACTTTTGCCGAAGCGCAGGAAAAATACGGTTCAGACAAGCCTGATACCCGTTTTGGTATGTTAATTCAAGATATAACAGCCTGGGCTGATAAAACTGATTTTATCGTTTTCAAAAACGCTATCCAAAACGGCGGATCGGTAAGGGCAATAGTTGCTAAAAGTGCAGCTAATGTGTATACAAGAAAGAAAATTGACAAACTTACAGAACATGCAAAAGGTATCGGCGCTAAAGGCCTTGCTTACATAAGATGGGCAGACGAAGCACCTACATGTTCTTTCAATAAATTCTTAAAAGACGGCGAACTTGATGAACTTATCGGCACACTCGGTGTTGAAAAAGGCGACTGCGTATTTATTGTATCTGACAAAACAAGCGATGCACTTTCAGTTCTTGGTGCTCTCCGCCTTATTGTTGCAAAAGAGCTTGATATTATTCCGCAGGGCAAATGGAATTTCCTTTGGATTACAGAAATGCCGTTTTTTGAATACGATGAAGAAACAGGCGAATGGCTTGCAATGCACCATCCTTTCACAATGCCTATGGAAGAATGCATTGATTACCTTGATACAGATAAAGACAAGGTTAGGGCTAAAGCATTTGATCTTGTATTAAACGGTACGGAACTTTCATCCGGCTCAATGAGAATTACTGATTGTGAACTTCAAAACAAGATGTTTGAACTTCTCGGTATGGAACAGGAAGAAATTGACGCAAAATTTGGCTTCCTTGTTGAAGCGTATAAATACGCCGCTCCGCCGCACGGTGGTATGGGCATTGGACTTGACAGGCTTGCAATGCTTATTTGCGGTGCAGACAGCTTGAGAGATGTTACAGCGTTCCCGAAAGTTCAAAATGCAAGCGAACTTATGAGCGGTGCACCAAGCTATATTGATGATATTCAGCTTGATGAACTCGGAATTAACATTACAAAGGAAGAAAAAGATGAGCAGTAATTTCTTTGCAATGGTTAACAGAATGAAGCTTATCGACAGATGGGCTTTGATGAACAATACAACCAAGGAAAACATAGCCGAACACAGCCACTGCGTTGCAGTAATTGCTCACGCTCTTGCGCTTATCGGCAATAAAAAATTCGGCAAAAACTACAATGCCGAGCGTGTCGCACTTCTTGCACTGTATCACGATACTACCGAGGTGATTACGGGCGATATGCCGACTCCGGTAAAATATTATAATGATGATATAAAAAATGTTTATAAAGATATAGAGAGTATTGCCGGCAAGCGACTTCTTGATATGCTGCCTGATGAATTAAAAGAGGATTACAAACCTCTTTTTGAAAAAAAGGAAGAAGATATTGAGTTATGGAAACTTGTAAAAGCTGCCGATAAAATAAGTGCACTGATAAAATGTATTGAAGAATACAGAATGGGCAACCGCGAATTTGAAAAGGCACTTGAAGCACAGCAAAAGAAAATTGAAGAAATAGACCTTAAAGAAGTTGAATACTTCCGCAAGAATTTTCTTAATTCATACTATTTGACACTTGACGAGCATACAAAATAATTATGAAAACTGCTATTTTAAACAGCAAAATCAAATCAAGCACACAATCAGGAGCATATAAAATTATGCTCCTATTTGCTTTTATTTTGCATATAGGCGTGTTTATATATTTTATGATAAACACACCGATTCACACAGACGAAGTAATGACTGTTTTAAACGCAAACAGCCTTGCAAAATCCGG
>FR895287.1 GCA_000434995.1 Firmicutes bacterium CAG:341 | reverse complement strand
AAAAGGTTTATTTAATTCCGGGGTCCTCGAAAAGCGGGAGCTTTTTGGGGAGAGGAGAAAGGAATGGAGTGTTTATTATAAATTTTATAAAATTTATTCAAACACGGAATTTCTTTCGACGAGGCGCGCTTTAGCCACTTTATCGACAGTCTAAAATATGCGTTTTATGCGTATATTTATTCATTTTGATGTATATTTATAACAAAGTATTGACATTACAAAATCACTGTGTATAATAAATTACAATAGAAAATAATTAACGGAGACAATGTATAAAAATGAAAAGAATATTCATTGACGGAAAAGACGGAACTACCGGACTTAAAATTTATCAACGATTTGAAAACAGAGATGATATTGAGCTTTTGCTTATCGACCCTGAAAAAAGGAAAGATGCAAAAGAGCGAGCAAAAATGATAAATGAAAGTGATATTACTTTCCTCTGTCTTCCCGATGCAGCATCAATAGAAGCGGTTTCGCTTGTAGAAAATGACAAAGTAAAAATAATCGACACATCAACAGCGCACAGAACCTTGCCTGAATGGGCTTACGGTTTTGCCGAGCTTTCAAATGAATTCAGGCATAAAATTGAAACAAGCAACAGAATTGCAGTTCCGGGTTGCTATGCAAGCGGATTCAATTCGATTGTGTACCCTCTTGTTCACAATAATTTCATTTCAAATGATTATGACATTGTTTGCTTTGCTATGAGCGGATATACCGGTGCTGGCAAAAAAGGTATTGCACAATATGAAGATGCAAACAGAGATAAGGAGCTTGACTCACCGCGAGTTTATGCATTAAACCAACAGCACAAGCACCTTAAAGAAATGAAAGCAATATCAAACCTTGCAAAAGAGCCGATATTTACACCTATCATATGTGATTACCCACAGGGTATGCTTGTTAATATACCGCTTTACACAAGCAAAATGAATAAGAAATATACAAAAGAAGATATATATGAGATGTTTAAAGAACATTATGACGGAAGCGACATTGTTAAAGTAAGGCCACTTGGTTACAGCGAGGCTATGATTGGCTCTAACAACTTTGCGAACCGTGACGATATGGAAATTGAGATTAACGGTAATGATGAAAGAATTATTATCACATCCCGATTTGATAATTTAGGCAAGGGCGCATCAGGTGCGGCAATCCAGTGCCTTAATATCGCAATGGGAATTAACGAAAAAACAGGTCTTAATATAGGAGAATAACAAAATATGAAATATGTTGACGGCGGAATATGTGCAGCAAAAGGGTATAAAGCAAGCGGCACATACTGCGGAATAAAAAAACCAAATGTAGAAAACTTTGACCCAAATGTAAAACACAAAAATGATATATGCCTTTTTACGAGTGATGTAATATGCAATGCGGCGGCAGTTTACACCCAAAACAAAGTAAAGGGTGCGCCTATTCTTGTAACAAAAGCAAATTTGGAAAAAAGCGGAAATAAAGCAATTGCAGTAATTGCAAATTCCAAAAATGCAAACACATGCAACGCAGACGGAGTAGAAAAGGCTGATAAAATGTGTGAGCTTGTTGCAAGTGAGCTTAAAATACCTAAAGAACAGGTTATCGTAGCTTCAACAGGTGTTATAGGCCAAGTATTACCTATTGAGCCTATAATTAAAGCTGTTCCTATTCTTGCAAAGGAGCTTGATTACGGTAAAAACGAAGAAGCTTCAACCGCGATTATGACAACAGACACAATAAAAAAAGAATATGCGGTTGAATTTGAAATCGGCGGTGTTAAATGCACGCTCGGCGGTATGGCTAAAGGTTCGGGTATGATTCATCCGAATATGGCAACAACACTTAATTTCATTACAAGCGACTGTGCCATTTCAGCAAAAATGCTGCAAAAAGCATTGAGCGAAATAGTTAAAGTTACATATAACTGCCTTTCGGTTGACGGTGACACATCTACAAACGATATGGTCAGCCTTATGGCAAACGGACTTGCAGGCAATAAAGAAATAGCCAAAGAAGGAACAGCATTTGATACCTTTAAACAGGCACTTTATGAAGTAATGGCAAATCTTACAAGAATGCTTGCAAAAGACGGCGAAGGTGCAAGCAAATTGCTTGAATGTATTTGCACCGGCGCACCGGATAAAGATACTGCAATAACAGTAGCAAAAAGTGTTGTATGCTCTTCCCTTTTCAAAGCTGCAATGTTTGGTGAAGATGCAAACTGGGGCCGCGTTCTTTGTGCAATAGGTTATGCCGACGCCGATTTTGATATTAACAAAGTTGATGTTGATTTAAGAAGTGAATACGGAACAGTCGAAGTATGCAAAAACGGTTCCGGCATTGAATTCAGCGAAGAAAAGGCTTCAAAGGTACTTGCAAGTGACGAAATATATATTGATATAAATCTCAACCAAGGAAGCGAAAACGCAACCGCGTGGGGTTGTGATTTGACTTATGACTATGTCAAGATTAACGGTGACTATCGTACCTGATAAATGTAGTTATTTAGATTCAGTTAACAGTCAAATCACAACACGAGGCTCCAAATTTTGCGAACAAAGTGAGCGAAAAATTTGGGAAAATAAACAGTCCGGGGGACTGTTTATTAGCGAGTGAGTATAGTTGACTTATGACTATGTTAAGATTAACGGTGACTATCGTACCTGATAAATGTAGTTATTCAGATTCAGTTAATAGTCAAATCACAACAGGCGACCAATGGTCGCCCCTACGAAAATACAATAAACAAAAATTTGTGACAACATAGTCGCCCATACGAAAATATAATAAACAGGGTTTGACACAACCGATAACAATTTTTTTGCACCAAATAAAAAAGGATTACACACTATGAACAATAATATTAACAATGCGCAAAAAGCCGAGATAATTGCTCACGCTTTGCCGCATATTCAAAAATACAGAAAAAAGACGGTAGTAGTTAAATACGGCGGAAACGCTATGATTAACGATGAATTAAAAGAGGCTGTAATGCGTGACCTTGTACTTTTAACCACGGTCGGAATTAAGGTGGTACTTGTTCACGGGGGCGGCCCTGCAATAAACAAAACTCTTGAAAAAATGCAAATTGAAAGCAAATTTGAAAACGGATTGAGAGTTACCGATAAAGACACCGTGGATGTAGTACAAATGGTGCTTGCAGGTAAGGTTAACAAAGACCTTGTTTGCCAAATAGGAAATATGGGCGGACACGCAATCGGACTTTCCGGTATGGACGGAAATATGATGAAATGCGAAGCGCTTGATGATTGCCATGGATTTGTAGGCGAAATCAAAGAAGTAAATACCGAAGTTATAGAAGAAGTTTTAAACCATAATTTTATCCCTGTAATTTCAACAATAGGATATGATGAAAAAGGCAACTGCTACAACATAAATGCAGATACTGCCGCAGCCGCAATTGCAGGTGCGCTCAAGGCCGAAGCTCTTGTATCAATGACCGACATTGTAGGACTTTTAAGAGATAAAGACGATGATTCAACACTTATTCACAAAGTATATATTTCAGATACACCAGCATTGATTGCCGAGGGAATAATCAGCGGCGGTATGATACCGAAAATTGATTCAATGACTCAAGCACTGCGTGAGGGTGTAAAAAAAGCGTTTATAATTGACGGACGAGTTCCCCACTCTATTTTAATGGAACTTTTAACTGATGAAGGTATGGGAACAATGTTCAGAAGCAGATAAAGAGGATGAAAAATGGAAACAAAAGAATTAGATAACGAATATGTTGCCCATTCATATGGCAGATTTAATACCGCTTTAAGCAAAGGCAAGGGTTCAACCGTATATGACGAAAGCGGAAAAGAATATATTGATTTCGGCTCGGGAATCGGTGTAACTGCATTTGGCTTATGCGACAATGAATGGAAAGCGGCAGTTGAAATGCAGCTTGATAAAATGCAGCATGTAAGTAACCTTTACTACACCGAGCCTTGCGCAAAGCTTGCAAAAATGCTGTGTGACAAAACAGATATGAAAAAAGTATTTTTTGCCAACAGCGGTGCAGAAGCAAACGAGGGTGCAATCAAATTTGCAAGAAAATACTCTTATGACAAATACGGTGACGGCAGAAGCACGATAATCACACTTGTTAATTCATTTCACGGAAGAACTATAACAACACTTGCCGCAACAGGGCAAGACACTTTTCACACTGTATTCGGTCCATTTACACCCGGTTTTAAATACTGCCCTGCCAATGATATTGAAAAGCTGAATGAAATGGCAACAGATGATGTATGTGCAATTATGTTTGAATGTGTACAGGGTGAAGGCGGAGTAAACAACCTTGATTATGATTTTGTAAAAGCTATTGAAAAGCTTGCAAATGAAAAAGATATACTAATGGTTGTGGACGAAGTACAAACAGGTAACGGAAGAACGGGAAGATATTTTGCATACGAAAACTTTGATATTAAGCCTGATATTGTATCAACTGCAAAAGGACTTGCAGGCGGGCTTCCTATGGGTGCTGTACTTTTCGGTGATAAGTTAAAAGACACCGTTACACCGGGTTCACACGGTTCAACCTTCGGTGGCAACCCTGTTTGTGCCGCAGGTGCAATATCAATTGTTTCAAGAATTGATGATGAATTTTTAAAATCGGTAAGAGAAAAAAGCAAATACATTAAAAAGTATTTGATGAATATAAAAGGCGTAAAATCCGTATCGGGTATGGGACTTATGCTTGGCGTAGAAATTGAAAAAGGCGCAAAAGAAGTTGCAAACGAATGCCTTGAAAACGGATTGCTTGTATTAACCGCAAAAACAAAAGTAAGGCTTCTTCCTGCTCTTAACATCAGCTTTTGCGAGCTTGAAAGAGGTTTAAAAATATTGAAAGAGGTAATTGAAAAATGAAACATTTATTAAAGCTTAAAGATTTAGACCAGCGCGAAATATTAGACATTTTAAATCTTGCAGACCAGCTTAAATACGAAACAAAGCACGGAATTGAACATCATCACCTTAAAGGTAAAACACTCGGTATGATTTTCCAAAAAAGTTCTACAAGAACACGAGTAAGTTTTGAAACAGGAATGTATCAGCTCGGCGGTCAGGCACTTTTCCTTTCAAACAGGGATTTGCAAATCGGCAGGGGCGAACCTGTTGAAGATACTGCAAGAGTTCTTTCCCGTTACCTTGACGGTATTATGATTAGAACCTTTGAGCAAAAGGAAGTTGAAGATCTTGCTAAATACGGTTCAATTCCTATCATTAACGGCTTAACAGACTATTGCCACCCTTGCCAAGTGCTTGCAGACCTCATGACTATAAGAGAATATAAAAAGAGTTTTGACGGACTCAAATTCTGCTTTATAGGTGACGGAAACAATATGGCAAACAGCCTTATTGTAGGTGCTGTGACAATGGGTATGAGCTGTGCAATTGCCTGCCCTGATGATTACAAGCCGGACACTGAAATTATGAAATGGGCTGAAGAAAACGGTGATTTTATGTGTTCAAGCAATATTCTTGAATGTGCAAAGGATGCCGATGTAATTTATACTGATGTATGGGCATCAATGGGCCAGGAAGAAGAAAAGGCTGAAAGAGAAAAAGTATTTAAAAACTTCCAAATTAACGATGAAGTTATGTCCGTTGCAAAGAATGATGCTATGGTACTCCATTGCCTGCCTGCACACAGGGAAGAAGAAATTACCGCTAAAGTATTTGAAGAACATGCAAATGAAATATTTGATGAAGCTGAAAACAGACTTCACGCACAAAAAGCAGTTCTCGTTAAATTATTAGGATAAGATTAGAAAATATGGAAGAAAACAAAATTTATATTTGCCTTGAAAACGGTAATGTTTTTGAAGGAAAAAGTTTCGGAGCAAAAGGTGAAGTTATCGGTGAGCTTGTATTTACAACCGGTATGGGCGGATATATTGAAACATTGACTGACCCAAGTTATTTCGGCCAAATTGTAATGCAAACTTTTCCGCTTATAGGTAATTACGGATTTATTGAGGAAGATAAGGAAAGCGAAAAATCCTTTGTATCTGCGTATATAGTTCGTGAGTGGTGCGAAGAGCCTTCTAATTTCAGATGTGAAAAAGGGCTTGATGACTATTTAAAAGAAAACAACATCATCGGTGTATACGGTGTAGACACAAGAGAAATAACAAAAACAATCAGAGAAGCAGGCGTTATGAATGCAATCATAACATCAAACCCGGCAACTGTTGATTATGGTAAATTAAAGGCTTACAAAGTTAAAGACGCAGTTAAATCCGTATCTTGCACGAAGCCTTATATGAGTGCGTCACAAGAGCATAAATACAATGTTGTTCTTATCGACTACGGAACAAAGAAAAATATAATAAGAGAGCTTAATAAAAGGGGCTGCAATGTTGCAGTAGTGCCTTATAACACAAAGGCTCAAGATATTTTATCTTTAAATCCTGATGGAATTATGCTTTCAAACGGCCCGGGTGACCCGAAAGAAAATGTTGAAGCAATTGAAGAATTAAAGAAGCTTTTCGGCAATGTTCCTATTTTTGCAATTTGCCTCGGCCATCAGCTTTTGGCACTGAGCCAGGGCGGTGAAACCACAAAGCTCAAGTACGGTCACAGGGGTGTAAACCAGCCGGTTAAAAACCTTGAAACAGGAAGAACATATATTTCCTCACAAAACCATGGTTACGCAGTAGTAAATGAAGAAATAGAAAAAACAGGTGCAAAAATAAGCTACATAAATGCTAATGACGGAACTTGCGAGGGTGTTGATTACCCGGGTAAAAATGCATTTTCAGTGCAATTTCACCCTGAAGCTTGCTCCGGCCCGCACGACACAAGATTTATATTTGACAAATTTATTGAGATGATGGGAGGTAACAAGTAATGCCTCTTAATAAGAACATAAAAAAGGTACTCGTTATCGGTTCGGGTCCTATTGTAATAGGCCAAGCGGCTGAATTTGACTATGCCGGCGCGCAGGCTTGCCGTGTACTTAAGGATGAGGGAATTGAAGTTGTACTTGTAAACTCAAACCCCGCCACAATTATGACGGATAAGGCTCTTGCCGACCATATATATCTTGAACCGCTTACCGAAGAAACTGTAAAAAGAATTATTGAAAAAGAACGCCCTGATTCAATCCTTTGCGGACTCGGCGGCCAAACAGGACTTACAATAGGTATGCAGCTTGCAAAAGACGGATACCTTGATAAAATGGGTGTTACGCTGTTAGGCACAGACGCCGAAGCTATTGATAAAGCTGAAGACAGGCAAATGTTTCGCGATACTATGGTTAAAATCAACCAACCTGTTGTACCGAGTGACATTGCATACACAGTTGACCACGCAAAAGAAATTGCAGATGAAATCGGCTATCCGGTAATCATTCGCCCTGCTTTCACCTTGGGCGGTGCAGGCGGCGGTGTGGCGTATAATGAGCATGAACTTGAAGTTATAGCAAAAAACGGTTTAATGCTTTCCCCTATTACCCAAGTGCTTGTAGAAAGATACATTGCAGGTTGGAAAGAAATCGAATTTGAAGTTATGAGGGACAGTGTAGGCAATGTCATAGCTGTTTGCTCTATGGAAAACTTTGACCCTGTCGGTGTGCATACAGGCGACAGCATAGTTATTGCCCCTGCTGTTACACTTGCCGATAAGGAATTGCAAATGCTTCGAAGCGCATCACTTGATATAATTACAGAACTCGGAATTGAAGGCGGCTGCAACTGCCAATTTGCATTAAATCCTGAAAGTTTTGAATATTCTGTTATCGAAGTAAATCCGAGAGTTTCGCGTTCCTCTGCCCTTGCATCTAAAGCAACAGGTTATCCGATTGCAAAGGTTACCACTAAAATTGCACTTGGATATACGCTTGATGAAATTAAAAATGACATCACGGGTAAAACCTGTGCTTGCTTTGAGCCGACGCTTGACTATGTTGTAGTCAAACTTCCTAAATGGCCGTTTGACAAATTTGTAAACGCTTCACGCAAGCTTGGCACACAGATGAAAGCTACCGGTGAAGTAATGAGCATAGCACCAAGCTTTGAGCAAGCCATTATGAAAGCAGTAAGAGGTGCTGAAATCGGGCTTGATACGCTTAATAACAAAGCACTTAATAACGCAGACATAAGGCAAAAATTACACGACCAAGATGATATTAGGTTATTTACTGTTTTTAAAGCGCTTAAAGAAGGTATCAGCATTGCCGAAATTCATCAAATCACTATGATTGATGAGTGGTTTTTGGCAAAACTTGAAAATCTTGCAAAATTTGAACTTGAAATTGAGGGCAAACCTCTTTCAAAAGAGCAATATTTAAAGGGAAAGAAATTAGGTTATCCCGATAAAGCACTTGAAAAAATCAGCGGCGGAAGCCTTGCGTATCACAGGGATTGTGTATATAAAATGGTTGATACCTGCGGTGCGGAATTCAAAGCGGAAACACCGTATTTTTATTCAACATATGATGAACACTGCGAAGCAAGAGAGCTTGACAAAAGTGATAAAGAAAAAATCATCGTATTAGGTTCAGGCCCTATCAGAATCGGCCAAGGTATTGAATTTGACTATTCGTCCGTTCACTGTGTATGGACACTTAAAGAGCTTGGATACGAAGTTATTATAATTAACAACAATCCGGAAACTGTATCAACCGATTTTGACACAGGTGACAGGCTTTATTTTGAGCCGCTTACGGATGAAGATGTAATGAATGTTATCAAGGCTGAAAATCCGATTGGTGTTGTTGTGGCATTCGGCGGTCAAACTGCCATTAAACTTACTAAATTTCTTGATGAAAAAGGAATTAAAATTCTTGGCACAAGCGCAGAATCAATCGACATTGCCGAAGACAGAGAGCGTTTTGATGAACTTCTTGAAAAATTCGGTATTTTCAGGCCAAAAGGCGAAAGCGTAATGACTCTTGATGAAGCATTGCAGGCGGCAAACAGGCTTGAATATCCTGTACTTTTACGCCCGTCATATGTTATCGGCGGTCAAAATATGACTATTGCATACACAGATGATGATGTTAAGCAATATATGGCAATTATACTTGCGCAGGGAATTGAAAACCCTGTTCTTGTTGACAAATATATGATGGGAACAGAGCTTGAAGTTGACTGTATTTCCGATGGCAATGATGTTCTTATCCCGGGTATTATGGAGCATATTGAAAGAGCTGGTGTACATTCAGGTGACTCAATTGCTGTTTACCCACCATATAATCTTAATGATATGATGCTTGAAAAGATTTGTGATGTATCGCAAAAGCTTGCACTTGAACTCGGCACGCAAGGTCTTATCAACATTCAATATCTTATTTATCACAATGAATTATATGTAATTGAAGTTAACCCAAGAGCATCAAGAACAATACCATACATCAGCAAGGTTACGGGCGTGCCTATGGTTGAACTTGCAACCAAAATTATGGTAAGTCAAAACCTTAAAGATCTGGGATTTGGCACAGGGCTTTATAAAACACCGCCGTATGTGGCAGTTAAAGTTCCTGTTTTCAGCTTTGAAAAACTTAATGATGTTAACTCAAAACTCGGTCCTGAAATGAAATCAACAGGTGAAGTTTTAGGTGTCGGCAAAAACCTTATTGAAGCACTGTTCAAAGGGCTTGTATCTGCCGGATTTAAAACCGATTTCCATTCAAAAGATGAGCATGGTGTACTCATTACAGTTACAAAGCAAGACAGATTTGAAATAGTAGGACTTGCTAAAAAGCTTGATGATTTAGGTGCTAAAATTTGGGCAACACCTGAAACAGCGAAAGCAATTGAAAGTTTAGGTATTAAAGTAAATATTGTTAACAAGCTTCGTGAAGATAATTCGATTATGGAGCTTGTTGAATCAGGTCAGCTTGACTACATTGTATATACCGGCAAGAGTGATAAAAACTCAATTGCAGATTACATCAAACTTCACAACAGAGCAAATCAGCTTGGAATTGCAACAATTACATCACTTGACACAGCAAATGCCGTGGCAGATATTATTGCTTCACGCTACAAAGAAACAAATACCGAACTTGTAGATATAAACTTTATGAGAAAAGAAAAAGGAATTCTCAAGTTTTCAAAAATGCAAGGCACGGGTGACGATTACATATTCTTTAACAACAAGTGCGGCATTATCACCTGCCCTGAAAGCTTTGCAATTGAATTTTGTGACAGGCACAAAGGAATCGGCGGTGACGGCATAGTTCTTATTGAAAACAGTAAAATTGCAGATGCAAAAATGCGCATATTTAACCTTGACGGAAGTGAGGGCAAAATGGCAGGCAATTCAATTAGATGCGTCGGCAAATTTCTTTATGATAACGGTTTTGTTAAAAAAGATAAAATCACTGTTGAAACAGCATCAGGTGTTAAAGTTTTAAAACTTTTCACAAGGGACGGCAAAGTATCATCAGCCAAAGTTTCAATGGGAAAAGCCGAGCTTAACCCTGCCAAAATTCCTGTTTCTATCAGCGGTGACAGAATAATAAATCACCCTGCCGAAATCGGCGGAAAAGAATATAATATTACTTGCTGTGCAGTCGGCAATCCGCACTGTGTAGTATTTGTTGACAATGTTGATAAAATTAACATTGAAAGCGTCGGCCCGCAATTTGAAACAGCACCTATTTTCCCGGAAAGAGTTAATACGGAATTCGTAAGGGTAGTTAATTCAAAAACGCTGAAAATGCGTGTATGGGAGCGAGGAAACGGTGAAACACAAGCGTGTGGCACAGGTGCTTGCGCAGCAGTCATTGCAGCAGTAGAAAACGGATATTGCAGCAAAGACGAAGATATTACAGTCAAAGTAAAAGGCGGCGACTTAATAGTTAATTATTCAGATAACGGTGTAACCCTAACCGGTGACTGCAACCTTGTATATAAAGGCGAAATTGAATACTAAATGCCAAAAGCCTCTTATTTAAAATAAGAGGCTTTTTTGATATGTCTTCATAAAAAAAGGACTTCACACTA